>JAFUWN010000050.1 GCA_017483465.1 Oscillospiraceae bacterium
AAAAACAGTTTTAAAAGCCGCTATTCCCCTGATGTATGTCGAGGCGAAACATCAATGATTTTTAAAAATACCAAAAATACACGCTGTATCATAGAAAATAATTATCATTATATCCGGAGCGATGTTCCTGTGAAGATTTCAGAAAGTGAAATCAGATTTTTAATCTCTCATCAGATTTTAATGATAATAGATCTAATCATAAAAGGAGAATTGCTATGGATTTATATATGAAAATCGCTCTCGAAGAAGCCCGAACCGGTATTCAGGCAGGACACGGAGGCCCTTTCGGATGTGTGATCGTCAAAGATGGCGTGATCATCGGCAGAGGTCATAACGAAGTCGTCAGACAGCATGACCCTACCTGTCACGGCGAAATCATGGCGATTCGTAATGCCTGTAAAAATCTGGATTCTTATGATCTGTCCGGATGTGAATTATATACTACTGCTCAGCCCTGCCCTATGTGTCAGGGAGCTGTCTTATGGGCAAATATTAAAAAAGTCTATTACGGCTGCAATATTTCTGATACGGAACAAATCGGCTTCCGGGATAAAGAATTTTTTACTCAGCCCTGGAACGGCCTGGAAGAACTCGACAGAGAAGATTGCCTGAAAGTTTTTGAAGAATATCTCCGGCTCAAAGACAAAAAACATTATTGAATCAATCGCTTGCATTTTCATATAAACTATGCTATAATAAAATTAAGAATCAAAACTAAAAAGAGGTGAATCCCTTGCAAAATTCAGAATTAGAAAATTTACCCTCTCCGGAAATCTGTATCGAAGCCGTCAGAAACTGGATTGCTTCCTATCCGGAACAGCCTCTGGCCTATCTGCATAGTTTCGGATGTCAGTTAAATGTTGCTGACGGTGAAAAATTATCCGGCATTCTGAAACAAATGGGCTACGGTTTTACAGATGATGTGAATCAGGCTTCACTGATTTTATATAATACCTGTGCTGTCAGAGAAAATGCCGAAGACAGAGTGTTCGGCACTCTGGGAAGTATCAAGAAATTAAAGCAGGAAAATCCGGCTCTGATTCTCTGTGTCACAGGCTGCATGACTGCTCAGAAACAGGTTGCTGATAAAATTAAGAAATCTTATCGCTATGTTGATATTGTTCTTGGTTCGTCCGCTGTGAACCGCCTTGCACAGATGATCTATGCCCATATGCATGGCCTGAAATATGCTCAGGATATTGAAACTTCTCTGGACATTCCCGAAGATCTGGAGCCGATCAGAGAAAGCAGTTTCAAGGCCGCTGTGCCGATTATGTACGGATGTAATAATTTCTGCACTTACTGCATTGTGCCTTATGTCAGAGGCCGTGAAAGAAGCCGTCAGCCGGAAAAAATCATTCAGGAAGTCCGGAGTTTAATTCAGAACGGCTATAAAGAAATTATGCTCTTAGGACAGAATGTCAATTCTTACGGAAAAGATTTAGAAAATCCGGTCAGCTTTCCGGAATTATTAAGAGAAATCAATAAAATTCCGGGTGAATACTGGATCAGATTCATGTCTTCACATCCGAAAGATGCCAGTCCGGAACTGATGGATGTTTTATTAGAATGCGAACATTTAGCAAAGCATTTACATCTGCCTGTCCAGTCCGGAAGCAATGAGATTCTGAAACGCATGAACCGGAATTATACAATAGAAAAATATCTCTCTCAGGTGGAGTATATCAGAAGCAAGAATCCTGATTTTTCTCTGACAACTGATCTGATTGTCGGCTTTCCGGACGAATCTGAACAGGATTTTCAGGCGACTCTGGATATTATTCAGAAAGTCCGTTATGATAACATGTATTCTTTTATTTACTCGAAACGCACCGGAACAAAAGCCGCTCTGATGCCGGACAGTATTCCGGATTCTGAAAAAAGTCAGAGAATGCAGAGATTATTAGCTTTACAGCGTGAAATTGCCGTGGAGAATAACAAGCGTTTCATCGGCAGAACCCTGACCGTTCTGTGTGACAGTGAAAGCAGAAAACGCCCCGGCAATATGACCGGAAGAAGCTCCGAAAATATCCTTGTCGAATTTGCCGGAACTTCTGATCTGATCGGAAAATTTATTCAGGTCAAAGTCACAGAAAGCCATAATAATATGGTTTGCGGATATATTTTATAATTATTATTTTATTATTAGGAGGTATCTTTATGGATATTATCGAAATGACAAGAGAACTCGGCAAGGCAATTCAGGCAGATGACAGATATATCGCCTATTGTCTCGCAAAACAGGCCAATGACGAAGACGAACAGCTTCAGAATCTGATCAATGCGTTTAATTTAAAGCGTGTTGAATTACAAATGGAAATCTCCAAACCGGACAAGAGTGATGATACCATTCAGGAATTAAATACTTTAATCAAAGACACGTATCAGAAAATCATGACCAATCCGAAAATGATGATTTATAATAATACGAAATCTGCTATGGATGAACTCATGAGCCAGATTAATAATATTATTACCATGTCAGCAAACGGTGTCAATCCGGATGAAATTAATCTGGAAAGCCTGTCCTGTGTCGGCGATTGCAGTTCCTGCGGCGGCTGCGGCTGATTTCTATGAAATCAAAAAAATTAAGAAAAGAAGATTTTCCCAATTGGTGGATATATGATTTTTCACTGTGCCCTGTATGCGGAAGATATGAGTTTCATCAGCCGGAAACAGTGCCTGTTTGTCCGGTCTGCGGCTGGAATTATGATAAAATCCAGATGCAGGATTTTATGCATATCGGCACAGTCAATCCACTGAATGTGAATCAGGCAAGACTGGAATATTTTCTTCTGTCCAATTCTCTGACACATGACCGCACAGAACTGCTCCGGCAAGAATTCCGATCATCTCCGGAAGTCTATACAGACAAGCTGTTTTCACTTCTGCATTCTGTAGATTTATATGAACTCATCAGCCGGAAACGGCTTTCTCCGGAGGAAATACATCGAACCGGAATTTATAGCGATAACATAGATCTGGAGGGTACTCCTGCCATAACATCAGATCATATATTATTTTCCGGTCTTTTTATGTTTGATATGGAAAACGGCATTGTGGACTATGATGAATATCTGTACGGATTCCGGCACGGTGCAACTTTGGAATCTTATTATCATACTACCGGAACGATTGATTATTATCAGGAGTATTTCTTAGATGATTCAATATTTTTCTTCGGGTTCAGTCCGGAAAAAATCTGTACAGGTGCCTGCTTCACTGCATATAGAAAAAGACATGAACAAGAAAGGAGTTTCTTTTTTGGAACTGAAAGATATTAAAAGAGAAGATTTATCCCCCATGATGCAGCAGTATTTTGATATTAAACAAAAATATCAGGACTGCATTGTCCTCTATCGTCTGGGCGATTTCTATGAAATGTTCTTTGACGATGCGATTATCGCTTCCCGTGATCTGGAACTGACTCTGACAGGCCGTGACTGCGGTCTGTCAGAACGTGCCTCTATGGCCGGAATCCCCTATCACAGCTATGAAATTTATCTCAAGAAATTAATAGATTTAGGCTATAAAGTTGCTATCTGTGAGCAGATGACTGACCCTGCACTCAGCAAAGGCCTTGTCGAACGGGAAGTCATCCGTGTTGTTACACCCGGCACCGTGATAGAAAATGATATGCTTGATGATGCTTCCAATAATTATCTATGCAGCATTTATTGCAGCACACAGGAAATTGCCCTGTGCTTTGCAGATTTATCCACCGGCGAAGCCTCTCTCTATTCTGTTCCGGATGCCTCACATCAGGATAAAATCATCAATCTTCTCTCCAGATATGCCCCTGTAGAACTGATTTTCAATCACAGATTTCTGGATCTCAGAGAAGTCAATAATTTTATCAAAATCCGTCTCAGATGTCTGTGTGATTTACAGGATGATGATTCTTTTTCTCCTGCTTATCAGAAAGAAACCGTCTGCCGTCAGTTTTCCGTACAATCTCTTGATGAACTGGGCTTATCCAAAGAAGCAGATATTTCTGCTGTCTGCGGACTGTTTGCCTATATTCAGGAAACGCAGAAAATGCCTGTCGGCAGATTTACCAGTCTGGAATTAAGCGAAGATTCTGCTTATATGACTCTGGATTATAATGCTCTCCGAAATCTGGAACTGACTTCTACTATGCGAACCGGAAATAAAAAAGGCTCTCTGCTGGCCATTCTTGATTCTACCCATACAGCTATGGGCAAACGAATGCTGAAACAGTGGATTGAACGCCCTCTGAGAAGTCCGGCAAAAATTATGGCTCGTCTGGATGCTGTCGATTCTCTTATGAAACATGCTATGCTGACCCGTCAGCTGGAAGAATCGCTTGAAAATATCTATGATCTGGAACGTCTGATGACCCGCATTGTCTATAAAAAAGCAAATCCCCGTGATCTTCGTGCCATGTGTACGACTGCACAGGAACTTCCTCAGCTGAAATATGTTTTATCACAGTTTGATGACAGCAGTTTACTAAGCAAATTAGAAAAAAATATTTCGGATTTAAAACAGATTGCCGATCTGATCGACAGAGCCATTATGCCCGATCCGCCTGTTTCTCTGAAAGACGGCGGTGTCATCCGTGATGGTTTTGATTCCGGTCTGGATGAATATCGCAATCTCATGACAAACGGCAGTTCTATCATTGATAAAATTCTTGAACAGGAAAAAGAAAAAACCGGAATCCGGAATCTGAAAATTATCGCTCATAAGACATTCGGCTACTGTCTGGAAGTCACAAGATCGTATTATGATAAAGTTCCGGATTATTATATCCGGAAACAGACCTGTGTCAATTCCGAACGCTTCATCACAGAAGAACTGAAACAGGCAGAAAATGCTTTCCTCGGAGCCAAAGACAAGGCTCTGCAGTTAGAACAGGATTTGTATACACAAGTCCGTGATTATCTGGCTCAGGCATTAGTACAGGTACAGACAACCGCTTCGGCCATTGCTCAGATTGATGTACTTGTATCTTTTGCAGAAACAGCTTCTAAAAATAATTATCATAAGCCGGAAATCTCGATAGACGGCATTCTTGATATCCGTGACGGCCGTCATCCGGTTGTCGAACAGATGTTACAGGAAGATGTTTTCGTCCCTAACAATGTTTATCTGGATACCAATCAGAATCGCCTTTCGATTATTACAGGGCCTAACATGTCCGGTAAATCGACTTACATGCGTCAGACTGCCCTGATCGTTCTGATGGCTCAGATGGGCTGTTTCGTTCCGGCAGATTATGCGAAGATCTCCGCAGTGGACAGAATTTTCACCCGTGTCGGTGCTTCGGATGACCTCGCCGCCGGAGAAAGTACATTCATGGTCGAAATGAAAGAAGTCGCTGAAATCCTGAAATATGCAACGAAAAACAGTCTTGTGATTCTGGATGAAGTCGGCAGAGGGACTTCTACTTTCGATGGCATCAGCATTGCCAGAGCCGTAGCGGAATATATCTGCAATGCAAAGAACCTCGGCTGTAAGACTCTGTTTGCAACGCATTATCATGAGCTGATTTCTCTGGAACAGGAATTTTCCGGGATTAAAAATTACAGCATTGCCGTCCGGAAGAATAAAGACGGTATCAGATTCCTGAGAAAAATCGTCGAAGGCGGTACCGATGACAGCTATGGCATTGATGTCGCAAAATTAGCAGGTCTGCCGGATAAGGTGCTGAATCGTGCCAGAAATCTGCTTCATGAAATGGAAGAAAATAAACCTGTTCCGATTGTGCATACTCCCGAACCGGAAAGCGATCAGTTCAGTTTCGATATGCAGATAGAAAACGAAATTCCTAAAAAACTCCGCAGAACTAATATTGCAGAATTATCTGATTCTGAATGCCGTGAATTTCTGGAAGAATTATATGCTATGCTGAATTAAGAGGAAAAAATATTATGGATGATACAGCATTTGAAATCGTTCAGTTATCCGAATCTGATGTTGACCGTGTTGTAAAATTCTTTGAAAAACAGAAAGATTTCCGCAATCCGATACTATCCACAGACAGTATCACATTGGCACTTAAATATGAAAATATCCTGATTTGCAGTGTGAAAAAATATTTTTCAAATCATACTTCATATTGTGAAATGGTCATCATCATGCCTGATTCACTTCTGACAGCAAAAACTTTTTCAGAAATCAGCACCGGCAAGCGTGGAATCTGCGAAAGTACCGGAGACAGCCGGATTGATGAAATCCTGTCAGAAGCAGTAATTTGTCTGCCTTTGTATGAAGAAACTACATTTGCATGGTTTATCAGTCAGACCTGCGGTGAAAGCAATGACAAAGAATGGCAGGAACACGGCGAAAAATATGAAAAACTGCGTCTCGAACTGATTCATTATGAATTTGCTATGAGAAAAAAATATAAACTGATTAAATAATACAAAACGCATGAAAGGAGAAAAAATGTCTGTTATTACTGTACTGGACAAATCGGTTTCAGAACTGATCGCCGCCGGAGAAGTCATCGAAAAACCGGCTTCTGTCATCAAGGAGCTTGTTGAAAATTCGATCGATGCCGGTGCTACCAGAATTACTGTTGAGATCAAAAACGGCGGTACGACTTTTATGAGAATCGCTGATAATGGCTGTGGTATGTCCGCCGAAGATGTTCCGAAAGCTTTTCTTCGACATGCTACAAGTAAAGTCAGAGAAAAAATTGATCTCGAAAATATTCATACACTGGGTTTCAGAGGCGAGGCCTTAGCTTCTGTCTCGGCAGTTTCCCGAGTCACAGTCCTGACCAAACGTCCGGAAGATGATTTCGGCTCAGAATATGAAATCTCCGGCGGTGAGGGTTCTGAAGTCGAAGAATGCGGCTGTCCGGATGGTACAACGCTGATTATCAAAGATTTATTTTTCAACGTTCCGGCGAGAAAGAAATTCATGAAAAAAGATGTCACCGAGGGAAATGCCATTTCTCAGATTATTCAGAAAATTGCAATTTCTCATCCGGAGATTGCGTTCAAGTTTATCAGAGATAACAAGCTTGATTTTCATTCTGACGGTACAGGTGAATTAATCGAAGCCATTCATGCTGTCTATGGAAAAGATTTCGCCCGTGATCTGATTTCAGTACAGCATGAACAGGACGGAATTTCTGTCACAGGCTATGTCATCCGGCCTCTGTATGCCAAAAATAACCGGAGTTTTCAGAATTTCTTTGTCAACGGCAGATATGTCAAATCAAAAAGCTGTTCTGTCGCTCTGGAAAGTGCCTATGATAATTTACTGATGACCGGAAAATTTCCGGCATGTGTCCTTATGCTCGATATGCCTGCGGATTCGCTGGATGTCAATATTCATCCGTCAAAAGCGGAAGTCAGATTCTCAGAAGAAAAAAAAGTAATCGATGCGATTTATTTCGCTGTCAAGAATGCGTTTTTACAAAATCATCTGATCTATGAGTTTCAGACGCAGAAAGCCGACTGGTACGGCGGTACACCGAAACAGGAAGAATATACACAGAAGCCCTTGATTCCGGCCTCTGCTCCGGTGAGCCGTCCGGCAATTCCGGAACAGAAACCACAGTTTCCGGCTCTGAATCAGCAGGATATGCCGTTTCAGATTGATCTGCCTCAGCCGTCAGATTACATGCAGAAAGAACCGGAAGACCCTAAGCCTTCTTATCATGTCAGAGAGCCTCTTCCGAAAACGCTGACTGTTCCGAAGCATTTTATTGATATTCATCCGGAGCCGGAAGATTTTGAATCCGAACCAGAAACAAACTCTGAATCCGTACAGATTCCGGAAGCTGTTCCGGTACAGGAATATCAGGACCCTGTTTTCCCTCCGGAACGGGAATTATTTGAAAATATTCAGGTGATCGGTGAACTGTTTGCGAATTATATTATTGCACAGTCTGATGATAAAATGATTCTGATTGATAAACATGCCGCTCATGAACGGGTGATTTTTGAACAGCTCCGCCATGAGAACTGTCAGCAGTATCAGCAGAAATTATTAGAACCTTGTAAAATTCTCCTGACTCTGGATGAATTTTCAGCAATGGAAGAAAATCCGGAATTACTGAACAGATTAGGTTTCGAGTTCGATTTCTCTGAAAAGCCTTGTCTGACTGCTCTTGCGGCTCCGTATTTCTTTACAGATATGAATCTGGAAGAAATTATTCAGGAGATCGCTCATAATCTGTATTCCGGGAAAGTCAATCCGCAGAGTCATGCCTTAGATGATACGCTTCATGAATTGGCCTGTAAATCGGCAATCAGGGCAAATGATAAAAATTCCGTCCAGGAATTGCAGGCTTTAGCCGAACGTGTCTGCAATGACGAGAATATCCGGCATTGTCCGCACGGCAGACCGGTCATGTTTGTGATGACAAAATATCAGCTCGAAAAACAATTCAAGAGAAAATTATAATTATGATAAATAAAAAAATAAAATTATTGATTATCGCAGGGCCTACCGCTTCCGGCAAGACTGCCCTCGGCGTGGAACTCGCCAGACGACTGGACGGAGAAGTGATTTCAGCCGATTCCATGCAGATCTATAAAGGCCTTGACATTACAACCGCCAAGCCCTCACAGGAAGAAATGCAGGGCATTCCGCATCATCTGATCAGTATCATAGACCGTTCACAGAATTTTTCTGTATCAGATTATGCCGTTCTTGCGAATCAGAAAATACAGGAGATTTCTGCAAGAGGCAAACTGCCAATCATGGTCGGCGGAACAGGATTATATATCGACAGTGTTGTGAACGGTCTGCAATTTGCTCCCGAAGCCGAAGAAGATTCTTCACTCCGGCAGGAACTCCTTGCAAAAGCAGCTTCCGAAGGCAATCAGAAATTATATCAGCAGTTACAGGCACTCGATCCCGAAGCCTGTGAGAAAATTCATGTAAATAATACCGTCCGGCTTGTCAGGGCTTTAGAAGTCTGTCTCCGCACGGGAAAGACTTTCACGGAATATAAAAAACAGAATCTTCCAGCCGAATCCCCTTATGAAGCTGTTCAGCTCGGCTTGAATTACGAGAGTCGTCAGGATTTATATGACAGAATCAATCTCAGAGTTTATAAAATGCTGGAAGCCGGTATGCTCGAAGAAGTCCGGCAGGCATATCAGCAGGGCAATATCGGAACCGCTTCCGCAGCGATCGGCTATAAAGAGCTAATCCCCTATCTGGAAAATCAGGATTCTCTTTTGAACTGTACCGCCATGATTCAGCAGGAAAGCCGACGGTATGCCAAGCGGCAGCTCACCTGGTTTCGTCGAAATGCTCAAATTTCATGGTTGATATTGAGTAAAAATGATGAACTGCAAGAAATTTCTGAAAAAGCTGAAAAAACAATAGCCAAATCCGGAATTTTGTGTTATAATAAATAATAAGTGTTTTTTATTCTGAAAGGAGATAAATTAAAATTATGAATAAAGCAATGAATCTTCAGGATACATTTCTGAACCAGGCCCGCAAGGAAAAAATTATGGTGACAACTTATCTTGTCAACGGCTTCCAGTGCAAAGGCATTGTGAAAGGCTTTGATAATTATGTTGTCATTTTTGACTGTGCAGGTCAGCAGCAGCTTGTCTATAAACATGCAATTTCCACAATTGCACCCTCTCGTCCGGTGTCCATTCTGGACAGCGAGGACAAGCCTGAATAATCTGCTATGAATTCCGAAACGCTGTCAGCTGTGCTTGTCATGGTGGCTGTGCTGATTATTCTCACTGTCGTGAATGTAGTGATCAAGCAGTTTAATCAAAACTACGAAACGGAAACGGCTCTCTTATCAGACGGCACGGATTCCGAACAGGTACAGGGTGTTTTTATCCGCAATGAAAAAGTCATTACTTATAACGGCAGCGGTGTCATCAGCTATGAAGTTCCCGACGGCGGCAGAATCGGCACTGGCGGTGTGATTGCCAATGTCTATTCTTCCGAAAATCAGATCGAGATTGAACAGAAAATTGCCTCGCTCCAGAATGAATTATATCTTCTGGAACGCATTTCCAATCCGGGAACGACCCAGACTGCACAGCCCTCTAATATTGCCGAACTGTTCACAGAAAATTACAAAGATTATCTGCGGCAGAGAGAACAGCATGTTCTGACAGATCTCCAGTCCACACGGGAAGAAATGCTGATTCTGCTCAGTACGTATCAGCTGATTACCGGCAAGGACAGCAGCTATGCAGAACAAATGCAGGCAATCCGTGCAGAGATTGCTTCTTTGCAGAATTCACAGGAACAGCCTGTTCATGTAATCACTGCCGATTCGGCTGCTTATTTTGTCAGCTATGCAGACGGCTATGAATCAGAATTAACCCTTGGCGATGTCAATGCCCTGACAGTCTCCCAGCTGAAACAGATTCAGGAAAACACCGGAGAAGTCAGCAGTTCTGCAATCGGCAAACTGATTGATGATTATCAATGGGTGCTGGCCGCTGTTGTGGATAACAGCGAAAAAAAATATAAGCAAGGCGATATTCTTACACTCAAATTCGCCTCTACTTCGGAAACCGTCACCGGAGAAATTACTTCTGTCAATGGCGAGGGCAGTCAGACGATTCTCGGCATTACCTGCGAAGCAATGACATATGATCTGGTTCAGCACAGAACCGAAAATGTCGAGCTGGTCAAGGGCGAATATCAGGGAATCCGTGTTCCGAGAAGTGCCCTGCATTTCAGAAGCCTGACCGAAGAAGTCAAAGACGAGGACTCCGGAAAAATTACACAGGTGACCACAAAATACAGGGGTGTCTATGTCCTCGACGGCGAACAGCCGGAATTCCGGAAACTGGATGTCATCTACGAGGGCACGGATTATGTCATCTCAGCACAGAGAACTGAAAAAAGCTATCTGGCTCTTTATGATTCTATTATCACGAAAGGAATTGATGCAGATGGAGAATAAACTCCGGCAGGTACAGGAAAATTATGCACGCATTCAGAATGCCATTGTAGAAGCTGCTGTACAAAGCGGCAGAAAACCGGAAGACATTGCATTCATGGCAGTGACAAAAACCGTTGATCCGGAACTGGTCAACTGTGCGATTGACTGCGGCATTACCCTGCTCGGTGAAAACCGGGTACAGGAATACCAGTCCAAAAAAGATGCCTATCGGCAGGGCGTTCCGGTAGATTTCATCGGTACACTTCAAAGCAATAAAGTCAAATATTTAATCGGCAATATCCGGATGATTCAGTCAGTGAACAAATTATCCCTGGCACAGGAAATCGAACGCTGTGCCGGAAAACAGAATCTGAAACAGGATATTCTGATTGAAGTCAATATCGGTGACGAAGATTCCAAAAGCGGTACTACACCGGAGTCCCTTCCCGTACTGCTGGAACAGATTTCGCAGATGCCGCATGTACATGTATGCGGCCTGATGACAATTCCGCCGCCGACAGAAGATACCCGCTTTTTACAAGCCATGCAGGAACTGTTTGAAAAAACAAAAACATTACAGCTTCCCGATACTGATATGCAGATTCTCTCTATGGGCATGTCTGATGACTATGTACAGGCGATCCGGTGCGGCTCCAATCTGGTGCGGGTTGGCTCTGCCTTATTCGGAGCAAGAAACTATCAGAAATAAATCCTGTTACGGTGTCCGTATGCACCGCTGAATTTGTGACATACGGAGAATGGAGATTTAACTATCATGAAACTTTTTGATAATATGAAAGAATTTTTCTTTCCTTCCGATGACGAGCCGGAACAGAGACCGGCACATAAAAGCCCGGAAACACCTTCGATTCCTAGTATTGAAGAACAGCTGGCCGGACATGAATCCGGCAATATCGTCAATATTCAGGCAACGGCACAGTTACAGGTTGTACTGGTCAAGCCGGAAGTCTTCACAGATGCCAAAGCAATTGCCGATCATCTGATCAGCCGCAAGACGGTCGTCCTGAATCTGGAAACTGCCTCGCCGGAAAACAGAAGAAGAATTATTGATTTCTTAGTCGGGGTTTCGTATGCCATCAGCGGAAGCCTGAAGCCGGTTGCCAATCTGACATATATTATTACGCCTTACAATGTCGGCTTTATCGGTGATGATCTGGCGGCCGAACTCGAAAACAACGGCGTGATTATTTAAATTATTATCATGAATCAGAAACAGCAGGATGCTGATAAAATTTTTCTGGCACATATTCAGGATATGGCAGAACGCAGCACATGGCAGAGCTTTACCGGATTTTTAGACCAAAGACAGTATCTGCTTGCAAAAACAGTTCTGTCGGCCGGGTCTTATCGCTTTTTCGGCGGCTGGCCGGAAGCCGAACGGGGCATTCTCTGCATTCATGCCGGATATGCCGAACCGGAAGACAGTGACTTTCCCATTACCTGTCTGACATTTACATTTCGGGAATCTGACAAGCTGACTCACAGAGATATGCTCGGCAGTCTGATGGCACAGCAGATTCAGCGAAGCCTGATCGGTGATATTCTGGTTTCTGACGGGAAAATTCAGTGTTTCGTCACAGGAGCAGCCGCAGAAATCGGTATGCAGATCACAAAAATCGGCCGGACGGGTGTCAAAGTGACAGATACGCTGCCTTTTGATGAAAATTTCCATCAGGAGAAAAAAGAAATCTCCGGCACGGTCTCTTCTCCGAGGCTGGATGCGGTTCTGAAAGTGGCTCTGCCTCTGAGCCGTGAGGCCTGTACAGAACTGATCGCCCGTCAGCTTGTCATGTTAAACTATCAGGAAGTGACAGAAAATTCCAGACTTCTCAAAGCCGGCGATGTCTTTTCCGTCCGGGGCTATGGGAAATTCCGCTTGCAATCAATCAGTATGCCGACAAAGAAAAATCGTCTGCATATTGTGATTGAAAAATATTTATAAATAAATAATAAAAAAATCAAATCAAATCAAATTTATTGCAGAGGTGAATGTATTATGATGACCGCACAGGAAATCAGAGAAAAACGCTTTGAAAAAGCCGCTTGGGGCTATCGTCCGGAAGATATTGACGAATTTCTGGGACAGCTCGAAGCTACTTTTCAGGAGATCGACAACGAACGTGAGGACAGCAATCATAAAATTCAGGTGCTTGCCGATAAAGTCCGTGAGTACATGAAAGATGAAGAGGCTCTGAAAGATGCTCTGCTCGGTGCCCAGAAAGAGGGTCACAGAGTCATCAAGGAAGCCAATGAAAAGGCAGATCAGATTCTCGACAGAGCCAAGGAAGAAGCCGCTATGCTTCTGGACGAGGCAACCCGTCAGCATGAAATTGCCATGGAGAAAAACCGTGCCGAAATCGCAAGAGAAAAAGAAGCTCTGGCACAGGCCAAAAAACTGGTCGCTGATTTCAAACGCAGTTTATTCGACATGTATAAAGGCCATCTGGAAATGATTTCCAATATTCCGGAAGAAAATCAGGAGCTGCCGCCTCCGTCATCGGACAGTTCTGATCTCTCGATTGACGAAGTGCTTTCCATGTCTCCGATTCCGGAAGCAGCAGAACCCAAACCGGAGCAGACTTCTGTATTTATTCCGCCGTCTCCGGAAGATTTTGCATAATTTTAATACAAATTTCGGCAGCTTGCCGTCTGTCCGGACGGCAGGCCTGTCGTTTTGTTATGAACAGAAAGGGGAAATCGTTTTGCTGATATTGGCCTTGCTTGTCATTCTGGCGATTGCCGGAGCTGATCAGCTGATCAAATACTGGATTGTACAGAATTTTGAACTGTATCAGGAAAAGGATTTCCTGAAAATCGGAAATCTGGATATTATGCATCTGCATTATATCGAGAACACCGGTTCGGCATTCAGCAGTTTTGCCGGACATACGATTTTTCTGCTGATCGTGACAGCGGTCGGAATGGGGGCTTGTATCTACGGGCTGGTTCGCTACGGAAAGAAAAATAAAGTTCTGTTCTGGAGTCTGGTCATGATCTTAGGCGGAGCACTCGGCAATATGATTGACAGAATTTTCCGTAGCGGTGCCGTTGTGGATTACCTCGATCTGAAATTATTCAATTTCGCTGTTTTTAATTTTGCTGACTGTTTTGTAACTGTCGGGACGATTTTACTGATGATCTATATTCTGTTTTTCTCAGATAAAGACACAGAAAAAGAGAAAGAAAAAGCACAGGAGCATACTGATGATAAAACATGAACTGATCTTTCCGGAAGATGCCGGAACCATCCGGCTTGACAAGTGGATTGCAAGTCAGGATCTCGGACTGACAAGATGTGCGGTTCAAGGACTGATTGCAACCGGCAATGTAACTTCTGACGGAAAGGCGATTCCGAAAAATTTCCGTCCGAAGGCCGGAGCTAAAATTGAAATTCTGATTCCGCCGCCGGAGGAAATCGAAGTGATTCCGCAGGATATTCCTCTTGATATTGTCTATGAAGATGAGGATTTATTAGTTGTCAACAAGCCGAAAGGCATGGTTGTCCACCCTGCTGCCGGAAATTATGACGAAACTCTTGTCAATGCATTATTATTTCACTGCAAGGGCAGTCTGTCCGGTATCAACGGTGTCATCCGGCCTGGCATTGTTCACAGGATTGATAAAAATACAAGCGGTTTACTGATCGTCGCTAAAAATGATATGGCTCATCAGGGGCTTGCCGAACAGATCAAAGCTCATAGTTTTACCAGAGAATATGAAGCAATCGCTGTCGGAAGCTTTCCGGAACCGACCGGAGTCATCAATGCTCCGATCGGCAGAAATCCTAATGACCGGAAAAAAATGTGCGTGACAGAGAAAAATTCAAAATCTGCTGTGACACACTATGAAATCTTAAAACAGTACGGCGGCTTTGCTTATTTAAAATTAATTCTTGAAACCGGAAGAACCCATCAGATCAGAGTGCATTTATCTTATATCGGTCATCCGGTCTACGGGGATGATGTCTATGGAAAAGCTGTCAAGGGCATTCAGGGTCAGTGCTTACATGCACGGAAAATCGGCTTTCTTCATCCGAGGACAGGCGAATATCTCGAATTTGAACGCCCTGCTCCGGAATATTTTCAGAAATTATTAGAAAAATTTGAAAAGATGTGAGTTTATGATAAAATCAAATCCAAAAATCTGTATTGTTTCAGATCTTGACGGTACTCTTCTCCCGGCAAGTAAAATTCCCAGACCGGAAGACTGTCAGCTGATCTGGAAATTTCTGGCAGAAACAGATAATAAATTTACAATCGCAACAGGCCGGACAATACAGGCTTCCCGGCGTTATGCCGATATGCTGAAATTACAAAGTCCGATGATTGTTTTCAACGGCGGTATGATTTATCATCCGGTATCCGGAGAAAAGCAGATTTTACAGGCTCTGCCAGAGGAAGCTAAGGCCATGACTGCGGAAATTCTGAAAGAAAATCCTCATGTCGGTGTGGAGGTACTCTGTGCCGAAGATACCTGGGTTGTCAATAATACAGAATATGAAAAGCAGCATGTCCGGATCTGCGGTGTTACGCCGAAATATGGCAGTATTGAAGAAATTACAGGCATATGGCTGAAAGTTCTGTTTGCCATGTCTCCGGATGATATGCCTGCATTTATGAAATATATCGCAGACAAGCATTTTCAGAATGTCGATTTTATCCGTTCGGAACTGAAATTCTATGAAATGCTTCCGGTCGGAAATTCCAAAGGCTCAGCTTTGCAGGAATACCGGAAACTGCCCGGTATGCAGGATTATAAAATTATCGGCTTCGGTGATTATGATAATGACATTGAAATGCTCAAAGCGGCTGATCTTGCAGTATGTCCGGCAAATGCCGCCGATTCTGTCAGGAACATCTCTGATCTGATTCTTGACAGAACCTGTGAAGAAGGTGCTGTTTCAGAATTAATTTCTAAAATTGTCAGTCAGGAGATTGTATTATGAAAATTTTAAATCTGCATGGTTATCATGCATTAGCTGAAAATTCTTCTTATTATGCCCTGAAAGCCTGCGGTTATGATGTGATTTCCCCTCAGATTGATTATGACAAAGAATCCCCCAGAAATTTGATCATCAAGCTGACGGAATTATATCAATCCGAACATTGTGAAGCTGTTGTCGGAAGCAGTATGGGCGGGTATTTTGCTCAGGCAGTCAGCAGCATGAAAGGTTGTCCGGCTGTGCTGATTAATCCCTGCATTACACCGCATATCTTTTTTGCAAAAGCAGGTGTCACAGATAAAGGAGTTCTGGCCGAATATCTTCGTTATACCAGAAATTTTGAATTCATGAATTCCTTTCATACCGGTCTTGCACATGCCATTATCGGGCTGAAAGATGATGTTTTAGATACACATAATTATATTATCACCATGCTTGGAAAGGAAAACTGTGAGCTTGTTCCGGACGGCGGACATCCTGGCTCAACTCTGCCTCTGGAGTATATTTTCCGGATGCACGAAAAATGGTTTACGACAAAGCCAGACATTGAGCTTGACAACGGATTTCCGTATGTTCCGTAATTATGATTATCACTATTTTTTAATTGACAAAATTTATAAAGTATGTTATAATAAAAAAGCGACATAACGCCGTTTTTTATGCTGACTTCATCAGGAAACGGCGTGAATTGAAACAAATATAAACTGGAGGTTTACTCATGGATGCAAATTTAAAAAAACAGCTCATGAAAACAGCTGTTCAAGTCCGTATGGGCGTTCTGACCGGAACGTTTCATGCAAAATCCGGTCATCCGGGCGGTTCTCTCTCGATTGCTGATCTGCTGACTTATCTGTATTATGACAAGATGAATGTCAATGCTCAGAATCCTGATGACGAAAACCGTGACAGACTGGTATTATCAAAAGGCCATACTGCTCCGGCATTATATGCCGTACTTGCTGAAAAAGGCTATTTCGATAAGAAAGAACTGGAATCTCTCCGCCATATCGGTGCCTTGTTACAGGGTCATCCCTGCATTCATATTCCGGGTGTGGATATGTCCAGCGGTTCTTTAGGTCAGGGCATTTCGGCGGCCTGCGGTATGGCACTCGCCGGAAAGATCAATCAGAAAGACTATCATGTCTATACAGTCTTAGGCGACGGCGAAATCGAAGAAGGTCAGGTCTGGGAAGCCGCTATGTTTGCCGCTCATTACAAGCTTGATAATCTGACAGCAATTATTGATAATAACGGCTTACAGATCGACGGCAAAATTACAGAAGTCTGCTCTCCGGAACCGATTGACGAAAAATTCAGAGCGTTCGGCTGGCATGTGATTGTGATCGAAAATGCTCATGATTTTGATCAGATCGATGCGGCATTCCAGGAAGCAGAAACGATTACCGGAAAGCCTGTTGCAATTATTCAGAAAAGTGTCAAGGGCAAAGGTGTTTCTTTCATGGAAAATCAGGTGTCATGGCACGGCTCTGCTCCGAATGCAGAACAGTATGAACAGGCTATGAATGAGCTGAAAGCAGCTCTGGCAGAACTGGAGGCGTAATTATGGCTGATGTAATCAAAAAGGCTACCAGAGAAAGCTACGGCGAAGCTCTGAGAGATTTAGCAGAAAAATATCCGAAACTGGTCGTACTTGATGCGGATCTGGCTGCTGCAACGAAAACAGGCATTTTCAAGAAAGCCTATCCGGACAGATTTTTTGACTGCGGTATTGCCGAAGCCAATATGATGGGTGTTGCGGCAGGTCTGGCAGCCTCCGGGATGATTCCGTTTGCAAGTACATTTGCAATGTTCGCTGCCGGAAGAGCTTACGAAATTGTCAGAAATTCCATCGGCTATCCGCATCTGAACGTCAAGATCGGTGCAACACATGCCGGTATCTCTGTCGGTGAGGACGGTGCCACACATCAGTGCAATGAAGATATTGCTTTGATGAGAACCATTCCCGGCATGACAGTTATCGTTCCGAGTGATGATGTCGAAGCAAAAGCCGCTGTGGAAGCTGCTATTCTGCATAACGGCCCTGTTTATATGCGATTCGGCAGATTAGCTGCTCCGATTCTGAATGACCCTGCAAATTATAAATTTGAACTCGGCAAGGGCATCACTCTGAGAGAATCCGAACAGGATGAAATTACAATTGTTGCAACCGGTCTGATGGTCGGAGAGGCCGTCAATGCGGCAGAGGCACTCAAAGCAGAGGGCATTTCTGCAAGAGTCATCAATATTCATACGATCAAGCCGCTTGACAAAGACCTGATCTGCAAGGCAGCAAAAGAAACAGGAAAAATTGTAACTGTAGAAGAACATAGTATCATCGGCGGACTGGGAAGTGCAGTCGCTGACTGTGTGACAGAATGCTGTCCTGTTCCGGTAATAAAGATCGGCGTGAATGACGAGTTCGGACATTCCGGCCCTGCTGTTGATCTGCTGAAAGAATTCGGCTTATCCAGTGAGAATATTATTGCGACAGTCAAGAAAGTTCTGAATTAATCAGCATAAAAAGAAACCTGATTTCTGTGAAAACAGAAGTCAGGCTTTTTATAGAATTCAGTTTTAATTCAGTCCATGCTTTCCGAGCCATTTTTCAATTAAATCTGCTATTTCCTGATTATTTTCTTCCTGGAACATAAAATGAGAATTGCCCATAATGCCCTCTTCCGGAAGATCAACAACAGTACAGTCACCGCCGTCTGCCTGATACTGTTCAGCAAAGGCTGTGACAGTTTCATGCACTTCCTGCCAGTAAAGCGTAGAAGCAAGTTCAGAATCGCCGTCATCAATATAATCGCCGTAATATATCACAATCGGGATATTGGCTTCCAGCAGTTTCTGATATTGTACGGAACTGGTACTCGGCACACTGATCGGTTCGATTGCAACAATCGCAGAAAGATTCTCAACGGATAAATCCCATGCAACAGAACAGCCTTCACCATGAGCCATGAAAACAGCTTTATTTCCTGTCATATTCTTGACATCACTCATGACTTCGCCCATAGCCTTGGAAATCACGACTTTATCATAATTTCCTGTATTGGGTGTTGCCTGCCGGAGAAACTGATTCAGAGCTTCTTCCTCTTCAGGGAACTGCGATTTCGGATTTCGCTTGTTTAATGTCTCACCGATTCTGTAATATGTGTACCATGCCTGATCGCCGGGCTGATATTTCTGAGCGGTTTCGGGATGTTCGGCTTCTTCATCGTAATAATATTCACCGTCTTCATCTTTTTTCCGTAGATCGCCGTACCACATATCAAGATCGGTATCTTCGGAAATCTCTGTTGTGAGACCGGCTTCACCACGTCTGGGCTGATCGACTAAGAAAGCACTGTGCCCGTTTTTCAGAAACAGATCAGAAAATCCCTCACGTCCGTCAGGGGTCATCATCCAGCACATACGGGACTGCCGGTAGCCATGCAGATAGACAATCGGATTGCCGTTATCATCGGCAGGAATCTGATAAAACACGTTAGCATGATCGACATGGGAAGTATTGCCGGCTCTGGAAGAATCCTTCCAGCTCTGTGAAGGGTCATAATCTCCGGCGATTGCACTGGTGATGATTCCGCCGGAAGAAAACATGCCCTGTTTTGCGATTTTCAGAATATCTGCCGAATCTTCCTCAGGCGGAGCAGTTTCCGCTTCGGTTTCGACGACGGTTTCGGAAGTTTCTTCGGGAACTTCATCCGCACCGGTTGTATTCTGATTGCAGGCTGTCATTGCAGAAGCAAGCAGCAAGGCGGATAATAGTATATTCAGCTGTTTTGTTTTTTTCATAAATCTGCACCCTTTCTTTTGCATATCTTTCTGATTTTTATTATATCACATAAAAAAATCAAATGCAACGGCTATTCTGAAATTCAACAGAATAGCCTGTTTTAAAGATAAAAAGTGTATAAATTGAGTGAAAATGTCGGATTTTTATACTTCCGGAATTTCTCCCAGTTCACAGGAAAGACAGCTGTCCGGCAGAATGATTGTCAGAGACACTGTATAATTGGCTGATTCCTCAAGATCGGCAGCCGGAATATATAACGACCAGCCGTTGTCAAGAATCTGATCAGATTCTAATTTATCTGCCTCATAGCAGTTATACGCACGATAAGAAAGCTGATTCTGATCCTGATCTGTCAGAGTGACAATATATTCCGGAGCTGTTTCCAAATTTTCAGGAAGTTCGGCAGTGCCGTACAATTGCAGATAAGAAGAGCCGTTCGGTTTTGCAAACATTTCAGCCGAACCGGAAACATCTGTCTGCGGAACAGAATCGGCTTTCAAAGCACTGTGTACAGGAGCTTCTTTCTGTAACCATGCGATATTTCGCTCGACAATCTCAAGAATCACAAGATCAAAATGTGCAGTTTCAATGGGATATAAGGGATTCGGCCTTGCTCTGGAATACTGAGCCGTCTGGAAATTCTGCGAAAAATATGGAATCACAGCCGCTCCGAACGAATCACGGAACATCAGAAGCGAACCCGTTCCGGAGGGATTTTCTGTATTGATCGTAATATCATCAGAATCTCTGTATCTGCCCTGATAGGTATAATTAAAATCTATATTATAACTATAATTATCATCTAAAATATCAGAATCCGGAAAAAGCATTTTCTGCAAATCGCCCTCCCAGTTCTGTTCGATATGAGCTTCTGCATCAGAATAAGAATTATACTCCAGACCGGAAGCATTCATCATCGCACGATAGCCGATTAAAGCCCCCAGATTATTCCAGTGCGTGTCCAGTTTATGATACAGAATATCCGGTTCTCTTGCAAGAGCTTCATTCCAGAGAACATACGGCAGATAAGCATAATCTTCCAGGACAGGACTTTCAGAAAGCAGATATTCCAGAACAGCAAGGTTTCCGGATGTGCCTTGATTCTGATAATTATCCGGCATATCATTTTGATAAATTGTATTTTTATTCGGCACAATCGCAAGCACGAACTGACTTCCCTGCTGTTCAGTAAATTCTTTCATCATTTCGAGATTATGCCGGATATTCTGCATTCCTAATTCTGAAACAGTGGTTCTGCCGAGATAGTCATTGACAGTCGGTGTATAGAATAACCATCCGTCTTTGCCGATGATGACATCATCTTCCGCCGAAACATGAAGCAGATCGGCTTTCAGATGACTGTCAATACTGACCAGATTTTTCCGGAATCCGAAATGGTCTGATACATAGGCCTGAAATTCAGAACTCCAGTTTTTATTTACTTCTCCCTCTTCGGTTCTGAAAGCCGGCATTTCCGCAAGCTGACGCTTTTCATCAGAGCCGTCATCATCGGATTGTTTCAGGAGCATTGCACCCGGTACGGCACAGACAGCGAAAAACAAAATGCTATAAATCAGATATACAATTTTTTTCATGTCTGCCTCCTCAGAAATTCAGATAGATAAACGGGCTGTAAGTTCCGGATGATAAATACAGCAAGCACAGAAACAGCAAGCCCATCGAGCCGAGATAGGAAATCACCTGCAAACCGGATTTTGCTTTTTCAGATTTGCAATAACCGGCGATCTTATTTTTTACAGGCATAGAGAGCAGCACAGCAAAAATCAGCGTGATGATAAACAAGCTGTTAAATTCTTTCAGGAATAAGCCTGCTCCGACTGCCTGATGATATTCGTCAGCAATTCCGAAGCCGAACATTGTCCGCCAGAAATGCAGACCCTGATTTAAATTTTCTGCTCTGAAAATCGTAAAGCATAACACAACTGCGAGCATGGTATAAATATGACTCAGAATTTTCAGGAAATTATGTTTCTGCATTTTTCTGACCGGAATGATCTCATAGCTCTCGAGCATCAGAAATCCGCCGTTCAGCAAGCCCCAGATGACGAATGTCCAGTTGGCACCGTGCCATAATCCGGTAAAGAAAAAGACAATCCATTTATTAATGACAGTTCTTGTTTTTCCTTTCCGGTTGCCGCCTAAAGGAAAATACAGATACTCTTTGAACCATGTGGAAACAGAAATATGCCATCTTCTCCAGAAATCCGTCATACTCGAAGAAATATACGGATAATTGAAATTTTCTTTAAATTCAAAACCGAACATCTGCCCTAATCCGATCGCCATATCACTATAGCCGCTGAAATCGAAATAAATCTGAAGCGTATAGCAGATCGCTCCGAGCCACGCAAGAGAGCAGATTAATTCCGATTTTTCCAAGGCAAAAACATGATCAGCGGCGATACTGACCGTATCTGCAATTAATAATTTTTTAGATAATCCGTAAATAAACCGCTTGATTCCGTGAGCGGTCTGCTCCGGATTGAATTTTCTGACAGCAAGCTGATCTTCGATATCTTTATATTTCACAATCGGCCCTGCGATTAACTGCGAGAAGAAAGTAATATATAATAACAATCTGAAAAAATTCTTCTGAATTTTAATATCTCCCCTGTAGACATCAATTACATAAGACATTGCCTGGAATGTGAAAAATGAAATTCCGATCGGCAGAGGAATTTCCGGCACAGGCAGATTCACGAACGGCAGAGCATTCAGAATACTGACAAAAAATCCGGCATATTTATAAATTCCCAGTAAGCCGAGATTCCAGACAATTGCGAGAATCAAACTTAATTTTTTCAGATTTTCTTTCTGCATCATCAGGCCTAAGCCATAGTTACAGAGAATCGAAATCAGCATCAGAAATACAACAAACGGTTCACCGAATGCATAGAATACAATGCTTGCGATAATCAGCAAGGCATTTTTAATATGCTGTTCCGGAATCAGATAATACAATAGCAGAACAGCCGGAAGAAAAATAAATAAGAATACAGTACTGCTGAAAACCATGTTTCCTCCATCAGAAAGACAGAAGTGCCGTTCTGCACAGCACTTCTGTACGGAATTTTATGATATGATAATTAAAGATCTTTATTATAGCTGATTCCGGTGACAACACCGCCGGAAGCAATTACCATAATATTGCAGTTATTGCCCATATCATAGATTTTTTCGCCGTCGAATGTCGCCGGAGAGCCAATATCCATTCCCTTGACGGAAACAACTCCCGGAGAATTGATATCTATGCCATAGATCATATAATTATCATTTTCATTCCAAACATAAACAGTCATATTATCATAATAATAATTAATATTTTCGCCGTTGCCGTAACAACTCGGAGCAGATTCCTCAGAATTCGGCTTGACTGCCTCAACAAAAGCCTTTGCACTTTCTCCAACAGTCAGAGCATAGCCCTGATAATTCACAGTCAAAGACAGATCCTCCGTACTGTTATCTTCTTCTGCCGGAGGTTCTGTGACCGCACCGGCATCGGGATCGGGAGCCTCGATCTGAGCAACAGGGGGTTCTGTTACGATATTGATTTCTTCCGGAACATCCGGAGGATTATCATCCACCGGAGCAGCCGCCTGTGTTTCTTCCTGCTGAGTTTTGGTTTCAGCAGCGGCAGCTGCTGCGGTATCTCCGGAAGCTGTTGTCACAGCAGTGGAAGTGGTTTCTGTATTCTGAGCCGTATCGGATTCTGCTTTTGTATCAGAATCTTCTTCGCCGGAAGTTTCCGATTCTGCATCGGAATCTGATTCTGTTTCTTTTTCGGAGGTTTCTGTTTTTTTAGATTCTGTTTCGGATTCTGCTTCTGTTTCTGCGGACTGTGTATCAGCAGCGGTTTCCTGTTCCGGCGGAGCAATTCCGGCCTGTGTCTGTGTTTCTTCCTGTTTTCCGCATCCTGCGGCCAGCACCGCACACAGCAGAACAGGCAGGATAATTTTTTTCATGTTCATCATAAATCTCTCCTTGATCTTGAAAATTATAATATCATATTATTGATATACCGGTTTGACATAGCCGAGGAATGTATAATTTCCGGCGGCGATGATACTGCTCCATGAATAGGCATTATAGCCGTTTGTGCAGTCATAGTTGACCCATGCATCATTGATATACACCTGATTCCAGTAATGATCGCCGCTGCCGTGAGTTGCATGAACAATACGGCATTCATAGCCTGCTTCCTGAAGGATGAAATCCATCTTAGCGGCCATATAATAGCACACACCGTAATAATGCGTAAATGCATAGTCAACATAATACAGCCAGCCGTTTGCCTGAATCTGTTCCAGAGTTCTGGTATATTCTATATATTTATAACGATTGGTTGACCGCATATAATTATAAATTGCACTGACGGAAGTACCATACTGATTCAGGGCATCCTGTGCTCTCTGTCTGTTCAGTGCGAGCTTGCCTTCGGAGGCGATTCCGTCCGTACCGATATAATAGCCGTCAATGGTAGTGTTTACGGCAAGTGTACCGTCTGCATAGAAATAATATTTATTGCCGCCGATTGTCGCCCAGCCTGTTGTCATGATGCCGTTGACGTTGAAATAATATCTGTGTCCGTCAAGATTCTGCCATCCTGTGAGGCGGATGCCGTCAGCATTCAGATAATATGTCAGATTATCGAGAGTCAGCCATCCGGTTTGTCTTGTCCCGTTATCAGGGCTGAAATAATACATACTGCCGTCGATTTCCGTCCAGCCTTCGGACATTGTGCCGTCCGGCTGGAAATAATAAATATATCCTGTCAGATCCTGCCAGCCTGTCAGACAGTCGCCGTTAATGCCGAGATAATAAGTTTTTCCGTCTATGAAAAGCCATTTTCTTTTCTGGAGAATACCGTTGCTTCCGAGATAATAACGCAGATTATCCACAGTGACAAAACCAGTTTCCATCACACCGGTTTCCGGATTGAGATAATATTCTTCTTCTTCGATATTCTGCCATCCGGTCAGCATGATACCGGATTCATCGAAATAATAATTTTTCTCGTCAATGCTCTGCCAGCCCGGAACAGGGATTCCGGATTCATCCAGATAATAACGGTGATTTTCATCATCGACCCATCCGGTACGTCTTGCCCCTGTTTCAGCATCCAGGAAATAGAGCTGTTCGCTGATGACCTGCTTTCCTGTCAGGAGAATGCCGGATTCGTCAAAATAATAGTACTGATTCTGAATTTCATACCAGCCGTCAGAAAAGATACCGTTTTCATTCTGATAATACCGGTTTCCGTTTTCTTCAAACCATCCGGAACGCCGAACACCGGTTTCTTTATCCAGATAATATTTCTGCTGGTCAATGATCTGCCAGCCTTTCAGAAAAATGCCGTCATTATCGGCATAATAAGACAAGCCGCCTAAATTCAGCCATTTATTACATTGCAGAACGCCGTCAGAATTGAAATAATACAGCTGATCTTCCAGAGTCTGCAAGCCTTTGGATAATTTTCCGTCTGCATTAAAATAATATTTCTGATCTTCGATCTCGCCCCATTGGTTCTGATATAACACGCCATCCGGACTGAAATAATAATAATTCTTATCAATGACCTGCCAGCCCGTCCGGATTCCTCCGGCTACAGCCTGATAATAAGCAGCATCTTCGATCTGATTCCAGCCTTCGGATAAATTTCCGTCTTCAGCGAACCAGTAAGTATGATTTTCAATTTTCTGCCAGCCTGTCAGCATTTCATGGGTATCTCTGTCCAGAAAATATATGTTTGTTCCGTCGAATGTCCAGCCGGAAGCAAGCTGATAATCTTCTTCTGCATAATAACTCTTCTCTCCGTCCTGAATCAGACCTTTTTGCAGAAAACCGTTTTTATCAGCATAATAGCAGGCATATCCCAGTTTATGTGTATTTTCTCCGGAACCGTTTTTCGCCGCATAGAGCATGATTTGTGCGGCATCTCTGGAATCAATTGCAGAATCGGCATCAATATCGGCATATTTCATGATATTCTGTACATCCTGATATTCCGGAAATGTTTCCAGCAGAATTTCTTCTGCTGCTGCATTGCCTGCACCGGATTCGGCGGCGGCTCTGAGAATGGCGGCTGCATCAGAAGCATCTACCATCTGACTTCCGGTGACATCTCCGAGCAGATAATCAGGAGACAAAGCAAACAGCCCGGTTTGTTTTTCTCCGTCATGCTGATAGAATACATTACCGTCTGCATCCTGTTCCAGTACATTTCTGTCAGAAAAGGTAAATTCTGCCGGTTCTTCGGCCTGTACCGCTGCCGGAACAGTAAGACAAACAGCAGTAACCGCACCGCAGAGGCAAACTATTTTTTTAAAATTTTTCATAGATAAACTCTCCCTGCATTCAGATAATTTAACAGAATACATTATAGCACATTTTGTCATAACTTACAAGATATTCACAGATTTTTCGGCAGTTCGTACAAAAACAGCATGAAAAAAAACGCTGATACATTGAATATCTCTCATAAATCAGTCAGATATTTCCGGTTTGAAATCCAGAGATAAAAAATCCTTGCTTTTTTCACAGAAATATGCTAAAATAAAAATATCAATATTTATACTATGGAGGAAAATTTTTATGGCCTATGTAATTGGTGTGGACTTAGGAACAAGCGGCACAAAAACCGTTCTGTTTGACGAATCCGGAGCAGTCATCGCATCCCATACAATAGAATATCCTATGTATCAGCCGAAAAACGGCTATGCAGAACAGGATCCTGCGGACTGGCGTGAAGCCGCTTTCACAACGATCAGAGCCGTTATGCAGAAAAGCGGAGTTTCCAAAGATGATGTCAAGGCTATCGGCTTATCCGGTCAGATGCATGGTCTTGTCATGCTGGATGAAAATAATCAGGTTATCCGGAGATCTATTATCTGGTGTGATCAGAGAACTGCCAAAGAATGCGAGGAAATGACTGCTAAAATCGGAGCAGAACGCATGATCGAAATCACAGCCAATCCGGCAATGACAGGCTTTACAGCTTCTAAAATTCTCTGGGTCAGAAATCACGAACCGGAAAATTATGAAAAATGCCGTCATATCTTACTGCCGAAGGATTATGTCAGATTCTGTCTGACCGGAGAATTTGCAACAGAAGTTTCCGATGCTTCCGGTATGCAGCTGCTGGATATTCCCAAAAGACAATGGTCTGATGAAGTGCTTGAAAAATTAGAAATCGACAAGTCCTTACTGGCAAAAGTCTATGAGAGTCCGGAAGTAACCGGAACACTCACAGCAGAAGCCGCTGAACGCACGGGCTTAAATAAAAATACGATTGTAGTCGGCGGTGCCGGTGATAATGCCGCAGCCGCAGTCGGAACAGGTGTTGTCCGTGACGGAAAAGCTTTCACAACGATTGGTACAAGCGGTGTTGTATTCGCTCATACCTCCGGCATCACGATCGATCCGAAAGGCAGAGTACATACATTCTGCTGTGCTGTTCCGAACTGCTGGCATGTGATGGGTGTCACACAGGGAGCAGGCTTATCGCTCAAATGGTTCAGAGACAATTTCTGCAATGCCGAAAAGGAAACTGCTGATCTGATGCAGGTCAATCCTTATTATCTGATGGATAAAGCCGCTTTGCAGTCTCCGATCGGTGCGAACAGACTGTTATATCTCCCCTATCTGATGGGTGAGCGTACCCCTCATCTTGACCCCGATGCAAGAGGTGTATTTTTCGGCTTGTCTGCAATGCATACCAAACGGGATTTGTTAAGAGCTGTCATGGAAGGTGTGACTTATTCTCTGCGTGACTGTATGGAAGTCCTGAAAGAAATGGGCATTTCTGTCAATGATATGATGGCCTGCGGCGGCGGCGGTTCTTCTCCTGTCTGGAGACAGATGCTTGCAGATTTATATACCTGTCCTGTCAAGACTGTCGATTCCAAAGAAGGCCCTGCACTCGGCGTTGCAATTTTAGCCGCTGTCGGAGCCGGGTTATATTCCAGTGTTCCGGAAGCCTGTGATGTGATTATCCATACAGCCAATACACAGGAGCCGATTGCAGAAAATATTCCGGAATATGAAAAATATTATCAGCTTTACCGGAATCTTTATCCGGCTCTGCAAGAGCAGTTCAAGGCCTTATCTGCATTATGACAGAAACACAGGAAAAGAAAAAGCCGCTCTCCGGCAGCATTCTGAAACTGATTGCTGTGATTACAATGCTGATTGATCATTCTCATCATGTACTGGATAACATACCGGGATTCCGGCGTGTTTTCTGGAATATTAATCCGGAATATCAGGTATCTGCCTATCTGCTTTTCCGGACAGTCGGCAGAATCGCCTTTCCGATCTATGCATTTTTATTAACAGAGGGCTTTCAGCATACACATGACCGGAAAAAATACGCATCGAATCTGTTTCTGTTTGCCTTGATTTCTGAAATTCCCTGGAATCTGCTCCATGGTGGAAGCGTATTCTATAAAAGTCAGAACGTATTTTTCACGCTGTTCTTAGGCTTATTATGTATGATTGTCTATGAAACCTATCAGCAGGAGCATAAAAAGCAATTATTATATCTGATAATTATAGCCGTCATTGCTGTTTTCCTGAATGCTGATTACGGTCTGAAAGGTGTCGGCTTTATCTTTGCCATGTATCTGCTCAGAGAAAAGAAAATTCCGCAGATGTTTGTTTCCACGGCATTTCTGTCCGGACATATTTTCTATACATTCGGAGTCATGTCCGCATTTATTCCGATCAATCTCTATAATCATGAGAGAGGCTTTATCAGAGGAAAATTCTGGAAATATGCATTTTATGCATTCTATCCGGTGCATATGCTCCTGTTATATTTTCTAAAACAAAATTTATAAATCAAGAAAGGGTGTCTGAAATGATAGAAGAAATTTTTGAATCTCATGAAAAACTTGCTGAACTCGTCAGAAAAAGAAAACAGCGGAAAAGAATTCTTGCATTTGTTCTGGCGGTGACAATGCTCCTGACATTCGCCGTTCCGATCAGTATGATGATACCCGTCCAGGAATCCTCCGGCGGACGTTCCAAAAAGAAAAATCTTGAACCGCCGTATTATTCCGCTGATGCGGAGTTATAAAAAATTACCGTCCGGAATTTCCGGACGGTTTTCTTATCTCATCTGAAAACTGTAATCCGCATGGGAATAGCCGACAGCTTCCTTATTGCTGCGAAACAGTCTGCTTAAAATTTTCAGCTGTTTGTTTTTATCCGGAATCTGAAGTTCTTCCTGAGTGATTCCTTTTTCAGAATATAGCACATATTCCGGCTTATGCTTCTCATCGCAGATAACTGCATACCATCCAGATGCAGCACTGGTCATTTCCTGCATATATTCCGGAAAAGAACCGGGTTCAGCCTCATCGGAAAAGCAGTAGATTCCCTCAAGGTCAATCTCTTCATTTTCATGCAGATCAAGCCATTTTTCAGAAGTATGATAAATATAATCTGCTGTATGATTCAATGAAACAAGCTTACTCTTTGCAGTACTTGCTGTAATACTAAGTATCACAAACCAATACAGCACCTGTCCTATGATGCTAAACAAAATAAAAAAGTTTCTTAATCCGATAGGCTTATGTTCTTTTTTATTCACCATTGCTTTATATGCTGCTGCTGCATTCCATTCCCGATAGATTCCGAACCAGATCAGCACTCCGACAATCGCCGGAAATAATGCAATGAGAAACGTCATAAATCATCCTCCTTTCTGACAGGTATCTGAAATTTTAATGACTCTGCCGGAAACATCATATTGAATTTCATAATAATGCCTGAGGTGATCCGGCAGAAAACCTTTCTGATCTGTATAGATATAATATCCGATTTCTCCGGCTGTTTCTTCCTGATAGTTTCCATAATCCGGAGAACCGTATTTCTGAATAATTTCAGGAATTGTTTTATGTTGAATCCACCAGTCATTATATTGATAATACGTTCCGTGAGAACAGCAATATAAAATTCCTGCTGTCAGCAGAATCAGAATTGATAAAATTTTTTTCATAATAATTTTCTGTTATTTCAGATGCTTCCGGATAATTTTTCTGCTAACAGGCCGATTTTTTCATAAGTCACCATCTGACATAATTTATCCGTGAACTTTCCGTATTTCCGATATAAGAAATTAAATAAAAAATAAGCGGCTCTGATGTCTTTTGCCTCCGGACAGCGGAGCATGATATTTTTCAGACTGTAAATATCTTTATAAATCTGCAAATATCCCTGATATAATTCTTTTTTCGTCATGCCCTTCGGCTGATAGACTACATGAGCCGTATTATAAAGCGATAAATTATCTGTTAAAATTCTGCCTTCTGCTTTCATACGGTCATAGAGTGCTGTTCCCGGGTAGGGTGTCAGAATATGTGAAGTCACCGTTTCGATTTTATTTTTCACGATCCATTCAAGAGTCGTCCGGAATGTCTCCGGTGTATCGCCATCGAGTCCAAAAACAAAACTCGCATTGATCATGATTCCTCTTGCATGAATTGCCTTGACTGCCTTTTCATAATCCTGTGTATGATTCTGAATCTTATGGACTCCGTTTACAGAAACCGGATTGACACTCTCAAAGCCGATAAACAGACTCTGACAGCCGGATTGTTTCATCAGATCGAGTAATTCTTCATCATAAGCGGCATTGATCGAGACAGCCGCACTCCATTTTAAATGCATTGGCATGATAGTTTTCAAAAACTGTTTTGTCCATTTCGGATTTCCTGCGAAATTATCATCAATAAACATGATATGTCTTGATCTGACAGCTTTAATATCTGCCAGAACGTCCTTGATTTCCCTGTTTACATAATGATGAGCCGCCGCACTGTTATAACAGAAATCGCACCGGAACGGACAGCCCCGGCTTGTATGTATCACATTGCAATATAAATATTCGCCTTTTTTGAGAAAATCATAAGCCGGTGAGATAATCTGCTTTCCGGTCAGAGGCTTCTGACAGCGATAGACAGATTTTAACTCATGATTCTGAAAATCCTGAATAATCTGCGGCCATGTCCCCTCAGCTGCTCCGATACAAAGAACATCAAAAGCATTCTCCGGAATTGTTTCCGAAGCGGTTGTAATATGAATCCCTCCTGCGATAACTTTACATCCTTTTTTCCGGAATTTCTGAGCGATTCTGATCGCCCTCGGAAGCGTATCGACAGTAACGGAAATTCCGACAATATCGGGAGTATCTTCATAATGAATTTCCTGAATATTTTCGTTCTCCAGTTCCACATGATGTTCATTCCTGAGCAGACTGACAATCGTCAGCAGACCTAAAGGCGGAGCCATATGTAATTTAATATCCGTATCCATCGGACGGCGAAGCATTTTCGGCTGTATCAGTTTAATATATAATGATTTCATAGGCTGACACCTCAAAAAAAGATTTTAATCTTAGTGACATCCTCCCCCGCCTCTATAGGCGGGGGCTTCCCCTCGCCGGCAGGTTTGGTTCTCGTTCGATAGTACCAGTGTACTAAGCATAAGCGAGCTAACCCCGTGTGTCCCACGGTTCTGTAATTTGTAATAGGTTTGTCTGTTATCGCCCACTGACTTCACACTGATTTATTGCTGACTGATTACAGCGACCGGCAGTCCAATACGGTGACATGGAGAGGATA
>JAFUWN010000051.1 GCA_017483465.1 Oscillospiraceae bacterium
AGAATGTACTAAAAATTTCAATCCACGCCCCCGTGTAGGGGGCGACATGTGCCGGATGACGATCAGGCAGAGCCGGAAAAATTTCAATCCACGCCCCCGTATAGGGGGCGACTTCCCGGATACGCTTACATAGTGCGTATCAGTGTATTTCAATCCACGCCCCCGTATAGGGGGCGACCTCATACTCTACCAGACACCAAACCGTACCGGGTTTCTATTTCAATCCACGCCCCCGTATAGGGGGCGACAGCGAAACTGTACAAAAAATAAACAATCTCTGTTAATATGCTTGTACAATTTCGGGAATAATTATATATTTTTCAAAGCATTACACTTATGATACATAATTATTCCTTTCAAATTCCGGTGCGAATGATATGGGCTTTTTATGTGCACATGGCATTCGCACTATATTTTTCATTCTTTTTATTATCTGTCATTTTAAAAGCTGTTAAATTTATTATAGCATAATTTGTTTCCATTGTCAATTAAATTTTAAAATATTAAAGTGTTTTCAACATCTATAGTTTCTTTTATGCCTATATGTTCTACTTTAGTTTTAGACTTATTTCCAAGATAGTAGAAACGAAGGCTATCTTTTTCGGGGTCAATTTCTTTCATCAGTTTATGTTTCAATTCGAGAATTTTTGAAGGATCAGCAACGCATTCAAAGACAGAATTCTGAACACGGATTCCATAATTGACACATTGTTTTGCTACATGTCGAAGACGTTTTCTTCCTGCAGCATCCTGTGTATTGACATCGTAAGTAATTAAGACAAACATAATTTCACTTCCATAAAAAGGGTGGATAGCAATCCAGATCTCCACGAATCATCCTGGCAAGCAGGAGAGATTGAACATAAGGGAGCATTCCCCACTGCATTTTTTCGTTAAGATAAGGATGACGAAGTTCTTCATATTTTCTTTTCTGCCAATATTCGATAAAGATTCTTCTTCCCTGTTCTGAAAGATAGACTGCACCATCTTCCCGGATAACAAAATGTTCCGGCTGAATGAAACGCTTATTGATTAAAGTCAGTACAAAACGGTCACAAAATGCCGAACGAAATTCTTCTACAATATCCAGGGCGAGTGATTTTCTTCCGGGTTTATCGGTATGCATAAAACCGACATACGGGTCAAGCCCGACAGCCTCCAGACCGGAAGCACACATACTTGTCATGAGTGAATAGGAGAAAGAAAGCAGTGCATTGACACGGTCAAGAGGAGGTCTTCTGCTTCTGGTATGGAAATAGAAATCATCTTTCTGCTGTAGAATCATATCATCAAATATGGAGAAATAGACTGTAGCGGCTTCACCTTCGATACCTCTCAGGGTATCCATATCCGGTGCAGATTCTGCTTTATTGACAGCATCTTTGAGAAACTGGGATTTTTGTGCAAATTTATCGCAGTCGATACGGGGAGCATGGTCACGGGTCATACGCTCCAGAACCCACCGGCTGTTGAAAATTTTAGCACAGATACAATTCTTAGCGACAGCGATTCTGTATTGTTCTCTGCGGAGAAGAACATTGCCTTTTATTTCGCCCTCGACCCTTGCAAGGAAGTTTCCGTTCCGGCTCATGAACACGAGAGAGATTCCGGATTTTACACATTTTCCCATAAGTGCAGGACTTGTACCGGCATGACCGAATGTGATAATCTGTTCCAGATTATGCAAAGGAACCTGTCCGATTTTCTGACCGTCACAGGAGATGACAATTGTTTCACCATCAAGTGAAAGGTATCTGTCCGGCTGGATAATATAGAGTGTATTCATGAGTTTTTTCATGATGATTTTTCCTCCTGATGCAGCATTTTCCGGAGATAAGCAGAAGCTTTCGGCATTTTTTCCAGTTCCGGAAGACAGATATGTTTTAAAGAACAGGCGTTGCAGGATTTACGCCGCTTGACTTTAGGGGTATGTTGTGTCTGATAGAGCTGATGCATTTCTGTGATAATTTTCCGTGTGCGTTCTCTTAATGCAGAATCGAACTGTACTTTGACTCTGTGCCGTGTTTCGCCGTAATAAAGACAGCCGACCGGAATATCACAGCACAGCATATCTTCAAGGCAAAGTGCCTGAGCAGTTAACTGAAGAACGTCACAGTCATCTTCTTTAGGGCTGCCTCGTTTATATTCTACCGGGACAACTGTATATTTCCCTTCCAGTCCGAAAACGGAAATCCCCTTGCTGCTGCGATGAAATTCTACTGCATCACATTCACCAGCTAATCCGAGTTCTGCGGAAGATACTGCCATAGCTCTTGTAGTGATAACATTTCCTCTTTTTTCACGGAATTCAGGATTATGAACATTTTCATGCATGATGTTTCCGTCCATTGTACGGAGATTTTCTTCCCACTGCTGTTCGATATGGATCAATGCCCATTGTCTCCGGCAGAAGGCAAAGTGCTGAATTCCCGACAGCATCAGATATTCTTCTTCGGGATAACTCATACAAAATCCAGAATTTCGGGCTGTGCATCTTCCGGAGCATCCAGAGTAATCTCATAATCAGAAAAAGATTTCGGAACATCCACATCATTTTTCTTTGTGATATGCAGAGAGCGGTGGATTTTTGCAGAAGAATATTTCGGCGTTTTGGCCTCATGTTCCCACCAGTACAGACGGCAGACTTCCATACTGCCTTCCGGACGGGCAGAAGAACAGTCATTTTCAAACAGTGTGCAGAGGGCATGTTTGATTTTCTGAGCATCTTCGTCAGTAAAGCCTGTTTTTTCAGCAAGCTGACAGTTGATACTGCCATGTACTACATGCAGACCGAATGCGACAAAATGTTTATCGCCCATAGTATCAGAAGATTTTTTATTTTTTCCGCTTTCACCGTTGACACTTTTCGTAATTTTCATGCTAATAATATCTATCGGAGATACACTGACTGCCTGCTGAATGCTGACAGGTCCTCTTACTCCGACAGAAACACCATCTGAACCTTTATCACTTTTAAAAGCAAATACTTGTCCAAAACTGCGGACATCAATCCATTCTGCACAGGCAGTACGGGCATATTCATCACGATTTGTCTTTTTTCCTTTAGAGATTGCTTTGATCGCTTCATTTCCCTCTGCCCGTGAACGCAGACTGTCGAACCCATCATCACAGCGGTCATCAGACTGTACAAAAATACGTTCTCCCATATCCTGCAAGCGGTTACGGATTTTTCTTTTGATGCAGACATCTGAAATTTCTCCGTAGCCCTCATAAGTTTCACGGGGGCGGTTACCGTTGAGCGGGTCGCCGTTCGGATTGGCATTTGTCGCAGTGAGAATAAGCGAAAAATCAATTTTATGCTGTAAAGTTTCCATATGATTACTCCTTTTCTTTCTTAGGCGAATACAGATATGCAGTAAAATGATGATATCCCAGCAGATAGAGATTTTCCAGCCGACTGTTATCGGAAAACGCTTCCGGTGTCATCTTGTCCATAATCATCTGCATGTCTTTCTGTACCTGATTTTTATAAGGATTCTGATTCAGATAAGGCTGAAGTTTTTCTTCAATAATGCCCCATGTCTGATAGGGTGATTGTGCAAAACGGTTCCAATAACGTCTTGCGTTAGTAATTCGATTATTCTTTTTATCTGCTTCTTCATAGGTATCAGTTTCTGCTTTATCAGCGACAGCCAGCAGACAGCCATACAGGTAGCTTCTGTTTGTTTCGTTCGGGTCAAATCCCATTGTGACATCTCCTTTCTGATTTCGGATTCTAAATATTCTTATCATACCGCAGGCGGTTTCCAGCACAAGCCGATGATTATGTGTTTTCTTATCTTCATAAGCCAGCGGATTAGAAGCTTTATAATATAAATTTTGTATCAGATCTTCCGGGATTCTTCTTCCGTTCATGACACAGGGCAGAAGACAAAGTATCTGGTCACGGATAATTTTTTCA
>JAFUWN010000003.1 GCA_017483465.1 Oscillospiraceae bacterium
CCCTGACTTTGAATACAAAGTCGGAAATGCTGTAGAAGTCAGCGATTTTTGCCCTAATCGGTGGGAAGAGTGTGCGGCCGGAATACACTTTTTTATCAATAGGCAGGAGGCAGTAAATTATGAATAAGTACATTGCACAAGTAATTTGCTTGTTATTTGTTCTGATGTTGGCAACAGCATTGTCAATCGTCTGGCTTAAATGCTTTTACCTGTCTGTTTTCGGCGGTATCGGTGTTATCATAACACTGTTAGTCTTGCACGATATCTACGAAATCCGTGCAAGGCAAAGAAGAAGATACAATGCGATCTGGAAACAGATTGCTCACAGGCAGAGAGAAATGCAGTTGAAGTCAGATGAACTGTTTCTGACTTACGACTACTCAACTAGAGACTGGCGGTGATGAAATGTTCGTGAAAGAAATTTCGTGTGACATCACTAACAACAAGTGCAAAGAAAATTGTCGTTACTGCCGGCCTGAAATACTGTGCCTGCATAGGATTGATACCAGCTTCTATGTATGTGATGTATGTAAAAAATGGATTGACGACTATGCCGAAAAGGTAGTGTCTGAAAATGGCAAGCATTACCATGAAAAATGTTTTAATGGGGTGAATTTATGAACAAAAATTTTTTAATAAAGATTGCTGAAATTCAAAGAGATTTGAAAGCACCGAAAAACCAGAGAAACAACTTCGGAAAGTATAACTATCGCAGTTGCGAAGATATTCTGGAAGCTGTGAAACCGCTTACCACAGAAAAAGGCCTTGTGCTTACCATCAGCGACACAATCGAGGCAGTAGGGCAAAGATTCTATGTAAAAGCCACTGCTAAGATAACGGATTCAGAATCAGGGGAGTCCATAGAAACATATGGATATGCCCGTGAGTCCGACACTAAAAAGGGCATGGACGATAGTCAAGTCACAGGTGCTTCTAGCAGCTATGCAAGAAAGTACGCATTGAATGGGCTTTTCTGCATAGACGATTCAAAAGACGCTGATACAGAAGCTTACAGAAATCAGCAGAATCAGTCTAAGCCAAACCAACAGAACCTTGCTTGTGCCGACTGCGGCAAGCCATTTCAGGCATATCAGCAGTATTCAGCACAGCAAATCTATGAAATGAGCCGGAGTAAAAACCCTGACGGGATTGCAAGATGTTCGGCATGTATGTCTAAGAAATCTAATCAGTAAGGAGGATGTCGCTATGAACAAAGTGATTTTTTTGGGAAGATTCGTAACAGACCCTGAATTCAGTATGAATCAAAGTGGGATGGCAATCTGTAAGTTCAGAATTGCTGTAGATCGTGCTTGCACAAAGCAGGGGGATGATAAAAAATCTGATTTCTTTCAGATTGCGACATTCGGCAAAACTGCTGAATTCGTGAACAAGTATTTCTGCAAGGGCAAACCGTGCATGATTGAGGGGAAAATTCAGAACAACAACTATACCGACAGAGACGGTAAAACACGCTATCAAGATCAGATTATAGCGGACAATGTAAGTTTCACCCTTTCAGATACAACAAAAGGGCAGAATCAGCAGCAGTACAGCCAGAATGACAGCCAGAATGATTTTACCGGCATGTTCTAAAAAAAGGTGTATATTATGGAAGAACAAGAAGCAAGAGACATCATTCTTGGCGGCCGTGAGCCATCAGATGATATGCCAGAATCCGGAGAGCCGTTTTAAACGGTTCTCCATAGAAAGGAAGTGACATAATGGTAAAAAACGAAAACTATTATGTAGTTCACGGCTGGATGTTGAACGAACTAGGCCTAAAAGGGAATGAACTGCTAGTATATGCTATCATATACGGATTTTCCCAAGGTGAAAATCAATGGTTCATGGGCTACAGGAAATATCTTGCCGACTTTACGAACTGCACTATAAGAAGTGTTCAGAATATTTTGAATGCACTTGTCGAAAAAAATTTGATCGAAAAACAAGAACGCTCTGACGGCACTCAAAAGGTTGTTTTCTATCGTGCAGTTCGTGATACAAATATATCAGGAAAAAATTTCACCCCCAGTGAAAAAAATTCACTACCCCCAGTGAAAAAATTTCACCCCCCCAGTGAAAAATTTTCACCCCCTACTATATATAATATAATAGATAACATAGAAGATAATATAGAGAGAGAAAACGCTCTCGCACCTGAACCAAAAAAGCAGAAAGAAATCAAGCACAAGTTCGGAGAGTATCATCATGTAAGACTGACAGATAATCAGTTTCAAAAGCTGATAGAAGAATACGGAGAGAATGCTATCAATCTGTATATCAAAAAAGTGGACGAGTATTGTCAACAACATGGGAAATCTTACAAAGACTATAATCTTACTATCCGGAACTGGATGAACAAGGACAATATCCAGAAAGTAGGTGACACAAATGGAGAACATATCGGGATTATTTGATAATATCCCTAAAATGCCTGATTTTAATCCTGCTGCATTCGCTGAACAGCAAGTGGAGTGGGAAAACGAAAGAATCGGTACTTTGACTGGGTATGATTGCCCTGAATGCAAGAACAGGGGGCATTCTGCTTTTCTCTCTGATGATAATTCTATGGTATTGAGAGAGTGCAAGTGCCTGAAAATCCGGCAAAATATCCGGAATATCGAAGAATCAGGCCTGAAATATCTGCTTGAAAGATGTAAATTCGACAATTTCAATACTGCTGAAAATTGGCAGAAATTCGCCAAACAACAGGCTATGCAATACGCTGATAATCCAGTATCATGGCTGTATGTAGCAGGGCAGTCAGGAGCAGGGAAAACACATCTATGCACAGCGATTTGTGATAAGCTTCTGAAAGCCGGACGTAAAGTCAAGTATGATTTATGGAGAGAACTATTTCATAGTATGGAACAAAGACGATTTGATGAATCGGGATATTTCAGACTTCTTGATGAGATAAAGAACACAGATGTGCTTTACATTGATGACTTCTTGAAATCTCCAGACAAAACTAAAGTCATGAGTATGCTGGATTCTGCATTTGAAATCATCAATGCTCGGTATAATGTGGACGGCATTACAATAATATCTTCTGAAATGTTTATCGAAGATATTGAAACCATTGACGAAGCAACGGCCGGAAGAATCCGACAGAAATCAAAGTTTATCCAGATCAAAAAAGAATCTGGAAGAAACTATAGAATTAGAAAGTGAAGTGATAAAATGGACATTGAGAAAGAAAAAAAGGCTATCGAACGGCTGAAAGCGTTTGAACCAGAGTGCGAGCCGTATTATCTTTGCTATTCCGGTGGGAAAGATAGTGATTGTATTAGAATCCTTGCACAACTAGCTGGAGTGAAACACGAAGTACATCACAATTTGACTACTGTTGATGCACCTGAAACAGTACGCTATGTGAAATCTGTCGGTGCTATCATAGACAAGGCATACTATTCAGACGGCAAACAAAAAACTATGTGGAATCTGATAGTTAATAAAAAAATACCGCCGACAAGATTAATTAGATACTGCTGTGAAGAGTTGAAAGAACACGGCGGCAAAGGCAAAATGAAAATTACTGGTGTACGCTGGGGAGAATCTAAGAGCCGTAAAGAGTGCAAAGGAATCATTAATATTATCGGAAAATCAAAAACAATGCAAAAAAAAGCTGAATCTGAAAGCGTTGAATACAATGTAAATAGGCAAGGCGGTCTAATTCTAAATATGGACAATTCGGAAAATAGGAGATTTGTTGAGAATTGTTATCGTACAACTTCTACGTTGCTAAATCCTATTATAGATTGGACTGACTCTGATGTATGGGAATTTTTACACTATTACGGCTGTGATAGCAATCCTTTGTATCAATGCGGATTTAAACGGATTGGCTGTATTGGTTGTCCGTTTGCTTCGTACTCAATGAGATATAAAGAGTTTGGATTATATCCAAAATATAGAAAAAATTATATTAGGGCTTTTGACAAGATGTTACTTGCAAGAAATCAAGCCGGATTAACTAATAATGCCAAGTGGGATACTGCTATTGATGTGTTTAAATGGTGGATGAATGAAGATATAAATCAGCTATCATTTTTTGATGAAGAGTAAGGAGAAAATCTATGACATTATACGAAATTGATAACGCTATCACAAACTGCATTGATAGCGAAACAGGCGAAGTGCTTGACGAAGAAGCACTGACAGCTCTTGTGATGGAACGCACAGAAAAAATTGAAAGTGTCGGCTGCTGGATTAAAAATCTCGAAGCAGAAGCCGAAGCTATCAAGGTTGAGCGTGACAAGCTTGCACAAAGGCAGAGAACAGCAGAAAACAGGGCAGAATCTCTCAGGAGATGGCTTGCAGGCATTCTCAACGGTGAAAAGTTCACAACGGCCAAAGTCGCCGTAAGCTTCAGAAAGTCCGTTGCAGTACAGATTGATGAAGATAAGCTGGATAAGAAATACTTTGTTGAGAAATCTGTAACTGTACCGGATAAGACTGCTATCCGGAATGCCCTGAAATCCGGAGAGAAAATTTCCGGTGCGTATCTGGAAGAAAAGCAGAATATCCAGATCAAGTAAAATGGGGTGATTCTGTGAAAGAAAAATTGTTGAGATGTCCTTTCTGCCGTTCAGAGGCGGAGTTGATCATAAAGTATGACTATTTGTATACGGTTCAGTGTAAAAAGTGCAAAAACGGCACAGAGCACTTAACGAAACAAATGGCAATCGAAAAATGGAATACACGCCCGGAATCGGACTACTACCCGTTGCCATGCATTGACGGTGTTGGGAAAAGAATCAGATTCCTGCGGAAAGAGAAAAAAAGTATCAGCCTTATCAACATGGGAAAAGAAATCGGTGAAAACTGGTCAATCATTTCTGCATGGGAACATGGTAATGCAGAACCGTCACTAGATACCATCATCAAACTTGCTGATTATTTCGACTGCACGACAGATTTTTTACTGAAAGGGCAAAAAAATGAACAAGCTACATGCTAAGAAAAAAATCTGCAATCAAGGGCATGTACATCACAGCATTTTAGAAGCAAAAAGGTGTGATGAACTGCACCTTATGCAGAAGCAAGGCATGATATCAAATCTCGAAATTCAGAAAAAATTTGTGATTCTGGAAGCACAGAAATACAATGGTATGCCAAATGAACGTTCTATCGTCTACAATGCTGATTTTGTGTATACTGAAAATGGCATAACGGTTATTGAGGACACAAAAGGGTATAAGACGAAAGACTATAACATCAAGAGAAAATTCGTCAAGAAACTGTACTGTACGGATGGGAAGACCGTATTCCGTGAGTATATAGCCAAACAAAAACCAAAAAAGGAGAAATGAACAATGCCAAGAGGAAAATCATTAGACGGCGTTTTCGATTACAAAAAGCTAATCAGCTTCCGCAGAGAAAAGAAAATCACACAATCAGAGTTAGCCGATAGAATAGGGGCAAGCGTCTCAACACTTAGCAAAATAGAAAAAGGGGGGCGATCTCCGGGCATGTCACTCAACAAACTTATCTGCATAGTGCTTGATGTTCCGGAAGATACATTTATCATCAAAAATGTACCGCCAAAACCTGAGCTGGCAGCCCCCATTCAGGACACACAGTTAAGCCGGATCGAAGTCCAGCTCGACCGCATGGAACGCAAGACAGACAGAATTGAAATGATCGTCAGAAGTATACAGAACGAAAATATCGTACTCAGACAAGAACTTTTGAAAAGAAAATAATCACATATGCGTTTTAAGGGGCATAGCAAGCCCGTACAGACGTTTTCAAAGATTTTTTGTAAAACTATGCCCCTAAAAATAAAACGGCCTAGAAATCAAAATTTAGGCAGATTATGAAGAAAGGAAAAATCATGACTGAAATGCAAGATTATGAAAAACAGATAAAGTGTGAGCTTTATCATGACAACTTCCAGAACTGGAAATCGTATAACATACCGAAAGCACAGCTTGTGATTGCTGATATACCGTATAATTTAGGCGGAAATGCCTATGCAAGCAATCCGACATGGTATGTTGACGGGGATAACAGCAACGGCGAATCGGACAAAGCAGGGAAATCATTCTTTCACACGGACGGCAATTTCAAAATTGCAGAGTACATGCACTTCTGCTCACGCTTGCTGAAAAAAGAACCGAAAGAGACAAATTCAGCTCCGGCAATGATTGTTTTTTGTGCATTTGAGCAAATGCACACAGTGATTGAATACGGCAAGAAATACGGATTTATGAAATCTTATCCGCTGATTTTTGTAAAAAACTATTCCAGTCAGGTGTTAAAATCGAACATGAAGATTGTCGGTGCAACTGAGTACGCAGTTGTTTTATATCGAAACAAACTGCCGAAATTTAAAAATGATGGAAAAATGATTTTCAATTGGTTCAGGTGGGAACGTGAAACAAATTATCCGAAAATCCATCCTACGCAGAAACCTGTATATCTTCTCCGTAAACTGATCGAAATTTTCACTGACCCCGGAGACGTTGTAATCGACCCATGTGCCGGGAGTGGTTCAACGCTCGTTGCTGCCCGTGAATGCGGCAGAAATTCATACGGCTTTGAAGTTGATAAGAAATTTTATCAGCTCGCACAAGAAAAAATGCTGAGTAATATTCAGCTTATGCTTTAAGAAAGGAATTTTTATGAACAAGTACGAAATCAAACAGAGATTAGAAGACCTCGATAAGCAGCAGGCAGGCATTGACTCTGAAAGAGCCGATTTGCTGAATGAGCTTGAAAATATAGCTGAGTCAGAGAGCAATGACCAGCTGTATTTCAAAAAAGGAGAAACAGCGTGGTTTGTGGAACTCAATGGGGTTGTGAACTATGAGACGTACAACAACGATTTCATTAGTGAGAGTACGAATGCAGCACACAGGTTTTTCAGATCAGGTGAAATGGCAGATATGTTTGCTGCCAAAACCCAGATGATTGCAAATTGCTTGTTTTTCAAAGAACTGCACGACAGGGAATACACCGAAACAGATAGTTTCAGGCAAGGTGACGAAATGTCGTATGTCGCTTTTGACTATATCCAAAACTGCTATGCGGTTTTCAAAACTTGCTGTGAAAATAACAACGCTGTATTTTTCAGCACTCCTGAAATTGCTCAAAAGTGTGCTGATTGGCTAAATGGTAAGTCAGAATGAAAGTTTTGAGTTTATTTGATGGCATGTCGTGTGGTATGATCGCTTTTCGTCAGCTGGGGATTCCAGTTGACGAATACCATGCCTATGAGATTGACAAGTATGCTGTGAAAGTATCATATCACAACTTCCCGGAAATCATACATCATGGGGATGTTTTCCAAGGAGATTTCACGGCATACAAGGGTTATGATTGGCTTATCGGCGGTTCTCCGTGTACTTACTGGAGTATCGCACAGAATCCTGAAAATCGTGAAACAACTGCAAGCGGAGTCGGATGGGAACTCTTTCAGCAGTATGTCAGGGCATTGCATAAAGCAGAACCGGAGTATTTTCTTTATGAGAACAACTACTCCATGTCTGAAGCTATAAAAAATAGCATTTCAGAAGCATTCGGATTTGAACCTATCATGATAAATTCGTCACTTGTTTCAGCACAAAGCCGGAAAAGACTATACTGGGTAGGCAGAAACAACGGTGACGGGACATATAGCAAGTGCATGATAAATCAGCCGGAGGACAGAGGGTTGATTGTACGGGATATTATTGATAATGCTGAACCTCTGAATACTACAGAGGGGGGGAAAAGTAACACAATCAAGGCACAGTACAGCAAAAACGGAGTGCCTAATTTTGTGAAGTATGATTCCACTTATGGTGCGACAGGAGTTGCATTGCCGATTCAAGTTGGTGCAATGGCAAGGCCAAACGGAGAGCAGTCACATTCACAGGGATTCAGAATTTATTCCATTGATGGAAAGACTGTAACACTGAAAGGAAACGCTGGAGGAGCTGGTGGCAAAACCGGACTTTATGCAATCAAATCAAATGGGAAAGAAATTCCATTGTATGAAGTCAAAAATGGTAAAATTAGGTATAAATCCGGTGAATATCCGATAAAACTGCCGGATGGATTATACGTTATCAGAAAACTAACCGTTTCGGAGTGCATGAGATTACAGACAGTTCCTGATTGGTACGATTTCGCCGTGATTTCAAACACGCAAGCGTATAAATGCCTTGGTAACGGCTGGACTGTAGAAGTTATCATGCACCTGATACAATCAGCTATGCAAGGAAAAACAGAGCCGTGCTACAGGCAGTTAGGATTCTTTTGAAAGGATTAAATCCCTGCCGTCTCCGGGCGGTGGGGAGAAAGGAGAAAATACATGAAATCAGCAGGAAAAAACTTTATGACCAGAAAAGCTCAACAGGCGGCACAAGAACTGATTTCACAGAATTATGATCTTATACGCTGTGAAGCTTTTAAGCAGAACTGTGATGACATCACAAGGCAGGCCATAGCTATGGTGATTTGTGCTCTTGCTATGCATGGTTACGGCAAAAAAAGGTTAAACAGAATCTATGAATGGATTTTAGAAATTCTTAACTTTCCGGCATTTTTCGGCAGAAAGATGTCAACTACAGTTGCCGAAAAGAAATGTGAAGAACTCGGCATTGATTTAGGCCGGGTTCATGTAGAAGTGGAGATGATTGATAATGACATATGAGAAAGCATTAGCAGAAGCAATGCAGATATTCAAACCAGAAGATATTGATTAAACCGCCTACAAGCCACGCTACGGCTTTTGCAGAAAAATTCATAAAACTATGCCTTGAATTTGAAAAGGCCGTCAGAGGGCTTGTACAGGCAGAAATGGAGCTATGCATGAACAGAGAAATTTTATTCAGAGGGAAAAATTTAAAAAACAAGTGGGTATATGGGCATTATTTAGAAGCTGATCGCTGCAATAGAACCGGAAGAAAACCACATAAAGCATGGATTGTTGAGCACTTTGCGGCAAATGGTGGATGGCTTACTCCGTTAGTACACCATGCAGTTCAAGAAGAAACTGTCGGCCAGTACACAGGCCTAAAAGATAAGAACGGCACAAAAATATTTGAGGGTGATATTCTCAGAGCTGTGAGAAGAGACCTTGAAAAAATTTGCCATGTAGAATATATCGGATATTCATTCTACGTTCCTGAATTACACTGGGATTTAAGCGATGCCGCATTTGATTATCAGCTTGAAATTATCGGCAACATTTACAACAATCCGGAACTGCTGAGAATGGAGTGATATAGTGAAAATAGGCTTATGGAGTGATTGCCACAATTTCCCATCACTACCAGCTATGAAACTATCTGCATATCACAAGTCAATCGGCGATGAAGTAGAACTATTCGATTATTGGCATAGCTATGACCTTGTATATGCAAGCAAGGTATTCAGTTTCACGGACGATATAGACGAATATCCGGTACAAGCGGACGAAATCAGAAAAGGCGGTACAGGATATTGTATCAGTGTACAAAACGGAAAAGAAGTATTTGATAATTCTAAAAATATCCTACTGCCGAAAGAAATTGAGCATATCTATCCAGATTATAGCTTATATCCTGAGTATGATTTTGCAACAGGATTCCTTACACGGGGATGTCCCAGAGGGTGTGACTTCTGTGTTGTAGCAAAGAAAGAGGGGAAATGCTCTGTGCAAGTTGCTGACTTATCTGAATTTTGGCACGGAGAGCAGAAAGAAATCAAGCTGCTTGACCCCAACTTGCTTGCCTGCAAGAATCATGAAAAACTTTTACAAGAGCTGATTGACAGTAAAGCAACAATTGATTTCACACAGGGAGTTGACATTCGGCTTACAAATCCTGATAATATCCAGCTTCTGAATAAGATCAAAACTAAAAGAATCCACTTTGCATGGGATAATCCGAAGCAGGATTTGACGAAATATTTCAAGCAGTTTTCGGAACACACTAAAATCAAGGACTATTCCAGAAAAGCTGTTTATGTCCTGACAAACTTCAACAGCACCCTGGAAGAAGATTTGTACCGGATTTATACACTGCGTGACTTAGGCTATGCCCCTTATGTCATGATTTACCAAAAAGAAAATGCACCGAAAATCATACGCAAGCTGCAAAGATATGTGAACTGTAGACAGATTTTCAGAAGCATAGACAAATTTGAAGATTACAAAGGATAAGAATGGAGTGATACAATGCAATCAATCGGAGAAAGAGTCGCAAAACTCAGGGAGAAAAGAAGTTTAACACAGGAAGAACTTGCACGGCTTCTATCAGTCAATCAGTCTGCTGTATCTCACTGGGAAAAAGGCATAAGAAACATTCCATCAGAGCAAGTCGGCAAAATCGCAATCGCCTTGAATACGTCTTGTGATTATCTGATTCTTGGTAAAAAGAGCTGTTAAACATACAGCTCTTTTCTTTTAGTACATTCTGTAATAAATCATTGACAAAATTATTAGTAATGTGTTAAAATATAATATATGCAGAATGTATACTTTTTCCTTTCTTTTATTCCTCCGCACGGACGGTTTTTAAGTTTTTTACGTCCGTGCATATGCTGATGATGGTCTGTCTGTTCTTTCCACTTGCAGACGTTTCGGTTCGATTCCGGAAATCGGCCTTGTACTTCAAAATCATGCCATTTGGAGTACCTCCTTGTTTAGATTCACGGCAGTATCTGACAGCTGCCGTGATATGCTGGCAACAGTGTCTGTTCCTACCATTACCCCCTTTTGGTAATCCCCTCAAGATAGTCAGTGCAACTCTGATAGCCAGCACCATGGCAGTGCTTCGGCATTACTGCCGGAGTAGAGCTATCACCAAGCCGTTTAGTAACTGCAAGTCCGGACATCATGCAGCGAACAGGGCACACCATGTATAGTTTAATATGGAAAACACATATAGAGTTACAGGTTCAAGTCCTGTTACATGGTATATACAGCGGATAGTGATTGCAACACGAAAAAGGCCGTTCTTGCCATCTTTCTGGCCTTATCCGCTGTCTACATAGCTAAGATGGTTATGAATATTTGTGAAAGATGGTGTATTTATGATTAGAATTGACGAAGAATTTAAGAATCTGATTCAGCCGTTGACAGATGATGAGTATAAAGGCTTAGAAGAAAGCATTTTGAAAGACGGTTGCAGAGACAAGCTTGTTTTGTGGGGAGATACTCTGATTGACGGGCATAACCGTTATGAAATTTGCCAGAAACATAATATCCGGTTTGAAACAATGCAGAAAGATTTTGCAAGCCGTGATGATGTTATGCTGTGGATGATTGATACACAGTTCAGCAGACGTAACTTAGAAGCACCTGACAGGATTCTGCTTGCTCAGAAAAAAGCTCCTATCCTTGAAAGATTGGCAAGAGAAAAGCAATTAAAAACTTTAAGGCAAAATTCTGAAAACCGTTTTGTCCATTTGGACAAAACGGAGAAAAAAGAAAGCTCTGATTCTAAGCCCATTGTTGATCAAATGGGTAACGAAGTGGGAGCAGAAGTAGCAGTAAAGCCAATTCAAAAGCATGTTCCAAAAGAACAGCCGAAGCCTATTCACGTTCGTGAAGAAGTTGCTAAAATTGCAGGAGTTTCAAGCGGAACAGTCGCACGTTTTGAACAGGTGCAAAAGAAAAAGCCTGAAATGATCGAAGCTATCAGAAAACATGAAATTAGCATAAATCAGGCTTATCAGACTGTCAAACGTGAAGAAAAAGAATCAGCAAGAGAAGAAAAAAGGCAAGAAAACGCTGTAAAAGTCGAAAAGTTAAGATCCCCGCTTGAGGCACAAGGATTGTTTCAGACAATTGTTATTGACCCACCGTGGGATTGGGGAGATGAGGGCGATATAAATCAGTTCGGCAGAGCAAAACCGGATTATCATACTATGCCGATTGATGAAATTGCTAAAATGCCGATTAATCAGATTGCAGATGAAAACTGCCATTTATACTTATGGGTTACGAACCGAAGCTTGCCGAAAGCGTTCAGGCTCATTGAAAAATGGGGATTCCGGTATATTACTTGTCTTACATGGGTAAAACCTTATTTTGGAATGGGGAATTATTTCAGGGGGAGTACGGAACAAGTTCTTTTCGCTGTAAAAGGGAGTCAGATGCTGAAACGAAAAGATGTAGGCACTCACTTTAATGCTCCTCGGGGTGATGAGCATAGTGCAAAGCCGGATGAATTTTATCAATTGGTTGAAAGTTGCAGTTATGCTCCGTACATTGATATTTTCGGCAGAAAAGAGCGTGACGGTTGGAGCGTGTGGGGTGAAAACGCTTGAACGACTGGGCTGAGAAATTAAGCTATAGCTTGGGGGAACAAAAACAGCTCGATTGTGAGATCATAAAAAGCAATATCGTGAACTGCGTTTCTGTACAGAAAACAGGACTTGAAATGGATAAGTCCGGAGTTGACTATATAGCGACTCTAAAAAATGGAGCACAGATTTTGATTGATGCAAAGACCAGAATGAAAGGCTGTTCTAAGTACTGGAAAGGTGAACCTGAGCTTGCTCTTGAAATGTGGAGCGTAAAAGAGCAACGCAAAATCGGCTGGACTCTGAAAGAAGATACTCAATGTGACTATATTCTATACACTTTTCCGAAAGAAGACTCTGACAGATATTATTTTATCCCTTTTCAGCTTTTACGAATAGCATTTCTGAAAAACGGCCGCAACTGGTACAGCACATATGGTTCTAAGTTACAGTTGAATCATTCATACCATTCAGAAGCAATATTTGTTCCGGCAAGTGTTGTTCTGCAAGCCGTACAGGCCGAAATGACAGGTTATATTCATTCATGACAGTGTTCCCCTGAAAGTCGGAAGTTCGATTCTTCCCTCTGCAATCATAATTTTTTAGTAGGTGATATTTATGGAGAATGAACGTGAAGTAATGACATTGGAAGATGCATTAGAAATCATTAAGAAAGATTCTGAAAAAATAATTATGTTACAGAAAAAACTTAGCGAATATAGCACATGGCAAACTGCTGAACTCGACTATAAATTAAGAATTGCCAAATTAGAGGGGCAGGTTTCGGCATATATGGACTGCATTTCTGAAATTGCAAGGGGTGTTAGATATAATGGTGATTAATTTCAACCACTGCCCTATGTGCGGGAGAAAGTTGTGATGGCATGACATCAGATAATGAAAATCAAGTGCATATTTATCCTGGTAATTTTTATCGCTGCATTGATAGCAACGAAATTGATGACTTAGATAAATATTTCTTTAAACAGCATAATGAATTTCTTTCTTCTCTCCTGAAAGAACAGGCAGAACTACTGAAAGAGTTTGAAAGCGGTGATACAGTATGAAAATTCTTTTTAGAGATTCGCAAGACGAAATTGTAAATCAGCTTGTCGGCATTATCGAAGATGTTTACAAGCGGAATAATTCAACGCTTCCAGAAAGTTTGGTTACTAGATGCAAACGGATTGCAAAATATATCGACAACAATACAGGAGTCTTTGAAATGGAGAAAGCACTTATGGATATAAGGCTTGAAAATCAGTTCAGAGATATGGAAAGGAGAATCGGAAGATGAAAGAAAATCAAAAAATAAATTCAAGCGGCGGCATTAGCTTTACTGGACTATTACAAATCGTTTTTATCACTCTGAAACTACTCAAAGTGATTGAATGGTCTTGGGTATGGGTTCTTTCTCCGACATGGATAGGAGCTATAGTATTTATACTTGCTCTGACAATCGGACTTATTCTAAGTGCATGATAGGAGAACGGCCACATCAAGCAACAATCTGGAATCTTCCTGTAACGATTTCCGGACACCTTCACATTGACTAAAAAATCCCCTCCGACTTTTCCAGTAAAGCAAAATCCCCAGTAGTGAAATACTGGGGATTGCTATTTTGTCTTACAACAAAATGAAATTATTTCAACTCACACGGCAAGCCGTGGATTATATTATATCATATCGTTTCTGATTTGTCAAGAAGTTTTTCAATTTTATAGCGTTCCTTTTCCCCGACAGGGGTCTCTCCTCTGTACCATCTGCCGACAGTACGGAGAGTTACACCGATTTTTTCAGCGATTTCAGATTGTGTAAAACCAGAGATGTCAATTACCGTTCTAATTGGACGGCTAGCGTGGTATTTACCAACCGTAAAACTACCATACAAATATGTTGTGTTAATGGGCTGAATTTCGTCAATTTCCGGTGAGATGTCGCTAAGTCGTTCGCTAACGTAATCTTCTGCTTGCTTTGTCAGCTTTCCGGCTCTACGGCATTCATAATACAGCCGTGTTACTGCATTCGCAGGATAAACATAGGCATACTGTAACCTGCTTGGGTTGTTGTAATCTGGTAATAGATTTGATAGATAGCCATAAATCTGTCCTAACAGATACAAATTTCTCTTGATTTCGATTTCAGTCATAGATTTTTTTTTCATAATGAACCTCATTTCTCCCCGTCTTGCCGATAGGTCAGCAATTGATTACATGTGTTTATAGCAGTTTGTTATATATCTGCGAAGTTCCTTGTTTTCGATTCTGTATCTGTTGTCGATAATTTTAGGTGCAGTTTGGCACATTTCAATAAAATATCTGTCAAGAACACCCTGTTTTACCATTACAACAGAATCAATAATTTTTTTGCTGTTGTAATTGTATCCATCTATGTTGCATTCAGTTCCGTTTTCATAACGTTCTGAATCAATATAAATAGGTTTTCTATTTTCGACATAATATCCAAGAACAACCGCCTTTGTAATAATACTATTCAGGTACATATACGCATTACGTCTGATATTTTCAGCCCATGCGATTTGCTTTTCGCTTCCGGTTTCGGACAAATCCGGAAGCTTAGCTATTTCTGTTTCAACATCAATCAGAATGCTGTTCAGAAATTTTTCATTGATTTCATTTTTCATTGTAGATTCCTCCTTGATTTCAGCCCACGCCATGCGGAGGGATACTGCGAAATATTCTCTTGCCTTGCCGCCGAACTTGTCAGCACCTTGCTTGGCTATCTGCCATGCTCTTTGCATCACTTTTCTTTTCATGGTGATTCCTCCTTTAGTCTGGGTCTGTTTTATTTTGTATATTTAGTATAGCATATTTTGTGACATTTGTCAAGTGCTTTGTCCTAAAAAATACAAATGATATATCACTTTTGTATACATGCACAAAAATCAAACCCATATTTGTATATTTTTGATATTGTCTTTTCAGCTCTCCCCACCCACAACAGGTGGGGAATTGTCATATATATGTAAACATCTTTCAGATGATTGTTATTTTATCCAGTCGCATTTATGCCCTCGGCTGGTTTCCGGTTCTGTCGTTGCTGTCGTTGTCTGGCTTACGCCGCCTGTTCTTTCAGTTCGTCAGCAAGTCTCTGATAGGTTGCAAGCAATTTCTCGGCTTCTTCTGCATTTTGTCTTTTGTATCCATTAAAAGGAGATTTATCAGCTTCTTTTCTGTGTCTCGGTGCGGATTCTTGATAGAGTGCAAGCCCTGCCTGAACTGCATCACTGTATGTGTCACTAGGTGCGGAAGAATGCAAGTTCTGATATTCGCTAAGTTTAATATATTCCGTTGTCTTGCATTTCTCATCATAGATTCTGATTTTCTTTCTGAAAATCTCTCCGGTCAGAATGTTCTTGATAGTCAGCATTTTGTCCGATTTGTTCAAAATCTGGTATTTTCTCCAGTACACAAGCCCCTGAATAAATTTTACGGTTTCCGGTTCTGTCGTTTCCTGCTTGACTTCCGGCTGTTCTGCCTTTGCGGTTTCTTCCGGTTCTTCCGGTTGGGTTTCCGGAACGTCCTGAACCTCTGCACTTGCCTGAACGGTTGCCCCTGCCTTGTTGATTCTCACGAACTCGGATTTCTTTCCGTTCTGAATCTCCTTTGTGAATGTTCTGCCTTTTGCCGTGAATGTCAGCTCGGTTTCCGACCGGTCAGTGACCGTAATGATTCCGGCTCTGGTTTCGTACTGCTTGCCGATTTCAAATTTCTGGATTGTTCCGGCTTTCTCCGTCTGGTCGATTCCGAAGAAGAACGCTTCTTTCTTGACAAATCGGCTTTCTGTCGTTTCGTCTCCTGCCTGATATTGTTTCCCGTCTGCATTCATCATGATAGCGTTGAGGCTTTCTGCCTGTTCTGCTGTCATCTCTCCGTGCTTTTCGGTGTACTTCCAGATTCTAGCCTTAAATCGTGCGTGTTCTCCCTGCTTGACCTGTCTGCCAAGTTTCGCCCATTCCTGATATGTGTGATAGTGGGGCATTCTGCCGGAAGTCATATACTCCTCGAATTCTTCAAATGTGATAACTCCGGCTGCGATACCCTCGCACATAATGATAGCATGATTTTTATTTGTGAACATCATCATAGATATTGCATATTCTCTCCAGTTGTCATTATTTCGCATTTTTTCCAGCTTCTCCGCCATTTCTTCCGGTGTCAATACTTCTTTCTTTGCTTTCTTGCTTGATTTCTTGGGCTTGCTTGTTTCCGGTTCTTCCTGCTTTTCCGGTTCTGCATCCTGTTTCTGTTCTGTTGCTACTGTTTCAGCCTGCACAGATTCTTCTTTTTCTGCTTCTGTTGTCGGTTCTGCTGTCGGTTTCAGGGGTTCGGGTTCTTCTGGCATCTGTTCCGGTTCGATGATTTCCGGCTGTTCTTCTGCCTGTTCCGGTGCATCTTCCAGCGGTTTGAAAATATCGCTCGCTTTTGCTCTTCTGATGTTCCACGGATTCAGCATTTTCTGCCATGCCTTAGCAGTTCTTGACCATTTCCAGCAGTCGGATTTTAAATTCTTTCTGATTTCCTCGCTGGGGATTTCGTCAAAGAATGCTTGAATTCTTCCGGCTTCTGCATTCAGTTCGATTCTTCCACCCTCGAAATTCCAGCCGTCAGAATCGGCGCAAATTTCGGCAGTTTTGCGGATTTCCTCAATTCGCTTTTTTAGCCGTCTGATTTCGGCGGTCGTGGACTGCTCGACAGTTGCATTGCATACTCGCTTACCGTCTTTGTAGTATGCCGTGTATGCGTGTTTCTTTGCCCACTCGCTAGCATCATCTTTCAGCGGTTGCCCCCATGGGTCGAGAACAACTGCTTCCAGTTCTCCGGATTTCATCAGTCTGTCAACTTCTGCGTTGTGTGCCTTTACAGCCTGTTTAGCCTTTTCATGCTGTTCAGCCAGTTCTGCAATGCGTTTTTCTAATTTCTGGATTGCTTCCGGGTCGTCACTTCTTGCAATCGCTCCGGACTGCACCTTTTCGGCATATTCTCGGCTTGCTTCTGCCTTGCGTTCCTGATAGTCGGCTTTCTGCATCATTGCATAGCCACTGTCGATTTTTGCGCCTGCCTTGTCTCTGTAGCGGCGGTCTTTTGTGCCGTGGACAGGTTGACCTAGCGGGATAGCATCCAGCATAGCCCAGCCGGATTCCGCTTTTGCTGTTGCCTGTGCGCTGGTTTTGGCTGCTCTTGCTTCTTTGCGGTCGGCACGGTCATAGAATTTCTGTTCAAATGCCGTGGGTTCTGCCTTTTCAGCGATTGCCGGAACGGTTTCCGGTGCGGTTTCCTCTGCGAATAATGTGCTTGTAAATTCTTCATACTGTTTCATGATATAGTCCTTTCCGCCCTCTAGGGGCTGTAAAATTTGTTTAGCCGTTGACTAGTATTCCGGCTTATGGGGTTGTTTTGCATTGTCTGTATTATAGCACCAAATTTCAGGGATGTCAATAGCTTTCAGGCAAGTTTGTATGACTGCACAAAAATTCGGGGTTGTTTTTGTGCATTTTTGCCATTGATTCTGGGGTCATTTTTTGCTATACTATAATTGTGAGGAGGTGTGGAAAATGGCAATAAAATATAAAATTGACGTTTTACCAGAACTAAAAAAAGCCGGATTTTCGGCAAATCGGCTGAGAACAGAAAAAATTATTGGAAATTCGACAATCGACAATTTCAGACATGGTATAGTGTGTTATGGGAAATCCCTTGAAATCTTGTGCAAACTGCTGAACTGTCAGCCCGGTGACATTTTGGAATATGTGCCGGATGACGATCAGGCAGAGCCGGAAGAAAACTAAACAGATACTTTATAACCGCTTGACATGCTCAGGCGGTTCTTTTTTATGTGCAGATAGTTCAGACTGTTTTTGCAGTGTGGACAGTTTGAGACGTTCGGAACGGTTGCAATATGTATTCAGATGGAGAACAAATGCTTGAAACTGTACGTGAGTGAAAGACAGCTTTGATTGTGGATTGATTGTTGATTGCAGGCAGGAAAAGGGCAGAAAGTGAGCTGATGAGATACGGGAAACTGATGGAAATATTTTGAAATTGAGTGCTGAAAAGGGTGAAAAATGATGTTGAAAAGTGAGCTAACACACGCATTATAGCCAAAAAATGAACTTTTGAAAGTTGCAGTTTTTTGCAGTGATTTGCAGTTGACTTTTACAAAAAAATATGTTATACTTTTGCTAGCGGCAAAAACCAAAAGCTAGCTTTTGAGATTAGCCGCAACGCAAAAGTGGCATGATTTCAGGCAAATTCAAGGGCAGTTTCACAACCTGATTTCAGCTTGTTTCAAGTCAAATTTGTACGCCAGTGACGGACAATTCCACAAAATTGCACGATTGCAGGCAAGCAAATTCAGAAACAACGCAGGCAAGTCATTCCTTACGCTTCGCATTTGCATGAAACAGACATTTTGTGCAACTTTGAGATCGCATTCAGGTTCATTTCTCCAGTTCATTCAGCTGATTTCACAGCTCTACAGATACCCCCCCACCCCCCCTAAGCAAAGGCAGGGGAGCCAATTATATCAACGCAAATTTTCCCCTAAAAGCCCTCTCAAAAATTTTTTGGCTTAAAAAAGGGCTTTCTCAAATTCAAACATCTGAAAGGAGAATTACTCATGACTGATGACCGTGCTAAAAAGATTGAATGGCTCAAACGTGCAAAGCACGCTGATATTTTAGCGACTGCCTTTGCTGAAAGCTATGAACGTGACAGAGAAATCGCAAGGAAACTGACAAGAGTCATCTCCGACATGCCACGTTCAAACAAGAACGAAAATTCTACAGAAACCGCACTTATCAAGTTTACAGAGACTTCCATCCAGGCACAGCAGAAACTTTGTGATCTTCATAAAACAAGGAACGAAATCACAAGGGCTATTCAAAGCATTGACAACGCTGATATGCAGGCAGTTCTTACACTGCGGTATCTCTGCTATATGACGATAGACCAGACAGCAGAGGCTATGTGCTATGACAAGGCGACTGTCTGGAGAAAGCACAATGCCGCTCTGGATAAGCTTGAAATCCCCTGAAAATTGCAGTGATTTGCAGTTGAATGCAACTCTTGGATGTGGTATAATAGTATCATGGAAGTATGACGAAATACAGGGATTTTTGGTTTTCATTCATGCATTCATGTTATTTTCTCCTCTATGAAAAAGCAGCTGGCGAAACATTTCATTCGGCGGTTGCTTTTTCTTATACATAATTGTTGAATCAGATTACAAGTGTCTCATCCAGAGGCACTATTTTTATACCCAAAAGGGGTGAGGCTATGGCAGAAACAAGGCGGCAGACCAGAAACCGCAAGAGACGAATTGCAGAGGAAGAAGCAAAAGGAATCGAAAAGCAGGAGCGGAAAGCAGAACGTGAAGCGGCTCGTGAAGCAAAGAAACAGAAAGAACGTGCCGAAATCATCAGAGATATTGACAGCATGATTTCTGTCGGCAGTCCACCGGAATGGCATGAGGAATTTCAGGAAGAAGAACATGAAAGAATTCCGATTGACAAAGAGCAATTCGAGAAACTTTGTTCTATGTTCTGCACTGGGGATGAAATAGGCGGTTGGTTTTACTGTTCGCAGAATACCGTCAATGCGTGGTGCAAAAAAACATACGGGGAGTCTTTCTCTGAGGTATACACCAAACTCTCAATGCGAGGGCATATCTCACTGAGACGGCTCATGCTTCACCATGCCTCCAGAAATGCCGTTATGTCTATCTTCCTTGCTAAAAACTATCTCGGCATGAAAGACAATCCTGATGATAACTCACAGGCTGAAATCATTGCTCACCTTGATGAAATCAAGAACGCATTGCAGGAAGCGGCAAAGAATCCGGTCATTGATGTTGATACCGGAATGGTCTATGACGCAGAGTATGCGGAAGAACATGCAGAAGATACCGCACCTATCGGAAAAGTGATTGAGGTTTCAGAAGATGGAGATTAGACTGACTGAAAAACAGAAAGAGTATATCCGTGAATCTAATCACCGCTGGAATATCAAACACGGTGCAACACGTTCAGGGAAAACGTTTCTTGACGTGTACTTGATTCCCATGAGAATCAGAGAAAGAGCAGGGGAAGACGGGATTAATCTTCTGCTTGGCAATACAAAGGGAACTCTGCAAAGAAACGTGATTGAACCCATGCAGAAGCTATGGGGTATCAAAAATATATCTGATATTAAAGCAGACAACACATGCCGTATTTTCGGTGAAAAATGCTACTGCCTCGGTGCGGAGAAAATCAACAATGTTGACAGAATCCGTGGTGCAAGCGTAAAATACTGCTACGGTGATGAGGTTGCAACATGGGAAGAGGATGTCTTTACTATGTTGAAAACTCGTCTTGACCGGAAATACTCCATGTTTGAGGGAACAACAAACCCCCGGAATCCAGACCACTGGCTGAAACAGTTCATTGATTCTGGCGGTGATGTGTACGCTCAACATTACTGCATTGATGATAATACTTATCTTGACCCTGTTGTCAAGGCAGAAATGAAGAAAGAATTGTCCGGTGTATTCTATGAACGCTACATTCTGGGAAACTGGGTTCTCGCTGAGGGCTTAATCTATCCCATGTGTGACAAGGCTCTTGAAAAAGTCTCTGGTCAGATTCGTGACTGCTGTATGTCTATTGACTATGGCACTCTGAATGCTTTTGCCGCTCTCCTGTGGGTAAGAATCGGGGATGTCTGGTACGCTGAAAGAGGCTATTATTATTCCGGCAGAGAATCTGGCATGACAAAGACAGATGAGGAATACGGGGCAGACCTTGACAGATTTTTTCAAAATGCTGTGCAGGAACTGCATTTGCAGCCCTTTCTACAGGGCGGCCGTAAAATGCGGACAATCATTGACCCGTCTGCCGCAAGCTTTATCACGCTCATGCAAAAAAAGCATTGGTGCAAAGTCATGAAAGCTGACAATGATGTGCTCAACGGTATCAGAGAGACAGCAACTGCCCTTGATTTAGGCATTATCAAGCTGAACCCTGAGATCGGAGAACTTGTGCAGGAAATTAAGGGATATTCGTGGGATGATACAGAAGATGATAAACCAGTCAAGACAAATGACCATTACATGGACAGCATGAGATATTTCGTGAAAACCATGCATGTCTTGAGAATGAGAAATTTCAGAACATTGAGGTGATAATATATGAGCAATTTCAAACATACGATTGAAACTCTGGAATCTGTCAGACAGATGATAAGCAAAAGTGATATTCCGGATATTGACGAAGTGATTGAAGATGCTATCTTTTGGGTAAAGGTTAGAGAGATTGAAACCGCAAAACCAAAAAGTTGTGTTCGCATACTGTGGGAAAAGTATGAAAAAGACAGTATTAATGATATACTCAGAAGAGCAAAGGCAGAAGCACTTCTGCGTGGTGAAATGTTTAACGATTGTACTCTTGACGAATTTGCAAAAGCGGTTGATTTCGCTATTGAAACGGTAGATACGGTAGACGAACTGAAAAAACAGAACAAAACGCTCAAAGCAATTAATGAAGTTCTTTCAAAATCACTCGAAAAGAAGAACCAACCAGAAACGAATGACCCTTGCAATGATAATCAGATAATCAATCCGACTGAACAGCAATTGAAAACAGAAATGAGACAGGCTTTATCCAGAAAGTTTTTCAAACTTGGGAAAGAAGAATATGATGTAGATTGTGAAATTGATAAAATTGATACTGTTATCAGCAACATGTTAAACATTTATCAATTTCTTTTTCCCGGTGGTGAAGCCTAAATGCTGACATATCAGGATTTTCTTGCAGTCAGAGACAATGAAAAGCAGAAAATGCAGTTCGTCCAGCAGCTGATTGACGAACATAAAGCAAGCGAACTCTACCAGAACGCTATTATTGCAACGCAATATAACAAAAAACACAATCTGACAATTGAAAAATATCAAAAGGTTCTGTACAAAGTAACCGGTGAAGCTGTTCCGGATTCCTACTCTGCAAACTGGAAAACAAAATCAAACTATTTTCATAGATTTGTTGTACAGTGGGCACAATATCTCCTCGGCAATGGTGTGAAGTGGAAGAAAGCAGAGTCAAAGAAAAAGGTAGGCAGACGGTTTGATTCTTCCCTGCAAATCCTTTTGAAAAAAGCACTTGTCGGCGGTGTGAGCTTCGGATTCTGGAATTTCGACAAACTGTATACTTTCGACATTCTGGAATTTGCACCCGTCTATGATGAGGAAAACGGTGCTTTAATGGCCGGTGTGCGGTTCTGGCAGTTGTCTGAAGAAAAGCCTTTGAGGGCAACACTCTATGAAATAGACGGGTATACTGACTATATCAAGCGTGAAGATGGCTGGGAAGTTTTTCATCCGAAGCGTGGGTATATTCCAAAAGCAAGAACTTCTAAAATTGACGGCAGTGAAATCTATGATTATGAAAACTATCCTGCATTTCCGATCATTCCGCTGTGGGGGAATGATGAACATCAATCGGAAATTGTCGGGCTTCGGGAACAGATTGACTGCTATGACTTTATCAAGAACGGCTTTGCAAATGATCTTGATGACGCAAGCCTTGTTTACTGGGCTTTGAAAAATGCCGGAGGTATGGACGACATAGACCTTGCCGAGTTTATCAAACGCATGAAAACTCTCCATGCTTCAAAGGTTGATGACGGTGTAGAAGTCACTCCACAAGTTGTTGATGTTCCCTATGCCAACAGAGAGGCATTTCTCGACAGAGCTTCAAAAGACCTGTATCAGTCTGCTATGGCTATGAATTCAGAACTGATTGCAAACGGAGCAAACACAGCAACACAAATCAAGGCAAGCTATGAACCGCTCAACTGTAAAGCAGATGACCTTGTGTATCAGGTACTTGAATTTCTGGACAGTCTCATGCTGGTTGTCGGCATTGAGGACGAAGAACCGTCTTTTACTCCGTCTGTAATCATCAATGCACAGGAAGAAATTCAAAATGTACTGCTTGCTGAAAACCATCTCAGCCAAAGATACATTACTGAAAAAATTCTGACATTGCTCGGAGACGGCGACAAGACAGAAGAAGTGCTCCGTGAACTCGAAATTGAAAGAGCCAATCAGATAACAGGTGAACAAAATGCAGAATCAGAATCCGGCAGACAAACTCCTGAACCAAATCAGGAGGGAAATTTCTAGTATCTATGATAAATCAGAAATCAGTCTGAAAATAAAAATTACAAATTATTTACAGATTTTTTACAAAGAAGATACAAAGAAACGTGAACTTCTGAAATCCGGTAAAATCTCTGAAACTGATTATCGCAATTGGAGAATCCTGAATATCATAACAGGTAAAAAATGGCAGTCAGTCCTTTCAGCACTCGCAAAAGAACTGACTGCTTCTGATACCCTCGCTGATGATGTGGTCTTTCAGAAGCTGCAACAAGCCTACACAGAGGGCAGATATTACGGTATTTATGAGGTTGAACATCAGACAGGCATTGCAACAGGTCAGGCAAAAAATATCAGCAGTAATGCTGATTCTCTTCCAAAACGTGACAATTCAAAACCTGACAGGGATTTCAACAGAAACAAACGGAATATAGAATCTAAGCTGATGATCATGATCATGCGTTTCGGTATTCCTGTTTCTGCTGTCACCGGGAACATGCAGAGAGTTACAAGCCTGAATCAGCTCTATGCAAACAATAACGCTTATATCCTCGTGACAGGTGCGGAAAATGCTGGAAGAATCGACAGCTATCAGGCATTGAACAAACTCGGCTTCAACCTCTCAAAAACATGGATTACCAGAGGTGACAGACGTGTCAGAAATTCACATGGTGACATTAACAGGAACTGCATTGAACTCGGAAAACGTTTCCGGAACGGCTGCCGTTTCCCTTGTGACCCACGGGGAGAACTTGACGAAATCTGCAATTGCAGATGTAAAATGCTTGTCACTGCCGGGGAGTTCAAATACAGTCAGGCCAAAGTCAATGAACGACTGAAAAAGCTGACTTACAAACAGTGGAGGGAGAATCTGAAAGATGTCTGATTTTCAAGTCAAACTTACTTCCAATATACAGCAAGTTCTTGATGAACTGAACCGGAAATGTGAGTTTGCTATGCAGAAAATAGGCGGAACTGCTGTAGATCAAACTGTACAGGCAATTGAGGGTAATCTTGGCATGTCAAGGGCAGTCCAGACAGGGCGGCTAAAAAACAGTATACACTATGCCACACAGGAACAGAGCGGCTATGATTATATCTATTTTGATGATGAAATTGAATGGTTTGAAAATAGTATCCCGAAAATAACCGATACTGACCCTGTTGTGTATATCGGCACAGAGGTCTATTATGCAGCTTCTGTGTATTTCGGCTATGGTGCAAATATGTACAAAGGTGCAAGAGAATTTCTGAAAATCGGTCTTTCATTCAATGCGTATCAGTGGGAGAACATCTTAAAAAACGAACTTAAAAAATGATTTCAAGGTACAGGGAACAATAAACATTTGTTCTTTGTACCTTGAAATCATTCTGAAAGAAACCAGAATGATTCTGATGATATATTGCTTAGAAGAAATTAAGTCAAGGAAAGGACAGATATATCATGGCACTGACAAGAAAATTATTATCTGCTATGGGAATTGAAGCGGAAAAAATCGAAGAAATCATTACGGCACACACGGAAACTGTCAACGGTTTGAAAGAAACACTAGACCAGTACAAGGCCGATTCTGTCAAGCTGACAGAAGTCACAAAGGAACGTGACAAGTATAAAACACTTGCTGAAAGTACAGACGGCAACGGCTATGAGGACAAGTATAACACCCTGAAAGCAGAGTATGACAACTTCAAGGCTGATGTTCAGGCAAGAGAAACTAAGGCAAAACAGGATTCTGCATACACAGCGATTCTGAAAGAATGCGGTATCGCTGAAAAGTATGTCGGCTCTATTCTTAAAATTTCCGATGTGAGCAGTATCGAATTTGCCGGAGATGGTTCCGTAAAGAACAAACAGCAGATTGCTGACAATATCAAGTCACTGTATGCCGACTTTATCGTGACAGAAACTAAGTCCGGTGCTGATGTTGCTCAACCGCCTGCCAATATGACCGGTAATTCTTTCGATTCTCTGCCACTCGACAAAAAAATGACATATGCAAATGAACATCCGAATGACGAACAGGTGAAAGCTTGGCTCGGCAAATAAGAGAAATGAGGTTTTACTATGGGAGTTTTTGACCAGAAAAATTTTAATTCCGAAGTTTTTGGAAAGTATGTGGAATCTGTACCCCGTGTTAAGATGAACGCATTACTGAAAGCCGGGGCACTCCGCACAAGAGGAGACCTGAAATCCATGCTGTCTGCACAGACCGGCGGCAACTTTATTTCTGTACCCATGACAGGCAGAGTTCACGGTACTGCCCTGAACTATGACGGTGCAACAGATATTACCACATCCAAACTCACTACTTACTTACAGTCTATGATTGTTGTCGGCAGGGCATACGGCTTTGAAGAGCTGGACTTCTCTTACGACATTACAGGCGGTCATGACTTCATGGCAGACATTGCAAGACAGGTAAGCGATTTCTGGGATGATGAAGATGAAAGTACAATCCTGTCAATCTTAGAGGGTATTTTCGGTGTCACCACTGACGGCTTTTCTACAAAGCATACGCTTGACATTACTGCCGATACCGTGCCGGTAGTCGGTGCGACTACGCTCAACAATGCAATCCAGAAAGCCGGAGGCGATAACAAGAATCTGTTTACTACTGTCATCATGCATTCTGCTGTTGCAACCAATCTTGAAAACTTACAGATTCTTGAATACTGGAAACAGACCGATTCAAACGGCATCCAGAGAAGCACAACCCTTGCAAACTGGAACGGCAGAACCGTCCTGATTGATGATAATGTTCCTACTTCTGTAGACGGAACAAGCGGTGATACAACTTACACCACTTACATTTTCGGTCAGGGTGCATTCGATTACTGCGACTGCGGTGTAAAAGTTCCTTATGCAGTAGCCAGAGTAGAGGAAGAAGACGGCGGTAAAGACAAGCTGTATATCAGACAGAGAAAACTTTTTGCTCCCCGTGGTTTCAGCTTTGTGCAGCCGTCCACTCCGATTATGTCTCCGACAAATGCCCAGTTGGCGACTACTGCTCGCTGGACTATCGTCAAGGGCGAGGACAATTCTTACTTCAACAGCAAGGCGATTCCGTTCGCAAGAATTCTCTCTAAGGGCTAAGGTGAAATACTATGCTGACACTGACCGAATTGTGTGCAGAACTTAACAACTGGTTCACACAAAAAGAAGACATGATTATCGGAGATTTTAAAATTGAAAATCAGACAATTGATCTGTCTGCTCTTGTTGAGGACGGACATTTGCAGCCCGGTCAGTATTTCCGCATTATCGGAAGCAGAATGCAGAATGACGGTGTTTATCAGTACACTGAAAGTCTGACAGGGCTGAACAACGAAACTACTTTCTCCGGTGCTGTCTGGTGTATGAGAATCCCTAAAGGCTTACTCACTTTGCTTGATGACATCAATGACTGGATTGATAACTATCAGGAAATCGCAAGAAAACCATTCAGGCAAGAAAGCTATCAAGGGGTCTATTCCTATGAAAAAGCTTCCGGTCTGCAATCTGCATACGGCAATAAGTCCGCTGATGTAATGATTACATGGCAGACCGTTTTTGCTTCTGATCTGAATCAATGGAGGAAAGCATGAAAACTTTGCTTGACGAATTTACAGAAAATTTTGTAATCATCACAAAATCATGTGTTTCTGACGGTGAGGGCGGCCAAATCACAGCTTATACGGAAAGTGAACCATTCCCGGCAGCGATCAAACATGATGAGACAATGCAGGAGCAAACTGCCGAACAACAGAATACTGACAGTAACTATGCAATTGTTACTAAAAAATCTGTTATTCTGAATTTCCCTATGATTGTCAAACGGCTGTCGAATGGAACATACTTCCGGATTACAAGTGATGATTCCAATGTGCCGCCTGATTTTTCCTCTCTGGATATGCGGAAAGCCTCCGCTGAAAAAATTATCTTGCCTGACGAATGAGGTGAAAACTTATGTTAGAAAGAATTTCCGGCAGTGACTTTCAGAAATCTGAATTTCAGGGGCATACTGCCGATTTAACGGAACTGAAAACAGGAGAAATGGGGCAAAAAGCCGGGGCTGGTTCTACTTTTATTGATACTGAAACAGGCTCTGTCTATATCAA
>JAFUWN010000052.1 GCA_017483465.1 Oscillospiraceae bacterium
ATGCTGACTTATAAAAAATATGTTTCTTATGCAGAAGTTTCAGACTGCAATCCTTTGGCTATGAAAATAGAAATTCCCGCAGAAATTGACGGCCTGCCTGTGACAGCGATTGCAAATGGTGCCTTTCTGGATTGCACGAGTCTTCAGGAAGTTACAATTCCGGACAGTATCACAAAAATCGAAGAATTTGCTTTTTCCGGATGTTCTAAACTGACTTCTGTCGTGATTCCGGAAAATGTGACTGAAATCGGTTACAGTGCATTTGGTGCTTGCTCTGCTTTGCATGAAATCACACTTCCGGAGAGCCTGACAACAATCGGAGACTGGGCATTTAATACATCTGCACTGACTTCTGTCGTAATTCCGAAAAATGTCACAAGCATTAATACTGCTGTTTTTCAGGATTGTTCTGAGCTGACTTCTGTTATCTTTAAAGGAAATATCACAGAGATTAAAATGCAGGCATTTAATAACTGTACTAAGCTGACAGATATCACAATTCCGGACAGTGTGACAGAAATCGGCAGTACCGCATTTTACAATTGCTCTGCACTGACTTCTATTGTCATTCCGGATAGTGTCACAACACTCGAGTCAGATGCGTTTTCAAACTGTTCTGCATTAGCTTCTGTCAAGCTTTCTAAAAATCTCACAGAAATCAACAGCGGTACATTTTCAGGCTGTTCGGCTCTGACTGCTGTCAGCATTCCGGAGAGCGTTACCAGAATTGCTTATGAGGCGTTCGGTTCCTGTACCGGCCTGACATCTGTCACAATTCCCAAAAACGTAACCGAAATTGAAGACTGTGCATTCTGGGATTGTTCCCAAATAGCTGATTTTACGATTCTGAATGCCAATTGTACGCTTGGTCAGATTCTGAATTCAGAAAATATTACTGTACTGCACGGCGAAGAATATTCTACTACACAGGCATTTGCTGAGGAATATGGCTATCAGTTTGAATTACTGGATCCTGAAGCAGAAACAGAATCCGAAACAGAAGCCGCCACTCAGCAGGAACTTGTTGATGATATTACTTACATGAAAGAAAATCAGATCACACTGGATTTTGATCACAACGGCTCTGTTGATTCTGCCGATGCTTCTTTGATTCTGGTTTATGCCGCCGAGAGTGGTGCCGGAAATGTTTCCAGCCTGAAAGAATTTTTTGAACTGCATAATTTATGATAAAAAATCAGCCGGACGGAAAACCGTCCGGCTTTTGAATTTTTTAACAGTTCCGGAATGCGGTGCTTGCCTCATCCGGAGCGAGATTCTCCATTTTCTTGACTGCCTGAATCATGATCGCACATTCGAGACGCTTTTTCTCCAGTTCGCAGGAGAGCGTATGAGATTCCAGAATATCTCCCTGATACTGATAGTTATTTGCATTGCATCCGCCGGAACAGTAGAACTTTGCCCAGCAGTCACGGCATTTCGGCTTGTGATAGATATGAGACTGTGAAAATTCATATTTCATATCTTCGTTGAAAGTACCCTCTTCGAGATTGCCCATTTTATATTTTTCAATACCGACAAACTGATGACAGGGATAAATATCGCCGTCCGGTGTGATAGCAACATATTCATTGCCGCAGCCGCAACCTTTGAGCCGCTTGATCGCACAGGGGCCTGCATCCAGATCAATCATGAAATGGAAGAAATTGAAATGCTTTCCGGCACGGTCATTTTCAAGAATTTTATTGGCCAGACGTTCATATTCGGCAGAGATAGCCGGAATATCTTCTTCTGTGAGAGCATAGGGATATTTGCTTTCACAGACGACAGGTTCAACAGAAATCTGATCAAAGCCGGCATCATGCAGACTGAAAACATCTTCGGCAAAATCAAGATTATATTTTGTAAAAGTTCCTCTGACATAGTAATCAAGATTTTTATCACGCTGTTCAACGAGCTTTTTAAATTTCGGCAGAATTATATCATAAGTACCTTTTCCGCCGGTGACAGGCCGCATTCTGTCGTTAGTTTCTTTTCTGCCGTCGATGGAGAGCACAACATTGGACATTTCAGAATTAATAAAATCAATAGAATCATCATTCAGGAGCGTTCCGTTAGTTGTGATAGTAAATCTGAATTTCTTGTTATATTCTGTTTCACGTTCACGGGCATATCTGACGACTTCTTTGACGGCATTGAAATTCATGAGAGGTTCACCGCCGAAGAAATCCAGTTCGAGAAATTTCCGGTCTTGGGAGTGCTTCAGCAGAAAATCAATGGCAAGTTTTCCGGTTTCAACGGGCATGAGTTTCCGGCCGGTGCCGAAATCTCCTGTCGAAGCAAAACAGTATTTACATCTCATATTGCAGTCATGAGAGATATGCAGGCACATAGCCTTGATTGGTGCAGGAGCGGCAAATCTGGCATATTTTTCATATTCGTCATTTGAGAATAAAATTTTCTGTTCATAAAGTTCTTTCAGTTCCTGATAGCAGTCAAGAATATCCTGCAAAGCAAAATCCGTACTTAATGCAGTTACAGCTTCTGCCGGACATTTTTCAGAAAAAGGCGGCTGTACATAATCCAGAAGCTGATAGGTCAGTTTATCCACAAGATGAACTCCCCCGCTGTTGACATCCAGAACGAGATATAACCCGTTCATTTCATATTTGTGTATCATAATCAAGAAATCTCCTTTTTATTTATTATACAGAAAAAACGCCCTGCACAGAGTACAGGGCAGTCATTCCCGAAGTCATTATTACTTAGCTTCTTTTTCGCACTTCTGATTTGCAACCGTACAGGAAGTTTTGCATGCAGACTGGCAGGATGCCTGACAATTGCCGCAGCCGCCTTTCTTTGCACTCTGCACCAGATTTGCTTTGTTGATAGTCATAATATGTTTCATGCTGAATGATCCTCCTTTCCTCTTTTTTATTATTATATCATATCTTGTTTCATAATGCAAGAGAATCTGACAAGAATTTTACAAAAAATTTCAGCCCATCATCATGCTGACAGACATAATATGTGTGCCGAAGCCGTCCGGTTCATTGGAATACTGTACTGTCTGAATCGTATTGGTATCGTCATAGGCAAATAATTTTCCGCCGGACTGATTAAATCTATATCTCCTGTCGAAATTTTCTGAACGGATACGGACTTTTCCGCCTTCGACAAAATCGAACACAAAACAGGTAGTATGCATATTCATCACAGAATCTGCAATCAGGGTTGTTTCCTGACTGTAGAGATTTCTGACATTGGAATACCATGGCTTTGAAAGATTCTGCACAGAGACATAATATTCCGGTGTGCCGTCACCGTCAATATCGGCAGAAACGGGGCGTTCCGGCTTGAACCATTTGGCAAGATACTGATAAAAGGCTTCTGCGGCGGTTTCGGGTGTACCGGAAACTGTCAGATTAAACAGATCTTCAAGATAGATTTTCTGCATAGAAGCAGCATAGGCCTCAAATTCTCCGACTGTGACATTTTCATAATTCCAGTAGCAGTTATTGCTGTAGAGCATACAGGCACTTCTCCATGACGATCCTGTCCACTCAAAATATTCCTGTGAGATAATCGCTGCACCGTCATCTGTACGGGTATTTTCATTCAGATAGATATTTCCGTTAGCAGGATCCATAACATAGAAATCATTTGTCACACCGGTTGCATCATAATAATACATACCGGAAGAATTTATATTTTCAAAAACAATATTCTGACTGAAAGTTTCTGAAACAGGCAAAGCAACAAGCAGTTCCAGGCTGCTGTCTCTGTCAGCATCAGAAGCGATAAAATCAATCGGGTACTCTGACAGGCCGCTCAGCAAAGCACCAAAAACGGCTTTATCAAACAGTTCTGTCTGATAATTCAAAGTCTTTTTAGGATTCTCTGTTGTCATCTGTGCAGGGAGCTGCTGCTGTACCGCCTCTGTACTGACTGCCGACGGGGGTATAATTTCTTCTTCCTGCGTAGTCTGTGTTTCCACCTGAATCGTTGCAATCTGAATATCCGGCACAGTATTTTCAACAGATTCTGTTTCCTGCCGTGTACCGCACCCCGTCAACATCCCTGAAAACATTACCGAGGCCGTCAGCACTGAAAATATTTTTTTCATTTTTTGAGTTTCTCCTTGTATTCTTAAAATCACGGGTTTTTAATAGGGCGGTTTTTTGAGTCTGACATTGACTCCGGCAATGCCTCCGGCGATTCCAGCACAGAACATCATCAGAATTCTGATCAGCATTCCGGTTTTATATTCTTCATGCAGAAGAACACATCCGGTCAGAAACAGCATACTCATGCAGAATCCGCACAGCAGACCTGTCAGAATTCCGTGTTTTCTGCCGTGGAATCCTGCACAGCGTCCGGCGGTAAATGCACCGGCACTCCACAGGATATGCATCAGCCAGACCATCACCGGAGCAGAAAGATTCCCTGCCAGCAGAATTCCGGCGATGCCGAATCCTCCTGCGGCAATCAGGCAAAGCCCTTTCAGGACAGAAAGAAAATATCTGCCGATATGCGATTTCCATAAGCTGACATGCCGCATATCTTCTCACCTCTATTGAGAGTATATGCCGGCCGGCTTAAAAATTATTCATCCTTAGGCTTGCCGAGACTGATGGCTTTATTGGATTTTTCTTTCTGAGCCTTTGCTTTTTCCGCAGAAGCAGCTTCTTCGGCGGTGATATTCTGAATCACGGCATCTCTTACCACACGGATTTTGACATGATTGCTGCCTGTTTCGATCAGGACAGTTTTCGTATTTTCATCCACACGCAGAACAATGCCGACAATACCGCCACGGGTAACAATTTCGTCACCGGCCTGCAAGCTTTCCTGCATCTGACGGGTTTCTTTTTCCTGTTTCTGCTGAGGACGGATCATCAGCAGATAGAGAAAGACCAGCACCACCATCGGCAGAATAAACGTTGAAATCACAGCACTTCCTGTACTCATGGCATTATCGCCGGATGCATCGGCAGCAAAGGCCGTGAGCGTTCCGGCTGACAGCATTGCAGATGCTCCTGTCACAGCAGACAATGTTTTAAAAATGTTTCTGAAATTCATAAATCCTGTTTCCTCCTGTGTTAATTATTTTTATTTTTGATATATTCATCGATGGATTTTGCAGCAGATTTACCTGCTCCCATCGCAAGAATCACAGTCGCCGCACCGGTTACGGCATCACCGCCGGCATAGACACCCTGTTTGGTTGTCATCATAGATTCATCCACGATCAGACAGCCTTTTTTATTTGCCTCGAGTCCCTCTGTAGTTGTTCTGATCAGAGGATTCGGAGAAGTGCCGATTGCCATAATCACAGTATCCACAGCGAGTTCATATTCAGAATCCGGAATCGGAACGGGGCTTCTTCTGCCGGAAGCATCGGGTTCACCGAGTTCCATTTTCTGACAGATTGCCGCACGGACTCTGCCGTTTTCATCACCGAGAATCTTCACAGGGTTCTGAAGCGTAAGGAATTCCACGCCCTCTTCTTTGGCATGATGTACTTCTTCCTTACGGGCAGGCATTTCGTTTTCTGATCTTCTGTAGATGATATAGACATGCTCCGCACCCATCCGGAGGGCACTTCTTGCGGCATCCATAGCGACATTGCCGCCGCCGCAGACAGCTACGGATTTCGATTTCAGAACAGGTGTGTCATAGCCGTCTTTATAGCCTTTCATGAGATTGATTCTGGTCAGATATTCATTTGCAGAGCAGACACCAATCAGGGATTCTCCCTCAATTCCCATAAATCTGGGCAGACCGGCACCAGAGCCGACAAAGACAGCTTCATAACCCTGCTGCATTAATTCATCAATGGAAAATACTTTGCCGATAACCATATTGGTCATGATATTCACACCCAGATGTTTTAAATTTTCAATTTCTTTCTGGACGATTGCCTTGGGAAGTCTGAATTCCGGAATGCCGTACATCAGCACACCGCCGGCGACATGGAAAGCTTCAAAAATCGTAACAGAATAGCCTTTTTTTGCCAGATCTCCGGCACAGGTCAGACCGGCCGGGCCTCCGCCGACAACTGCAATTTTATGTCCGTTGAATTCCGGTTTTTTAGCCGGTTCTTCCACATTCTGCATATGCCAGTCCGCAGCGAAACGCTCCAGTCTGCCGATGCCAACCGGCTCGCCTTTTTTACCACGGACACACTGACTTTCACACTGCCGTTCCTGCGGACATACTCTGCCACAGACCGCCGGAAGACTGCTTGAAAGATGAATGGTTTCATAAGCACCTTCATAGTCATGTTCTGTAATTTTCTTGATAAATTCCGGAATCCGGATATTGACCGGACAGCCTGATACACATGGCATATTTTTACAGTTCAGACAGCGGGAAGCTTCTTCTTCCGCCATTTCAGCAGTATAGCCGAGCGTAACTTCTTCAAAATTATGAGCACGGATTTCAGGAGCCTGTTCCGGAACGGGGACTTTATTCTGAGACATATTAGGCATTTGTAATTCCTCCTTATTTTGTAATCTGACCGGCCTGTGTCATCATCCGGCAGTCAGCCTCACGCTCACGGAAAGTTGTATTTCTGTGCATGAGTTCATCGAAATCGACCTGATGGCCGTCAAAATCGGGGCCTTCTACGCAGGCATAGCGAATTTTTCCGCCGACTGTGACACGGCATCCGCCGCACATGCCTGTACCATCGACCATAATCGGATTGAGAGATACAATTGTCGGAATTTCATACTGCTTTGTCAGCAGACAGACAAATTTCATCATCGGAACAGGGCCGATTGCAATCACAGCATCATAATGCACACCGTTTTCGATCTGTGCTTTGAGAGCATCTGTCACGAAGCCTTTTTTTCCATAGCTGCCGTCATCCGTACAGATGATCAAATGATTGCAATGCTGTTTGAATTCTTCTTCGAGAATGACAATTTCTTTATTTCTGAAACCTGCAATGACATCGGTTTCAATTCCCTTTGCAAAGCAGGTTTTTGCCTGCGGATAGGCAATGGCACAGCCGACACCGCCGCCGATTACACAGATTCGTTTTGTATTCTCAGGAATTTCCGTAGCCACTCCCAGAGGCCCTACTAAATCAGCAATAGAATCGCCTTCTTCGAGGGCATCCAATTTCATAGTTGATCTTCCCACGATCTGGAAAATCAATGTAATAGTACCTTTTTCGGGATTACTGTCAGCAACAGTCAGCGGCACACGTTCTCCCTGTTCATCGACACGGAAGATGACAAACTGTCCGGCCTTTACTTTTGCGGCGATATAGGGTGCCTCGAACTCCATCATTGTGACGGAGGAATTCAGTCGTTTTTTCTTTATGATCTGAAACATGTTTCCTTGCCTCCATAAAAATCTAAAGCATATAAAAATACAATACTCAATATATTATAACACAAAAAATGTTCCTCGTCAATGCCATTTCTTTGTTTTTTCTGAAAAATTCAGAGTTTTCGGCAGATAGTAACAAAAAAGTAAAAAATATTTACTTTTTTGTCAAAAGCTATTGACAAAAATAAAATTATATGCTATAATAAGCATGTCAGCAGAAAACCAAAAAATTTTAAGCTGATTCGTAAATCAAATTTACACAGAAAGGAGTGCTTTTTCTATGACAGGTTATCTGATGCTATGGGCTGTCGTACTGATTGCCGCCGTCATTGCCGAAGCCGTCACGCTCCAGCTGGTAACGATCTGGTTTGCAGCCGGTGCTGTTGCCGCTGTGATTGCCGCTTGCATGGGTATGCCCCTGATCACACAGGTGATTCTGTTCACAGTTGTATCGGCATTGCTTCTCTGTGTGACAAGACCATTGATTAAGAAATTGCAGGTCAAAGATGTGCTCCCTACCAATGCAGACGGCGAAGTCGGGAAAATTGCGGTTGTCACAGAAACAGTCAGCAATGAAAAAAATACCGGCAGAGTCAGAATCGGCGGTGTCTACTGGAAAGCACGTTCCTTTGACGGGAATCTTTATCCGGAAGGTACAAACGTCTGTGTCGAGAAAATTTCCGGAACAACGGTCTATGTCAGCACAGCGGAAAATGCATTTCTGAAAGAAAAACCGTGATTCAGAATTTATGATTTTTATTTGTCTTATTTAAGACCAGCTAAGAAAAGTCAATAGGGAAATCGAAAAGTTCACAAAAAATTCACAATTAAAGAAATAAGAAAAAATAAGCATAGTGAAACAGACTGCCACTGAAAAGAAAAAAGTGGCAGCCTGTAAAAATGAAGAAG
>JAFUWN010000053.1 GCA_017483465.1 Oscillospiraceae bacterium
AATTGATGATGATGATGATGATGATCATCAGGCTGATTCTCCGGAGTGCCGGAATCCGGCCGAACAGATCATAAAATATCTGGAAACGCTCTTCGAGCCTGATGATTTTGTCGGCTATGTCACCGAATGCTGGCAGAATTCTGACGGTAAATTTCTCCCTACCGCCGGAAGCTATTCCCGGACGGCCTCTCAGCTGATTCAGGAGTTGCAGAAATATCACGGCGATTTCGACAGCGTGTTCGGAACGCCGAACCCGTCCTGCGGTGCGTGGATTCGCTTCAATCCGCTTGACGGGAAAGGTGCGAAAAACGAGAATGTCACAGAATTCAGATACGCTCTTGTCGAGTCTGATAAAATCCCGGTCGAGGCTCAGAAAAAAATTTTACACCGTCTGAAACTTCCGATTGCGACTCTGGTCTATTCCGGTAAGAAATCGCTTCATGCGGTTGTCAGAATCGAGGCCGCTGATTATGATGAATATCGGAAACGTGTCGAATTTTTATATCAAATCTGCGATCAGAACGGCTTACAGGTCGATCGTCAGAATAAAAATCCATCAAGATTATCCCGAATGCCCGGTGTCATCCGTGGAGAGCAGAAACAATTTCTGATCGAAACCAATACCGGCTTCTCCTCATGGAACGAGTGGAAAGACTATATTGACGGAAATGCCGATAACATGCCGGAATTTGAGAATATGGAATCAGCCTGGGAAGATATGCCGGAACTCGCTCCGCCATTGATCGAAAATGTTCTCCGTCAGGGTCATAAAATGTTACTGGCAGGGCCGTCCAAAGCCGGAAAGAGTTTCGCTCTGATCGAACTCTGTATCGCCATCGCCGAGGGCAGATCATGGCTCGGCTGGAACTGTGCTCAGGGAAAAGTGCTCTATGTCAATCTCGAACTCGACCGGGCTTCTTGTCTCCATCGTTTCAAGGATGTCTATCAGGCCTTACAGCTCCGGCCGAAGAATCTGGATTCTATTGATATCTGGAATCTGCGAGGCGTTTCCGAACCGATGGACAAGCTCGCTCCGAAGCTGATTCGACGTGCCAGAAAACGGAATTATCTTGCTGTGATCGTTGACCCGATTTATAAAGTCATCACAGGCGATGAGAACTCCGCCGATCAGATGGCGAATTTCTGTAATCAGTTTGATAAGATTTGTCATCATCTGGAATGTGCCGTGATTTACTGTCATCATCACAGTAAGGGTATGCAGGGCGGTAAACGTTCGATGGACAGAGCTTCCGGCTCCGGCGTATTTGCCCGTGACCCTGACGCTCTGCTGGATATGACTGATCTGAATCTGACTCCGGAGATCATCACACAGATACAGAATCAGAATGCCGCTCAGGTCTGCTGTGACTTCCTGAAAGTTCATGCTCCGGATGTATTTGATGATCTCTCACGGGATGATTCACTCAGCCGATCGGCGATGTTAAAAATCTGTATGGATTCTCTGGATAAAGATTCTTATCAGGAATTACAGACGGCTTTAATCCGGTCTGATCAGCGAGTGTTACAGTCCAGTGCATGGCGGTTAGAAGGCACGCTCAGAGAGTTTCCAAGATTTCCGGTTAGAAACATCTGGTTTCGCTATCCACTGCATGAAGAAGATCAGACCGGAATTTTAAAAGATTTACAATTAGATATTCAGCTGACTCCCCGTCAGTACGGTGCGAAAAAAGGCCATGCGAAACAATCGGCTCAGGCAAAAGCAGAAGCCGCTGACAAGAATGCGGAATTAATCAATACGTTTGAGATGGTCAATGTAGATGGCATTGTCACTATTCAGGATATGGCAGAATCTCTCGGTGTCAGCAGAAAGACTGCTGAAAGACGGCTAGGAAAGTGTAGTGACCTTATTTTAGATAATGGAAAAATCCACAAAGCTAAAAATAATGAGGAATAAATTGCGACAAAAATTGCGACAGGTGGCTATATAATATATAGAAATATTGTCGCAAGTCAACAGGACAGATACAAAGAGGCTTAAAAGCCGCCTCTTTGTAAATCTGCCTGATCAGTTGACAAATCCCCGTCAGATCTGCTTGTTTCGTATCATACAGAACAGGGCATGTATATTCTCTATGACCGAAGCAGTGACATCAATATCGGAAATACAGTATTCTGGAAACTCGCCGCCTTAGTAATGACATCTTTCCGGAGCAGAGGTTCACCGCTGGCAAGCAATACAAAACTGATACCGGAGTCTTCCGCTTCTGAAAAGACTTTTCCCCATTCTGAAGCATTTAACTGATTCTTGGGTTCACAGTCCATAGTTGCATGATTCTGCCGTGAATAACAGCCTTTACAATGCAGATTACAGCTGCTTGTAATACTTGCAATCAAAAACGAGGGGATATGCGTTCCTTGTTTTTCAAGCTCCTGTCTTCTGGATGAGGCTTTTGCAGAAGTCACTGAAAACCGCATGACAAAAGCCGTTTCTTTCGGATTGCGGACAGCGGAACGCATGATATTTTTCACAATATTCTTAATACCTCTGCTCGTATACTCCTGAATATCAAAATTCTGCATGATGTTTCATCTCCTTATCATTCGTGAAGTATCTCATATAATAATATATAAAGCTGTAATGCCTTTTTTTCGTCAATTGGAATACAGTTTCCAATTTTCGGAGGAATTTCTTTCAGCTGTTCAAGCAATTCTTTTCCCTTGTCAGTCAAAGAAATCAATACTGTCCGTTCATCTGCTGTACTTCGCTGACGGGTAAGGAAACCATTTTTCTCTAAAGTTTTCAGCAAGGGAGAAAGAGTGCCGTTGTTCAGATATAATTTTTCGCAGATTTCCCCGACTGTCATTCGCTTCTGCTCAGAGAGCACCAGAAATACCAGATATTGAGTATAAGTCAGTCCCAATGGTTTCAGATAGGGGGTATATAAACTGATCACCTTTCTCGAGGCCGCATACAACGGGAAACAAAGCTGATTCTCCAGTTTCAGGACTTCATATTCTGATTTCTGCATTTGGTTCACTTTCTTTCAATTATTATGATTCTATTATATCTTATCAAATATAATTTGTCAAGACATATTTGCAGATATAGTGATTTTAATATATTGTGTAAATATCCAAAATCTGAATTTTAACTTGACTTTTTGTTGAATTTGTGGTATAATCTAAAAGGCAGCATTTGAAATACCATCTATAGCTGTTGCAACCTGTGCTCCTTACGGGGACGGAAATTTTCTCAGAGTTGCCAATTCTTCTCCTTTGTCTTGTTACAAACACCCCTCACGGGGACGGAAATTTCCAGTGTTTGTACTTAACATTATTAATCATATCAAAGTTAAAACTTGCCCCCTTGCGGGGACGGAAACTGAGGGTCGAAGGTAGAAGACACAGCCTTGAGATTGCAACCTGTGCCCCTTACGGGGACGGAAACAAAATTCAGAAAGGAGAAATGTGCTTGCTCTGTCAAATCAATATTCCGCTCAGAAGCGGGCAGAATCTGCGTTACGGCTGGTCATCGGCAAGCGTTCTGCATGGTGTCCTGATGGAAATCATTTCACCGGAATATGCCTGCCGAATGCATGAACAGGGAAGCAGACCGTTTCATCAGGCTGTACTCCGTTCTGAAAATACGGATATCTGGAGCGTTTCTGCACTCGAAGAAGAAGCCTGTCAGGAAATACTGCTTCCGCTCAGGAAACTTTCAGCAGTACAGGTACATCAGAAACAGGATATCCTGTATCTGGAAGACCCGTCTGTCCGGCAGACTGACTATGATGAACTTCTGAAACAGCATTATATTTATCAGGAACCGTCACGGCTGGTAACATTGGAGTTTCAGACACCGACAGCATTCAAAAGTGCGGGGAACTATGTGAATATGCCGACTCCCCGGCTGATTCTGTCCGGACTTGCCAAACGCTATGATATGACCTGTCAGGTGCATGAGACCATGTATGAACAGCTTTTTGAAGAAATAGAACAGCGTGTGACGATTTCTTCCTATCGTCTGCAAAGCAGTTATTTTTCTCTGGAAGGCATACGGATTCCGGCATTTACAGGTTCTGTCACAATGTATATTGCCGGAAATGCGACGTTTCGCAGTTATGTGAATATGCTGTGTGAATATGCAGTTTATTCCGGCATTGGAATTAAAACAGCACTGGGAATGGGGCATGTCTCATTCCGACAAACAGAAAGGAGAAATGTTCGTGGATGAAAAACTGAATCTTCTGACGTATATATTATTGAATTCTGTTGTTTCTGTTCTGCCGGAACTGCGGAAACAGCTTCCGGAAATAAAGACAGCTGAAATTCCGGAAGCCTCAGGACAGATTGTGGAGCATTTCAACCGCATGGATACCGGAAAAAAGAATCATTCTGCACTGGAGAGTCTGTTTAACCGTCTGAACGGCAATAAACAGAATTGTCAGTATGCCTGTCACACGATTCATGCAGATACGGAGATTCCCTGTCCGGAGCAGAATCCTGCGGATAAAAAAGCAGATTTAAAAGCATTTGCAAATGCAGTGCGTGCCTGTCTGCCGGTGGATTCTATGATAAAACTGAACAGACTGCTTGATATTTTTGAGAAGTATACAGCATATCTGCCTTATGCGGAAGATATTTCAATTTATGATAACAGCAAACTCTGTTGTGCCGCAGCTTCCTGCCTTTATGAATGTATGTCAGAAAAGGTTCTGGAACAGGAAACACTGTCTTCACCGGAAACCCTCCGGAGCAGAAAAATTTTTCTGCTGTACAGTTTTGATACCAGCGGCATTCAGAGTTTTATTTATACCATTACCAGTAAAAATGCCCTCAAAGGATTGAGGGCGAGGTCATTTTATCTGGAAATGATGATGGAAACCGTTCTTGATGAACTTCTTTCACGGCTGGAGCTTTCTCATGCCAATGTGATTTATTCCGGCGGCGGACATGCATATCTGCTGCTTCCTGATACAGAAAATGTCAGAAAGATTTTGCAGGATTTCATAACAGAACTGCATGAATGGCTGCTGAAAACTTTCCGGACAGCTTTGTACATTGCTTCCGGAATGCACAGGTGTTCAGCAGATCATCTGGCAAATATTCCGGACGGAAGCTACCGTGAAATATTCCGTGACATTTCCATGCAGATTTCAGAGCAGAAAATGCAGAGATATTCTCCGGCTGAACTGATTCAGCTGAATCATTATCAGCAGAGTCATGAACGTGAATGCAAAGTCTGCCGCCGTTCTGATTTTCTGACAAAAGAAGAGAAATGTACTGTCTGTGCCGGACTGGAAGAACTGGGAACACAAATGACAAATGCAGAATATTTTCTTGCTGCAAAAGAAAAACCGGGAGTGATTCTGCCGTTTGGATATTATCTCCGTGCTGAAAACGGTTCAAAACTGCACGGAAAATGCAAAGAATCTGATGTCCACCGGATTTACATAAAAAATCGTATAGAAAATTCTGATATTCCTGCTTCCAAGCTTTGGATTGGCGATTATGCCTCTGCAAAAGAATTTGGAATACTGTCTGAAAATTCCACAGGAATTTCACGGCTGGGCGTGCTGCGGGCAGATGTCGATAATCTGGGTCAGGCATTTGTTGCCGGCTTTCCGCCGAATCTGATGACATTATCACGGACATCGGCTTTTTCCAGAAATCTTTCACAATTTTTCAAACTGCATATGAATCATATTTTGCAGCATGGCGATTTTTCACTGAATCAATTTTCTCTGAAGCCTGAACAAAAATCAGAAAGAAGAAATGCTGCTGTCGTCTATGCCGGCGGAGATGATGTATTTATTGTCGGTGCATGGGATGAAATCATCAGTCTGGCAATTGACCTTCACAAAAAATTAGAACAGTTTTCTCAGGGAACTTTAAGTATTTCGGCAGGTATCGGCATGTTCAAAAGCAAATATCCTGTTTCGGCTATGGCAAGAGAAACCGGTGAACTGGAAGACTGTAGCAAACAATATCCCGGAAAAAATGCAGTGACATTGTTTGATGAAAGCAATTGTTATTCATGGGACATACTTTCTGACGACATCATCGGAAAGAAAATGAAACTCCTGAAAAAATATCTGAAAAATAATTCCGAACACGGAAATGCACTGCTTTATCAGATCATGACACTGATTCGTGAAAGCAGCGGTGAAGACCGTCTGAATATTGCCCGTTTCGCTTATTTATTAGCACGGCTTCGTCCGGAAGAAGAAAAAAGCAGAGACATCCAGAAACAGAAAGCCTATCAGAAAAAACTCATGATTTATCAGGAATTCGCTGATAATTTATATCAATGGATTCAGGAGCCTGATGGCGAAGAACGCCGAAGACTGCTGACAGCAATTCAGCTTTATGTATATCTGACACGAGAAGAAAAGGAGTAGTTGGCATGGGAAATTATTATAATAAGCAAAATTATCCTCCTAAGGAAAAACAAGAATTTAAAGAAATACTTCCTGCATTTGATGTGAAAGACCTGAACCGGAAAAATTATGTTAATCTGGCAGAAAAAGTCATAAAAGAACATTTTGAAAACGAAAAGAAAAAAACAATTACTACCAATCAGATTCGCAATCTGCTTGAACTGACAAATGAACTGCGTGAACGTCTGAGAACGGAGAGAGTCGAACAATTAACAGAAGATATGATTAGTCAGGTTCAGTATATTAAACTGCGGTTTGTTTATGCTGTCGGACGGGATAAAGGCACACAAGGAAATGACGGAAAAGGCGTTCTGGAATTCATGAAAAGAAGCAATCTGATTGCATGTCTGGATACAGTAAAAGATTCGCCTGAACAATATCTGCTCGTGTGCAAGTATATGGAAGCACTTGTTGCCTATCATAAATTTTTTGATTCTGAAAAGAAATTGAAAGCTGAACTAAATAAGAATCATAACCGGAGGAATTGACATGTATGCAAAAATTTTAATTCAGGGAAAATTAGAAATTGTTACCGGATTACATATCGGTACAGGCGGAACTTATTCTGCAATTGGTACAGCAGATTCCCCTGTTGTCCGTGATGTGCATGATCATCTTCCGATGATTCCCGGAAGCAGTCTCAAAGGGAAAATCCGGACACTGCTTGCAAGAAAATACTGCTCTGCTTTAAAAGAACCTGATGAAGATACAGAAGAAATTAAAAAATTGTTCGGAAGTAAGAATAAACGTGGAAAATTGATTTTCAATGATTTGTTTTTGAATCGGGATTGTCTTAAAGAACTCCGCAATCAGGGCATTTTCAGCACAACAGAAGTGAAATTTGAAAATACGATTGACCGCCTGAAAGCTTCCGCCAATCCAAGACAAATTGAACGTGTAATCCGTGGCTGTATATTCGATTTCAATATGATCTGCGATGCCGAAAGTGAACCGGAAGCCGTGGAAAATATCCGCCTTCTTACAGAAGGTATGCAGCTCCTGCAGCTGGATTACCTCGGCGGAAACGGTTCCCGTGGTTATGGAAAAGTCAGATTTACTGACCTGACTGCCCGGTGCATGGCTGGAGATATTTCTCTGGATACTGTCGAAAAATGTACGAATTTGCTGAAAGGTGTGGAATCCACATGAAATTCAGAATGATGAAACTGACTTTTACGGGGAATGTACATTTCGGTGAAGGCCTGCTTTCCTCATCCGCAGGCTGTTTTTGTGCAGATACGCTCTTTTCTGCACTGTGTACAGAACTGGCTGATGTTCCGGAGCAGCTCTGTCAGTTTGTGAATCTGACAAGAGCACACAGGATTCTGCTGTCAGATTCTTTTCCGTTTGTGAACCAGACACTGTTTCTGCCGAAACCGTGCATAGCTGTCAGAAATCAGACCGAAGCAGATGACGGAAATTCTGTCCGTAAAAAAATGTTCAAAAAATTGCATTATATTCCTGTTTCTGATTATACTGCCTATCTTCATGGCGAAATGACAACAGAGCAATGCACGCAGATCGTCAGGCAATTAAGCAGTATCGGAAAATCTTACCTGACAGAACGTGTCAGTATTGACAGCGAAAAAAATAAAACAACGCCCTATTCTGTCGGAGCTTACCGTTTTCGTGACGGCAGCGGCTTATGGTGCATTTTCGGAACAGAAGATACAGAAGCGGAAACATTGCTGTTATCTGCCTTTCAATCGCTGCAATACACCGGAATCGGCGGCAAGCGTTCTTCCGGATACGGCAGATTTTCATTTGAAACTGCCGAACTCCCTGTATCACTTTCAGAGGCCGTTCAGAATGCCGGACAGAGTGAAAGAAAAATTTCGCTTTCTGTTTGTCTGCCATGTGAAAAAGAAATGGAATCTGCATTAAAGAATGCTGCTTATCTGGTAATGCGTCGGAGCGGATTTGTGGCTTCTCCGTCTTATTCTGAAAATGCACGGAAGAAAAATGATTTTTTTGCTTTGCAGGCAGGCTCTTGTTTTGTCAATTCTTTTATGGGCGATGTCTATGATGTATCGGCGGCAGGCGGTGCACATTCTGTCTGGCGGTATGCAATCCCAATGTTTCTGGGAGTGGGAGGGTGACAATGAAAAAATATTATACAATGACCGTCCGGACACTTGCCCCCGTTCATATCGGCTGCGGAGAACAGCTGACAAAAATAGATTATATTTATGACGAAATCAGCCGGAATGTTTATATCATGCACCCCAGAAATCTGTTTCAAGGTTTGCAGAAACAGGAGCTTCTTTCTGTTTTTGAAGAAAAACTGATCTGTGCAGATAAAACATTTTCACTTACCAGATTTATACAGGCTCACCAGATACCGGAAACGGTATACAGCAAATGGGCAAAATACAGCTATCCGGTCAATAATGTTTCGGTTCAGAACGGACAAATGGAAATTCATTCTTTTATCAAAGACGCTTACAACTGTCCGTACATCCCCGGAAGCGGAATCAAAGGGGCACTGCGTACCTGTATTGCCTATGGTGTGATTCTGCGGGAGATAAAACAATTTGAAGAAAATGCTCTGAATATTGAAAAATCACTGAAATCAGCTAATCGGCTTAGAGAACAGGACTCACTGCTGAAAGAAAAAATTTTCCATATATCAGACAGAGAAAATACTTTTAAATCTGATATTGTCAATGACTGTATGATGCATTTACAGATCAGTGACAGCAAGCCTCTGTCTCCTGACTGTCTGACACTCTGCCAGAAAATTGATGTCGATTATGACGGAAATCCGCATTCTCTGAATCTGGTGCGTGAGTGCATTTCTCCGGAAACAGAAATTGTATTTGATCTTGCCATTGATGAAAACTTTCCGTTTTCCGTACAAGAAATCCTTGGTTTCGTGCATAATTTGTTTGTGGATTATGATGATCTGTTCCGCTCAAAATTCAAATCAGAAGTGACAGATACGTTTCATGAACCGCCGGAAGCTGATGAAGAATATCTCTATCTCGGCGGCGGCACAGGTTATCCTATGAAGAGTATACTGTTTTCTTTATATGAAGATCCCGAACGGGCTTCACAAAATGCAGCAGTCATTCTGGAAACGCAGTTTTCAAAAGCAGGTCATCAGGATTTTACCGAAAGAACAGGTGTTTCTCCAAAAGTATGGAAATGCACCAGATTCAATGAACAGCTTTATGAAATGGGACTTTGTACAATTAAACTGGAGGAAAAATAACATGAGAATTCTCTTTTCACCTGTCGGAATGACAGACCCCCTTACATGGGACAATGATGACAACAAAGGTTACTATGAAGGTGCTTTGCTTCATATTTGCCGTTACTATATGCCTGATATTGTGTATGTGTATTTTTCTGAAGAAACACTTGATCTTGAAGAAAAAGACAACAGATATTCTAAAAGTCTTGAGCTGATACAGCAGGCTGTTCAAAAAAAAATGCAGATTAAGCGTATAGAACGCCCTAGTTTAGTAGATGTGCAATTATTTGATATTTTTTTACTCGATTTTCAGGAGATTTTAACCAAAATCAGAAAAGACTATCCAGAGGCTGAAATCCTTCTGAACGTATCCTCCGGCACACCCGCTATGAAAAGTGCTTTGCAGATTCTTGCAGCCTCAAAAGCAATTTCATTAAAACCTCTGCAAGTCAGCACACCTGCCAAACGTGCTAATAATAAAAGAAGTGACTCCCGAAAAATAGATGAAGAATGGAAACAAAATCTTGATAATTTGCCTGGGGCAAAAAAACGTGTGACTGTTTCTAAAAATCACAATCTTCTCTATGAATTCAATAAAAAAATTCTTATCACCCTGATTAACACCTATGATTACAGAGCTGCAAAAATGGCAGCCAATCAGATGTCCGGGTTTTTATCTGCTGAATTTATCAAATTGCTGGAGGCTGCTGTTTTACGCAGTGAATTAAAATATGAACAGGCAAGTGAGATCATCTCTAAACTCGGCTTTAATGGCTTGATGGATGCTCCTGATCAGGCAGCAGAATATTTTCTGCTTCTGGATATTAAAATAAAAAAGCATCAGTATACAGATTATCTTCGTGCGATGACTCCGTTTATTCTGGAATTGTTCTATCAGGCAGTGGAAATGCAGTATCATCTGAAGCTGGAAGATTATACTAAAAAAAACAACCGGTTTTATTGGGATAAAAGAAAATTAAAAGGCTCTGTGCTTGACGGAAAATTTCTTCAAAAAGAGGAATATCATCTGGAAGTAAAGCCATGGCCTTACAAGTATACATTCCCGGAAGGAAATATGCTTTCATGGCATCTTACAAATTTAATTGAAAATCTCAGTTCAGACACCAATTTTATCAAAAAAACAATAAGAATACGTGGAATTGAGGAAAAACTCCGTAATCTTGCAGCTCATACAATGCAAAGTTTTACACAGGATGAAATAAAAAATACAATTGGATATACCCCTGAAGAAATTCATGAACAGATTTTCAGCTATCTGACAGACTATACTGCAATGCCCGTAGAATCAGAAACTCGTCAACAATACGATAAAATCAACGGGCAACTGAAAATGTTACTATAGTAGTATAATAGCAGACAGCTGGTTTTAATATGAAAGCTTCATTTTCTCCACTAAATCTGCAAAAAATGGATTGCTTTTTTATAAACAATCCAGTATAATTTATGTAGAATTTCTTATCAGGAGGCTGCTATGAATATGAAAAAAATATTTGCAGGAATTACAGCATTTCTCTGCTGTACTGGTATACTCGCATATATGCCGGAAATGACACAGGAGATACATGCAGCAAATTATTATATCTTTGAGGATAGTTTTGAAAACGGTACTGCTGACTGGAACAGCAGAGGAACTGTCGCCATCAGTACCAGTTCACAGACTGCTTTTGCCGGCAGTGAATCTCTTTTGGCAGAGGGCAGAACAGCTGCCTGGAACGGGGCTTTTAAAGCCTGATTTTCTGATGAGCCTGTGTATTAAAAGCAGGGCAGTTTATAAACCGCCCTGCTTGAAAATATATCTTACTGAGCAAGAAGAATCTTTTTCAGCATAACTGCATCATAGATATTGATATTGCCGTCTCCGGTAAAGTCAAACAATGCAGCCGTTTCTTTAGAATCAAAAGGCCTCTTCCCGTGAAGCAGCTGATATAATCTGATAAGATGTGCAACTGTATAATTTTTTTCAGGGACTGTGCCGTCCGGTTCCGTTCCGCCGACAAGCACACCATCTGCATAGACACAGATATTAGGGCATTTTTCAGCCAATTCCACACCGCCGACAATATTGTCATAATCTTCAATATCATCTCTGATGCCCTGTCTGCTCCAGTCATTGGAAGAATCCCAGTTATCGCCGTAATACATGCCTAAAATAAACTGATATTTCTTGTTTGAGTTTGCAATTGCATAATCCGGCCATGAAATTTCAATATAGTAAATATCATCTTTATAGTGTATCGGCTTTGAAAGCACAGCTTCCTTTCCGGAAACTTCTGTCTGAACCTGGTCATATGTTTTCTGGAGTACAAAACTTGAAGGAATATCAGTATGATTTTCAAATTCTTTAATACTGAAATAATATCTGACTGAAATATCGGTATGTGCTTCGAGAGAATCTGTATTTACAAATAATGTCAGCTTTGTGACACCTGCACCGGTATCTTCGGGAGAATCGGAACAATATCCGGATACCCAGAAATCATTTCCGGAGAACAGTGCAGAATCATCTTCTTTTTCCGGAGGAGGGAAATTTTCTTCCGGCTTCATATCCGGAGTGCCGTAACGTGCATACAGACCGGCAGCTGCACCGACAAATGCAGCATTATAGTCAATTGTCACTTCATTGTCAACCCAGTCAGCGGTTACATCATTATGTTTATCTTCAGAAGTTGGCCCTCCGACCAATGCACCCCAAAGCACATGCTTATGCTCTGCGGTATCTTCTGCCATTGTCAGGCCGGATGCTGCTCTGTGATGCGGATATTTCGCTGAATTTTCACTGTATCCGACAACATAGCACCTGCTAATCGGATTATCTCCGAGAAGATATTCCATTTGTCCCAAAGCCCAGTCAGAAAAATAATAATCCGGATGACTTTCTTCATACAAATCTTTGCCGTTCTGGTACTTGTCATAGACCAATGCACAGAACTGTGCTGCTGTGTTATATCTCGCACTGCCCCATTCATTCAGCCAGAAATAGCCTGCGGGTGTAATCATTCCGGCTTCTCCTGTGATGAAAGCATTGACGGCCTTTGCTTCCATATACCAGAAATCAATTTTTTCATACGGATTTCTTCCGGCAGCAGTTCTGTATTCTTCGCAGACAGCAGGATAACTATCCTGAATTTTTCCGAGCAGAATAGAAACGCCGTTCCACATATCATTCCAGCAGAGGACATATCCGGGCGGTGCATAATAATCCACATATTGAATGCATTGTTCCAGATACCAGTGATTTTCTGTAATCAGATACAGCCAGCAGGCAGCAAAACTGAAATCATCCTCCCATTTGCTGGAAGTATAAAAGCTTTCAGGGCCGTCCGCACCTTGTCCGACTTTTTTTTCATTCTCAGCAGCAAAATTGAATAATGCCTTTGCGTAATCCAGACAGGTTTCTGCATATTTTTTATCAGTATCTTTAAAATTCAGATAATTGACAGCCAGAGCAGCAGCGGCTTCAGAAACATCATCTGTTGTGGGAAGGGCTTCTGTTGCAAAATAGGCCGGTCTTGCCATTGCATCAATTTCGGGAGCCTGCCAATAGGAGTGATCAATTGAGCCGTCTCCGACCTGATAGCAGAAAGCAATGACATCACCATTTTCATCACGAAACGTGCTTCTCATGAAATAATCACAGAAATATCTGCAAATCGTTTCCGCATGTTCTGCCTGTCCGGTCTGTTCATACGCATCACGGAATTCGTAATATCCCCATGATACGATGGAAGCCGCATAAGCTTCCGGAAGACCGAATTTCACATGGTCACCTGCATCGTGAAAACCTCCTGAAACATCCACATATCCGTCACCGTCAGGGTCAAGAATTTTCTGATATTTCTTAATAAAATCTGCGGAAAGATTTGTGCCGTTTTCTTCCTCATCCATAGGCTGAAGCGGTACTTTTGCATCATAGACATGACAATCGCCTCTCCAGGGCAGCAGATTATTTTCTTTCACATCTGTACCGCACATATTCGCATCATAGAAATACATGGAATATTGCAGAAGTTTCGCCCAGTTTGTATCGACTGGTGCATAATCTTCCTGATTGGGGGTTGTCTCTGCAAATGCAGTGTATGGCAGCATACTGCATGAGATAACAGCACTCAGCAGCAGTGCCGCTGTTTTTTTGAATTTCATAAATCATTTTCCTTTCTGAATTAAACTGCTTCATGCGTTAAGTATGGCTGATCAGATTTGTATAAATTAAATAATATATATTAATATATTTTGTACATTTCGCTAAAGCTGTAATTATAGTATTGACAAATAGGTATCACGGTGCTATAATAAACTTGTAAGATGAAATAAAATAAGTTACAACTTTAAGAGAATGAACATAAAATAAGAGTCTAGCTGATAAAGCGGTCAAGGAGAAAAATTATGAAATTTACAAAAGATTACTCAGCGGAAATTGAACAGCTGAAAAAAGAAATCAATACTGCTGATTGTATTATCATCGGTGCAGGTGCAGGCCTTTCTGCTGCCGCAGGTTTTACTTATTCAGGAGAGCGTATGCAGAAATATTTTGCCGATTTTGTGCAGAAGTATGGCTTTCAGGATATGTATTCGGGTAGTTTTTATCCGTTTCCAGCACCTGAGGAACAGTGGGCATATTGGTCACGGTATATCTATATTAACCGCTATATGGATGTAGATAACGGTACTTACAAAAAGCTGTATGATCTCGTGAAAGATAAGGAGTATTTCGTTATCACTACAAATGTAGATCACCAGTTCCAGAAAGCAGGATTTAATAAAAAGAATCTGTTCTATACGCAGGGCGATTATGGTTTATGGCAGTGCAGTGAGCCTTGTCATCAAAAGACCTACGATAACAAAGAAACAGTTCAGGCAATGTTTGAACAGCAACAGAATATGCGTGTTCCGGCAGAGCTTATACCCCATTGTCCGGTCTGCGGTAAGCCTATGAGTATGAATCTTCGTGCTGATGATACTTTTGTTGAGGATGACGGCTGGCATGATGCTGCCGAACGTTATGATAACTTCATCCGCACTCACAACGGACAGCATATCCTGTTTCTGGAACTTGGTGTCGGGATGAATACACCTGTTATCATCAAATATCCGTTCTGGCGGATGACCTGTCAAAATTTCAATGCTGTCTATGCTTGTCTGAATTACGGCGAGGCTTATGCACCTGATGAGATAGCAGAACGTTCGATTTGTGTGAATGATGATATTTATAAAGTGCTTAAACAGATAATTTAACAAAAATAGCAATACAAAAAAAGACAGCAGTCTGCTGTCTTTTTTGATGTTTATGCATTCAGAAGTTTTCGTTTCATCATAATAAGATCAAAAATATTAATCTGCTGATCTTCTGTGAAATCACAGGCTTTCCAGTCCGGCAGAGACGTGCCGTCATGCAGAAGCCATCTCTGGAGTGTGATAATATCCTTTACATCGAAAATACCATCTCCGTTGGCATCGCCTGCGAGTGATGTAATTTCTGAATTTTCAGCAGTCATTTTCTGTACGTCCTGTGTTTCAATACAATATTGCCAGATACTGCCGTCAGTGCGGAGAAAATAGACATAGCCTTTTTTAGTTTCTTCATCATATTCAGCAGTAATTGCTTCATAGCCTTCAGAGATGGCAAAATACTGCTGATTGAAATGCAGTGTCAGAATCTGTTCCGGTGTCAGATACCAGTCCACACCGGCATTATTTTCAGAAATGGCCTCTTCTCCCAGGGTATAGGCATGAAGATAAAAACCGCCGGATTTTTCATAGCTGTGTATTTCCGGAACAGCTTCTCCGAGTTCAAATTCTTCCTGATTGCCTGTCCGGTAAGCTTTGCCGTCTGCCGTGAGATAGCCGTAAGTATAGCCGCCGCTCTTAGTCGGATAATAGCCAATTTCTGTAACATTTTCAGCTGTCTTTGTGGCAGTGAATGACGGATAGGTCTTGCATACCCAGAGAACATGATTTTCATCTATGAACATATCGGAATAGCCCATAACCGGATTTTTAATTTTAGTAACAGTATTGCTTAATACAGGTTTTCCTGATGAATCATAAGAAGTTTTATAATAGATGACTTCTCCGCTCTGTGATGTATAATAGCGTTTGGATTCGTATGGAAATGACTTGAATTCATACGGAATCTGTAAAAGAACAAAATCCGTTCCATCCGGGCAGAGGGTATAAATTTCATGATCTTCTGTAATTGCACAGCCGTTTTCGACTTCTGTGAACCGGAGTTCGCTGATTTCTTTCTGATTGACTAACAGCGTACCGTCCTCCAAGAGTGCAATATCTGCATACTGATAGCTTCCCTCAGCATTTTTGAGATAAATAAAATCATAATCTTTGACATGTTCCTGCATTGGTTTGACCGTTCCGCCCTGAATGCCATAGATCACACCGTCACGAAGTACAGCATGTGTTGTGCCATAATAATGACTGTCTAAAATCCGGAAATTTTCCGCAGGAGGATTCTCCAGTGCCGGATTCTGATATTGCAGATCGGAAACTGTAATTGAACCGGAAGCAACTTCCTGTTCCTCCACATAGAAATGATATGCTGTCGAGCCTGGTTTCACAGCATAAATTTCCTGAAACTGTCCGTATCCGGAATAATATGTGAATTCTGCGACACTTTCGTCATCAATTGTCATTTTCATAGAATAATTATCCAGCAGGCCGATCGGGGAGATTTCAATATCTGCGGAATAGCCGGCTTCAAGAGCATAATCCTGCCAGTGCATGACAGCAATTTTCTGTTCAAGGGTGATCTGCTCCATATCGTCAAGATGACAGCTTTCAAGATTCAGATCTTTCAGAAAATCAATATCCGTCAGCGGAACAGAAGAGAAGCTCAGATTTCTCAGTTTCGGGAGCTGTTTCAGTACAGAAAAATCCGTCAGTGTACCGCCGGTAAAGCTGATATATGTCAGATCAGGAAATTCGGTCAGCCAGTTGATTTCCGTAAAATGCTCCAGAGACAAATATAAACTTGTACAGTTACGGGCTTCTTCAGCGGAGATGATACCATCATTATCAAGATCAAGATTCCAGCTGTTTTCTTCGAGCAGACTTTCACACACAGCAGAATCCAGATTCGCCGGAATGACTGTATCTTCAGCAAAAGCAGTCAGAACCGCCTGACTGCAAAGCAGACTGACTGCCAGGATTCCGGCCGTCAGAGAATGATAAAATTTCATGCAATTCACACCTCATTATTGATATATTATATTAATCTGATTTTATGATAACATAAATCTGAACAAAAGTCAAGAGCATTTCAGATAATTTTTCTGATTACTTCACAAAACAGAGCCGAAGCCCGTTTTAAGAGCTTCGGCTTTTCAGGAGATCGGGAGAAAAAGATTTCAATTCATGTTTCATTTTATCCAGTATTCACAGCAGATCTGTTGTTTATTACAAAATTTATTGCAATGTTAAAAACAGCAATCCCTGCCCGAATGATAAAGAAAGGCAGGGACTATTGCTGTGTAGAGCTTTAATAATAGTATCTGGTTTCCCAGACCCAAAATAGATTATAGCACATCAAAACAGTTTTGTCAAGAGCTTTTTAATATTTTTCTCAATTCTCTTAATTTTCTTCCAGCAGACCGGAGTAAGTGTGATCATCAACAGTAATTGTGAACTGTTTCTTAGCTTTCTCCGGTTTCTGAAAACCATTCAGACCGGCATTTTTAATAACAGACGGAAAATCTTTGTAGCAGTAATTCATATCGACCTTGCCGGAATTTCCTGTAATACCGTCAATTTTTCCTGTCCAGCTGTACTGCCAGATGTCATAGGCTTTTGTATAAGTCGGCTTTGCAACATTCACATGAGCGAGCCAGACCGTGTATCTGTCCCGGACAGTATCATCAAAATAATTCGATAAATAATACGCCGAGCAGTATAATCCTGCATAATATCCGGCTTTTTCGATAATGTCAAGAAAAGCCTCTGCCATTGCCGTACATGTCGCTTTGCCTAATTTGAACTGCGATTCTTCCTCAAAATCGAGATAGAGGGGATATTCAAACTGTTTGCCTTTGACAGTCTCAAGAAATACTCTTGCTTCGGTCTGGATTTCGGCAACAGATTTCGCATAGGAATACCAGTAAGCTCCGCACGGAATACCGTATTTCTGACATTCTGCATAGTTTCTTTCAAACTGCTGATCTTTCTGAGAAATCAGTTTTCCGTAGCCGGCACGGAGTACAGCAAAATCCACAGAACCGGAATTCCTGACTTTCTGCCAGTCGATTGTGCCGTTGTGTTTCGATACGTCAATTCCTTTCAGCATTATTTTCAACCCGTCCTTTCAGTTCGCTGGTATAGCCAGTGATTTCGCCCCATCTGATGGCTTTGGCGATTTCTTCGGCATCAATCTGTTCTGCTCCGGCAATTTCTTTTATGGTCATCCTGTAGAAAAATGCCTTGCAGATTTCTTTTCTCTGTTCGTCAGTCATTTAAATCAGCCTCCTAATGTTTCTGACAGTTCTATTCTGATGATGTTTACAATGACAAACTACGGCATTTTTTATTCTATTAAAATTTTATGCTCTGCAAAAACAGAAAATTCTTCTGTTTCGGTTCAGCTGGAAGGTTTTCGTTTTTTATAAAAAATTGATTTTACTCTTGCAATTTTAGTTAGTTTCTGTTATAATAAAATTCGGACTTGTTCTGAAAAGGAAAGTATCATAATATAAAAGGAAGAAATTTGATGAAAAGACCTGCTCGCAGCGATATTACAAGAACGCAATTTGAACGTATCAGAGAACTGCTTCTCTCTGCGGTCAATCCGCCCCGGAGAAAAAGAAAATATGATCTGTATGACACTTTTTGTGCAGTACTTTACATAATGGATACCGGATGTCCATGGAAATCCATTCCGCCGGAATATCCGGACTGGCATAATGTCCGGCATTATTACGACATCTGGAAAGTTCCGGATGAAACCGGTGCCGGCGTACTGGAAAAGGCACTCCGGCAGCTTGCTGAAGAAAAAAGAATCTCCAGAGGAGACCCTGAAACCGAATGGCTGGATTATACTGAAATTGTCACTTATCTTCAGAAGCCATAAATAATTGCTTTGTTCACTTTTTATATTTCCAACTGATATTCTTGACATTTGTATGATTTTGCTGTATACTGTTATCAGGCCGTTTTCTATGTGGCCACATATGATATATTTAAAATAAGCGAGGAATAAAGGGTCAAAAAACGAGATTGACAAAAAATATCAATGGAGTGGTACGCTCTTGTCAGAGTAAATAATTAAAAAAGTTTTGCTAGTCAGCCATTAAGGAGGTTATGCAAATGCCCGAACAGGAACTTTTATATAAACGGTTTTGCTGGAGTTTAGGAACTACAAGCTTTCGTACAAAAAATTTCAATCTCAGAATTGAACGTCAATTACAGCTTTTGCACGATTTTTGGGAGTCGATTTCCGGAAAAGATTGTAATTGGAGCAATAATACTGAACTCCAGGAAAATTATTATGACTTTATGAAAAAGAATCAGTTCGTTGAAGGCGATGCTGCAATAAAAAGCAAAGACGCAAGAGAAAAAACATCAGGCTTAGTGGATATTGGCTTGATAGACAAGGAAAGGCGTTTAACAGCTGCCGGAGAGGCTTTGCGTAAAATAAGCCTTAAATCTGATTTTAAGTCGGATAATAGTTTGCAGCTTCCGAAAGACAGTTTCATGTATTTCAAACAGCTGTTAAAGACAAGTGATAATGTTGACGGCGATATAGTTCGTCCGTATATTGTTCTTTCATATTTGCTCCTTGAACTTGATTATCTGACAAAAGACGAATTTACATATCTTTTACCGCTCTGCATAACAAAAGAAAAGACCATATCCATGAAGGATAAAATACGTTCTGTTCGTTCAAATGACAAAAGTATAGATGAGATCATACTTGAGACACTCATGCAGATGGAGAATTATCAACTTGCCTGGGAGAAATTCTTGAATAACGATGTGGACGAGAAGTTAATATGTTCTGTTGGCATGAACAGAAAAAGCCGGGATTATGATAAACCCTATTATCAGCTTTATCAAGAGTTAAAAAAGCTTTATCTTGATCATGAAATGAATCATGCTGCTGCAGTGTTTGAAACTTCAGGTAGGATAAAAATTGGTTCTCTCTGGAAAAAAACAATTTTTAATACGGCTCATGAGAAGGAACTTAAAAAAGATCCTGGTAATTGCTTAAATAATACTATGTTTTCCAATGTTGAAAACGAGCAGGAATTTAAAAAGGCTTTTTTCAAGACTATGCACTTGTTGAAAGCCAAAGCTACACTTAAAGATTATTCTGATCTTAATAAAAGATACTTTAAACTTACGGATACAATCATATTTGAAGATAATCAAGTTAAGTTTGATATAATTCCTAAGCATTTTATCAAGCCTGTGATATCTGATTTATTTAAAGATGGATTTCAGCCTTCTGATAAATTGTACGATACCTGTGAATTGAAGGAGATTGCTGCTTATCTTAAAATTGACAAAAAGGCTATTATAGCAGGCAGCAATAAAGAACTTGGCGGAAATATCAAGACAATTGAAGAAGCTAAAACTGCTGTGCTTGATGAGAGATTAAAAAGATTCAATGAAATTATAGATAAAAAATTCAAGGACAAGGCTCTTATTGATCTTTTGAACAAGTTTGAAGAACGAAAAGACAGTACAATTCAGGCAATTGTTACCGATAATGCTGATATTCCCACGATTTTTGAGTATATTCTCGGGGTGATCTGGTACAAGGTGAGCGGCCGCAAGGGAAATATCCTTAAATTCATGAATCTTTCACTTGATTCTGATTTGTTGCCTAAAACTCATGCCGGCGGCGGTGAGGCAGATATCGTCTATGAGTATGAAAAATGTAAAGATTATTCCGAACACAGTATGCTGTTAGAAGCGACTCTTGCAGACGGCAGCAATCAGCGGCGTATGGAAATGGAGCCTGTATCACGTCATTTAGGTCAGCATATTTCCAAAAGCGGCAATCAGCTTTCCTATTGCGTTTTTGTATCAACCTATCTGGACAGAAATGTTATCGTCGATTTCATAGGAAAAAAATCAGTAGGCTGGTATGATGAGAATTATCATAAGATTCCTTTAAAGATTATTCCGCTTCAAACTAATGAGCTGAAAGAAATTATTTCTAAGAAATTGACATATGAAGAACTTTATAAAATATTTGATGACATATTTAAAAACGTTTACGGATCTGTTGAGATGTCTGCAACTTGGTATCAAGATAATATCGCAAGTGCTATAAAATAATTTCAAACTCCAGAAAAACTCTACAGAAACTTTTATAACAGAAAGCAGATGAATTTATGACACTGATAAAATTTTTATTTCTGACGGCCTTTATCGGACATCTTCTCTGCTGGCGATGCGACTGGATTATTACCTATACACCGAAAGGACGCTTTCAGATAAAAGATATTCAAGATAATCATCAAATGGCTGGACTGTTTGACGGAATGCCCCTGAAAAATCCATTGATTTCCATGCTTTTGGGAGTCGCTGCACTCACAATGATATTTTTCGGCTATTTGGGTCTGTACGAATGGATGAAACAGTTTTCTGCTGTCTATGCCGGAATCATCATTTCCTCTGCAATTGTTTATCTTGTTTCGGGAACGGCACATCATGTATTCTGCGGTGCAGTGGAATGGTTCTATATCAGGCTCGGCAGAACCGAAGAAGCAAGAAAAACGATTCTTGAATTTTTCAAAAAAACCTCTGCAACAATGTATATTTATCTGATTGGTATGCTGATTTTTTCCATAGCATTTCTGATTGCTGTCATCACGGGACAGACGAATCTGCCGCAATGGAGCTGTATTTTCAATGTTCTGCCACTATTTCTGATATTTTCGCCGTTCAAAATAGCCGGAACAGGAAATCTTGCCGGAGCAGTCATGTTTCTTGGACTGTTCATTCTGGCATGACGAAGGTATAAATATGAAATTATTGATTCAGTCAGTGCTGTATTGCTTGTTATTCACAGGCATGGTAAAATATTCCGTTCAGGGCGGTGCATTGGACGGACTGTATTTCTATCCGAAGTCTGTACAGGAACGAGCAATAGAAATTGGCCTTACGACAAGAGAGTTTAAAGTTAAAGTTGTAGTTCTGTCAAAAAGCACCGCCGAAATTTCGGCGGTGCAAAAATTCTATAAAGCAAGAAATAATTTATGAATCCGCAAATCATCTGTTAATTCCGGATGAAATGCCGTTCCAATCTGATTTTTATACTTCACAGCAGTGATATGATGATCTGTCAGATTCAGAATCTGCACATCAGGATGCAGAATTTTTTCAACATAGGGTGCACGGATGAAACGCATCGGAAAGTCTGAAACTTCTCCGACCGTACCTTCTGTGGAAAAACTGCCCAGCTGACGGCCATAGGCATTTCTGCGAATCAGAACAGGAAGGCTCTGAAAACCGTCTGTAGATTCTTCCGCTATCTGTTCCGCAAGCAGAATCAGTCCGGCACAGGTGCCGAATACCGGCATATCTTCAAGAATCTTATTTTTGAGTACAGAAAACAAATCCAGTTCATGGAGCAGTTTTCTCTGCACAGTGCTTTCACCGCCGGGGAGAATCAGACGTTCGAGATTCTGCGGAATATCGGATTTTTTTCTTAATAATACATAATCCTGTGAAAGCTGTTCCAGACAGTGTGCATGTTCGATAAACGCACCCTGCACAGCCAGAATACCGACTGACATTATTTGCCCCTTTCTGCCATCAGCAGAGCGATTTCCTGTTCATTGATGCCGACCATCGCTTCTCCGAGATTTTCCGAGAGTTTCGCCAGCAAATCCGGCTGATTGTAATTCGTAACGGCTTTGACAATCGCAGAAGCCCGTTTTTCCGGATTGCCTGATTTGAAAATGCCTGACCCCACAAAGACACCTTCTGCTCCGAGCTGCATCATCAAAGCGGCATCGGCAGGTGTAGCGACTCCTCCGGCAGCGAAATTCACAACAGGTAGTTTTTTATTTTCATGTACGAATCTGACAAGCTCGACAGGAACTTGTAATTGTTTGGCAGCTTCAAAAAGTTCATCTTCACGGCGAGCCGCAAGATCGGAAATTTCACTCTGAATCTTCCGCATGTGACGGACAGCCTGAATAATATCGCCTGTACCTGGCTCGCCTTTGGTGCGGATCATGGAAGCTCCTTCCGCAATTCTCCGCAGAGCTTCGCCTAAATCCTTAGCTCCGCAGACAAACGGTACTTTGAATTTGGTCTTGTCAATATGATAAATATCATCTGCCGGACTGAGAACTTCACTTTCATCAATATAATCAATCTGGATGGCTTCCAGAATCTGTGCTTCGGCAAAATGACCGATTCTGCATTTTGCCATAACCGGAATACTGACTGCTTTCTGAATTCCCTGAATCATAGCCGGGTCACTCATACGGGAAACACCTCCGGCAGCACGGATGTCAGCCGGAATACGCTCCAGAGCCATCACCGCACAAGCTCCGGCTGCTTCTGCTATTTTCGCCTGTTCCGGAGTGGTCACATCCATAATCACACCGCCTTTGAGCATCTGGGCGAGTTCTTTATTTAACTGATAACGTTCTTCACTCATAATAAAAAATTCCTTTCTGTAATTCAATTGACAATTGCCGATAAATACAGTATACTATAACTGTGGCATGATTACAATAGCCAAATCAGATATATTTCACCATGCCAGAAAGGAGTTGTTTTATGCTGACTTATGAACTGGAATATTCCAGAACTGAACCGTTATATCTCCAGATTTATGAACATATCCGGAATGATATGGAATCCGGACACATCAGGGCAGGGGAGAAACTGCCCTCTAAAAGAGGATTATCCTCACAGCTGGGTGTCAGCATTGTCACTGTCGAAAATGCCTATCATCAACTGGAAGCAGAGGGGTATATCAAGGCAGTTCCCAAAAAAGGCTGGTTTGCCGAAAAAATCAGCATTTCACAGAAAGAAAGGGAAATTTCAAAACAGGAATTCCGGGAAACGGAAGAAATACAGAATCCGCCGGAACATATGCTGTTTCCGTTCAGTGTATGGGCAAAAATCATGCGTGAGATTCTGGCCTCAGACCAGACCAGATTAATGACCAGAACTCCTTGTGAAGGGGCTTATGAACTGCGTTCCGCAATTGCGGAACATCTCCGGAATTTCCGGAATATGCAGGTAAAGCCGGAACAGATTATCATCGGTGCCGGAACGGAATATCTGTATATGCTCCTGCATCTTCTGCTGGGCGAGTCTGTATTCGGTGTAGAAGAACCGGGTTATTCCAAAATATCGGATATTTATACCGATCTGGGATTGCAGTGCATCCGGATTCCCATGCAGACGGACGGCATCGACCTGAACGCATTACAGAACAGTGAAACTGAAATTATGCATATTTCGCCTTCACATCATTTTCCGACCGGAACGGTGACTTCTGTCGGAAAGCGTTATGCTCTGCTTGGATGGGCTTCTGAACAGGATAACAGATATATCATAGAAGATGATTATGACAGTGAATTCCGTCTTTCCGGCAAGCCGATTCCCTCGCTGTTCAGTCTGGATGTCATGGATAAAGTGATTTATATGAATACGTTCAGCAAGACACTGACTCCGACAATCCGTATCAGTTATATGATACTGCCGTTTTCACTTCTGGAGCAATTTCATCAGAAACTGAGCCGTTATGCCTGTACAGTTTCTAATTTTGAACAGTATGCTCTTGCGGAATTTATCAAAAAAGGCTGTTTTGAAAAACATCTTCACAGAATGCGGAAATATTATAAAGACCGCCGGAATCAGCTGTTTTCAGATATGAAGTTATATCAGATTTTTAATAATTCTGTCATCATGAATGAAAATGCCGGATTACATTGTCTTGTAAAATTCCGGACAGAACTTTCTGATGAAGACCTTCTGAAAGAAGTCAGAAAATCAGGCTTTCAGGCAGCGGCATTATATGAGTATTATCATAAAAAGCCGGAACAGAATTTGCATATTTTATTATTCTATTATTAAATATCTGTATATTTTTCATAGTGTCATAAACCTCTTTTCTTATTGTAATGCATTTTTGAGAACATCATAATTTTCCTGCATCAATGCAAGATAATTTGTACCGTCTGCAATTTGCTGACTGTTTACAGACTGAAGCGAATTCAGGACAGCGATCCTCTGATTTTTATCGTTCGTATTTTCGACAATAGTCTTTGCAATTTTCTGATCAGAATTTTCAATTGTAAAGATAGCAGAAACACCCAGTTCATTCATTTTATCCGCAAGGAATATAACTGTTTCAAAGCTGGCTTCTGATTCTGCTGAACAGCCGACAAATGCAGCATAATAATCCAGACCGTAATCATCTACAAAATAGCGGAATGGAAATTTGTCGCCAAATATCAGAGTCTTTACCGATGCAGAATCCGCAAGAGCCTGAAAAGCGTTGTCGAGTTTGTCAAGCTGTTCTGCATAGACAGTCAGATTATTTTTATAATCTTCAGAACTGTCTGTATCAAGAATACAGAGTTTATTTGTAATTTCTGCACAGAGAAGTTTTGCGTTTTTCAGGGAAAGCCATACATGTTCATCATATTCTTCTTCGCTTTCTTCATGACTGTGACTTTCTCCGCCTGTCATTTCATTCACAATATCTTCCGCACTGAGGCTTGCCGGATAGTAGGTCGGAAAATGTGTACCTTCTTCCACAAGCGTGTCAAAACCGTCATTGCCGCTGTACAGATGGAAATGCTCCGGTTCAGAAGGTTCAATATTATGATCACTGAATACAATATATTGTGAAGCAGAATCATCACCGCCGGATTTTTCAAATTTGTATCTGACCTGTTTTGAGCCGTCATCTTTTGTGCGGATATAATAACCGCTGTAAGCATATTCCGCAGTAATCTGACTATCTTCTGTGATATAGGTAATTTCAGGAGCATTGATTTCAATTGTCATAACATCAGTTTCATAAGCATGAGTATATTTATTTTTGTAATCTTCGGCAGTCAGGGAGTCATCTTCTTCTGCCTTATGTTCCCATACTTCATCAAGAGAACCGTCCAGCAAAAGCGGATAAGCAGACTGCCATTTCCCGTTCCATTCGGAAAGTTCACGGTCTTTGACTTCATCATCTTCAAAAGTAGTGTTATGTTCATGACTATGTTCATGTTCGTCTTCCTGCATACCCTCTTTGAGTTCTTCGAGTTTGGCAGAATCGCCCATGACTTCCATCAGATTGATGACCTGCATATCCGGATTGACAGCTTCTGCAAGGGCATCTTCTACCCATGCATCAGATTCACCGCCGACATAGATAAACAAATCACATTGTGCAATTTTAGCCATATCCGAGGCTGTTGGCTGATAGCTGTGCAAATCCACACCATTATCAAGCAAGTAAGTGACAGTATCATTTTCAGCGTGACTGCCGAGAATTTCTTTTACCCAGTCATATTCCGGAAAAATTGTGCAGACAATATTCAGCGATTTATCATCAGAAGAAGCTGTCTTTTCTTCCTGACTGGAAATATCATTTTCAGCAGTTACGACCGGACTGTCTGCTTCTGCTGTACTGCAGCCGGTCAGGCTCATAGCAGCGATGAGAAAGCTAAGTGTGAATAAACTGATTTTCTTGTAAAACATAAAAATACCTCTTTACTATTTTTTATTTTTGCAGATTTACAGGGCTGTACAAGAACTCTATTCCGTACAGCACACCTGCGGTATCTGCTGAAGAAATGGAGAATTTGATAAATGAATCTGATAATCAATTTCAAATTAAAAGCCATAAAATAGGATATATCATGGGATATATCACGTTTGAATTATGAAATTGAGAATCGTTTTCAAATCAAGACTACGCTATTATTATACCACAAAGAAATTATTTGTCAATAGGGAACTAAAAAATTTCACATAATTTTCACATTTGAAAATGAGAATCATTCTCTGATTAAAATTCATACAGATTATATTTATACTTTAGTACATTCGTCTATTGATTTTTTTATTCAAATATTGTATAATAAATTTTAGCAGCACTGTGGCTGTATGATAAAGAAAGGAATGTATTTTATGGTCGTAATCTATGCTGAAAAAAGCAGTCTTGCAAAAACTATTGCCAGTGTACTTCATGCCGGACAGCGGATTCCGCTCAATGGTGAGCCGACAATCGGATATTATCAGTTCCGTTTCAACGGCGAAGAGGCTGTTTTATGTCATGGGATCGGACATCTGATGGAGTTGGTTCCGGCAAAACATTATGATGCTAAATATGCCAGATGGGATTTAACTATATTTCCCTGCATTCCGGAACAGTTCCGCATTGCCCCCAAAAGCTCAACAATTGCCTGTGCCAGACTTGTCAAATCATTCCTGAACCGTGCAGACTGGATTATCAATGCAACTGACCCTGACCGTGAAGGTGAACTGATTTTTTCTTATGTCTATCAGGCTTGCGGCTGTCGAGTTCCTGTCAAGCGTGCCTGGATTGAAGATCTGACAGATGCTAAAATCAGAAAGGCTTTTCAGAATCTGATTGCCATGAATCAGCCGATTTCTCCGCAGAATTCCGGAACTCCGCACGATTTGCAGCTTGCCGGACGTGCCAGAGATATTGCCGACTGGCTGATTGGAAATAATTTAACAGTTGCTGCAACTAAAAAATTCGGAAACTATGAAGAATTACTCTCTGTCGGACGGGTGCAGACTCCGACTCTGGCTCTTGTCGTGAAACGTGAAAAGGAAATCAGAGAGTTTGTAAAATCAAAATTCTGGAGACTGCTTGCGAATTTTACAACAAGAAATCAAGAAAATTTTGAAGCAGAATATTCGGGCGGTAAATTCGATAAAATTCAAGAGGCTCAGAAAATGCTTGCTCTCTGCGGAAATGCTCAGGGGATTATCAAAGAAATCACAACGGTCAGAAAAGCACAGTCCGCACCGCTGCTCTATAATGCGACACAATTACAGATTGCTGCTAATAAAATATTCGGCTGGAATGCCGATAAGACTGCTAAAATTATGCAGATGCTCTATGAAAAGAAACTCATGACCTATCCGAGAACTTCTTCCGAACATCTGACTTCTGCTATGATGTCTGAAACGGCTCAGACTATCGGAAAACTCCTGCAAATGCCGGAGTACAGCAGATTATGCATTCCGCAGAATCAGTGGCAGAAGTTCACAAAACGGCATTTTGATGATAAGAAAGTAGGCTCACATCCTGCCATTATTCCGACCGTCAATGTTCCGCAGAATCTTTCCGGATTGTCATCAGATGAAAAGGCTCTGTATGATTTGCTTGCAAAATCACTCATCAGAATCATTTATCCGAAAGCTGTCCTTGATGATACGGAAGTTCTGATTGATGTGAATCAGGTGGAATTCAAGGCATCCGGAACGGTGCTTGTCAATCCGGGATGGTATGCCGTGGATAATCGAAAAATTAAAAAAATGCCTCTTCCGCTGATGCAGAAAGGTGATCTCCTGAACGGAGAATATTTCATCAGAGAAGGTGAAATTCAGCCGCCGGAACGCTATACAGAAGCAACTTTATTATCAGCTATGGAACTCGCCGGACAGCATATCGAAGATGAAGAAATCCGCACTCTGATGAAACTACAGAAAAAAGGCCTCGGCACGGATGCTACCCGTGCACCGATTCTCAAGGGCTTGTTTGATAAAAATTATCTAACTTTGCAGGGAAAGACTATCTTTCCGACGGATAAGGGAATTTTCCTGATTGATACACTTCCTGTCGAAAATATCAAGTCTGCCGATATGACCGGAGAATGGGAAATGAAATTAAATCAAATCGCAATGGGAAAAGCTGATTATTCGCAGTTTATCAGAGAAATTTCACAAATCACAAGAGAATGGTTCTCAGCCGTGGCAGATGCACCGGAACAGCATTTTTCAAACGGCACACAAACAGAATTATTCTGTCCGAACTGTAAAAAATCTTTAACAAGGCTTTCCACAGTCTGCAAATGCCCTGACTGTCAGTTTCATATGAATACTTATATCTGCAAAGTCCGTCTTTCAGAAGATGTGATTTTACAGCTTTTACAGAAAGGTCGTTCCGGTCTGGTAAAAGGCTTTCAGTCCAAAACAGGAAAGAAATTCAATGCGTATCTGGTTCTGAATCGGGAAACAGGAGAAATTACATTTGATTTTACTTCCGAACAGGAAAAAAATCTGCATTGTCCGTTCTGCAATTCGCTGATGAATAAAATGCGGTACAGCTATCAGTGCAGTAACCAGAACTGCGGATTTAAAATCAATTCTGAAATCTGCAGGAAAAAGCTGACAGTTTCGCAGATTTCAGCGATTCTCAAAAACGGACGGACTTCTTTCATCAAAGGCTTCAAATCCAAAGCAGGAAAATCGTTTTCAGCGATTCTGTATCTCGACAGAAATGACAGACAGGTGAAATTTGATTTCCCTGAACGAAAAAAATAACAGAAAGGAAATGATAATGAATATTTTAATACGTTCCATGACAAAACAGGACAAACCTGAAATTTTACAGATGATGCGTGTATTTTACGATTCTCCGGCGGTCGAGCATACTGCTTCCAATGAAATCCTCGAAAAGGATATTGACGACTGCCTGAGTGATATGCCATTTCTGGAAGGATTTGTAATTCAGGAGAAAAATAAAATTATCGGCTATGCGATGACAGCAATCGGCTATACTACGGAATACGGCGGTATCTGTATCTGGCTGGAAGATTTGTATGTAAAGCCTGAATACAGACATTCCGGCATTGCCGGAGAAGTATTCAGATTTATTGAAAATTATTATCCGGATGCTGTCCGGTTCAAACTCGAAGTAGAGCCGGAAAATGAATTCGCAGTAAAAGCCTATCAAAAATATGGCTATCAGATTTCACCCTATTTTCTGATGACCAAAGAAAGAGAGCCTCTTCATGAAGAAAACAGAAATGCAGATTGAAAACAGGGATTGTTATCTGTACAGCACAGAGAATCCGGAATTTGTTCTGATTCAGCCCGTTGATGAACATGATATTGCTGTACTGGATAACGAAGTCAGCCAGATTGAAAAATCAGGGAAACAATTTATTTTATCGGCTTTCAGAGTGCATGACTGGAACAGCGAGCTGACTGCTTGGAATGCTCCGCAGGCATTCGGAGATGTTCACTTTGGTGATAAAGCAGAAGAAACTCTGCAATATATCACAGAAAAACTGATTCCGGAGCTGAATAAAATGTTTTCAGTTCCGGAATCAGTAAAATATATTCTGGGTGGATATTCTCTTGCAGGTCTCTTCAGTCTGTGGAGTGCATATCAGACGGATATTTTCAGCGGTATTGCAGCAGTATCGCCGTCAGTCTGGATAAAAGGCTGGATTCCGTTCGCAGAATCTCATGAAAGCAAGGCAGAATCTGTTTATTTAAGCCTTGGCAATCTGGAGCATAAAACCAGAAATCAGCAAATGAAAATCGTAAGAGAAAATATCATCAGGCAGTCAGAATTATTGAAAGATCAAAAATCAGTTCTGGAACGGAACGAGGGAAATCACTTTCAAAACCCCGATTTACGGACGGCAAGAGGATTTCTCTGGATAATGAAACATCTGTCATGAAGCATAACTGCCGCAAATTAATTTATTATAAACGGAGGAAAATATTATTATGAAAACAATAATTATTTATTATTCATTAGGAACTGTGCAAAAATAAATCAGTCATATAAAGGAGAGATGGTATAATTCCAATTTGGGTGAAATTCATCCCCAACTAATCGCAAAGAATCAAATTCCGAATCCGAAACTTTAATTCCTTTTTCATATCGATTTTCGTCA
>JAFUWN010000054.1 GCA_017483465.1 Oscillospiraceae bacterium
TAAGTTTCCTGTTTGGCTTTCTGATTACGATACGGATTTGCGGACTGGTTTTTATGGGAAAATTCTGCACAAAGTTTTTGTTTATTTTTTATCAGATATTGACAAAAATATAAAAATCTGCTATAATCTAAAAAAGGAGTGTGATATTTTTATGCTGAAAAAATTAAGTTTGCTGTTATCTTGTATGCTTCTGATCAGTCTCGCCGGATGTGCGGAAGCAAATCAGAATCCGGATTCCGGAACAGCAGAAACATATCTTTCTGCTGAAAATCAGAATCAGAAACAAACGCAGGAAAATGCCCTTGAAGCTGTTTATCATATGAAAATCGGCTGGAATCTCGGTGATACGCTTGATGTCTGTGCCGCTGACCGTGACGGTGACGGCCTTGTCAATGAACATCCGGCCGAAGGTGAGGAAGTAGACGAAACTCTTTGGGGAAATGTCATGACAACACCGGAATTATTTGAACATCTGAAAGCTGATGGCATTAATGCTGTCCGGATTCCGGTCACCTGGAGAGATCATCTCGGAGAAGCTCCCGATTATCAGATTAATCCGGAATGGCTTTCCCGTGTACATGAAGTAGTGGATTATGCTCTTGCTCAGGATATGTATGTGCTGCTAAATATCCATCATGACGGCGGCGGAGATCCGCAGTTCGGTGCATGGATCCGGAATGCCGCTTCGGATTATCCGGGAACAGCTGAAAAATATACAGTTCTCTGGACACAGATTGCTGAAAGTTTTGCTGATTATCCTGAAAAATTGATTTTTGAATCTATGAATGAAGTCGGCTTCGATCATATGGCTCAACCCAGAGCTTATGAGATTTTAAATAATCTGAATCAGCTGTTTGTCAAGACAGTAAGAAAATCCAATCCGGACAGAAATTTATTAATCGCCGGCTACTGGACAGATGTCGAGCAGACTTGTAATAATTTATTTAAAATGCCGGAAGATTCTGAAAAAGACAGGCTGATTGTTTCTGTGCATTACTATACCCCCTGGCAGTTTTGTGTCAGTACACAGCAGAAAACATGGGGCAGTCCGGGAGAAGTCCGTGTGATGCAGGCGAATATCCGGAAACTCAAAGAAACGTTTATTGATCAGAATATTCCGGTTATCATCGGTGAATATGGAACAATGAAAAATAACGATACTGCGAGCCGAGTCTATTTCTGTGAGATGCTGACAAAAGAATGCTATGAAGTCGGCATTCCGTGTTATTTCTGGGATAACGGTGAGGAATATGACAGAATCAATTTCCAGTGGCGGACTCCCGGTCTGATCGAAGCTCTGCAGCATGCCGTCAGCGGAGAAAATTACGAAGTCACAAAATCTGATTAATGCTTTACTTTTTAAAAAAAATATGTTATACTGGAATCTGAGGTGTTGTTTCATGAGATTATCCAGAAAATCCGGCATTATGATTTCAGGCTTTACAGTTCTGATGCTGATTTTTATCATACTGCTGAAATGCTTTACAGATCTCCTGGGAAAGCCTGTCTATATTTTTTCAGATTCTTATAATGAACATCACTCGCATATTTTCCGGACGGACAGTGCAGAAAGAATTGTCTTGAATCATCAATATCAGCCGTATTTCGCTTTGACGAAAAATAATCTGAAATATTGTGATCATCTGGATATTTTCGATTTGTTTGAAATGCATGTTGAAAATCTGGATTTCCTGGAGAAAACCCATTTTTCAGAGTTATGTCTTTATTCTGCCGATGGTGTGGAAGACTGGTCAGGACTGCAATTCTGTACGGATTTGAAAACAGTGATACTCGGCCGGAATTTTTCTGATGTTTCTCTGCTTTCCGGCAATACGGAACTGAAAGAACTGCGTATCATAACAACAGAATCGCTGATAAATCTGGAAACTCTCACAGAATTTCATGATCTTTCAGTTTTAAGTCTGATGTTTCTTTATGATGAGCCTTTATTGGATTTGCAGGAACTTCCTGCTTTATCTGTCAAGGAACTGCATCTTGACGGCAGAGAATTGCATTTTGAGGAGATTCAGAAATTTGATTCTCTGGAAATTCTGAGTCTTTCACGGCTTCCGGATAACTGGAAGATTCTGACAGAAATGCCCTCTCTGAAAGAACTGCATCTTAATAATGCCTATCTCGATGAAGAACAGATGAAACAAGTTTCACCGGAACTTGAAAAATATGGAATCGAAATCAGCTATTTTTAAAATTTTTATACAGGAGAATTTTATATTATGGGAATTTATGAATTAATCAAAACAGAAAATAAAGCAAGACGAGGAAAAGTCACAACCGTTCACGGAACGTTTCAGACTCCCTGCTTTATGAATGTCGGAACATCCGCAGCGATCAAAGGCGGAGTCTCTTCGCCGGAACTTGCGGATTTAAAATGTCAGGTCGAATTATGCAATACTTATCATCTGCATTTAAGACCCGGAGATAAAATTATTTATCAGATGGGCGGACTGCATCAATTCATGAACTGGCATCGTCCGATTCTTACCGACAGCGGCGGATTTCAGGTATTTTCTTTAGCCAAGCTGCGTAAGATTAAAGAAGAAGGGGTTTATTTTCAATCGCATCTGGACGGTTCGAGATTATTCATTGGCCCTGAAGAAAGTATGAGAATCCAGTCAAATCTTGCTTCGACGATTGCAATGGCTTTTGATGAATGTGTCGAGAATCCCGCTCCTTATGACTATTCAGCGAAATCCTGCGAACGCACAACAAGATGGCTCATCCGCTGTAAAAACGAAATGCAGAGGCTCAATTCTCTGCCGGAGACGATTAATAAAAATCAGTTATTATTCGGCATTAATCAGGGCTGTACGTTTGAGAAATTAAGAATCGAACATATGCAGGCAATTTCTGAACTTGATCTTGACGGCTATGCGGTCGGCGGTCTGGCAGTCGGTGAACCGACAGAGGAGATGTACAGAATCTTAGATGCCGTTGTGCCGTATATGCCTGCGGATAAGCCGAGATATTTAATGGGGGTCGGTACGCCCTCGAATATTATTGAAGCTGTCGCAAGGGGAATCGATATGTTTGACTGTGTGATGCCGACAAGAAATGCCCGTCACGGTACAATCTTTACATGGGCAGGCATGAGACATATGAAGAATCAGACCTATCAGACAGACCCCCGTCCGATGGATGAAGCATGTAATTGTCCGGCATGTCGGAATTTCTCAAGAGCTTATGTAAGGCATTTATTCAAGGCAAATGAAATGCTCGCAGGAAGACTGACTGTGATTCATAATCTGTATTTCTATAATACGCTGACGGAAAAAATCCGTGAAGCTTTGGAAAATGACAGCTTTGAAGCATTCCGGGCTGAATATTCTAAGAAATTAGCCAAAAAAGCCCCTGATGATTAATTCATAATCTCAGAGAGGAAGCCTGTTTATGAATTTTCTTGAACTCCTGCTGACAGCAGTCGGCCTGTCAATGGATGCTTTTGCTGTATCGGTGACGGACGGAATCTGCTGTCAGAATCTGAAAAAAAGAGAAGCAGTAAAAATCGGCCTTTGTTTCGGAATCTTTCAGGGCATTATGCCGCTGACAGGCTTTTTCTTAGGCAAAGCATTTGAAAATTATATCACAGCGGTTGATCATTATGTTGCTCTGATTTTATTAAGCTATATCGGTATCAAAATGATTCTGGATGCTGTTCATGAATCGAAGCAGGAAACGCAGGAAAGTTATCAGCTCACAGTTAAATTTTTAATTCTGCAGGGAATCGCCGTCAGTATTGATGCTCTGGCAGTCGGAGTCAGCTTTGCAGCTCTGCAAAATATCAATATTTATTATGCTGTCTCAGAAATCGCCCTGATTACAGCCATCTTATCGCTGATCGGAGTCAGATCAGGCAGAAAATTCGGTATGAAATCAGGAAGCAGAGCACTCCTGACAGGCGGTGTAATTTTAATTTGTCTGGGAATCAAAATTTTTATAGAACATGTATTTTTTTAAATTATTATAATCAGGGGTGTTTTTATGAGTATTGAAATCCGTCCGGTGAAATTGTCTGATCTTGAAGAAGTAACTAAAATCGAACAAATTTGTTTCCCTCCGGAAGAAGCAGCTGATCAGAATAAAATCAAAAGCAGAATCGAGAATTTTCCGGAGCATTTTTTTATACTGCTCGAAAATCAGAAAATTGCCGGATTTATTAACGGTCTTGTTTATGATTCTCCGGTGCTGCTGGATGAGATGTTTGATGATGCTTCTCTGCATGATGAAGCCGGAAAGTATCAGATGATTCTGAGTCTTGCCGTATCACCGGAATATCAGCATCAAGGCTATGGAAAGCAATTATTGCAGACTATAATCAATTCTGCAAAAAATCAGCATCGCAAGGGTATTACGCTTACCTGCAAGAAAGAACTTGTCAGTTTCTATGCAGAATCCGGCTTTGTGAATCAAGGCAGATCAGATTCTGTTCACGGCGGTTTTGAGTGGTATGAGATGAGAATCATATTTTAAAATCTGTAAAGGGCATTGAAAGAAAATTTACTCAAAAAATCAAGAAAATAATTCAGATTTCTGTTATAATAAAATTACAGAGCAGTGCTGCTGAATTCAAAAAAGGAGGAATCCCTATGAATCAGAATGCAAATCGATTTATGATTTTCATGGATGCACTTGATTTTATCGAACAGAATCTGATTGAAGACTTTACACAGGAAGAGCTTGCAAATGCCTGTTACTGTTCGCTGTCAAATCTCCAGAAAATCTGGAAATCCAGTACGCATATGAGTGTAAAAGAGTATATCTCGAAACGCCGCCTGACACTCGCCGGAAGAGAAATGCTTGAGAAAAATCTCTCTGTACTGGATACGGCAATCAAATACGGCTATCATTCTCATGAAGTCTTTACCAGGGCATTCACAAAAATCTGGGGAGTTTCTCCGTCTAAATTCCGGAAAGAGTGGAAGGGAAACTGCGTGTTGTATCCGAAACTCAATCCTGCTTATCTGGAAGGAGAATCTATTATGAATAATGCAAATAATAATATTAAGAAATTTGATGTCAGCGAATTTTATGACTATCTCAGAAGTGAGGCCGGTACGTATGTATTATGTTTCGATGTCGTCAATCTGATGCCGATCAATGAAAATCTCGGCAGAGAAGCCGGAGATAAAGTGATTCTGGAATCATTCCGGAGAATTAATGAAGCCGCTGAAGAAAATATGCTCTGCCTGAGAATGGGCGGTGATGAGTTTGTTATGATCACGGAATCTGATGACAAACAGAAAGTAACGGAAATCGCTCAGAAAGTGCTTTCTCATAACGGAGAATCTGTAAAATATCAGAACGGCGATGTTTCTGTTTCACTCCGGTGCGGTGTGATCGTGATTCAGAATCATCTGAAATATTCTGTTCTGTGCGAAGATTTCAACTCGGTCATGGATAAGGCCAGAGAAACCGGAACTATTGCATTTTCAGAGAAATAAAATAAACTCCCTCACGGAAATTCTGTGAGGGAGTTTTCTATTAACAAAATCTTACAGATAGATTATAATAATTGTATTAGTAAATTTTTACAGGAGCGTGAAGAATGAAAAAATTTTTATTATTATTTATCATATTTGCATTATTATGTTTTACTTCCTGTACATATACTGCTGAAGAAAATACAGAAGCACAATTCCAGTATCAACAGGAGATATTGTTATTTATTGTAGATACTGTATTTCCGTATCAGCAGTATATTACAGTCATTTCGGAAACCGGAGAACAATATTGTTTTAGTTACAGCGGCTCGGATAGTATGCCGAATTATTGGCATTCTTCTGATAAAAACTGGTATGATAAACTGATAGTTCTCATGACGGAAGAAAATAAAACAGAACATTCTCTTGAAGAAAATGATTTGAATCTGATCTTGAATCAGATCAGTCAGTTTCAGAATTATCGTACAAAAGAAATAGAAATTATCTCATGAGACGGTGCAGATATGGGAAATCAAAGGCTGTTCGGAGTGTATTCTGATGAAAATGGAAATCCGCAATTTTGCTTTCTGGCAGATTATGGTGATGAAATTTCCTGTCTGAATGACAGTGCAGCCGTTGAATTTATCAATGCTTTATCAGACAGTCAGATTTTTTATACGGATTATGTTAAACCATATCACTATTCTATAGATGAAGAAAATTTCTCACAAGGCTGATCTGTGAGGAATTTTTTCTTATGCCTGAACCGGTTCAGGAAAAATGTGATTATTAAGATCAGAAATTTTATTTTTATAGATGCGTTTTAATAAAATCGCTCCGACAATTGCAGTAAGAAGTTCGGCAATCGGAAAAGCACTCCAGACGAGCCAGTTTTGATTCACATTCTGCTGAGCGATATGAACAAACAGCAGAATCAGAGGAAAGATTATAATCAGCTGACGAAGCAGAGAAATCACAAGCGATTCGATTCCGCCGTCAAGAGCCTGATAAATCCCCTGGAAAGCAATATTCATTCCGGCAAAAACAAAGCTCAGAGAGATCACATGCATTGCACTGATGAATAATTTTTCTGTCTCTCCGGTCATGCTGAATATGTGTGCAAATGTTCCGGCAGTACATTCAGCAGCAGCTGTTCCGGCGAGCATGATAATTCCGGTATAGAGCAGACCGAATTTAATACCGTCTCTGATTCTGGATTTGCTTCCGGAACCATGATTGAAAGCAATAATCGGTGTGATCGCATCACGCAGGCCGAATGCCGCAAATAAAACAAACTGCTGAATTTTATAATACATACCATAAGCAGTCTGCATTGGAACGCTGATTTTTACTAAAATAATATTCAGTCCGTAAGTCATGAACGACATCAGAGCCTGTGCGATAATCGCTGGAAGTCCGATCTGATAGATTTCTTTGATGATCTGCATATCCGGTCTGAGATAAGAAAGCGAATTTTTGATTTCTTTATTAATTTTAAAATGAAAGAATACTCCCAATCCGGCCGAAACAATCTGACCGATCACAGTCGCAAGAGCCGCTCCCTGTACACCAAGTTCCGGACAGCCGATCCAGCCATAGATCATAATCGGATCAAGAATGATATTCACGACTGCTCCGGCGATCTGTGCGATTGTGGAATATAACGAATTTCCGGCGGCTTGCAGAAGTTTTTCCGCAATCGAGAAAATCACGATTCCGAATGAACAGAGACAGCAGATTCTGAGATACGAGACTGACATTTCAAGAGTAACCGCACTGGTTTCGGGAGAAGCCTGCGACATCACATAAGGTCTGACACCGATCAGACCGAAAATCACAAACAAGATAAACATGACTCCGGCCAGAAAGAAAGCATTCCCGGCGGCTTTTCCGGCTTTTTCGGAGTCTTTCTGTCCCAGCGACCTGGAAACAAGAGCATTCATGCCTACTCCTGTGCCGATTCCGAAAGCTACCATCAGCATTTGTGCCGGAAAAACAAGTGTCAGGGCATTGGCGGCATCCGCACCGGTATCTTTCATATTTGAGACAAAGGCACTGTCTACGATATTATAGACAGCTTGCAGAACCATAGAAAGAATCATAGGTGTTCCCATATTGAGCAGTAATCTGGGAACCGGCATGACGGCCATTTTGTTGTGTGTCTGTGTGTTCAAAATAAAGCACCTCTTTAGAATAATAATAAAAAAATCGTGCAGAAAGCGTATAATCTGGAGTTACGCTTTCGCTGCACGATTATTGTATTTATTATAACAGAATTTCCCGGAGTTTGCAAGGGGAGTTCTGCACAAAGATTTTCAAGAAAATTACCAGATATTTTTTATTTTTACAGATACTGACTGTTCCGTTTTTTGGCAAGCCGGATGTCAGGCCCCCGGAATTCCAGACTTTCATAGACCGCAAATAACCGGGACATAATACGTTCTTCATACTGATCGCTTAATTGTTTCCAGTTCAGGTTTGTACTGATAATGGTCGGAAGATTTCTGTTAATTCTGGTATTGATAATCGTATAAATTACAGAAAGATTGAACTGTGTCTGGAATTCTGTTCCCAGATCATCCAGAATCAGAAAATCTGTATTCAGAAGTATTTGCAAAGTATCTTCTTGAGATTTTTCACGGCTGAAATGTTCCTGTTCGATTCTGGAAATCAGATTGCCGATAGAATCATAGATGACTTCATAGCCTTGTTTCAGAACTTCTGTAACAATCGAAAGCGAAAGATGTGTCTTGCCGACACCCACATCTCCGAAAAACAGAAGACTCGGTGAATGTGCATGGAAATTAGCGGCATAATAGCGGCATCTTTGCAGGATATTTGACATCAGAGTATAACAGTTTCTGCCGTCATCGGTAGTCCTGCCCTGATAATATTCCAGATTGAACTGGTCAAAATTGCAGAGTTTCAGTTGTGTCTGCTGTGTCATTTCAGCAGTTCCGAGAGAGGCAATTAATTTTTCAAGACAGGAACAGTAGGTATTTCCCTGATAGCCGGTATCCTGACATTTCGGACAGGTATAATGCATATCCAGATAATCCGGCGGATAGCCATGATTTTCCAGAAGCTGGGAACAATACCGCTGTGCCTGTAAATTCTGCCGTTTCAGAATTTCAATATCTTCGCCCATGAGAATGCGGGCAGAAGTTTGTGCAAGCTGATAATTGATCTCGGCAATTTCCGGAATTTTAGAATTGATTTCCTGATAATGCTGTTCATTTTCGGTTTTTGCTTTAATACGCCGCATGGAGATAATCTGCAGGGCTTTTTGAAAAATTTTCTGATTCATGATGAAGTGTCTCCTTCCTCAAAATGGAACTGATTGACTACGCTCATATATTCATTCATTTTCTGAATTTCTTTTTCGGTCATTTCTTCGGAATTTTTCTTTTTCCGTCCCCGTTTGGATTTTTCTTTATATTTTTTGATATATTCGTCATGTTTTTTCTTGGCTTCTTCGAGTTCTGTCACCTGTGTTTCATGCCATTCTGTCAGAATGGAGTCAATATATTTGAAATTGACTTTTGCAGTTGCTTCTACAGACAAGTCACGGGCATACCGAAGCAGTTCTTCGGAAAATTCCCACTGCTGCCAGATTTTGATATACTCTCTCTGTGCTTCTGTCGTGGCAGAGACTTCAAACAGACGGCAGATATAATTCTTATATGTGTAATATTCCAGAAGTTCTTCGGTTTTCTGCCGGGCGAGCTCCGGTGTCAGAATTTCATCTTCATACCATCCGGCGGCCATTTTATTAATATAATTAGGTGAAAGCTTTTCAATATCCGTGCAGTACTGCAATAAGATCTGAATCACTTCCGAAGGCATTTCAAGATATTCATGCATCCAGACGATGGAATCCATCTGTACAGTATTCAGAGGACGATGATAATATTTTTCTTCTGCAATGCGAAGCAGCTGTTCCAGTTCCGGAGAAGCAGCAATCATTTCATAAATGCTGTCATGAGTAAAAAAACGGAATAATTCGACTTCTGTTTTTTTCTTCTGGACGGGTGCCGGTGCAGGAGCAGCCGGCTTCTCAGGTTCGGGAGCAGGAGCAGAGGCAGGAGCCGGAACCGGCTCAGGTGTGGGGTTTGGCTCGGGAGAAGCCGGTGCAGGTGAGGCAAAGAATGCCGGAAACAACTCCAGCTGTTTTTCTTCTGTCTTATCTTCCAGAATATTCACCTGTGACCAGAAAGCAAGAGCTTCTTCGGCTTGTTCCTGGGGCATTCTCAGAAATGAGGCGATCTGCGAAACTGTAAATTGCTTATCCGGATAACGCAGAAGATATAATAATACTTTCAAGTGATTTTCTTTTGCAAGCCGGATGAGATTATCTACCACGGCCGACGGCACAGAAAAGGCGTGAAAGCCAAAATTAACCTGATATTCCATAAAAACAGTATTACTCCTGAATTGTAGTTTCTACGACATTTTCAGCGGCGGCTTTATAGCCGTTCATACCAAGCAGAGAAGATACCAGTCTGATTACCGCATGAAGAATAAATCCAATGCCGATAATCCGGACTGTATCATCCATAACTGCAATTGGTCTGGTCATCACGAAAATCGAAAGCAAGGCACTTGCCGTACACAGAGCAAAACCAATCCACCACCTGGGAACATCACGCCGGAATACAAAATTGCGGTACATACCGGAAACTGAACTTGCCAGAATCCAGCCGCCGAACAGAATCGGAATCAGAACTTTCAGGAAAATCGGGATAACTTCCAGTAAAATGCCGATCAGCAGAAAGACAAGGCCATAGATAATATTCTGTGAAGATCTGAGTTTCGGAAAAAGATTCAGCAGAAGCAGCAGTCCTCCGGCAATAAAGCAGATAATGCCGATCCATTTGCAGATGGTTGTAATAATATCCGGTTTTGCTGTGAATACGATACCGGCAGAAAGGGTCAGAATCGAAAAGAAATTTGTATACCAGAAAGTTTTCCAGTCAATTTTTCTGAACATGAAGTATCAGCTCCTTTGATTTTAAAATATTGATTATTTTATTATAAATAATGCCTCAGCCATTTGAGATAGAATTTCCGGAAAAATCCGGCTTTTTCATACATTCCGTGTGCAAGGGAATCCGCTGTCTGCATGAGATAGCGAAGCTCACTGTTGGACATGGGGTGCGGACTGTAGCGGAGTTTTGCTCCGATCTGGACGGCAGAAGAAAGACTGTAAGCCGGATTCATATACTGACTGCACTGTATTTCAGATTCTTCTGCCAGTTCACCGATTGTCGTCCCCCGGACGGGAACACCGCATTCTGAAAGCATAGCTGTCAGATAATGATAGACACATAACGCAGCGGCTCTGCGGTCATCCTGACTGGTATTCTGCTGACGTTTCCGGATAGCGAACAGCCGGGAAACTCTGAAAATCAGAATCAGCAGACAGAGTACGGCGGCAATTGTCAGAAAGATAATCAATAAAAGCATACTCTGCGGAATTTCTTTCTGTACCGGAACAACAGGTTCTGTTTCTGTGATAAGTTCCGTCGGAACAGGATGTGTTTCATGCGGAACCGTCTCCGGCGGAGCAGTCGCAGGAACAGGGGATTCCGGCTTGTTTCGAGGGGTGAAATAAGAAAAAGTAAATTCAAACGGAATCCAGCCCAGACCGCTGATATAAATTTCCGTCCAGGCATGGGCATTGCTGTCAAGCAATTCAGAAGTATAGACAATGCTGTTATCTTCCAAGGCAGTCTCATGCAGTGTATTTTCACGGGAACAGTCGATCATATAGCCCTCACAGTATCGGGCAGGGATTCCGGCCATTCTTGCAAGAACAGTTCCGGCAGTCGCATAATGTTCGCAGTAGCCTTTATGATTTTCTAAAAGAAAATAAGCAGTATGATCCATATTAGAAGGTGTTTTCCCGGGAGAAAGCGTATAGATGACATTCTCACAGACTTTGTCACGAAGATTCTGCATCAGCAGGATTGTCTGATAAGGAGAAGCAGTTTTTGCATCATAGCCGTCAAGCAGATCGGCATATACGCCACGGACAGCAGCCATGGCAGGCGTATCCGGCAGAACTGTATAATGCTCATAGACAAAATCATCATAGAAACTGCCGCATAAGATTCCGGCTTCGGCGGCCTGGGCATTGAATGCCGCTCCGCCGTAAAACTGCATCATCAGTTCGCTGCTTTGAGAAATCCAGACGGAAGAAATCTGATCGTTTTGATTCAGAATTTTAGAATATTCAGAAATCTTTTCTGTCTCACAGCTTTCCAGCAGTTCCGGTGTCATAATCTGATAAACAGAAGCAAGATCAGAAAGCAGAGCTTCATAATCTGTATGCCCCTGAATGGTATAAGAATTTGTATTAGTCTGAATCATGTCATTTTTCTGACAGAGAATATTTTTATTTTTCTGAAATCCATAGGGAATGCACTGTGATAAGATTCCTGTCGTATGATACAGCGACATCTGCACCGGATTTTCGTCTGATATTGTGGAATATAAAAACTCCGGAGGATAATAATCCAGTGTTTCAAAGAAAGCTAAATCCGGATTCTGATAGATTTCTTCCGGAAGCACTGTCCAGTTTGCACCGTTATAGACGTGGCCTGTCCGGTATTTGAGATAAATTCTTGTCTCCGGATTTTCAGAAAAAGCAATGCTTGTTACCGGAATGTTTTCATAAATTTTTTCGTCCAGACTTCCGAGCGGAATATGTTCCAGATCATCAGGCTGTTCTTCTATATTGCCGTAATTATCCAGAAGCGGGTCATCTGTCAGGTGCAGAGAAACAAGATAATTCTGAAAATCGCTTCTCAGATTCTTGAAAGTTTCGGGACGTTCATAGTTTGTCATTTTCAGAAGCGTTTCTGAAAAGCCGAATACCGTCATCAGAAGCACCAGAAAAATCAGCCCTGTCAGTTCCGGCAGCATGAACCGCATGGATGCCACCGGAAAAAAAGCATTTTTCTTCCGGAGAAAACCCGTTTTTCCACCGCTCTGGTTAATTCCGGAGCCGGCTGCCTGTACCGAAGCCATCGCAAACCAGAAAGATGCCAGTAATACCGCAAAAAAATGATCTGGTATAATGCCGAAAAACAAGCCGATCTCAATAAACGGAAACGTGACCAGCAGACTCAGAAAGAAATTCTGATACCGGAGTACAGCATAGCAGATCATCCAGATAATCGGGAAAATCAAAAAACACAGCACACAGGTGACACTGCCGATTTCAGTATAAGTATCATCTGTGATGAAATATTCCCAGTCGGTCATGTAAATTGCCTGACATACGTCATTTGTCAGGTACATCAGACCGTTGGTAATCTGATCTTTCTGCCAGAAAAACAATCCGCAGTAGAGCAGTACTGCAATCAGAACAGGCAGAAGATGTTCCGTCCTGAGTGCCGAATATGTGAAAAATGCAAAAAACAAGACGATCACAGACAAAATTACCGGCAGAGAATACATTGGTGTGAACATCGTCAGGAATGAAAAAATACTGCCGATGACACCGGCAAATGCTGTCAGAATCAGCCAGAGCTTTCTTCGTCTGGGATACTGATTCTGTAAAGACATAGAGAGTGTATTTTCTACTCTTACGCCGTTGCTTGTTTCAGAAACCTGCTGTTTCATGGATGATATACCTCATATTATGATATAGTGATAATTTATTATTTATATTTTTACAGAATCAGCCCGGCAAGATCATCCGTCATAGAATCCGGTGAAACTGTCCGGACAGCAACACTGTCGGCAGGAAAGGAATGTGTTTCAGAATTCAGGATGATCAGATTTTTCTGTGAAGCTTCTGTCTGCTTCTCCAGAACCGGAAGCAGTTCGGCATTTCTGTCGTTTGTCAGAAGCGTAACAGAAGAATATTCCTGCCCGGAAAGAATTTCATGCAAGTCCTGTGCATCCAGTGACATGTGACGGAGTGAGCGGTACAGCTGACTGAAAAGCTCCGGAAGTGTCTCGCCGGATTTGAGAGGCTGATAATGCAGTCTGTTCCCGTCATGCCATGCAAGAATGGCTGTCATATCCGGTTTGGCGGCACAGACTGCAAGAGAATAAACTAAAGTGAGAAAGGCCTGTGCCTGCTGCATCTGAATGCCGGAATCTGCTTCCTGTTCCGGAAGATATTCGGCCAGCAGAAGTACATGTTTCTCAATCGGAAAACCGAATTCACGGATAAATAATTTATCGGATTTGGAACTTAATTTCCAGTGAATCCGGCTGACGGCATCGCCGTCATGATATTCACGGATGTCAAAAATTTCAGACGGGTCATCTCCGGCTTTATCGGCATAAAGATTACTCTCAGGAGAATAGACCGCTTCTGCCGTTCTGCTGACGGACAAATGCAGATTTTCAGGCAGGACTAATAATTCCAGTTCGGAATTGACACGCTTCATTTTGGTATGAAACAAATGCAGATAATCCAGTATTCTGACAGGATTCAGACGGACTGTCACCGCTCCGCAGTATTCCGGCCGGACATAGAATGTCAGTTTGGTAATATTCCGGCTGTGCAGTGGAAACCGAAGCTTGATTGTTTCCTGTTTGCCGCTGAAAGCATGGCAGACACTCACAGAAGTATAGACTTTCGGAAAAAATAACGGACAGCTGCTTTCGACTATAATCGAAATCGGTACAGATTCATTGACCGTACAGGATGCAGTATTACAGGTCAGAGAGGCCTGTGTGCTGAATTTTACCCATAACAGACATAATTTCAGAATCACAGGAAGAATCAGTGTGCAGAGCAGAAGCACAACTGCCAGTGAATCGATATATAATACACAGAAGACAGCCAGTCCGATTACGACTGCCAGATATAACAGCTTGATCAACCACATGGCAGGGCTTCACTCCGCATCCGGCACAGGAACGGACTTGATGATTTCCTGTACAATATTCTGTGTCTGTTCCAGACTGTCGTCAGTGCCGTGCAGAAGCAGTCTGTGACAAAAAACATCGGCACAGACAAAAGAAATATCATCCGGCAGAAGATAGTCACGCCCCTGTGCATAGGCACAGGCCTTTGCCATCTGCATCAGTGCCAGCGAACCTCTCGGACTGATGCCGAGCCGGATTTTAGCATGATTTCTGGTTGCCTGAATCAGATCTACAATATAATGATAGATCGAATCATTGATATATACTTCTTCTACTTCTTTTCTCATGGCGAGCAGTTCTTCAATATCGGCGGCCGGTTCGATGTCATCCAGCGGATTGGATGTTTGTCTTGCTTTGAGCAGAGCAATTTCATGTTCTGCCGAGGGATAGCCGAGCGATAATCTGACCAGAAATCTGTCCATCTGGGATTCCGGCAGTCTCTGTGTGCCGACACAGGTGATCGGATTCTGTGTGGCAATGACAATATGCGGATTTGGCAGATCATATGTCACGCCGTCCATTGTCACGGCCCCTTCTTCCATCAGCTGGAGCAGGGCGGACTGCGTTTTACTGGATGTCCGGTTGATTTCATCGGCTAATAACAGATTACAGAAAGCCGAGCCTTTTTTGAATACAAAACTGTCCGTGCTTTTCTGATACATTGTGAAGCCCGTGACATCAGTCGGCAGGACATCAGGCGTAAACTGGATTCTCTTGCAGGAAAGAGACAGCGTTTTCGAGATTGCCAGTGCAAGGGTTGTCTTTCCGACACCGGGCATATCTTCGAGCAGAATATGACCGCCGGCAAGGATGGCGAGCATGACTTTAAAAATCACATCATTTTTTCCGTTGACGGCTTTCTGGATTTCAAACAGCATATTTTGCAGTACAGGCTGTCGGAGCTGGATTCTCATAGTTCTGGTTCTTGGGTGTGCCATTGGGATGATTCGTCCTTTCTTGAAGTGAGATAAATGCTCTGTGATTATTATAGCATTTCTGAAAGAAAAATGCAATAGCTTCCGGAGAGGAAATCTATATAATATTTTATCATATTTTTGATGATTTGTCCAGAGATTCCGCAATAATTTTGGAACGTATTGATACTTTCCGGAAAAAATTTTAAAAATTTTAAAAAAACACTTGACAAATCTGAAAATCTGTGCTATAATAATATCTGTTGAGCGGATGTGCCTGTAGCTCAGCTGGATAGAGTGACTGGCTACGAACCAGTAGGTCGGGGGTTCGAGTCCCTCCAGGCACGCCATCATAAAACAGGAAAGAGCGGTTTTCCGCTCTTTTTTTGTTTCTATAAATTAATAAAAAATATAAAAACAATCCTCAGAACAGCTCTGAGGATTGCTTTCAAACAGCGGAGAGAGTGGGATTCGAACCCACGGTGCTTTTGAGGCATCACTAGTTTTCAAGACTAGCTCCTTAAACCGCTCGGACATCTCTCCAACATTTTTATTATAACATATTTTAAAACACTTGTCAAGCATTTTCTGAAAATTTTGAAAAATAAAAAAATATATCCGGAAAGCCTTGCAATTTGTGACAAAAAGTGCTATAATAAAAAAATAACTTTCTTGTTAGGGGAGGATATTTATGAAAAAATGGAGTATCGGACATCCGGATGCTGCACTTGTCGAAGCAATGCATAACGGCTCTGATCTGTCACCGCTTTGCTGTGCGGTGCTGGTGTCACAGGGCTGTCTGAATCTGACTGATGCTAATGCTTTTATGGGCTGTCGGGAACTGAGCGACCCGTCTCAGATCTGCGATATGAAAGAAGCGGCTGCTTTGCTCAATGCGGCTGTGGATGAAGGGAAAAAAATCTGCATCTACGGAGATTATGACTGCGACGGTGTGGTTTCTGTGACAATTCTGTATTCTTATCTGCACGAAATCGGTGCGGATGTCACCTGGAGAATTCCGGAGCGGAGTGAAGGCTATGGCCTTAATCAGCAGGCTGTCCGGGAAATGCATGAAAACGGCATACAGATGATCGTCACAGTCGATAACGGAATTTCCGCTGTCGAAGAAGCAAAACTGATCAAAGATCTTGGCATGGAACTGATTATTACAGATCATCATCAGGCCGGAGAAGTTCTGCCTGATGCACTGGCAATTGTAGATGCCCACAGAAGTGAGAATTATTCGCCGTACCGGTACTACTGCGGTGCAGGGATTGCCCTGCTGTTAGTTGCGGCTATGAATGACGGTGATACACAGATGGCAATGGAACAGTTCGGAGATCTGGCCGCAATCGCAACAGTTGCCGATGTTGTGCCGCTCACCGGAGAAAACCGGTTTCTTGTTCAGAGAGGTCTGGAATATCTCGAAAATACCGAACGTCCCGGACTTCGTGCCCTCCGGAAAGTCAGCGGTCTGGAAGAAAAACCGCTGAATTCCACTAATATTGCCTTTACCATTGCTCCCCGCCTCAATGCCGCCGGAAGATTGCAGTCTCCCCGGCTGGCGGTAGAACTGCTTCTTGAAGAAGATGAACAGAAAGCTATGGAACTTGCCGAAAAGATTCATCATATCAATGCCGAACGCAAGGAAAAAGAAAATCAGATTCTTCAGGAATCTATGAAACAAGTGGAGGAAAATCCGGAAATGCTCTTTGACAGAGTGCTTGTTTTTTCCGGAAAAGACTGGCATTCCGGTGTGATCGGAATTGTCGCTTCCCGGCTTGAGGAACAGTACGGAAAACCCTGCTTCATGATCAGCATTCATGACGGATTCGGACACGGTTCGGCAAGAAGCTTCGGAGACTTTCATGTTTTCAAGGCTCTGACAGCCTGCGGAGCAGTGCTGGAAAAATTCGGCGGTCATCCGGCAGCCGGAGGCTTTACGCTCAAGGAAGAAAAGATTCCGGAGTTCAAAACCCTGCTTCAGGCCTATGCAAAAGAAAATCATCCCGATATGCCGTTTATGGAAGTGCAGGCCGTCTGTGCTCTGCGGCCGGATTTTATGTTCCCGGAAGCCGTGCAGAGTCTGGAACAGCTCGCTCCGTTCGGTGCAGAAAATCCGGAGCCTGTATTTTTAGCTGAAAATGTACTGGTGCAGGATATCCGTGCTACTGCCAATCATGATCATACCAGAATGACGGTGCGAATGCAAGGTCAGAATTATACTGCAATGTATTTCGGCAAAGCTCCGGAGGAAACAGGTATTTCTGCCGGTCAGTACTGTCATATGATTGTCCGGCTGAATGTGAATACTTACAATGGCAGAACTTCTGTTACTATGTATGTACAGGATGTACGTCCGGCCGGAATTTTACAGACAAAAATGCTCGGTGCCGTGCAGACATATGAGAAATACCGCCGTCATGAAGAACTGCCGGAATCTTACTATAAAGGCATGATTCCTGAACGCCGGGAACTCGAAGAAGTCTACAAGGCCGTGACACAAACACCCGTTACATCCGAAGCACTCGCCGCTCCCATGATGCTGAAAAATATCAATTACTGCAAGCTTCTGATTGCATTGGATATTTTTACAGAACTCGGACTTATGCAGAAAAATTACCGGACAGGTGAAGTGTTCCGGATTCCCCCGAAACAGAAAGTCAATATTGAAGATTCTGCCATTCTGACAGAACTCAGATCACTTGCAGGCATGTAATCACAAAGGAGGTAATTTATTATGACTGAAGACAGAGTTGTAACTTTTGACATGATTATGGAAAAAATTCTCACCAGTGACAAACAGTATGACACCAGCAAGATCATCTGTGCATATCAGTTCGCCGCCAAAGCTCATGAGGGGCAGTTCCGTTCTTCCGGTCAGCCTTATATTATTCATCCGCTTGCTGTGGCAGAACTGCTTCTCGGACTGGGGATGGATACAGATACTGTCTGTGCGGCTCTGCTGCATGATGTTGTGGAAGATACCCCCGTCACAGATGAACAGCTTCGTGATTTATTCGGAAAAAGCGTGGCCGCTCTCGTGGACGGCGTGACAAAGCTGACACAGATTCCCGTTTTCAGACAGGATCAGAAAAAGGCTGAGAATATTCTCAAAATGCTGCTCGCTATGGATGAAGATGTCAGAGTCATGATTATCAAGCTCTGTGACCGAATGCATAATATGAGAACACTCCAGTTCCGTCCGGAAAATAAACAGCAGCAGACAGCCTATGAAACAATGAATGTCTATGCCCCTATCGCCGGAAGACTGGGTATGAAACAGATTCAGGAAGAACTGGAAACACTTTCGTTATATTTTCTTGACCCGTTCGGCTATTCTGAAATTATCCGGCAGTTTGACAACACCAAAGAAGAACGGGAATCGTTTATTGAAGCCATTAAAAACCGTATTTCAGAAGCTCTGAAAGATGCTCCGCTCCGTCAGCCGCCGGAAATTCAGGGACGGCCTAAGAGTATTTATGGCATGTATAAGAAACTCTACAAAGAGCACAAGAGCTTTGAACAGATTTATGATAAATATGCTGTGCGTGTGATTGTGGATACCGTTCCGGAATGCTATATGGTTCTGGGTGTGATTCATCAGATTTATAAACCGCTGATGGAAAGAATCAAAGACTGGATTTCACGGCCGAAAGAAAATGGCTATCAGTCTCTGCATACTACTGTATTAGGCCGTGAAGGGATTCCCTTTGAAGTGCAGATCCGTACCAGAGAAATGCATAAAACAGCAGAATACGGCATCGCTGCTCATTGGAAATATAAACAGGGCGTTCAGAGCGACAATATGGAAGAACAGCTCGCATGGGTGCGGAAAATTCTGGAAGCTCAGAAAACTTCTGATGACCCTGATGAAATTCTGACAACACTCAAAATTGACCTGTCACCGGATAATATTATGGTCATGACCCCCAAAGGCGATGCAATTACACTCCCGCTGGATGCCACTCCTATTGACTTTGCCTATAAAATTCATACTGAAATCGGTCATAAAATGACATTCGCAAGAGTAGAGGGCAGAATGGTGCCGCTTGACTATAAACTGCATACCGGGGAAATCTGCGAGATTGTCACCAGCAAAGACCCCAATAAAGGCCCGAACAGAGCCTGGATGAATATCGCCAAAACTTCTGAAGCCAAAGCTAAAATCCGTGCATGGTTCAAGAAAGAAAACCGGCAGAGCAATATCGAAGCCGGAAAAACTATGCTCGAAAAAGAATTCCGCAGAAGCAAGATTCATATTCCGGATGAAGAATTTGAAAGCTTCTTCACAGATGATATGAAACGTCACAGCTGTAATACGATCGAAGATTTTTATGCTTCTGTCGGCTATGGCGGTGTCAGCATTTATAAATTAATGCCGAAGTGGAGGGAACGCTATCTGAGACTCTACCGGCAGGAAGAAGAAGTTTCTGAAACAGAATCCATTGTCAGACCTGTTGAAAAAACTGCTTCCAGTCAGATTATACTGGATGAAATCAGAAGCTGTGAACATAAGCTCGCCAAATGCTGCAATCCGCTCTATGGTGATGATATTGTCGGCTTTGTTACCAGAGGCCACGGGCTTTCGGTTCACAGAACAGACTGTATTAATTATCGTGCCGTACTCAGCCGCAATAATCCGGAAGAACTCGAACGCTGGCTTTCAGTTCAGTGGACAGGAAGCAATTCTTCCAAAATGCGGACAGATATTGATATTCTCGCTTATGACCGGGTCGGCCTGATGTTTGATATTTCCGCTGTGATGAAAGAAGCCGGCATGTCAATGGAAGTGCCGCAGTCGCATAAGATGAAAAGCGGAAAGATTCTGCTTGTGATCAGCATTCAGGTGATTAATAAGACACAGCTTACGGCAATTCTGGAACGTCTCCGGAAAATCCGGAATATTATTTCCGTAGAGCGTTCTTCATCAGCACACAACAGTCAGGATAAATAACAGAAAGAGGGAAAGAATCTATGTTTGAAAATCTTTCCGGACATCTCCGGACGGTCAGGAATCACAGGCGGGCTGTCATGTATAACTGCTTCCGTGCCGGAATCCCCTTTCAGGGGTTACTGCATGATTTATCAAAATATTCTCCCACGGAATTTATTCCAAGTGTAAAATACTATCAGGGCACAAGAAGTCCGAACGAACAGGAACGGACAGTCAAAGGCTATTCTGAAGCATGGATGCATCATAAAGGCAGGAATAAGCATCATTTTGAATACTGGACGGATTATTCTCCGGAAACCAAACAGCTCGAACCTGTTAAAATGCCGCTCCGGTATGTGGCGGAAATGTTCTGTGATAGGGTAGCCGCAAGCAAAATCTATAATGGTGAAAATTATACAGACCGCAAGCCTCTGGAATATTTCCTGAAAGCAAAGCCCAGAAGAAAAATTCATCCGGAAACATCAAGATTTCTGGAAATCTTATTGAAAATGCTGGTGATCAAAGGCGAGGAATACACATTCGCATGGCTGAATTGGTATCTCCGGACACATACGGATTATTGAGATTGTTTTTATTACACAGGATGCTGTGATACAGTATCCTGAATTTTTTTTATTTTTTCAGAAAAATTTTGAATTTGCTATTGACAAGCATGTATATATATGATATAATGTGTATAACGTATATATACAATTTTAAAATTGAGTTTTTAAATTTTTATTTGAGGTGCATCTTAATATTATGAATCAGTTTGATATTATTATCAGCAATGCTTCCGGTGAGCCGATCTATAATCAGATTTCATCACAGATCAAAACAATGATTCTGAACGGTCAGCTCAAAGAGGGCGATGCTCTGCCGTCTATGAGAAATTTAGCTCTACAGCTCAGAATCAGTGTCATCACGACAAAAAGAGCCTATGAAGAACTCGAACGTGACGGCTTTATTGAATCCTATACCGGGAAGGGCAGTTTCGTCAAAGCCCAGAATCAGGAGCTTTTCAAAGAAGAACAGCTCCGGCAGATGGAAGAGCTTCTCGCTCAGGTCTGTGAAAAAGCAAAATTATCCGGCGTTTCTCTTGAGGAACTCAAAGAAATCTTGGAATTGATCTACGGAGGGGAATCATCATGACAGATTTTCAGAATGCAATTGAGATTCAGAATCTCACTAAAAAATATGACGGCTTTACACTCGATCATGTAAATTTTAACGTCCCGAAAGGCAGTATTATGGGCTTTATCGGTCAGAACGGCGCAGGCAAGACAACGACCATCAGAGCTTTATTGAATATTATTAAAATTGATGAGGGAAATATTCATCTGCTCGGTATGGATTATCTCAAAGATGAGATTGCAATCAAAAAAAGAATCTCAGTCGTATTCGATGAACTGCCTTTTCAGGATTTGTTCAATGCCCAGCAGATCGCAAAAATTCTATACGGTATCTATCCGGAATGGGATCAGCAGATTTATGAAAATTATCTTGATCGCTTCCAGCTTCCGCAGAAAAAGAAAGTCGGAGATTTCTCCAAAGGTATGAAGATGAAGCTCCAGATTGCAGCCGCTCTCTCTCATCATGCGGAATTGTTAATCATGGATGAAGCAACCACAGGTCTTGACCCTGTTGTCAGAAATGAGATTCTTGATATTTTCCTGGAATATCTGCAAGATGAAAATCACAGTATTCTGATGTCCTCGCATATTACCAGCGATCTGGAGAAAATCGCTGACAGTGTGACTTTTATTGATAAGGGAAATATTTTAATCTCCGGCTATAAAGACGAGATTCTAGAAAATCATGGTATGATCAAATGCTCTAAGAAAGATTTTCAGGATATTGAAAAAAATGATTTTATCAGTGCAAGAATATCCGATTTCGGTGCGGAAGTCATGGTATCAGATAAATTTCAGATGCAGAGAAAATATTCCGGAATGCTTCTTGAAAATACAAACCTCGAAGAAATTATGCTGTTCTATGTCAACCGGACAAAAAAGGAGTGGTCATAATGAAAGGCCTGTTATATCGTGATCTCTGTCTGAGTAAGAAAAACTGGCTTACGATATTAGGATTATCCGTCGGGACAATTATCTGGAATCTTCTTGTACAATTAAGTTTTGTCTGCGGAAATCTGAAAGATTTCATGGCCGATGATGCCTCCGGTTCAGCGAAAATGATGATTTATTATATCGGCTTGTATATCGTTCCGTATTTTTCGCTGATCATGATGGAAACAGTACAGATATTCCGTTCAGATTTCGCCTCGAAATTTGTGACATACCGGAAAATGTTTCCGGTTACGGCGGTACAATGGGCAGGAAGTCAGTATCTTCTGAAATTGATATTTATGCTCATCTCACTGATTTTATTTACAGTCAACGGCTTGCTGATGGCACATATCAACGGGAAAACATTCGGAATCTATGAAATCAATAATATGTTATTATTTGTCTGTTTCTATCAGATGTTCGATATCGTACAGATGGCTTTTCTGTCCAGAGCCAGAACCCAGAAAGATATGAATCTTTGTAATGTTTCGCCGTTGTTTGTGATTGTTCCGCTGTATGTGCTCGCATACGGGAAAGCAAAGGAAATCGGTGCGAAATATGATGCTCTCTTTCCGGAAAATGAAACGCCTCTGATCGAAGAAGCTGATATTACAGAAAAAATGGAACAGATGAAAAGTTTTCTGCAATCGGAAATCGGAGTCTATCGTGATCAGATCGCTCCGTATTTATGGCTGATTGTGCTCGCTCTGATGGGAATCGGCTTTTATCTGACATATCTCGGAATCAGGAGGAGGGAGAATTAATCATGAAAGGCTTATTATATAAAGAGTTAGTACAGAATAAAGCTATGTTAGCTGTGATGGGCTTTGCATGTGTATTTCTTTCTGTAGCGTTAGGAATTTTCCCGTTTATCTCGGATGAAGCAGATGTATCGGATGATGCTGTATTTATGATGATGATGTTGTTGTTTGTTTCGATTCTGAATTATTTTATTTTATTCTGTTTTCAGGGGAATTTCATTCAGGCGGATGAGCTGAAGAAATGGGCATATTTTATCACCTCGACACCGGAAACAGCAGAAGGACAGATCAGAAGCAAATATTTTCTGATAGTGGTCTGCGATATGGCAGTATTAATCTGGACGTATGTATTTGAATACATTGCGAATATCTTTCAGGGCAGTCAGACAGGAATGATATCTGTATCGGCATTGTTATTTTTCCTGCATTTATTTCTGAGTGCGTTTGATCTCCCGTTCATGATTCGCTTCGGAACAAAAGGCGGTAACATGGCACATACAATCACGCTGTTGATTTTAGTAGCGATTGCAGGAATTTATTTTCTGTTCGGAGATTTATCAGTTTTCGGGAGTACGGAGGAATTTTTTGATAAGATCATGAAATTCCTGAACGGTGAAAATTCTGACGGAAGTATATTATTATTAGGCTTATTCGCATGGGCTTCCGCAGGCTGCTATTATGTATCTTATAAATTATCCTGCCGGTTCTATCTGAAAGGGGTGGAATACTATGCAAAATAAAAAGCTCGAATGGAAGAGAGTGATTCTGTTTTTTATCTTATCTTATCTGATCGCTTATATTCCGGAGTTTATTCTTAGCTATCAGCTGGGAAATATCGAAAACTGGACAGACCCGAAACTGGCAGTATTGTTATTATTCATCACTTATTCGCCGGCATTGGCAGTCGTACTGACCAGAGTCATCACAAAAGAGGGCTGGAAAGACAGCTATCTGCATCTGAATGATAAGGGAAATCTGAAATATTATCTATTATCTGTTTTTTATCTGACGATCACAGGCATCGGCTTTGGCATGATTATCAATCTGATGACAGGAAAATCAATATTACAGGGCTTTTCTCTGATGAGATTCACAGGGACATATCTGTATACTACAGCATTATCCGTTCCGTTAGGATTTGTCACATTCGGTGAGGAACTCGGCTGGAGAGGCTATCTCTATCCGAAGTTGGAAAAATTAATTGGTATGCCTCTGACGATCATCATCGGCGGAATCGTATGGGGATTATGGCACGCTCCGCTGACAGCAAAAGGTCATAACTTCGGAACGGATTATCCGGGGTTTCCGTATACCGGAATGCTTCTGATGAGTATCTATTGTATCGCTACCGGAGCATTTCTGATGTGGCTGGTAAAGAAAACAAATTCCGTCTGGATTTCGAGTATCGCCCATTCTGTGAATAATAATGCGATCAGTGCGATTGGTTTTACAATAGCACCGGAAATACAGGAAGGAGAAGTCACACAGATACAAAGTGCGGTAGTGCTGATGAGTTTCCAGTTTGTCATCTGTATGATATTTATGATATTTTTAATCAAAAGCAATAAAAATCAGAATCTTCCGGCAGAATCCTGAACTCTGCCGGAATTTTTTAAACAAATCAGAGCGTTGAAACTTGTGCAGAATGTCAAAATTGAAATATTCTCTTGATTTGATTCCCCTAAAGTGCTATAATAAAAGACAAGAACTGTTTTTTAAAATTTATTTTAAAATCAAAGGAAAGGATTGAAATCATGATTTTAACAGGTGCAGAAATTGTTGTTGAAACTCTGATCGAACAGGGATGTAAAACTGTGTTCGGTTATCCCGGCGGTCAGGTCATTAATCTTTATGATGCATTATATACAAGAAGCGACAGAATTCAGCATATCTTGACTGCTCATGAACAGGGTGCAGCCCATGCTGCGGACGGTTATGCCAGAGCTTCCGGAGAGGTCGGCGTTGTCATTGCCACTTCCGGCCCTGGTGCAACCAATCTTGTAACAGGTATTGCAACTGCTTATCTGGATTCGATTCCGATGGTCGCCATCACCGGAAATGTTCCGAATTCTTTAATCGGCAAAGACAGCTTTCAGGAAGTCGATATTACTGGTGTGACTCTGCCGATTACAAAACATAATTTCTTAGTCAAGAGTGTGGATAAACTTGCTGATACGATCAGAGAGGCCTTCAAAATTGCCAAATCCGGCAGACCCGGCCCCGTTCTGGTCGATATTCCCAAAGATGTACAGGTTGCTTCTTATCCTTATCAGGCCTGTCCTGTTGTGGAAAAGAAGATGTCCAAAAAAGCAAAGGGCGATAAGCTTTCCAGAGCCGCTCAGATGATTGCAGAATCTCAGAAGCCTTATGTTTATTTCGGCGGCGGTGCGGTATCTGCGGATATTTCCAAAGAAATTACAGAATTAGCTGATAAGATCGATGCTCCGATCGGCTGTACCATGATGGGCTTGTCTGCTGTTCCGGTAAATCATCCGAGATATCTGGGCATGGAGGGTATGCATGGTCATTATGCCTCCAGTGTATCACAGGACGAAGCAGATCTGATTATTACTATCGGTGCAAGATTCAGCGACCGTGCTACCGGAAATGTTTCTAAATATGCCAGAAAAGCAAAGATTATTCATATCGATGCTGACGGTGCGGAATTAAATAAAAATGTTTCGGCAGAACTGGGCATTGAATGTGATGTCAAAGATGCGTTGCAGAGATTGATTTCTCTTGTAGATCAGAAAAAAAATCCAGAATGGATGGCAAGAATTGCAGAACTCAAGGCCGAAGAACAGGTTCAGTTTGAAAAAGTGACTGCAAAAGACAGAATCACTCCGTATGCTCTGATTCAGGAAACTGCAAAGCATACAGAGGCAGATACTCCTGTTGTAACAGATGTCGGACAGCATCAGATGTGGGTCGCTCAGTATTATCCGTTCCGGAATTCCAGAACGTTTATTTCCAGCGGCGGCCTCGGAACAATGGGCTTCGGACTCGGTGCGGCAATCGGTGCAGCCAAGGCAACCGGAAAAAGAACCGTCTTATTCACCGGTGACGGAAGCTTCGGCATGAATCTGAATGAGCTGGCAACTGTCTCGGCTGAAAATGTTCCTGTTGTCATTGTTATCATGAATAACCATGTACTCGGCATGGTTCGTCAGTGGCAGACACTGTTCTTCCAGAAGCATTATTCCAATACGGATCTGCATGAGAGAAAAACAGATTTTGTCAAGCTCGCTGATGCATTCGGTATCAGAGGCTACAGAATTCAGGATTTGTCTGAATTATCTGCGGTAATAGAAAAAGCATTTGCAGAAAATTCTCCTGCTCTGATCGACTGTGCAATCTATGAAGATGAATTTGTTCTTCCGATGCTCCCGCCCGGCGGCTGTATCGAAGATATTATCACCGAAAGGAGTGACAAGTAATGACGGAACGTTTTGTGATTGCAATTTTAGTAGAAAATCAGCCCGGTATTCTGACCCGTGTGGCAAGTATGTTCAATCGCCGTGGATTCAATATCGACAGTCTGACCGTCAGCGAGACAGAAACACATGAATATTCCAGAATTACGATCTCTCTGACCGGTGATGACGGAATCTGCCGTCAGATTATCAAACAGCTGAAAAAGCTTTATAACGTCAAAGAAGTCAAAGTCATGGACAGACAGAAAAGTGTGTTCCGTGAACTGGCTCTGATCAAACTCAAGAACGTACCGGAAACCCGGCAGGAAATTTTATCGGCTGTGGATATTTTCCGTTCCAAGATCGTTGATTTTTCTCCGTCAACGCTCTGTGTCGAAATCACCGGAGAAACTTCCAAAATTGAGGCATTTATTGCACTTGTGGAACCGCTCGGCATTCTCGAAATGTGCCGCACCGGCGTAGTGGCAATCGAAAGAGGCTGTCACTATCTGAACAGCGATACAAGTCTTTAAATCATATATTAAATTATTTTATATTTAGTAAAGGAGTTCTTTTAAAATGGCAGAAGCAAGAATTTTTTATGATCAGGATTGTGATATCCACAAGCTCGACGGCAAGACCGTTGCAATCATCGGTTATGGCTCTCAGGGTCACGCTCATGCACTGAATCTCAAAGAAAGCGGCGTGAATGTTGTCGTTGGTCTGTACGAAGGCAGCAAGAGCTGGGCAAAGGCTGAAAAGCAGGGTCTGAAAGTCCTGACAACTGCCGAAGCTGCAAAAGCTGCTGATATTATCATGATTCTGATTCCGGATGAAAAGCAGAAAGCTCTGTATGAATCTGATATCAAGCCTTATCTGACAGCCGGCAAGACACTGGCTTTCGCTCACGGATTTAATATTCATTTCGGCTGTATCGTTCCTCCGGCTGATGTGAATGTTATCATGATCGCTCCGAAAGCTCCCGGCCATACCGTAAGAAGCGAATATCAGGCCGGCAAGGGCACTCCCTGCCTGATCGCTGTTCAGCAGGATGCAACCGGTGATGCTCAGGAAATCGGTCTGGCTTATGCAGCAGGTATCGGCGGTGCAAGAGCCGGCGTGCTCGAAACCACTTTCAGAACCGAAACCGAAACCGACCTCTTCGGTGAACAGGCTGTTCTCTGCGGCGGTGTATGTGCTCTCATGCAGTGCGGTTTTGAAACTCTCGTAGAAGCCGGTTATGACCCCAGAAATGCTTATTTTGAATGCATTCATGAAATGAAGCTGATCGTTGATCTGATCTATCAGTCCGGTTTTGAAGGCATGAGATATTCTATCTCCAATACTGCGGAATACGGCGACTACATCACAGGCCCCAAGGTGATCACAGAAGATACCAAGAAAGCTATGAAGAAGGTTCTGGCTGACATTCAGGACGGCTCTTTCGCAAAGGAATTCCTGCTTGATATGTCCGATGCAGGTAATCAGGTACACTTCAAGGCTATGAGAAAACTCCATGCTGAACATCCTTCTGAAGTTGTCGGCAAGGAAATCAGAAAACTCTACAGCTGGAACAGCGAAGATGACAAGCTGATCAATAACTGATTATGATTTATGCACTATTTGCCGGTAATCCCGAAATTTCGGGATTATCGTGCTATATAGGCAACAAGAGGAGAAAGTTTTATGAACTCTGATTATATTACACCGGATGAGATTCTGAAAAGTGCTTCCGTTCCGGCCAGGGCTTCTGTACGCAGAAAAGAAATTTTCTATGATGCAGAAAATCATGAATATTCTGTGGAATTTATGCTTTCCGGTGATTTTATTGCATTCAACTCCCATGCTGAACCGGAAATGTGCCATCAGTATGAACCGTTCAGCGATGATGATTTTACTGAATATGATTCTCGTCTGCCTTATCTGATGCTCGCCGGAGAAGAAGACTGCATTCTGGAAATCCCCGAAGAAGCGAAAATTCCTGTTCATATCGGAAAAGCAGTTTATCAAGCTAAAATTGCTTACTATGATGAACAGATTATGACTTTTTATGCCTTTGAAGAAAATACAGTGATCAGTCAGATCGGCCTTGCCGGTATGGCGATGGTATATAACAAAGATACTGAAAATACTCCTCTTGAAACAAAACTGCTTTCTGCTCTTGAAGAAGCAGTCAGAACTTATAAAGAAATTAAACTAGATTGAGGTTTTGCGATTATGATGTTTGATGCAAAAAAGGCCGGTGCTCATTGTGCTCCGCAGCGTTCGCTGTTACATGCACTCGGTCTGACAAAAGAAGAAATGGAACGTCCGCTTGTCGGAATCGTAAGTTCTTATAATGAAATTGTTCCGGGTCATATGAATCTGGATAAAATTGTAGAAGCTGTCAAGTTAGGTGTTGCTATGGCCGGCGGTACACCGATCGTATTTCCGGCAATTGCTGTCTGCGATGGTATCGCTATGGGTCACAGAGGTATGAAATATTCTCTGGTTACCCGTGACCTGATCGCTGATTCTACTGAAGCTATGGCTTTAGCCCATGCATTCGATGCACTGGTTATGGTTCCGAACTGTGACAAGAATGTTCCCGGTTTGTTAATGGCTGCCGCAAGAGTCAATATCCCGACGATCTTCGTCAGCGGAGGCCCTATGCTCGCCGGTCATGTTGACGGCAAGAGAACCAGCTTATCCAGTATGTTCGAGGCCGTAGGCTCTTATAAAGCCGGAAAAATGGACGAAGAAAAACTCTATGATTATGAACTCAATGCCTGTCCGACATGCGGAAGCTGTTCCGGTATGTATACGGCAAATTCTCATAACTGCCTGACGGAAGTCCTCGGTATGGGTCTGCGTGGAAACGGTACCATTCCGGCTGTTTATTCCAAGAGAATCGAACTCGCCAAACATGTCGGTATGCAGGTTATGGAATTATACAGAAAAAATATCCGTCCCCGTGACATCATGACAGAAAAGGCATTCCAGAACGCTCTGACTGCGGATATGGCTCTTGGCTGTTCAACGAACAGTATGCTTCATCTTCCGGCAATCGCTCATGAATGCGGTGTGGAAATCAATCTGGATATTGCCAATCAGATCAGTGCAAAAACTCCGAATCTCTGTCATCTTGCTCCGGCTGGTCATACCTATATGGAACAGCTTGATGAAGCAGGCGGTGTTTATGCGGTTCTGAATGAACTGAACAAGAAAAATCTGATTCATACAGATGTTATGACTGTAACCGGAAAAACTCTCGGTGAAAATATCGAGGGCTGTATCAATCGTGATCCGGAAGTCATCCGGCCGATTGACAATCCGTTCAGCGAAACAGGCGGTATTGCTGTTCTGAGAGGCAATCTCGCTCCGGATGGATGCGTTGTCAAGAGAAGTGCTGTCGCTCCGGAAATGCTGGTTCATGAAGGCCCTGCAAAGGTATTCGACAGCGAAGAAGAGACGATTGCAGCAATCTATGCCGGAAAAGTCGTTGCCGGTGATGTGGTAGTCATCCGCTATGAAGGGCCGTCCGGCGGCCCCGGTATGAGAGAAATGCTGTCTCCGACTTCTGCAATTGCAGGTATGGGCTTGGATAAAGAAGTTGCCCTCATCACAGACGGCAGATTCTCCGGTGCGACCCGTGGTGCTTCTATCGGCCATGTTTCTCCGGAAGCTGTCAGAGGCGGTCTGATCGCCTATGTTCAGGACGGCGATATGATCTCGATCAATATTCCGGAATATAAGATTGAATTGAAAGTCTCTGACGAAGAGATTGCAAAGCGTAAAGAAACTACAGAAATCAAAGTCAAGACAGATGTCACAGGCTATCTGAAACGCTATGCTAAAATGGTTTCTTCTGCGGACAGAGGTGCAATTATTAATTATTGATTTTTAGTAAGATAAATTAGAATCCAGTGGGTGAATGCTATGGGACAAATTATCGGTCTGATGCTGATCAGCGTGATTTCTTTTGCAATTGTGCATGATTTGGCAGATGAACTCTTGAAATACAATCTGAGCAAAAGAAACTACAAATCAGTCATGAGCCGTCAAAGTCTGAAAGAAAGAGTATTATTAGAAAATTACTGTCCTGCGGTCACCAGACATAAGAAAATGATAAAATATTGTTATAGTCTGAATATACTGCTAATTCTATTCTTTTTGATTTCGTTATTTGTCCTGCCGATATGTATTTTTAATATTGTTATCAGAAAATATATTATTACGGCACTGGTTCTGAAAGCTCTGCTTCTGGACTGTCAGGTATTTATCTTTGCTTTCCTGAATACGAAACCGCAGAAACATGGCGGTATAGGGTGGAGATTTTAGCAATCTGAATTCTGATTTATCAAAATATAAAACTACGAAAGGACTGATACTTCATGGGTATGACCATGACTCAGAAAATTCTTGCCGCTCATGCCGGACTTGATCAAGTCGAGGCCGGTCAGCTGATTCTTGTAAATCTGGATTTGGTGCTCGGCAATGATATTACTTCTCCCGTGGCAATCAAGGCATTCAGAAACATGGGAAAAGAACAGGTGTTTGATAAAGAAAAAGTCACGATGGTAATGGATCATTTCGCTCCGAATAAAGATATTAAAGCGGCTCAGCAGTGCATGATGTGCCGTGACTTCTGCGGAGATCAGGAAATTACTAATTTCTATGATGTCGGTCAGATGGGAATTGAACATGCTCTTCTGCCGGAAAAAGGTCTTGTTGTCTCCGGTGATGCTGTGATCGGTGCGGATTCGCATACCTGTACTTACGGTGCATTAGGTGCATTCTCGACAGGTGTCGGCTCGACTGATATGGCATGTGGCATGGCAATCGGAAAAGCCTGGTTTAAAGTGCCGTCTGCAATCAAGTTTGATCTCAAAGGCAAGTTAAATCCATATGTCTCCGGTAAAGATGTGATTCTGCATATTATCGGCATGATCGGCGTTGACGGAGCATTATATAAATCTATGGAATTTGTCGGTGAAGGCCTGGCAAGTCTCTCTATGGCTGACCGTCTGTGTATGGCAAATATGGCAATTGAGGCAGGTGCTAAGAATGGTATTTTTGCTGTTGATGACATTACTAAAGCGTATGTCAGAGAACATTCCGACCGTGAACCGGTGGTATACGAGGCTGATGCAGATGCCGTTTATGAAAAAACTTATGTCATCGACCTTTCTGAAATCAAGCATACAGTATCTTTCCCCCATCTGCCGGAAAATACTCATACAACTGATGAAATTGATGAAATCAGGATTCAGCAGGTTGTTATCGGTTCTTGTACCAACGGAAGACTCGAAGATCTGAAAGCCGCTGCCGAAATCATGCAGGGTAAGAAAGTCGCTAAGGGAGTCAGATGCATTGTCATTCCGGCAACACAGAGAATTTATCTCGAAGCGATGGAAGCCGGCTATTTAAAGACATTTATCGAATGCGGAGCCGTGGTTTCTACACCGACATGCGGCCCCTGTCTGGGCGGTCATATGGGTATCTTAGCCGAACATGAAAAGGCGGTTGCTACTACGAACAGAAACTTCCTCGGCAGAATGGGTCATGTGACATCTGAAATTTATCTGGCAAGTCCGGAAGTCGCCGCCGCAAGTGCGGTTACCGGAAAAATTTCCGCTCCTGAGGAGGTGCTTTAATCATGAAGTTTACAGGCAAAGTCATCAAATACGGTGATAATATTGATACTGATGTCATCATTCCGGCAAGATATTTAAATACCAGCGATCATAAAGAATTAGCTTCTCACTGCATGGAAGATATTGATACAAGTTTTGTCTCCAGAGTTCAGGAAGGCGATATTATGGTCGGCGGCTGGAATTTCGGCTGTGGTTCATCCCGTGAACATGCTCCGATTGCAATTAAGGCAAGCGGTATTTCTCTGGTGATCGCCAAGAGTTTCGCAAGAATTTTTTATCGCAATGCGATTAATATCGGCCTTGCAATTGTCGAATCTGAAAAAGCCGCTGAAGCCATCCAGGAAGGCAATGTCATCACGGCAGATTTAGATAACGGCATTCTGCATAACGAGACAACCGGAAAAGAATATCAGGTTGAGCCGTTCCCGGCATTCATCCAGACGATTATTGAAAACGGCGGCTTAGTAGAATCTATCAGGAACGGAAGTATCAAGTAATGTTTCATGATTTACATGACAGGCTCGATGAATTGGCTGTATTCCGGGTTCTGAATCAGGATAAAGTCTTTCATGCCTTTCATCAGCTGCTGAGAATCACCGGAGAACAGGGCATTGACTGGTGGGTCAGAAAAGCAGAGTATTACCGCTTTGTAACACTGCTCTATCAGGAACATACTGACAACTGGACAGAATATCTCAAAAATCTGGTCTTGTCGGTTGAAACACCCTGCACATGGTTCGCTTCTGATCATGCAGAAATTCCGGAGAATATAGAAAATTCCGCAAGGCGGGAATTGAAATATTTATCCAAAATGGCCGGAATTTCATCACAGCTGATGAAACAGCATTATTTCATCATGGGCTATGGTGAATTTACTGGTTATGAAGGACTCCAGCCGGACTGGAAAGCCGAAGAAATCGACCTGGAAACGCTCTATTTCGACCGGCTCGGAAATATTCAGAAATATGGCTTCGGAATCTGGGCAAAATATAAAATGTTCCAGATGAAATTGTCTGCTGATTCTGAAAACGGCTATTTTCTGAAACCGGTATCTTCTCCGGACAGTATCAGCCTGAAAGAGCTGATCGGCTATGAACTCCAGAGAAAACAGGTGATCGAAAATACAGAAGCTCTCCTGAACGGCCTGAAAGCTTCCAATATTTTATTATACGGTTCGGCAGGAACAGGAAAATCGGCAACTGTCAAGGCCGTGGCAAATGCCTATGCTGAACAGGGTCTGCGGCTGATCGAATTATCTAAAAATGAATTGCACTTGCTTCCGGAACTGCTTGAAGAATTAAATTCCAATCCGCTGAAATTTATTTTATTTATTGATGATCTGAGTTTTCAGGAAAATGATGATAATTTCAGTGCCCTGAAAGCCGTTCTCGAAGGCAGTATCTCCGCCAGAGCACAGAATACTGTAATCTATGCGACAAGCAACAGACGGCATATCGTCCGTGAAACGTTCTCGCAGAGAGCCGGAGATGAAGTGCATAGAAACGATACCGTGCAGGAAACTGTCTCGCTTTCCGAAAGATTCGGAATTCAGTTATTGTTCGACAGGCCGGATAAAAAATTATATCTCGAAATCGTCCGGAGCCTTGCAGAACAGTATGCTCTGCAATACAGCCCCGAAGAACTCGCTTTGCAGGCCGAACAGTTCGCTATGAGAAAAAGCGGCCGGTCGGCAAGAGCTGCCCGGCAGCTTGCCGAACAGCTTTTCTATCAACAAAATCAGAAAATAAGGAGTGATTCCGATGCTGACACTTGATAAAATTTATCATGCCAGTTATGTACTGGAAGATGTAATCCGTCAGACGGATATTATTCATGCACCGAAGCTCTGCCCCGATGCAAATGTCTATCTGAAAACTGAAAATTTACAGATTACAGGTTCTTTTAAAGTCCGTGGTGCGTATTATAAAATTTCACAGCTGAGCGAAGAGGAAAAGGCCAGAGGTGTAATCGCCTGTTCTGCCGGAAATCATGCTCAGGGCGTTGCATTGGCCGCAACCAAAAACGGTATCAAATCACTGATTTGTCTGCCGGACGGTGCACCGATCTCAAAAGTAGAGGCTACTAAGGGATATGGTGCAGAGGTCTGCCTTGTACCGGGTGTCTATGATGATGCCTATCAGAAAGCTCTTGAACTCCGTGACGAAAAGGGCTATACGTTCATTCATCCGTTTGATGATGAAGATGTCATTGCCGGACAGGGAACTATCGGACTTGAAATCAGCAAACAGCTCCGTGATGTGGATATTGTAGTTGTTCCGATCGGCGGCGGCGGTCTGATCTCTGGTGTTGCGTTTGCCCTGAAAAGTCTGAATCCGAAAATTCGTGTTTATGGCGTACAGGCGAGCGGTGCTCCGTCAATGGTTGCTTCACTCCAGCAGGATGAAATTGTATGCCTGGATAAAGTCGGAACAATCGCAGACGGCATCAAAGTCAAAGAACCCGGAGAACATACTTTTGAACTTGTCAGAAAATATGTCGACGGTGTTGTGACCGTGACGGATGACGAAGTGTCTTCTGCAATCCTGGCTTTGATCGAGCAGCATAAGCTGATCGCTGAGGGTGCCGGTGCTGTTCCGGCAGCCGCTGTGATGTTTAATAAGATTCCGGATATGAAAGGCAAAAATGTGGTTTGTCTGGTATCCGGCGGTAACATTGATGTGACGATCTTATCCAGAGTCATCAAGAGAGGTCTGCTTAAATCCGGCCGGAGCGATACGCTGACCATTCAGCTCGAAGACAAGCCCGGACAGCTGAAAGGCGTTTCGGCAATTCTTGCTGATCTGGGCGGCAATGTCGTTTCGATTCATCATGAAAGAGCAAGCGAAGACAGCGATATTACTGACTGTGTATTAAGAATCGTACTCGAAACCAGAAATTATGATCATATCCGTCAGATTCGTCAGGCTCTGACTGATGCCGGATTCAAGATCGTAAATAAATAAATTAATTATTATTATTATTAAGGAGTTGTTTATCATGGCAGAAAAAATTTATACTGAAACTGCACCTGCTGCAATCGGCCCTTATTCACAGGCCGTCAAAGCCGGTAATACGGTTTATACTTCCGGACAGATTGCAATCGTTCCGGCAACAGGCAATATCGAAGCGACGGATATTCAGGGTCAGACCGAACAGGTCATGAAAAATCTCAGCGAAGTCCTGAAAGCCGCCGGAACAGATTTTTCCAAAGTCGTCAAGACAACCTGTTTTCTGGCTGATATTGCAGATTTTGCAGAATTTAATAAAATCTACGGAAATTATATCACAGAAAAACCGGCCCGCAGCTGTGTCGCTGTGAAAGATCTGCCCAAGGGTGCTCTTGTAGAAGTCGAAGTCATTGCGGTAACAGACTGATTTCTGCAAACAGTCCCAGTGCAGGCGGATAAAAAGTAAAATAGAAAAAGCAGCCTGTCAGCAGGAGTATGAATATCACACCCGGCAGACTGCTTTTTTTCTGTCTGTCTGCATGAATGCGGAGATACCGGACAAGAATACTCACAGAAATATAAAATAAAAGCATATCTGCAATAAAATATTCTGTTCCCAGAATGCCGGTGATTAAATAATGTACTGTGATAAAAATTCCCATTGTCAGGCCAAGGCCTTCGGCATAGGTCGTCAGAATGCCTTTCTGAAGATTTCCTGTGCATAAATAGCGGATCAGAGCCGTCAGGACGGTCGGAAAATACATGATTTTCAGAGTTTCCCAGATACTGTTCCGGACAGGAACAACGGCATACAATGCAGGAATTTTCATCAGAGCCGGAGAAAATAAAAATAACAGCGTACCGCCAAGACCTGCCATCAGAAATAAAAATATATCCCACCAGATTGTTTTTTTCAGCATGTGCTTTCTCTGAGCAGCTCGTTCTAAAATATCCTGTTCCGGTTTGCAGAAATCTTTATGATATAATAAAATCCGCATATTGATAACCCTCGCTTTTTATTTTTTGTTATTTCAGAATATGCACGAAATTCCGCAGAAATGCAGCTTGTCCGGAAATTTTTTCAATATCATCAGAAATTTTTGTTTTATGTGTATAATAAAAATGGTTTTGCTTGACAGATTTTGAAAAATATGCTATACTGAATACAGACATAAATCACGAAATGGGCATTGACAGAATCGCCTGTCGTGTGGATTGAAATTAGTGTAAAATAAGATTAGTATTATTATTTGTGAGGTGCTGAATCATGGAACTCAAGTATAAAAGAATCATTCTCAAGCTCAGCGGCGAGGCCCTCGCCGGTGAAAAACATTTTGGTCTGGATTATGATGTCATCCGGAATATCTGTGAAAGTATTAAAAAATGTGTCGATGTCGGTGCACAGGTCGGTATTGTAGTCGGCGGCGGTAATTTCATCCGTGGCCGTATGAGCGGCAGTCTCGACAGAGTCCGTGCCGATCATATGGGTATGCTGGCGACTGCAATCAATGCTCTTGCTCTCTCGGATATGCTCGAATCTATGGGCGTGGAAACCCGTGTACAGACTGCCATCAGTATGCAGCAGGTCGCTGAACCCTATATCAGAAACAGAGCACTCCGTCATCTTGAAAAAGGCAGAGTTGTCATTTTCGGCTGTGGCACAGGAAATCCGATGTTCTCGACTGACAGTGCCGCTGCTCTCAGAGGTGCCGAAATCGATGCCGAAATTCTTATGAAAGCGACTCTCGTAGATGGTGTTTATGATAAAGACCCGAATAAATTTGACGATGCCAAGCGTTATGATACACTGACATTCAGTCAGGTGCTGAATGATAATCTTGCTGTCATGGATATGGCAGCCGCTGCGATGTGTAATGAAAATAAGCTCCCGATGCTTGTTTTCGATCTCAGCAGACCCGATAATATTTTAGATGCTGTGCTCGGCAAACAGGTGGGTACAGTCATCACAGCAGAATCATAATTATTTTATAATTTTATCTCAGAAAGGAAGATTTTTTATCATGAAAGAAACTCTCAAACATGCAGAAGAAAAAATGCAGAAAAGCTTAGACAGCTTACAGTCTAATTTCGGCTCAATCCGTGCCGGAAGAGCCAATCCGAAAGTACTCGATAAAATCAGTGCTGATTTCTGGGGTACTCCCACGCCGATTCCGCAAATGGCTTCTGTTACCGTATCTGAGGGCCGTACTCTGGTGATTCAGCCCTATGACAAAAACAGTCTGAAAGCAATTGAAAAGGCTGTTCAGGCTTCTGATCTGGGAATCAATCCGGTCAATGACGGTAATGTCATCCGCCTGACTTTCCCGCAGCCAACCGAAGAACGCAGAAAAGAACTCTGTAAAAATGTCAAGAAATACGGCGAAGAAGCAAAAGTCGCTGTCCGTAATGTCCGCCGTGATATGGTCGATAAGTTCAAGGCTATGAAAAAATCCGGAGAACTTACGGAAGATGATCAGAAAGATGCAGAAAAGAAGGCTCAGAAATTAACAGATAAATATTGTGACGAAGTCGATAAGGCCGTTTCTGCAAAAGAAAAAGAAATCATGAGTATCTGAGTCAGGAGCAGAATCTATGGCTTTTACGAAAAAAAAGACTGATATACAGGAACTTCCTGAAAATCTTCCGGTACATGTCGGCTTTATTATGGACGGCAACGGCAGATGGGCGAAAAAACGTGGTCTGCCCAGAAGCCTCGGGCATATCGAGGGCGGCAAGACGTTTAAGAAAATCATGCAGTACTGCAAAGATATCGGCATAAAATACGCTTCTTTCTATGTATTCTCTACAGAAAACTGGAAGCGTCCGCAGGCCGAAATTGATGGAATTCTCAAAATCATGAGAGAATATCTCGATGAAGTACAAATGCATTTAGGTGACGGCGTCCGTGCGATTTTCTTAGGCGATAAGAATGCCTATCCGGAAGATATTAAACAGCGTATGATCAAACTGGAAAATGATACGGCTCATCATTCACAGCTGACTGTATTATTAGCCTGCAATTACGGCGGCCGGGATGAAATTGCTCATTCTGCCCGTCAGATCGCTGAAAAAGTCAAGGCCGGCGAACTCAATCCGGAAGATATTACCGAACAGACAATTGCAGATCATCTCTATACAGCCGGCTTGCCTGATGTGGATTTAGTCATCCGGCCGTCCGGAGAACTGAGATTATCCAATTATCTGATCTGGCAGTGTGCCTATGCCGAATATTATTTCACAGATGTATTATGGCCGGATTTCTCTCCGGAAGAACTCAACAAAGCTCTGATTGATTATGCCGGAAGAGGCCGCCGCTTCGGAGGTGTCTGATGAAGCAGAGAATTATCTCCGGTGTGATCGGAGCGGCTCTGCTTGCGATTGTACTGGTTCTGCATAAGACAATCGTATTTCCGCTGGCATTTGCGGCGATTGTCGGCGTGATTTTATTCGAGCTAATCCGGGCAGTCGGCGGCTTGCAGTTCAAGCTTGCCACCGGAGCAGTGATGACTTACGGAATATTGGCTATCATCTTAGATTCTCTGTTGCAGGATGGGATGTCCGGTGCGATTGGATTTATCATCGGTGATCTCTATATGATTCTGATGCCTGTCTGTCTGTGCATACTGTTCTGGGATTATATGCGTCATCCGAAGACATTCACAATCGAACAGGGAGCTTTCATGACAGCTTCTATGATATTAGTGACATATTCATTTAGTTTTATCATTGCTATGAATCATGATCAGGATCATAGTTTATTCTATGTGATTCTGTCACTCTGCGGAGCGTGGATTGCTGACACCGGAGCATATTTCTCCGGAGTCGCATTAGGCAAAACAAAACTCTGTCCGGAGATCAGTCCGAAAAAAACGGTCGAAGGCTTTGTCGGCGGATTAATCAGCAATATGATTTTATTTATTCTGATTTTCTTATTCTATGCGAAAGCAAACGGCTTGTATTTCGGCCTGTATGAGGCTCTGAAATCCGGATTGCTAGGCCTTGTCTGTGCCGGAGTGAGTGTGCTGGGCGATCTGACCGCTTCTGTGATCAAGCGTCAGAAAGGCATTAAGGACTATGGCAATATCATGCCGGGACACGGCGGATTAATGGACAGATTCGACAGTGTAGTATTTGTCATTCCCGCATTTTACTGGTGTATGCAGATATTTCCGATTTTATAAGCAAGAAATCAATAAACCTGTCTTACCGGATGGGTTTATTGTCTTAAATAGAGGTGATTTTTGATATGATGAAAAAAGTTGCTGTGTTAGGGTCAACCGGTTCGATCGGTACACAGGCTCTTGAAGTCATCGAAAAACATGGCTTGCGGGTAACGGCTTTAGCTGCCAATCGTCAGGCTGAAAAATTAGCGGAACAGGCTAAGAAATTCAAACCGGAATGCGTTTGTATCTATGATGAATCAAAATATCAGGATTTGAAAAATTTATTATCCGGCGAGAAAATAGAAATTCTGACCGGTATGAACGGCTTATGTCAGATCGCTTCGGATCAGAATCATGATATTGTTTTAAACAGCGTTGTTGGCATGGTCGGTCTGCTTCCGACTCTGAAGGCTATCGAAGCCGGAAATGATATTGCCTTAGCGAATAAAGAAACTCTCGTTGCCGGCGGAGAACTCGTCATGAAAGCCGCTGCCGAAAAGGGTGTGAAAATTTATCCGGTCGACAGCGAGCATTCTGCTGTATTCCAGAGTTTACAGGGCAATTCCATGAATAAAATCAGAAAAATGATTCTGACCGCCTCCGGAGGGCCTTTCTTCGGAAAGAAAAAAACTGATCTGCTTCATGTTACCGCAAAAGAGGCTCTGAAACATCCGAACTGGGATATGGGCAATAAAATTACGATCGACTCTTCTACGCTCATGAATAAAGGCCTTGAATTTATCGAAGCGAAATGGCTCTTTGATCTGACTCCTGATCAGATCGAAATTGTCGTTCATCGTCAGAGCGTTCTGCATTCGGCTGTCGAGTTTGAAGATTATGCTGTCATTGGTCAGATGGGTGTGCCGGATATGAAGATTCCCATTCAGTATGCATTGTTATATCCGTATCGTGTCGATTGTCCGACAAAGCACTTGTCTCTGACGGATTACGGGACTCTGACATTTGAGAAACCGGATTATGAAACATTCGATTGTCTGACCTGTGCGATCGAAGCAATCAAAGAGGGCGGTCTCCGTCCGGCGATCGTCAACGGTGCGAATGAAGAAGCTGTCGGCTGGTTTCTCAGAGATCAGATTAAGTTTTTACAGATCGGTGAACTCGTCAGAGAAGCCATGCTGACTGTCAAAGGCGGAGAAATTCATGATTATGAAGATATTCTCGAAGCCGATACACAGGCAAGAAAATTTGTCCGTGATAAGATTGCTTCACTCTGATATGATCAGAAAGGATTTATGATATGGTAACTATTTTAGTCGCAATGTTAGTATTCGGTGTGATTATCGCTCTGCATGAGTTCGGACACTTTGCAGTTGCCAAGCTCTGCGGTGTGAAAGTCAATCAGTTTGCGATCGGTATGGGGCCTGTGATTCTGAAAAAACAAAAAGGTGAAACAGAATATTCTCTCAGGCTGTTTCCGATCGGCGGATTCTGTGCGATGGAAGGCGAAGACGCAGACAGCCATGACCCCAGAGCATTCAACAGAAAACCCGTCTGGCAAAGAATGCTGATCGTCGTTGCCGGTGCAACGATGAATCTGATTCTCGGGTTTGTGCTGATTCTCTGTACGACTCTGCTTTATGGTGATGTGATTACACTCCAGATTGCCGATTTTACAAAAGACAAAGAAACCGGAGAATCTACCTCGACAAGTCAGACATGCGGTTTACAGATCGGTGATGAAATTATTTCCATGGATGGTATGAGAATCTTCACAGATACGGATTTATCTTATAAATTGCAGAATACAGAATCTGATACCATGACTCTTGTCGTTCGCAGAAACGGAGAAAAAGTCACTCTCAGAGATGTGAAATTCTATAATACCGCAACACAGGGTCGTCAGGATTTCTATGTTCATGCCGAAGAAATCAATTTATTTAATCTGGTATCTTACAGCTTTTTGGATACGATCTCGACAGGCCGTCTGATCTGGATTTCTCTCCGTGATCTGGTTACCGGAAAATATGGCTTTCATGATCTGTCAGGCCCTGTAGGAATCATCAGTACGATCGGCGAAGCCGCTTCCTATGGCGAGACGTTCAAACAACATCTGACTTCGGTATTGTCATTGGCTTCGTTTATTACGATCAATGTCGGGATTTTCAATTTATTACCGATTCCGGCTCTGGATGGTGCAAGATTTGTTTTCCTGGCAATCGAGGGAATCCGGAGAAAACCCGTCAGTCCCGAAAAAGAAGGTATGGTGCATTTCGCAGGAATGGCAGTATTATTTTTAATTATGATTGCCGTTACAGTTCAGGATATTTTCAATTTAGCAAATAAATAACAAAAATCTGCCGGAGCAGTTCTCCGGCAGAATACATAAGATAAATCGGAAGTTCAGAGTTCAGAAGATCAGCTATTTAAAAAAATAATACTTCTATCAGATTAGGAGTGACAAAAACAGGGACAGGTGGCTATATATAATATAGAAAAATATTGTCCCTGTCAATAGCAACAGGAACAAAGAGGCTTAAAAGCCGCCTCTTTGTAACCCTGTCGCTGGTCTATTGACAAACGCAGTCTGAAAA
>JAFUWN010000055.1 GCA_017483465.1 Oscillospiraceae bacterium
GAGCACTTGTCGGAGTCGTATTGCCGATTCCCATTTCTCCGGTAATCAGAAGCGGAATGCCTTGTTTTTTCAGATCTCTGACAATATTCATGCCGATACAGAGAGCTTTTTCAGTCTGTTCAGGAGTCATGGCCGATTCTTTTGCAAGATTTGCCGTTCCGTAAGCGACTTTTCTCCGGAGCAGTTTCGGATGATCGACATCTGTCAGCATTCCGATATCGACAGCAAGCACATCCGCATGACAGGAATCTGCAATTGCATTCACATTGGAAGTACCGTCAGCGATTGCATAAGCACAGATTGCAGTGACTTCACTTCCGGTCTGGGTAACACCTTCCTGCACAACACCGTGATCAGCACAGAACACAACAGCTGTTCTTCTGTCGATACGGACATCATCCGTATTCTGAATTGCTGCGATTTTCTGAATCATAAGTTCCAGTTCTCCGAAGCTTCCGAGCGGTTTTGCAACAGAATCCCATCTTTTTTTAGCTGAAAAAAATGCTGTTTGATCCGGAGGCTTAATATTCTGAATTCGGTTGATAAAAATCATCTTCTTTCTGATTGATATTCCGCACATTTCCGAACGAATCTGACGGCAGTTTCAGGATTCGCATAAAAATACAGGTGCGGAAATCCGGCATACAAGCTGTCGGAAACATGACAGCATTTCCAGTTTCTGCCGTCTTTTTTATGAGCTGTGAAAGCCGTTCCGCAGTCGGGACTTTCCCAGTAATGAAATTCATGAGCCTTGATGATTCCGCCTTTCTGACAAAGCAGATGATCTTGTTCTGCCGTCATGGTGAGATAGCCGAAACGCTGTAATTTTCCTGTTCTGTAAGCTTCTCCGGGAAAGATTCCGGCCATTGGGAAAGAAATTTCTTCCGGATTTTTCAGAGATTCATGCAGATACAGAAAGCCTCCGCATTCTGCGATACAGGGCAATCCGGACTTGATTTTCTGCCGGATGTCTGTCAGCATGGAGATATTTTCAGAAAGCTGTTCTGCATAGAGTTCGGGATAACCGCCCGGCAAAATCAGACCGTCAGACTCTTCCGGAATTTTCCGGTTTTCCAGAGGAGAAAAATATTTTATTCTACAGCCGAAATTTTCTAATACTTCCAGATTTTCACGGTACAGAAAACAGAAAGCCCTGTCCTTAGCAACAGCAATCACCGGAGAAACATGTAATTCCGGAAGTATCGGCTTCTGATACGCCGGAACAGGCAAATACGGCAGAGCAAGCATTTTCTCCAGACAGAGATATTTTTCTGCCAGTTCACCCAGCAGATGTATTTTCTGATCAAAATCCTGAATTTCCTGAGCTGTAACCAGCCCGAGATGACGGCTTTCGAGCGTGACGGAATTTTTCGGAAAACAGCCGAAATATTCCGTATGCAGTTCATCACAGAGATGTTTCGCAAGTGAAATCAGCTTTTCCGGCAGACGGTTGAAAATAAAGCCGGCTATCCGGTTCGGAGTCCGGAAATTCAAAAATCCCTGCATGACCGCTCCGATCGAATCGCTCATGCCTTTGCAGTCGATCACCAGAATCACCGGAGTTTCCGTGAGTTCGGAAACGGAATACGCTGAACCCTCTGAGCCGTCATAAAAGCCCATCACGCCTTCAATCACGGCAATATCACAATTTCTGTCAAGCAGATCACAGAGCATATTTTTATCACAGAAAAAACTGTCAAGATTCCGTGCCGAACCGGAAATGATTCTGTCATGCAGCATAGTATCAAGATAATCAGGCCCGCACTTGAAAGAATTGACCAGAAATCCCCTGTCCGTGAGAGCTTTCAGAACCGCACATGTGACAGTTGTTTTTCCGCAGCCTGAACCTGTTCCGGCGATCAGCAAACGTTTCATGCCAGTGACCCCCATATCAGAAATATCGGATTCTGAGCATTCAGCATAGTATAATTCCCGGTTTTTCGGGTACGGGTGACTGCAATCTGTGTGATACCGGGTTCTGTGCCGAAACCGGTAAATACATGAACTGCATTTTCAAGCGTTTCGAGCGTTACGGCCGTGATGGAAATTTTCGCAAACGGATTTTTCTGACGGATGATTTCAAAAATTCCCTTGAGATTTCCGGAACTTCCGCCGATAAATACTCTGTCCGGAGCCGGAAAATCTCCAAGCAGTTCCGGAGCAGTTCCCTGAAAAATTTCAATATTATCACAGCCGAATTTATGAGCATTCAGATTTGTAAGCTGATAAGCAGAAAAATCCTGATCCAGAGCATAAACTTTTCCGTCCGGACAATGCAGAGCCATCCCGACAGAAACAGAACCCGTCCCGGAGCCAATATCCCAGCAGATATGATTTTTTTCGATTTCGAGTGAAGATATGACAAAATTCCGTATTTCGGCTTTGGTAACCGGCACATGTTCCGGAACAGAATCATCATAGAAATCAGATTCCGGAATCAGAAACGGCATATTCCGGCAGAAACCGGGATTTTCGGCAATGATGACAGAAAGAGCATTCACGGAAAAATTCTGAAATTCTTCTGCCGTACCGGACAGGATACGTTCTTCCGGATAGCCGAGCCGTTCTCCGATATGGATTTTAATTTGTTTCATGCCGTATTCGCATAGTTTCTGACAAAGCTTTTCTGCTGACATTTCACCGCCGAGCAGAAAGAAACAATACGGATTCTGCCGGACATGAATCACGATATTGTTTTTGATACCATGCAGACTGATAAATTTCATATTTTCCCACGGAATACCGAGTTTATCCGCAAAATAGACCGGAGAAGCAATTCCGCTGCAGATATGCAGTTCCTGTTCATGCAGGAGAGTGCGGAGTTTTTCCGCACCGCTGTAGAATCCGACATCTCCGGACAGCAGTACAGAGGCACTGGATTTTTGACTTTTATGAAGAAAATCAGCAATTTCCTGCGATTTATAGGCAGTCAGCAATTGTTTTCCGGAATTCTGAAACGGTGCAAGCATTCGTTCCGCACCGATCAGGATTTCAGATTCCTGAATTGCGGTTTCGGCTTCTTTGGTGAGCGTGCGGATTCCGTCCATGCCGATTCCGATCAATGAAATTTTCATTCTGAAAATCCATCCTTTCTGAGCAGAGTTTTAATTTCTTCAAGAGTATAGCCGTTTTCATCCGGTCTGAGCAGAGTGATCATGCGGATACCGCATTTCTGAACAGCTTGTATTTTTTCAGGATAACCGCCGATCATTCCGCTTTCTTTAGTAAGCAGAATTTCCGCACCGGATTTTCTGATATGCATGATATTCTGTTCTGTCGAAAACGGCGGTATTTCTGCAATGATATGATTTTCGGGAAAATCCGGAATTTTCTGAAACTCCGCTGACGGCAGAACCCTGACCCATAAACGCTGCTGATAATGCTGTATCTGCATGAGTTCCGGAATGGATTTGCTTCCGAGCGTACTGAGAATGATTTTCTGATTTTGATTCAGAATGCGGATTAATTCCGTCACAGTGCGGACAGTTTCTCCGTAGATTTCAGATTTCTGACGTATCAGCCTGATATAGGGGATTCCGGATGTCTCACAGGCGGATTGAATATTTTTCGTGGCTTCGACAGCATAGGGATGTGTGACATCTATTACCAGATCATATTGATGACTGCATAATAATTCATAAATCTGTTCTGTATTTAATTTTCCCGTCAGAATCCTGATCTGATCAGAAAGCAGAGATTCTCCGTAAGAAGTCGTAACCGATACCGTAACCGGAATCTGATTTTCCGTACAGAAAACAGCCAGTTCCCTGCCCTCAGTCGTACCGCCGAAAATCAGGATTTCAGACATTTCTGTAACCTCTGGGCGTGACCATTCTGCCGTGGATGACTCTGGTTTCAGAATTGCCGATAAACACAGTTGTGAACATATCAACAGGCGTGTTCCGGAGTTCGGCAAGTGACAGGATTCGGGAACTTTCTTCTTTTCTGCCGATATTCCGGGCGATACCGCAGACAGTTTCTGACGATTTGGATTCTAACAGAAGATCGCAGGCTTTTTGCAGATAATCGGCTCGATTTCTGGATGACGGATTATACAGGACAATTACAAAATCGGCTTCGGCGGCGGCTTTCAGACGTTTCCGGATTTTTTCGGCAGGGGTGAGCAGATCAGATAAACTAATCACAGCAAAATCATGTGTGAGCGGTGCACCGAGCAATGCACCTCCGCTCAGAGCGGCAGTGACTCCGGGGATGATTTCTACATCTGCCTGGGGATAATTTCCGGCTAATGCAAGAGCCAGGCCAGCCATGCCGTAAACTTCGGAATCGCCGCTGCATATTAAAGAAACGTTCTGATTCTGTGCTTCGTTCAGAGCCAGACAAACCCGCTCTTTCTCCTGTTTCATGCCTGTGACAGCATATTCTTTATCCGGAAACCAGCTTTTCAGAATCTGCACATAGACGGTATACCCTACAATAAGGGAACTGTTCCGGACTGCTGTTTCGGCTTCCAGAGTCATCCCCTGACGGCTTCCCGAACCGAATCCGACGACATAAAGTTTCATGATCATTTCCTCCTTTTATGAAAATCCAGAAATACCGGACATTCTGCCAGAGCTGCAGTCACGCCGTTTTCGGCATATTTTCTGAGAATCAGCTTTCCGTTACTATGAATGACAGCACTCCGCTCGCAGATATTATCAATTCCGGTGATATTTCTGACAAATGCAGAGACTGTGAATTCCCCTTTGGCAGAAGCAAGAATTTCCGCAGAATAGGTAAAAAACGGAAGTTTTCTGTTTTGACAGAATTCCAGCAGGCCGGGTTCTTGTTTTTTCAAATCAATACTGGAAACGGCACAGAGGCGATTTTCCGGAATCTGCACAGAATCCAGAGCTTTTCTGACCGTTTCAGAAATCTGTCCGGCGGATATTCCTTTTTTACATCCGATACCGAGTACAAGATTTCTGGGTATCAGAAACAGTGTGACAGGAAAGTTTTTTTGTCCGGGATTGGCTGTAATGCAGATACCCGTCCGGCAGTTCTGCTTTTCGACAAGAATTTCAGGCTTATTCTGATAAGCATAATCGCTGTAAAAGCCGATTTCCTCGCCGTTCAGCACAGCGGAAGCGATTTCTTTTGCGGCGGATAAATCTGTGATGATTAAATCATTTGCTGCTGCAAAGCTGTCCGGAGAAAATAATTTCCCGGTATCGGTTGCGGTTGTGATGACCGGAACTGCCTGAAGTTTTTCAGCAATGCTTTCTGTCAGGGCATTCGCTCCGCCGAGATGTCCGGATAACAGAGAAATCACAAATTTCCCCCTATCGTCGAGAACTATCACAGCAGGGTCAGAAGCTTTGGATTTCACTTGAGAAGCAATGCTCCTGACGGCGATTCCGCAGGCACATATAAAGATTAACCCGTCAGATTCCGGAAATAAAATTTTAGTCTGTTCTGTAATATTCTGAAATGATATTGCCGTTTCGTCCGTATAGCGATCATAACAGAAACGCTGAACTTCATGTTCTGTAAGCTGATCTGCGATTTTCTGAGATAACATCCGGCCTTGTTCGGTTACTGACAGCAGAGCGAGTTTCATTCTTTAACCGCCTTCCGGAATCCGGTTTCAAAACGGGAATCATATAATTTCGAGAGAGCATACTCATCTCCGAGAAAATTGCCGACAGTAATCAGAGCTGTTTTAGTGATCTGATTTTTATCAGCCGTTTCGGCAAGTTCTGCAACCGTACAGCGGCAGATTTTTTCATCTTTCCAGCTTGCCTTATAGACGATCGCCGCAGGGGTATCAGGAGAATAGCCGCCTTGTATTAATTTTGCAGAAAGTTCTTTCAGCATTCCGGTGCTGAGGAAAATAATCATGGTGGCATGATGTGAGGCCAGAGAAGCAATGCTTTCACGCTCCGGAACGGGTGTTCTTCCGGCCATTCTCGTGAGGATGA
>JAFUWN010000056.1 GCA_017483465.1 Oscillospiraceae bacterium
TTCTTTACATAACCCAGCATGGACGGTACGAGGATTGCAGCAAGTACACCGATGATTGCGATAACTACGATCAGTTCTACCAGTGTAAAGCCCTTGACATTCTTTCTTGTTTTCATAGTGAAAACCTCCTTATAATAATAAATTAAAGATAGAAATTCATCAGCTCTACTGCCTTGCGTTTCTGCTCCATCTGCGGATGGACGTATAAATTTAATGTGATATTGACAGAAGCATGACCAAGCAGTTCACTGACGGTTTTATAATCTGCTCCGTTTTCTATCAGACGGGTCGCAAATGTATGCCGCAGTCCGTGAAAATTAATATGCTGAATACCGGCTTTTTTCAGCAGTCTGTTATAATAGTCACGATAAGTTCTCGGCTCGGTGGGGGTGAGTTTTCCTGTCAGAAGATATGTCTCAGGATTCTCCGGCTTCATGCGTTTCAGAACCGGAATGAGCATACTCGAAATGGGAATCATCCGGACGGAATTTTTCGTTTTCGGAGTTGTGACAATGATTTTTGTCGAAGTATTGCCGTTTTCATCACGAATAAATACTCTCTGGAGAGTTTTGCTGACAGTCACGGTCTTGTTTTCCAGATCAATATTTTTCCATTGCAGAGCACATAATTCACCGATTCGCAGACCCGTATGCAGACAGAATAAAATACCTGAATTTTTAGGATTCAGATGCAGATAAAGATACTGTGTCAGAACTGCCTGTTCTTCTTTGGAAAATGTCCGGAGTTTCGGAGTCTGTTTCTGCGGCGGAAAAAGAATTTCAAAATTCTGCGAAGGGAGATACCCTGCCTTTGCAGCGGCTTTCAATGTCAGCTTGATCAGCATGATCAGACTTTTTACTGTCCGTTCGGAAAGGCCTCCCTGCTGATCACAGCGGCCTTGTTCAAGCCATTGCAGAGCGGTCTGCTGTAATTTTTCCTCTGTGATTCCAGAGAGCGGTTCGTTTCCGAATGCCGGCAGAATATGCGTTTCGATTCCCTGCCGATAGTTCGCAAGCGTGGCTTCTTTGATATAATTCTCCTTGGAAGAGAGCCATTCTCTGAGCCATGTGCGGTAAGTGATTGTTTCGCCTGTATGAAGATTCATAACAAGTACCATCCTTTCTGTGATAAAAATATTTATGCATAAGCACAATATTCATGATAGCACAGAAAAAAAGCTCCTCCGGCGGGAACATAAAGGATGATTTTTATCCGGAGAACATAATTTATTAAAATATGTCCGAATCATGAAGGAGATATTTTAAAAATTTAAATAAATTGATTCTACAGAAAGTAAAATGGCTGTGAATATTTACGAAATGATGTACACAAAAACCCCTGTTTTCCGTCATTTACAACATGGAATAATTTTCCATATTATTATTCAAAATCATGAAAAAACGCATAGAAACGCCTAGATCAAGCCGTTTCAGCCATATATACAGAGCGTGATTAAAATTGTACAATTTGACGAAAAAGACATGAACTTAAACGTTTTAGATTTCGATTTCGTAAAAGTTCGTTCATAATTTGTTTTTTTTCTGGAAAAGTATTGACAAAAGTTTGGACATATGCTATAATAGCATTGTAAGGAAAACACAGAGAACGAAATAAAAAAGCTGTGGATTCCAGAAGGGCAGACGGCAAGACCGAACTGCAAAACAATATTTATATTATTATTATAAGGAGGTTTTCACTATGAAAACAAGAAAGAATGTCAAGGGCTTTACACTGGTAGAACTGATCGTAGTTATCGCAATCATCGGTGTACTTGCTGCAATCCTCGTACCGTCCATGCTGGGTTATGTAAAGAA
>JAFUWN010000057.1 GCA_017483465.1 Oscillospiraceae bacterium
AAATCAGAGCGGACAGAACGGAAGAGCCGTAGAGGACATCTTCATTATTGAGCCGGTAGATTTCTCCGATCTGCATAGTATCATGATCGAAACCATCAGACAAATTTTCCGGAAGATTACGAAGAATCGCTTCAAAAGCATATCTTTGTAGTTCTTCCTTATTCAAACCGGAAAACTCCGGAATTCCAAAAAAATCTTCACAATTTATACTCTGACTGCAAAAAATATTGAATCTAAGCTGCCATATCAATGAACGATTTATTTGAATTTTATAACATAACTGCTGCCAACGTTTCATGAAATATTCCTCTTTTCGATTTCAGCATTGACATCATTCAGAAATTCTGTCCACGTCCGGACATCACGTCAATGCATAACGGACAGCACAGCATAATATACCGCCGAACATTTCATCTTTCAGGTCAATGACAGGTGTTTCATCCGCACACAGGGCAATGAACGCAGGCTTTACTTTTGCCTGTACTTCATTGGAAAACAGTTCATGCGTATAGACCACCGGACGGTTCATCAGCTCTGCTGCATGTGTACAGCGTTACAATTACTTTTTCTTTATCAGTCATGATTTTCTCCTTTTGTTTCAGACAGTTCAGGAAGCGGCCTCCAGTGCGTGACTTGTAAATCTTCGCTTTCTCTGCAATATGAACTATGATATAAATCCCATTTTCCTTCTGTAAAAATGCCCGCTGCATAATCAATCTCCCCGTCACAGAGAAATCTGCAAATAACTGTATCGCTTTCTGTAAACCATTCAAGACAAAATACAAGACTGACCCTATATAATATATAGAAATCATATTGCCAGTCAACAGGTCAGATACAAAGAGGCTTAAAAGCCGCCTCTTTGTGAATCTGCCTGATCAGTTGACGAACGCAGAGTGAAAAAATGGCACTATCCTGCGTGTCACCCCCTGACATCCGATTGCCGCAAAAATTGCCGCAAGTGGCTATATAATATATAGAAATCATATTGCCAGTCAACAGGTCAGATACAAAGAGGCTTAAAAGCCGCCTCTTTGTAAATCTGCCTGATCAGTTGACAAAACAAAAACCTCTCCGGTGATCGGACGGGAAGACTTTCTGTGCGATACGAAAAAATCCTGAAAAACAGTTGATAAAATATTGTTTTTTTCTTGTGATTATGCTATAATTAAGCTATGGGAGTTAAGAGCTTTCTTAGAAAATATTGGGAGGAGCAGTATGCAGAACTTGATTGATCGAAATGGACTGCCGCTATTTATTCAGATTGTCATAGAATTATGGAACAGTGTCTTTTTGTTGGTTATGATTTTTTTAACCAGTATCCGGAACCAGATTGATACTCATAAAAAAACGAATCCTGTTGATATCCCCTACACAAAAGAAATTGTGCTTTTTTATAATGTCACTTTAGTGTATAATCTGGTGAATGTGATAGGGGTTATTTTCAACGGGAGTCCCTCGGCTGTTAGTTATTGGCTTGTTCGGATATTTGACTTTCTGTACTATGCTGTGGGGGCATTTCAAACGCTTTTCTTTTTACAGCTGATAAAGATATCTATTGCTCAAAAAAACGGCTTAAAACGGCTGGAAACGGCTGTCACTGCCATGCAGATGTTCCAGATTCCGGCTTTGATTTTGCTTGTCATGACCCCGTGTACAGGAATTCTCTATCGCTTTGATGAGAACAACACCTATATAAGAGGCCCCTTGTTTTTCTGCTGGCATATCATGTCAATCATTTCTTTCCTGTTTATTATCATTGTCTATATTGCTGAAAGAAATAAGACAGACCGCTTTTTAAGACAGATTATATGTACCGCCTCTGTGATTCCGTCACTGGGTTTTATTATCAATACGAGCTATTCAACAATCAGCTTCAATAATATTTCGGTATCCATTACCGCACTTATCCTGTTTATATTTTATGAAAAATACAGAACAGATGTTTTGCTCCGGAGAACGTACCAGCTCCAGATACAGTTTGATAAACAGGCACTCGCCCTGGAGCAGAGTAAAAATGCCGTGCTGCTGGCACAGATTCAGCCGCATTTCATTAACAATTCTCTCATGGCACTGCGTTCAAAATGTATGGATTATCCCGAAATCTATGAGAGTATTACAAAATTCTCCAAATATCTCCGTTCGCATTTCGAGGCACTCGGCGATACAAAAATGATTTCATTTGTACGGGAAATGGAGAATGTTGAAGCATATCTCGATTTGGAGAGAGAAAACTACGGCAGCCGGCTGCAAGTGGAATATAACATTGAATACGACCAGTTTCTTGTGCCGGCACTTTCCGTGCAGCCGCTGGTAGAAAACGCAGTACGCCACGGTATCGGAACGTATGAATGCGGCGGGAGTGTATGTATCAGAACATTCAGACATGATGAAAAAATCTATATTGAGATTATAGATGACGGTTCGGGAATGAATAACATTACCGAACAACAAAAAAAGAGAAGAGGAATAGGAATCAATAATGTCCGTGCAAGGCTTCAGTACTTAAATGCAGGAGAGCTGGAAATGATACACAATGAACATGGAATCACCGCAAGAATCATAATCCGGAAAAAACAGGAGGAAACAGAATGATTACATTATCCGTAGATGACCAGAAATCAGTGACTGACCTTATGGTATATATGCTGAAAAAGATTGACCCAAACGGTACACATATGAGTGCCTCCAATATGAAGCAGGCATTCTCGCTTTTAAACGATGATGTTCAGGTGCTTTTTCTGGATATTGAAATGCCTGGTATGAATGGTATCAAGGCCATACCCATTCTGAAAGAAAAGTATAAAAGGCTGAATATCATTTATGTAACAGGTCATCCTGAATATGTACTTGATGTAGTCCGCTTACATCCGAGTGGTTTTCTGGTAAAACCGGTATACGAAGAGGATATTATCCACGAACTTCAGGAGCTGCGGTTCCCGCTCGAACCGGTAAAAAGTTCCCTGAAAGTCCAGTGCAGTCCCTTTGCATTGTTTGCGGACGGAAAGCCGTTTGACTTTGGCAGAGGATTGGCAAGTGAGTTATTCGCTTATCTGGTATACAAAGAAGGTGCACTCTGTACAAACGGGGAGCTGCTCGGCATTCTGTGGGAAGGAAATCCCGATAAGCAAGGAAATCTGCGGCAGCTGGTGCTGAATATCAGAGCTTGTCTGAAGAAAATTGGTGCTGAAAATATTATCATAAAAAAATACGGCAAGATCGGAATTGATATAAATGCAATAGAATGTACAGGGAATCCGGCTGAAATTATGGAACAGTACCATTGGTATTAATATACAAAAAAATCCAGAATATCCGGCATATTTTTTTATGCCGGTTTTCCTTTTTATGGAAAATTACTTAACGGTTTTGTAACACTTTGTATGGTATAATAATAGTAAAAAAAGCATGAAAATGCCTTGTGAATTTTTTGTGAACAATACCAGAAAGGAGCTGACAAAGCCATGATGAGCCGCTATAATCAGACAGACAGGGCTTTTTGTGCCCTGTTGAATCCGCTTTTCTTTTTATAGTATAATGATAGTAACAAAAGACGGTATCTGCAAGAAAGGAGCGAAGCACCAATGCAAGAAAAACATAATAGCAGACGCTTTTTATCAATATTGCTGTCGTTTTTCCTTGGTATGCAGCCTGTATCCGGAGTGGCTTCGTCTTATGATGTGCATGTCACAGCAGAAGATTTGCTTGCTTATGATACATCCGAAACAATAGAGATATTTCAGGAATCAGAAACCTCAGAACCGGAGTCCTTTCAGGAAGAACCTGAAATTGTCTGTGAAGAAGAACCGGAATCCCTGCAAGAAGAATCTGAAAGCCTCTGTGAGGAAGAACCGGAACTCCCTTTCGGAGAAGAAGAACCACCAACGGCAGTGAAAACATTACAGCCGAACCTTTTCCCTGCAGCACAGGCTTCCAACGATGAAGGCGATACTACCACATATGTTATCATCCGTTATCATCATGCGGATAGTGATACCATTGAGTACAGAACCGCAGAATTAAAGCCCGGACAATCGCTGACAGTTTCTTCTACAGAAAAAATGCTGGATACAGAATCCTATACCGGCTACATCACAACTGCCGGAAATCCAGCCATCACCACAAGCGGCAATGATATCACTGTCACATGGACGGATGGTATTACTCTCGCCAAAGCAGAAGTGTTCTACAGCGAAAAAATGAAAGAAGAAGACGGCGGAACTGTCAATAACAACGGCTATGATACCATGATAAAAAACGACGGTACCAAAGTGTATGATACATCCCGTCAGGGTCTGCATACCGATAAAACCGCCGAAACGGTGCAGGATAATGCAAGAGCTTTTGATTTGACGCTGGAAAGCTGGTATGTCGGCAAAAGTGCCGATGTTACCATGATTCTGGACGCTTCCGGCAGTATGGCGTGGCCGATAGATTCTTTAGAGGAGCTGGAAGTTGACCCTGATCTGAATTTCCCGAAAAATCAGCTTCTGACACAAGAACAGGTCGACCAGATTATGGATAAAAATTACACGGATAATACCAAGCTCCAGTACAGCGATTATTATTATTTTATCTATGATGACAAAAACGATGAACATGTCGCTCTGGGCTATGGCACAGTTACCGCTGTGTCTACTGGAAAAGGAGGAAAAAGAGAAGTAACCGGCTCAAATGGTAATGTTGTTGGTTTTTCGTTCAATTCTCCTACTCAGACGACTAGCTCTGTTCCCGCTGACGGTAAGTCAGGCTGGTATTACGTAACGACGACTTCTACGGCAGACTTCAAAACCGGTTCCCCTTATTCCATGAAATTTTATATGGGCTTTGAAGCCAATACCAAAAGCAGCAGCGGACAAGAAACAATCAATCTTTTGGATTATGACGAATTGAAAAATGATAAAGTCAAAATGGAAGATGGCACAACCCCCTTGACTATCACGAAAGACGATACAGCCCGATTCTATATTGATGATAATAATGTGCTCAAATGCATTTATTCCTATGGCGATTATCTTAAAACTGGCAACACCAATATCAAAGATTCCAACGGCAAAAATATTCGGCAAACCCGTCTTTCTTCTGTGTATATCTATCCGAACTCCGGCAGTGATCTGGATTCACCCGCACTGACTCGCCGGAATCATCAGATTAAAACAGAAGCATTGCAGGAAGGAATCGGCATTTATCAGTCTATTATAAACGCTGAAATGCCGTCCAACCGAACCAGTATTGTGAAATTCAGCGATTCCAAATTATTTAAGGATATCCCTGAAGAACTGATTGTACTGGACTGGACTTCGGATTCGCAGAAGATTTTGACAGCACTGAGCCAAAGCTATGGCACGACAGACGATGTTCAAGGCAATGAAATAAGTGACAATAACCAAATATCACAATATAACTATTATCTGACCGGCGGTACCTATGCTTATACCGGTGTGAAGTCTTTTATGGACAATTTGCAGAACAGTGCAAGAAGCAATACGGAATCTGACAAATATCTGGTACTCTTTACAGATGGCCGTGACCAGGAAAAAACAAAAGAAGGAACTGACAATATTACAACTTATATCAACACGTTGAAAGCAGCCGGAGATAAAAAGGGATATAAAATCATTACGGTATTTTTACGGTCAGACGGCATGAGCAATACTGATGTCAATGCCTCTGAAAATTTCCTGAGAGGGCTTGCTTCTACTGTGACATTAAATAACGGCGATCAAAAAACCATGTATTATCAGGCAGTTTCCAGCAATCAGCAACAGTCGTCAACTGCGGTTATGACACTAAGGGAAATCTTTGAGGATATTGCCGAAACCATCAGCAACGCCCTGCAAGATTATACCATAAGAGACTACATCGACCCTCGGTTTGATTTGCTCGATGCGAACGGAAACCCTGTCACCGTTCTGAAGCCCGACGGCACCTTTGAGCCTTGCGAGTATACCACACAAGACGGAAAAACTGCAAACCTTTGTTACGATGATATTGAAAAAATGTTCTATCTGGAGTGGGAAAATCAGAACATTCCTTTAGTAAAAAAGAATACTTCCAATGTGAATACAAAAGAAAATATCTGGTTTTCTACCATTCGGGTGCAGGCAAAAGAAGATTTTATCGGCGGAAATCATATTCTCACCAACGGAAACGAAGCCGGACAGAATCGTGTCTATTATCCGGCAGGAAACAATATTGACAATACACAAAATCATGATAAATATCCGGCAAAGGATTTCCCGAAAACAACCGTCAATCCGGCAGTGCTGGAAGTCAGTCTCAAAAATCAGAAAGATACATTCTTTCTCGGCGAAACGTTTACCAAAGACGATTTGAAAAAATATTTTGAAGATATGAGAGCTTCGGATAATGTGTATCTCAAATATCTGGAACGGCTTGCATTATCCGAAAATCAAAATAAATCGTACTATATCAATCAATTGCTGGATGGTGTATTGAATGCACAGACATTGCAGGAGTTCCCATATCGCTATTTTGCTGACCCTGAGACTGCTGCTTCCTATGCAGGAGATAGCGAGCATGAAAATGAAAGAATCGGCAAACTAACATATCAATGGGTCGAATGTACCGCAGACGGCATACCGCTGGATACACAAAACGGCTATAACGGTCACACATTTGAAGATACAGATTCTAAATATTATTATAAGCTGGCAGTTACCTATACACCGGATACTGTCTCTGAACGTGCAGGGGAATTTATCAGCTATCATGTTCAGAATCCTGAACCAAATCTGAAACGTGACCCCGTTGGTACACAGCAGGCGGAGAAAACAATAACCGGAAATGCGGAAATCGATGTCGTTTCCGGGAAGCTCCAGATTGATAAACGTCTGAATCTGGATGAATTGCCCGGTATTATTGATGAATATGGCAGCAGAGAATTGAAATTCCATGTCATGCGTACCTATAATGAAGAAACGACAGAATACGCTTCTGTTACCATGACACTGACGAAGGAAAAAGCAGTCATCAACGGCAATCGTTCGGATGGTATCACCATCCCGGAACAAGAAATTTCATTGACAGGTCTCAGCAAAGATACAGAAGGCTATATTACGATACAATCGGGCTGGCTGGAAAAACTTCCCATTGGTGTATATACCATTACTGAGGAAAAAACTGTTCCCTATGTGCTTGCCGAAGCGGAAACGATAACGCCGGCAAAAAATCCCTGTGATGTGGTCAATACAAGTTTCTATATCGGCATAACAGAGGATGAAAGCGACCCCGATAGTAGTGATATTTTTGAACGAAAACCCTACCTTGCCAAACAGGCAGGAGAAATCAAGCTGTTAAACGAGCGAGTATTCCAGATTCCGTCAACCGGCGGACATGGCGACTTTCTCTTTATAATAACAGGCACAGCCATGCTCACCGCTGCATGGTTACGCAAATTCGGACGGAAACGTCCCACAGGTAAGAAACGCTTTACAACATGAATTGGAGGTTATTTTATGAAAAAGAAAACAAGAAAAATCAGTGCATTTCTGGCTTCGCTGCTTCTGGCGGCTGTATGGTGTGCAGTTCCGGTCTCGATGACCGCTTCTGCCGAAGGCCCTGCTCCGAGCGGCTACGATGAGACCACTGCCACACAGCAGAAAGCCTCTTCCACTGACAGAACGGTTGTGAAAATTCTCAATCTGACAGCAGGCGACACGGTGACACTTTACAAAATCGGGCAGGCAGAATACAATGCTGCCAATGATTCTTTTGTCAAGTTCACTTATGTCACATGGGATGATGATAATAATAACGAAACTCCAAATATTCCCTATACGTTTAGTAATGCCGCTGAACCTGCCATGCAGGAAATCACAATAGCAGCCAACTTGCTGCAATCCGGAGAAATCACGCCGTTTGCAACATATACCCAAAGCAATCAGCCGAAAAATGCCAGTGGTGTGGCATATACTGATAATTACACAGTAAACAGCTCCACTTTCGAGGCGAATGTAGAGGCAGGTATTTATATCGCAGTCGTCACACCCGGTGCGGAAAATGATAAGGTCTACAATCCGGTACTGCTGACAGCTTCTTATGCGTATAAGGACGCACAAACAGGTGATGTCATTGATTTTATCGGCGGCGGTGTAGATATCGCAAAAAATTATGACTATGTACTGGATGGGGGAACTGCTGTTGCAAAGTCCAGCTCGCCAACCATCGTCAAGACTGTTACTGACGGTGCAGGGGATGAAAAGAGAGACGGTACGAATATTATGACAGGTTCTGTCGGCACAGTCCTGACATATACCATCAAGCCTGACCTTCCGGGTTATCCGCTGGATGCTGTCAACAAAACCTTCTTCGTTGCCGATAGCATGGGTGACGGTCTGACATTCCTGTATGATTCTATCAAAATCGAATGGGACACTTACAAAGTAAATGGCAGTACAGATACCAGACTGACCGCAGATACAGCCGGATATTTTTCCTATCCTAATCCCGATTATGATGACACCAAAGATACTTCCGATGAAAACCCTGAAACAATTACAATTGCACGGGCAAAAAAAGTGGATAACGGCTTCAATCTGGTATTTTTCTATGATACTCTGAAATATAAAGCACCCGTTGTCACCTATAATGCAGTGATTGATGAAGATGCGGTCATTGGCAGCAATGGCAATATCAACACGGCAGATTTGTATTATGCAAACAATCCTACCCGAGGTCAGACACACAGTACGCATGATACTACGCCTACTACCGGTACTGCAACCGGAATCAATAAGGTTTCCACAACCGAAACTGTCTATACTTATGAGCTAAAGTTCGTAAAGAGAGATTCCACGGATGCGAACAAAAAACTTGCCGGTGCAGTATTCGGAGTATATTCTGATGCGGATTGCACAAAGCTGGTGACAGTTCTGGAAACAAATGAAGATGGTATCGGCAGTACAACACAACTCGGTGCAGGTCAATACTGGCTGAAAGAAATTTCTGCTCCTGTCGGCTATTCGTTGAGCGAAACGATTACTCCGGTAACGGTCACATGGAAAACAGCTACCACCAAAACAACAAATGCTGTCACGAATATTGAATACACTGACAAGGAAAATGAGAAGCTCGCCGGAACAAGTGCGGTAGGCTTTCTCCATACTGTGACTACCGGAACAGCACCAGACCTAACGACAACAGTCACATTCTATGAAGAACTTCCGGCCGGCAAAACAGTTGGTCAGGACGGCTGGTCAGTTGCCTATGTCAAGTCGGCTGAGACAACAAATAACAACGAAGAATTTACAACGGAACAGGGCGAAGGTGCCGGCGTATATACAGTCGGTGAAATTACCAATACCAAACTGACAAAAATGCCTTCTACAGGCGGTGCAGGTACGTATGTCCTGACAATTGTCGGCGTAGCAGTATTCGGTACAGCAGCGGCCATCATTCTCAAGGATAATGGAAAGAAAAAAGAAGACTAAGATTTTCGATGCAAAATGGGCAGGACAGAGCAGAACTCTGCTCCTGTCCGTTTTGGGCATATTGCTGTTGTGCTATCCGTTTGTCAGTAAATACTGGAATCGCTATCGTGCCCAACAGCTTGTCACACAATATGAAGAAAAAAACGAAACAGCTCCCGTTTCGCTTCTGAAAGAATCCCGCTATAATCAGTCGCTTGTCGGGAAAAGTTATTTTCAGGATGTTGCCAGGGATGAAAATTCCGAATATTATCATCTGCTCAATCCTGCAGGCAATGGCATGATGGGTTCTTTAGAAATTCCCTGCATTCAGCTGACACTTCCGATTTATCACTATGCGGATGAAATATCGCTCGAAAAGGGTGTCGGACATCTGCCGGGAAGCAGTCTGCCTATCGGCGGAACAAGCACAAATACTGTATTGCTCGGACACAGAGGTCTCCCGAATCAAACACTATTTTCGGATTTGGATAAGCTTTCTGTCGGAGATACCTTCTATCTGCATATTCTGGGCAGAACAATGACTTATTGTGTTGATAATATTCTGACCATTGCACCGGACGAAACCGAAGAACTCCACATTGCAGAGCAGATGGATTACTGCACCCTTCTGACCTGTACACCGTATGGCGTGAATTCTCACCGTCTTCTTGTGCGAGGGGTCAGAAGCGAGGACACCCCCGTGACAGAACCGTCTGCGGCAGAACCTGTACGCAAACACGCAATTCTGCCGTATGTCTGCTGTGTGCTGCTTGGAATTCTGCTTGCCTTGCTGTATGATAAACTGATAACTTTACTACGGAGGTCTCCGCATGACTCATAAGAAAAAAACACGGCTGAAACGGCTGCTGATTGCTGTGCTGCTCCTGGTTTCCTTTGCTGTTCTTCTTTATCCGACATTCAGCAGTGCATGGAATCAGTACCGGAGCAGTCAATTGATGACACAGTATCAGCAAGCTGTCAGCAGTCTTTCAGAAGAGAAATTGCTGACTATCCGGCAAGAGGCGGAAAGCTATAATCAGAATCATGAGAATAACTATATTACAGATGTTTTCGACGAAGAAGCACAAGGAATCTCTTCCGAGGAGTACAGCACCCTGTTGAATGTGGTGGACGGCGGTATCATGGGCTATCTTGAAATCCCGAAAATACGGCAGAAACTTTCTGTCTATCATGGAACTGGTGCCGAAGTGCTCGAAAAGGGTGTCGGACATCTGGAAGGTACTTCCCTGCCGGTCGGCGGAACAAGTACACATTCTGTGCTGGCAGCACACAGGGGTCTTCCGGGAATCAGGCTGTTCACGGATTTAGACCAGATGGAAATACATGACCGTTTTTTTCTATATATCGCCGGAACGATTCTCGAATATGAAATAGACAGCATTCTTACGGTAGAACCGGAAGAAGTGGAATATCTGGACATTGTTCCGGATATGGATTATGTCACGCTTCTGACCTGTACGCCCTATAGTGTCAATTCGCATAGATTGCTTGTCAGAGGACATCGTGTTCCTTATGTGGAAGAACATATCAAAGAGGAGACGAAAAAAATCAATATTATCAAAACAATGGATGTGTCATTGAAGGCGTTTTTTGCAGAGACAATCGGCTGTGTTCTTTTGCTTCTGCTGGTGATAATCCGAAAACATGTCAATAAGAGGGTGAAAACGTGAAATATTTCTATCATTTTCTATGTACACTGGCTATCTGTCTCAGCTGTATTCCGTTGCAGGCAAAGGCAGAATCTTTAAGTTTTTTCAGCTATCAGGTAGAAGTCACCTATCCCAGCGTTGATGGCATTGCTCCGCCTGTTCCCGTCAGCGGTGTGGAATTGTCCGTCTATCGTGTGGCGGAACTCAACAAAGAAGAAAACTATGTATTACTTCCTGATTATCAGCAGCTGGATATTTCTGGTCTGACAGAGATGAATGCCGATGAACTGGAAGAGGAAGCTCAAAAATTTTCGTCCTTGACAGAACAACAGGACATTACTCCGGATTTTACAGCAATCACGGATGAAAACGGAATTGTCCTGTTCCAGAATATTGAAGAGCCGGGGCTTTATTTGACCTAACAAACCGGAAAAACAGGAGAAGCAGAAAAATATTCTGCGATTTCGCCCTATCTGATTCAAATTCCCTATTTCGACCATGCTGTAGGCTGGATTTATGATGTTGTCACAGAGCCGAAATTAAAACTTTCCGGTGAATTTGAGACCGAGAATCCGACAGAGCCAGAAACCACGGTGAGAAAGACCACAACTCCTGCTGTCACATCAACGACTACGCCGACAACTGTGAATGCAGTACAAAACCCTGCTACTCCTAAAACCGGTGATGAGGAGCAGCTTTCTTTCTGGATTGCGATATTTGTCATTTCTCTGTCTGGTTTTCTGCTCATGCTCGGCACACGCAGTAAGACTTCCGGTTCACAGGAGAAATCATGAAACGTATCCTGCATTTTTTTCTGACACTCTGTTTTGCTGTGATGACTGTAGTTTCCGGGTTTCAGATATATCGTATCTACAGGGAATATCAAAAAGGCACACAATACTATGAAACACTTCGGAACGAAGCCGATTTCAACTATCCCGAAACGACAGAATCTACAGTACACACCTTACAGCAGCGGCTGCCTGATACTGCTGCATGGCTTCGTTGTGAAGGAACAGAAATTGATTATCCTGTTGTACAGGGGGATGATAATTTCTATTATCTCTCTCATCTTCCGGACGGAACAGAATGTTCTTCCGGTACTTTGTTTCTTGACTGCCGATGCAGTTCAGATTTTAGTGACCAGAAACTGATTATTTATGGTCATAATATGAAAAACGGCAGTATGTTCGGCACCTTATCTCGCTATCGCAGGCAGGACTATTATGAACAACATCCAGAGCTGCTGTTATTTACTCCAAATCATACCTATGTGCTGGAAATTCTAGCGGGCTTTTCCACTTCTGCGGATTCTGAACTATATCAACCGCCTTATACCGGGCTGGATATGAAGGATTTCATTCAGCAATGCCGCAGTCTTTCGGATTTTACATCCCGGCCGTCATCAGAAAGCTGGTCACAGATACTTGTACTTTCCACCTGTTCTTCTCAATCCGAAAAGGCACGTTATGTTTTGATTGCCGGAATGCGAGAATAACAAAACTATGCGATACATCAGAAAAAAGTTATCATTCACTGCTGTGTATATCAGTAATATCGGTGCAATCGGCCATATGAAGCTGACTATTTGTATAAAAAATCCTGTTTTTCATTGAAAAGGCGAATCCGGAGAAAAAACCGGGTTCGCCTGAGTACTTGTTTTTATGAATCTGTCGTAAGCTGACAAAAGCAAAATATGGTCGTTTGAGTAAACGGAAAATGATGTTCAAAGCTTCTTTAAATCCTGAAGTTCTTTATGTACCCACAAATCTGGAGAAAGCTGTTTTGCTATCACTTAAATTCCGTTCTGCCATTTTAGGCGGCGGCAGTATAGAAAAAATTTACAATGGATTATCATAAATTACTATTTGACAAACAGCGAAAAATCGGATAAAATATAAAACAGAAACTTAAAGCATATGATATCTATATGACATATCGACAAGGAGTGAAATTCATGTACAGAATCATGCGAATGTACTAAATCCCCCCGAAAAAGGCATTTTATCCGATACTGACATTTACAGAAAGAGGTTTTTATGATGAAAAAAAGATTCACAAGTATTATATTTGCCGCTGCACTTGCCATTACGGGCGTATCTGCTTTCACAGGCTGCAGCAGCAGTCAGGCTTCCGCAAATGCAAACGGCACAGTTACGCTGACGAATGTTTCCTATGACCCGACCAGAGAACTGTATGAAGCATATAACGAAATTTTCAAGACGCATTATAAGGAAACGACCGGAAATGATATTCAGATCACACAGTCTCACGGCGGTTCCGGCAAACAGGCTCTGGAAGTTGCCAACGGTCTCGAAGCAGATGTTGTCACACTGGCACTGGAATATGATGTCAAAGCCGTGGAGGATGCCGGACTGATCGAGCCGGGCTGGATTGAAGAATTTCCGCTCGACAGTTCGCCGTATACTTCTACAATTGTATTTCTGGTCAGAAAGGGCAATCCGAAAAATATCCTTGACTGGGATGATTTAATCCGTGATGATGTCGGCATTATTACTCCGAATCCGAAAACTTCCGGCGGTGCAAGATGGAATTATCTCGCTGCCTGGGCGTATGCCGATCAGCTCTACAACGGCGATGAAACACAGATTAAAGACTTTATCAAGAAATTATTCCAGAATGTGCTTGTACTGGATTCCGGTGCAAGAGGTGCAACTACTTCTTTTGTTGAGAACGGTCAGGGTGATGTCCTGATTGCTTGGGAGAATGAAGCTTATCTTTCTCTGCGTGACGCACCTGATGATTATGAAATTGTTTCTCCGAGTATCAGCATTCTGGCACAGCCATCTGTTGCGATTGTTGACAGCGTTGCAGAAAAGAGAGGCACAAAAGAAGCCGCTGCGGAATATCTGAATTATCTGTACTCTGATGAGGCTCAGAGAATCGCCGGAGATAACTATTACAGACCTTCCAATCAGGAGATTTTGCAGGAATACAGCAGTGTCTTTGACCTGAGTATCAATCTTGTCACCATCAATGATTTCGGCGGCTGGACGGCAGCACAGGAAACACATTTTGCTGACGGCGGTGTCTTCGACCAGATTTACGAGAAATAAGGTGACAGCACATGAAACATAAAAACAAACGCATTATCCCCGGATTTGGTCTTTCCATGGGGGTCACGGTCACAATTTTAAGCCTGATTGTTTTGATTCCGCTTGCTTCACTGGTTGTTTTCACAGCACAGTTAAGCCCGAAGGAAGTGTTTGAAACTATTACAAGAGAGCGTGTGCTTGCAAGCTTTGAAGTAAGTTTCCTGACAGCATTGATTGCTTCGGCTGTCAATGCCGTGATGGGTGTCATTCTTGCATGGGTGCTCGTGAGATATGATTTTCCCCTGAAAAAACTGATAGACGGCATGATAGAACTGCCGTTCGCTCTTCCCACCGCAGTCGCCGGAATTGCACTGACATCACTGACAGCCAATACCGGACTTGTCGGAAAATTCTTTGCGAATTTCGGGATTGATATTGCCTATA
>JAFUWN010000058.1 GCA_017483465.1 Oscillospiraceae bacterium
AATCAGGCCAAAAATATCATGCTCGGCAGAACAGAGATTCAGAAAGCTTATCTCGGAACTCAGCTTGTCTGGGAGCGGCATACGGGCTATGATGAAACCAAAGTAGCCGTTGTGATTTTGGATGAACATATGCAAAAAACAGGCGATATTCAGTATTTCAGCAGCAATGCAGAGGCCGCCTCTTTTTTAGGCTGCAATCCCGACACTATGTATCATGTGCATATCGGGGAAAACGTTGCGATTGAAGATGGGGCTATCCGTGGGTGGTATTCATACCTCTCAAATCTGTATACTGTTGATATCCCCAGTACTGTGACAACAATAGGCCGTGATGCATTTCGTCTCTGCGAAGGGCTGGCCAAAATCGTTATCCCTGACAGCGTGACAAGTATAGAAAGTTATGCGTTTTATTCGTGCGAGCAGCTAACTGAAATCCGATTTAATCAAAAGCTAACAAGCATAGGGGCAGGGGCATTTGGATATTGTAGTTTTGTATCTGTGTCCGTACCAGATACAGTAACAAGTATAGGGGTAGAAGAAGATGGGGACGGTGCTTTTACAGACTGTAAAAGACTGGAATATTTTAAATTCCCCAAAAATTTAACTGATATAACATCTAATATATTTGCTGCCTGCACTGCCCTAACAACAGTTATAATGCCAGAAATCACAAATACAATTGGATCCAAGGCATTTTTTCGCTGCCGTTCACTGAGGTCTGTTCAAATCCCGGAGTCCGTTATTTCTATAGATTACGATGCTTTTCGTGAGTGTGAATCACTGGCAGAAATAACAATACCCACAAATGTGAGAGAAATCACGAGTTCTATGAGTGCTTTTGATTCAAATGCATTTGCTGGCTGTACAAACCTTACCAAAATCACTGTAAAAAATAAAAAATGTGCCGTTTCTGGTGACCCGTGGGGTGCTCCGAATTTTGTAACAACTGCCTATGCGGACACGCATGACATTCCGGACGGAAAATACGTTACAGAATGGACTGGCCCCAGCCTGAGTCCGGACTTGTCAGACGCAGACAGGATTATACTGCTTGAGCTTGATACAGCCGGCAGCATTACCCGAATTGATCAGGCTATGGACTGGGTGGATGTAAATTATATTCTGACAACTTACAGCGGTATAGATTTCGGGATTTACATGACAAATCAAGCTCCTCTGCACACGATTCCGGAAGAATGCTTTAAGGATATGGCCAATTTGCGATGGATTGAAATCCCTGAAAAATTCACCGAGATAGGAACAAACGCATTTGCAGGCTGTGAAAATCTTGAACGAATCGAGATCGCACGGCATAAGGGCGATCTGACCGGCGAACCGTGGGGAGCACCGGCAGAAACAACAATTTACTACGCCGCTGAACTGACAACGGAAAACGGAGAAATTTTAGCAGCCGGCAGTCAGCTGACCGCCCGTGTGACAGACAGTACGCAAACGATAAATACAGGATTATCCGGTATTTCTGCCGAATCTCCTGTAAATCCTGTCGATAAGACTTTGTATGTAGTAAATTCCGGAAGCACATTTGTATTGCAGTTAGGTGAAAAGGAGCTGAAACAATGAGCTATAATACGAAACTGACAGGCATAAAATACGTAACAAAGTCAGAATATCAGGCCAATCCTGAAATGTACCAGACAAGCGACACGCTTTACCTGATCGAAAACGAATCCGATTTTAAGATTTTTTTAGGAACTAAGCCGCTGAAAAGCGGCGGAGCAGCATTCAGGGATGATACATCTTTCACGATCATGAACAATCTCACAGCGGTTCAGATTCCGTCCGGAACAGAAACTATTGGTGAGTATGCATTCAGCAGTAATAAAAATAACTCCGGAGATCATGAATTTTTTAAAAATCTGATTTCGGTCGATATTCCGGACAGTGTCACAGGCATTGGACAGTATGCCTTTTATGGATGTTCCGGACTGACAGAACTTGATATTCCGAACACTGTCACAAGTATCGGACAGTATGCCTTTGCTTCCTGCAAAAGTCTGACAGAACTTGATCTGCCGTCAGGGGTCACATCTCTTCCGACGTATATGATGGCCTACTGTACAGGACTTACGATTTTTAAAGTTCCGGAAAATGTGACATCTATCGGCACATATTGCTTTTACGGCGATACGAGTCTGACAGAAATCACACTTCCGGAAGGTCTGACAAATATCGGACAGTATGCATTTTCCGGCTGTACAAAATTGGGATATATTCCAAAATCTTTTGACAATCCAGACCCGGTCTGTACTGTAAATTTACCGTCAACGCTTACAACACTTGGGACATATGCATTTCAAAATTGTAGTTCACTCACAGAAATGACGATTCCTGCAAGTGTAAGCAATCTTAACACTTCTCTGTTTTCTGGATGTACGGCATTAGAAAAAGTGGTTGCTCCTGGCCTGACGAGTATCGGAAGCAGTGCCTTTTTAGGCTGCTCGGCTTTGGAAACTTTTTCGATTCCCTCAACTGTTAATTCTATAGGTGGGTCAGCTTTCAAAAACTGTATCAGCCTGGAAGAAATCGCAATCCCGTCAAGCGTAACTAAGATAGACACTAGCACTTTTGAAGGCTGCAGCAGTCTGACATCTGTTTCTGCTGATGATATCACATCCATAGGCAGCAGTGCATTTCTGAACTGTACAGGGCTTAGCTCGTTCACTGTTCCAGCTGGTGTGACATCAATCGCTGCCAGTGCTTTCAGCGGATGTTCCGGGCTTACTTCTGTAATGCTTAACTCTTTGCTGAGCACAATTGGAGGGTCTGCATTCCGATACTGTACAGGCTTGACGGCGATTACAATTCCTGCGAGTGTGACGAGTATCGGAAGCAATGCATTCGGCGGCTGTACAAATCTTCAGACGATTACAATCAACAAAGCACAGGGCAGTATTTCCGGAGCACCGTGGGGAGCCACAAACGCCACTGTAACATGGACAGGAGAGGAGTGAGCTTTATGATCGAAACGCTGGTGATTACAGTCCTGACATCAAGCGGCATTATCGGCATATTCACGCAGTTTTTATTGAATCGTCTGAAAGTTTCTGAGCAGAAACAGCAGGCTCTGGAACAGGGTGTACAGGCCTTACTGAGAGA
>JAFUWN010000059.1 GCA_017483465.1 Oscillospiraceae bacterium
ATTGAAATTGGCAATTTCCAGAATGACTTTATTTGTTTCCGGCAGAACGGAATCCTTTGCACCGCCCATAACTCCGGCGAGGCCGACGGCACTTTCTGTATCAGCAATGACCAGATCATCAGAAGTTAATTCTAATTTCCTGTCATTGAGCAGTAATAATTCTTCTTGATCAGCGGCACGGCGGACAACAATATTTCCCTTGATATGATCGGCATCAAAGGCATGTGTCGGCTGACCGGTTGCCAGCATGACATAATTGGTAATATCCACCAGAGCATTGATCGGCCGCATACCGACTTTCCAGATTCTGTTCTGCATCTGCCACGGAGAAGCCTTGACAGAAAGATTTTCAATTTCTGCACCGATATATCTGGGACATCTCTGGAAATCCTGTACTTCGATTTTCATTTCCGGCAGACCGGAAGTATCAAATTTCTTGATTTCCTTCAGCGGCAGACTGTACAGAGCCGCAATTTCACGGGCAATGCCGTAATGTCCCCATAAATCAGGGCGATTTGTCATAGATTTATTATCAATTTCCAAAATAATATCATTGAGATCAAGAGCGTCTGCCAGAGGTGTTCCGGCAGGAACATCAAAAGCGGACAGATCTGTAATTTCGGCTTCTCCGTTTGCCGGAAACAGATCGGCAAGGCCGATCTCCGAAGAAGCACAGATCATGCCGAAGCTCTCAACGCCTCTGAGCTTTGCATTTTTAATCACAACCGGTTCGCCCTCACCGTGCCAGCGGACAACCGCTCCCGGACAAGCCACAGCGACTTTCATACCCTCGGCAAGATTGGAACCGCCGCAGACAATTTCTTTTATTTCGCCGTTTCCGATATCGGTTTTGCAGATTCTCAGCTTATCAGCATTCGGGTGCGGCAGAACTTCCTGAATCACACCGACAATTAATTTATCAAAGCTGTCTGCCAGAGGTCTGACATCTTCCACTTCCACAGTAGACATAGTCAGATCATAAGCGAGCTTTTTCAGATCCATATCATCCGGAATTGCTACATAATCTTTGATCCAGTTTAACGATAATTTCATGATGTTTCTTCCTCCTGTTATTTGAACTGCTGTAAGAATCTCAGGTCGGCACTATGGAACAGACGGACATCATCCACACCATAACGCATCATGACAAGACGGTCAAGACCGATATTGACATAGAAACCTGTAAATTCGTCAGGATTCAGACCGGCTGCACGGAGCACATTCGGGTGCGGTGTACCGCCGGGCATGATTTCAATCCAGCCCACATTTTTGCAGACACTGCAGCCCTTGCCGCCGCAGACCAGACAGCCCATATCAATTTCAAAGCCGGGTTCTACAAACGGGAAGAAGCCGATACGCATTCTGACAGGCACTTCCCTGCCGAATACTTTGGATAATACACTCTGAAGCATAATCTTGCCGGAAGCGAAATCTATATTTTTATCGACAATCAGAGCTTCATACTGGAAGAATGCTCTTTCATGACGGGCATCAGTTGTTTCATTTCTGTAGACTCTGCCCGGATAGACAAACCGGTAAGGCGGCTTATGTGTCTGCATATATCTGACACTTCCGCCGGTCAGGTGAGGACGGAGACAGAGCTTTTCGTTCGTTGCACCGGTGTCATGGCCTTCGAGCCAGTAGGTATCCATACTTTCTCTTGCCGGATGATTCTGCGGAAAATTGAGTTTATCAAACGCATATAATTCGCTGGTAATATCTTCTTCTTCGTAGATTTCAAAGCCCATGGAACGGAATGCATCATTCAGGTCATAACACATCTGTGTAATGGGGTGCAGACCGCCGCCAGCCGGTGCAGTACCGGGAACTGTGACATCGAAATCAGCAGGAATTTCCGAGGCTTTCAGCACGAGAGCTTCTCTCTGCTGTTCGATCAGAGCGGTCAGTTCTGTTTTGATTTCGTTCACCATACGGCCGATTTCTGGCCGTTCGGATTTGTCGAGTTTCGGCATTTCCTTCATAATTTCTGTCAGAGAGCCCTGTTTCCCGAGCAGAGAGGCTTTCACTTCCTGCAATGCAGTTTCTGTACCGGCAGAAAGAATTTTCTCTTTGCCCTCACGGAGCAGAGATTCCAGTTTTTCTTTCACAATAATTCCTCCGTTTCTGAATGAATCAAATTTCATAACTTAATTATTATAGCATATTCTGGCATGACTGTCAAGAATTTTTCTGTTCCTGATAGTCTTTCCATGCTGCACGAACCCAGTCGGGCACACCGAAATCATATTTCATATCTTCTGGCTTGGCACTTCCGGGAATAGAAATCAGAGAAAGATACTGGTAGACTTCAGACGGCTCTTTTGTCAGGGCGGTAAAAATTTCGCTGCTCAGGTTATATCTTTCAAACAAAGGGCGGAACCGTTCTTCATACACAGAAGTACTGTTGATCAGGCACAGTTTCTGTATCAGGCGGAGCAGCTTGTTCTGAATTCTCATGGCATGTTCTTTGGAATAGCCTGTTTTCTTGGAAATTTCCGAAAGGGTATTTCCCTGCATACGGAAGCGGATGACATCAATATGCTGTTCTTTTTCTTCGGTATTTTCTTTCAGGAATTCCAGCACAGGCGGATATTTGAGGATATAATATTCTCCTCTGGTTTCATGGATTCTGTCATTGTCTTTCATTTCCTGCAAAATTTCTGTCAGAATCTTCTTGTCCATAGAAACCGGCATATCTTCACGGAGCATGGTTTCGGACAGGCCGGACATCTGTCTGTTGCGAATCAGTCCGGTGATGTATTTATCCAGCAATGTACGGACATGCTTTTCTCTGTACCAGATACTCCAGCACACTTCCTTGGTTCTGTTTTTTTCGGGCAGTTCGGCACACAGATATAATTTCAAAGCCCTTTGCTTGGACTGTTCGATATTTAAATCAGCCAGTTCTTCAATAAACTCATCCAGATACTGACGGACTTCTTTGGAAATCGGCTTGACAGCCGGATACTGCAGATTTTCTTTTGATTCCTGATATCTCCGGATTTCCTGCAATGTTCTTTCGTCCATGTAGGGAATTGCCCGGAGTGTTTCTTCGCTTACCAGCACCAGCTGACGGGAACTGCGGATACTTGCACGGAGCAGACCGTTTTTTGCTCTGACCGAGAGCGGCATTTCATCCACATAGACAATTTCTTCTTCAGCGAGCATTTCTTCTGTCATGGGGGTGAGGATTTCTTCTTCCGGGTCATCCACAGCCGGGATGGTATCGTCATCTTTTTCTTCCCAGTCTGTCACAGAAGGAATTTCCGGCAGATAATCGGCCTCTTCGTCAATCAGCGGTGTATTGTCACTGGCATTGACCGGCATGGACAGCAGATCCAGTTCGCTTAAATCCAGTACGGAAGGAATCAGCGGCAGAATATCTTTTTCAGCCTCGGACAGATCGCCCTGAAACTCTTCATCCGGACGTTCCGGCACTTCAACAGCAGGAGCAGCCTTGACCTTATCGCTGTCAAAGCCGAAAAATGCTGAAATTTCGGGCAGATTTTCAAACTCCGGATTTTTCTTTTCTGGTTCTGCTTCATCCAGGAAAGACGGAATTGCCGGGAGGTCTTCCTGTTCTCCGGCAGAATCAGCAAGTGTCAGAATTTCTGTGACCATTTCCGGAGGTTCTTCTTCAAAAGCAGAATCATCAGCAAATGACGGAATTTCAATCGTTTCTTCTGTTTTCTCTGTTTCTTCGGAAGAAAAGACAGGAACTTCCGGCAGATTCTGTTTCTGAGAGGTATCTTCTTCCAGATCTTCGATCATTTTGGCAGCAGATGCAATATCCAGCGTATCCAGACCGGAAAAGGAAGGAATGTCCAGCACAGCTTCCGGCTCGGTTTCCAGCATATCCGCATACGGAAACGAGTCTGCCAGTTCTTCCAGTTCAAGAGTATCAATATTAGAGATAGAAGGCACTTCGGGCAAATCTGGAACCGGATTCGATTTCATCTGTGCTTTATTCTTTTTTTCATTATTCATGTGAGTTCTCCTTTATGTGCCATATACATATATGAATATCCTGTGCCATACAGATGTTATTCTTTTATATTATAACATAAATTCAGAAATTAGTCAATACGATTTTCATGAATTTTACACAGAAAAAAACGGACAAAAAATCTGTCCGTTATTTTTCTGAGATTATTTTTTTATTTTATATGCAAATGTGGAATGCGTTTGAGTACCAATTCATAGATTGTCACAGAAGAAGCCGCCCCCATAATGCCTTGTACCAGATTGGAGGGCATACCCAGCAGAGCCGTTGCAAACGAACCATACAGAGCGGCTTCAAATAATGCATAGCCGAGTATCATAATGATTTCTGCCGTACAGGCAGCTGTAATTCTTGCACGGAATGTATTTTTTTCGCTGAGTTTCTGATAAATATGATAAGAAACAAAAGCCATCAGTGATTTGATGATCAGCGTAACCGGCACATAAATCCAGTAACCGCCGATAGCATCTGCCATTGCCGAACCGATTCCGGCGGCAGCTGTGCCCCATGCAGAGCCTAATATCCATGCAGAAATATTGACAAAACAATCGCCTAAATTCAAGTAGCCCTTTGTCGGGGTCGGAATCTGAATCACAAGTGTTGCAACAGTCGTAAACGCAACTAACAAGGCAGCAATTGTCAGTTTCTGTAAATTCTGATTTTGATTCTGTTTCAAGTGCAGTCACCTCAAAAAAAATTTTATTTAAATATCTTAATCTGACGAAAATTATTATAGCACAGATTTCCGGAAATGTCAACATTTTTGCTATATAAGTTTTCAATTGCATTTTCTGCCTGAATTCTATTGCTTGACAAAACGTTTTTTCTATGCTATACTGAACTTAATTAAAAATCTATCATTCTGCACAAAAGGAGATTTCTATCTATGAAAAATACATTCGGACAAAGCGTTTCTGTTACGATCTACGGAGAAAGCCACGGTCAGGCGATCGGTGTCGTAATTGACGGACTTGCTCCCGGCATTCCGGTTGATGAAGATTTCATACAGTCACAATTAACACTCCGCCGGCCTGCGGGAAGTATTTCGACTGCCAGACAGGAGCCTGACCCTTTTCAGATTCTTTCCGGTGTCTATGAACATAAAACAACCGGAACACCTGTTCATATTATGATTCCCAATACCCAGACCAGAAGCAAGGACTATTCCGCAACCCGTTCCCTTGCCCGTCCGAGTCATGCCGATTATACAGCTTACTGCAAATATCACGGCTTTGAAGATTTCCGTGGCGGCGGACATTTCAGCGGCCGGATTACTGCCGGACTGGTCGCCGGAGGAGCAATTGTTCTCTCCGCTCTGAAAGCAAAAAATATCTTAATCGGCACACATGTCAGATCATGCGGAAATATTCAGGACAGAGAGTTTCAGAATCTTCCTGAAGATATTCAGAATCTGAATCAGAAAGCTTTTGCTGTGCTCGATGATACCAAGGCCGAAAAAATGCAGAATTTCATCAGACAGACTGCCGAACAGAAAGACAGTATCGGAGGCATACTCGAAACGGCTGTGCTGAATCTTCCTGCCGGAGTCGGTGAACCCTGGTTTGATACGATCGAGGGCTTACTTGCTCATGCATTGTTCAGCATTCCGGCAGTCAAGGGCGTTCAGTTCGGAAATGCCTTTGATCTGGTCAATTCTTATGGCAGTCAGTATAACGATTCGTTCAGAATAGAAAATAACAAGATTATCACAGAGACCAATCATAATGCCGGAATCAACGGCGGTATCACAAACGGTATGCCGATTGTATTCCAGTGTGCCGTCAAGCCGACTCCCTCTATTTATCAGCCTCAGAATACTGTGGATTTCTTCAAGAATGAAAATGCTGTGCTCGAAATCAAGGGCAGACATGACCCTGCAATCATCCACAGGGCAAGAGTCGTTGTTGATAGTGTCACTGCTCTTGTGCTCTGCGATATCTTAGCACAGAGATTCGGAACGGACTGGCTGGCATGATCTATCACGAAATGATACAAGATTTGTTTTCCGTTCCGGATTCTTATTATTTCGCTCAATGTATCAGTGCTGATTTCGCTATGGGTAAGGGTATCGCTTTACAGTTTAATCAGCACTTTCAGATTAAAAAGCGTCTTAAAGCTAATCATCCTGATTATCTGCACTTCTGGAAATTAAATCATCTGACTGCTGACTGCATTCTCGAAAACAAAGTCTTTAATCTGATTACAAAGCCTTACTGGAGAAGCAAGCCGACTTATCAGACTCTGGAACTTTCTTTGCAGATCATGAAAAAAATCTGTCTGGAAAAAGAGATTTCTAAGCTCGCTATGCCGTTGATTGCCTGTGGACTGGATGGTCTTGACTGGAATCAGGTTTCATTTATGATTCAGAATATTTTCTTTGATACAGAGATTGAAATTTTAGTCTGCAAACAGTCATAAAAATAACCGGAGTGGGATTTCACTCCGGTTTGCATTTTATTCAGGCATTTTTTGTAAAACGCCACTGATGTTTTCAAGAGCAGAACTGTCAATTTCCAGTTTTTCAAGAATATCAGAAATCAGGAGATTTCCGTCAAATTCTGCACGTTTGCTTTTCAGACATCTTTCCTGAATCACTTTGACAGATTCGACAATATTCTTGACTATCATAAGATATCTGGTTTTTTCATCCGCATTGCGGAATTCGATATACGGGACAGGCAGACGAATATCCGCAGAACCTTTCTGATAGCTGATATATTTTCTCGGTTTGCCGAAACCTGCTAAAAGATAGTCATCCGGATAGCAGTTCACGATAATGCCGACATCTGTAATCTGACTGGAATATTTTGTCATATCGAAATTTTTTTCCTGTATCTGGTTACAGATTTTTCTCAATATATCAGAAATTTTTTCGGCCTTGCTGTGAATTTCACAGCTGATGAACAGATTATTTTTCATATCTCCATGGTCGCCTTTCTCTTCGTTCCAGATATTGTTTCAGCTCTTTGGTATTTGCTTCGGGCATATAGATATTTTGTTCAATGCCGTCCGTTGAAACTGTCAGCCGGAACTGTACATTTGGAAATTTAGTATATACTATATTTCCATAAGATTTAATATCAGAAACATGAAATTCCTGACTGTAAAACAATGTTCTGCAATGAAATTCACCTGTATCGGTATTAAATTCCAGCTTCCAGGCTGACAGATACCATGCATATCCCAATCCGGCAAGAACAAAAAGCACTCCTGTCACCGGACTGAAAGCGTATAACCCTGCAAAGAGGCCGAACCCTGTCAGAAAAATAATGCAGAAAATGTGAAATACTGTGAATTTTCTGATACAGTATTTCATTGAATCGTTCCGCCGCCGATGACAATATCACCCTGATATAAGACAACGGCCTGACCTCTGGTGATTGCCCTCTGAGGTTCCTCAAACCTGACATGTAAGATTCCGTCCGGAGTCTGCCATGCTGTACAAGGCTGTTCCGGATGTCTGTAGCGAATCTTCGCTGAACATTGCAGAGGCTCGTTCAGATTCTCTACGGAAATTAAATTGACATCATCCGCAGTCAGGGAATCAGAAAACAACTCTTCATTCCTGCCTAAAATGACCTGATTGGTATCTGTCCGGATTTCCTGTACATAGAGCGGATATTTTGCCGCTATGCCGAGGCCTTTTCTCTGACCGACTGTATAATGAATAATACCTCTGTGCTGACCTAAAACCGTTCCGGAAGTATCGACAAAATCTCCGGCCGGATAGGTCTTGCCTGTGAATCGCTCTAAAAATCCGGCATAATCGCCGTCAGGAACAAAACAAATATCCTGACTGTCTTTTTTATGAGCATTGACAAAACCATGTTTTTCGGCAATTTCTCTGATTTCTGTCTTATGATAATTCCCTAACGGGAATCGGATATGCTTTAACTGTTCCTGTGTGAGAGAATATAAAACATAGCTCTGATCTTTGGTTTCGTCAAGGCCTTTTTTTAATAAATATCTTCCGGATGGAGAATCAAATTCTGTTCTTGCATAGTGACCGGTCACGACATAATCGAAATTCATTTCCTGCATACGCTGAATCATGGCATCGAATTTCAGGAATCTGTTACAGTCAATACAGGGGTTCGGAGTCGCTCCTTTTTCGTAGCTTTCTGCGAATCTGGTCATGACGGTTTCACGGAATTTATCAGAAAAATTAAATACATAATGCAGAATTCCCAGCTTACTGGAGACCAATTTCGCATCCATGACATCATTGAGGGAACAGCAGGATTTTTCTCTCGGAATGCCGGCATCTTCGTTATGGAATAACTGCATTGTTACGCCGATACACTCATAGCCGGCTTCGATCATCAGCAGAGCAGCGGCAGAACTGTCCACACCGCCGCTCATTGCAATCATAGCTTTTTCTTTCATGCTCAACCGCCTAATCTGATCATATTATCAATACATTTTTTAGCAAGCCGGATTGTCTCGTCATCTAAGAGAATCTCTTCTCCGAACTCGCCTGTTAAATTTCTGTAAACATCGACAAGTGTCATGGATTTCATATTCGGGCAGATTAAATGCTTGGTCAGCGGATAGAACATCTTATCCGGACAGTCATACTGTAAATGCTCGGCAATGCTGATTTCTGTGCCGATGATAAATTCTTTGGCTTCTGATTTTTTAGCATAGGCCATAATTCCGGTGGTCGAGCCGATATAATCAGCTAATTCCGTGACTTCCGGAACGCATTCCGGATGGACTAACACAAGAGCTTCCGGATGGAGAGCTTTCATTTCTCTGACGGCATTAGCTCTGACAGCTGCATGAACAGGACATCCGCCCTGTAATAATTTGAATTCTTTTTCCGGAACCTGTTTTGCTGTGAATGCTCCGAGATTGCAGTCAGGGATAAATAAAATCTTATCGGCTTCGACAGCTTTTGCAATCTGCACAGCAGAAGAAGAAGTGACACAGACATCCGCAATGGTCTTGAGTTCCGCAGTAGTATTGATATAGGCCATGACCAGATAACCGGGATATAATTCCTTGACTTGTGAGATCATATCTTTATCCATCTGTTCTGCCATAGGACAGCCTGCAAGCGGATTGGACAGGATCACTTTCTTTTCCGGAGAAAGGATTTTACAGGTTTCGGCCATGAACCGGACTCCGCACATCAGGATATTTTTATTTTCTGCTTTCGATGCCTGTACGCTCAGGCCGTAGGAATCGCCTGTAAAATCGGCAATTTCGCTGATTTCTCTTGCCACATAGCTATGTGCCAGGATACAGACATCTTTTTCTTTTTTCAATTGCAGAATTTTCTGCTGCATATCATAAACATTCATAATCTTGACTGCCTTTCTGATTGATGATACATAGTAATTCAGTATATATTTTTATTTTACTACATAACCGGCAATCTGTCAAGAAAAATTTTGTTATGTACAAATTTTATAATTGACAAATTTCTGATTTCGGTGTATCATAATAATACAGAACTTTTCAAGGAGATTTTTCAAATATGGGAATGAAACATGATTTGCTTGTCAGAATTGTAAAATCCCTGAATATCATTGCAGTCACAATTCCGTTTTTCTGCTGTTGCTTTGTGTATTATATGCCAAAACTGTATTCTGATAATTTTTATCAGATTGAAAATATTATTATCATAATATTATTTATAATTTTATATGCCGTATTCAGCAGAATTTATGACGCTTTTCATTTGTCTTTGCAGAGAATCTCAGAGCTGACTTACAGTCAAATGCTGGCGGCATTTTTTGCAGACAGTATCATGGGAGTGATTTTCAGTCTGCTCAGACATGAACTGATTGCTGTATTGCCTTTGTTTTTATGCTTTCTGGCACAGGCGGCTTTTTCCGCCCTCTGGTCACTGCTGGCACACCGATGGTATTTCCGGACATTTCCGCCGCTCCGGACGGTGATTATTTATAATCAAAAAGAAAAAATGGAAGATCTGATTTCTGCCTATGGCATGGAGATCAAATTCAATGTTGTAAAAACCTGTTCTGTACAGGAATGTCTGGAAACTCAGCTTTCTGTCATTGATGATACAATTCAGACGGTTTTTATTTATGATATTCACAGTCATGAAAGAAACAAGATTTTAAAATACTGCCTTGCTCATCACATAATTGCCTATGTCATCCCCAGTACGGGAGATCTGATCATGAGCAGTGCCCGGACAATGCATATGTTTCATCTGCCAATGCTCCGTGTGGAACGCTGCCGGCCTGTGCCGGAATATATGATTTTAAAACGTCTGTTTGATCTTCTTGTTTCCGGAACAGCTTTGCTATTGCTCTCTCCCCTAATGCTATTGATTGCTCTTGCTGTGAAATCTGACGGCGGAGCTGTATTTTATCAGCAGACCAGATTAACCCGGAACGGAAAAACATTCCGGATTCTGAAATTTCGTTCCATGTGTCCGGATGCCGAAGCCGACGGCATTCCCAGACTCTCCGCCGGAGAACAGGATGACCGTATCACAAAAACAGGCAAATTTTTAAGAAGATTCCGGCTTGATGAACTGCCTCAGCTGATCAATATCCTGAAAGGGGATATGTCTGTTGTGGGGCCTCGTCCAGAACGGCCTGAAATCGCCCGGGAATATGAAAAACAGCTTCCGGATTTCCGGCTTCGGCTTCAGGTGAAAGCCGGTCTGACCGGGTATGCTCAGGTATACGGAAAATATAATTCTTCGCCTTATGATAAATTACAGATGGATTTGATGTATATCGCTCACCCGAGTATGATTCAGGATATTAAAATCTGCTTTGCTACGGTCAAAACGCTGTTCATGCCGGAGAGTACAGAGGGGATTCCGGAACATGCCGTCAATGCCGCCCCGGAAGATTCCGGAAAAAATCAGAATAATATTTCCTGATTTGACAAGATATGAAAAATAAGATATAATATAAATAATAAAAATTTTTCATGGCAGGAGGTGACAGCATGAAACAGAAATTACAGGCTCTGTTCCGGAATGTACAGGAAAAATTCAGAAATCTGCATTCTGCTCCTGAAAAGCCTCAGAAATTCCAGATTATTCAGGGTGTTTTAATCAAATGTCAGATCAGTCCTTATGAAAAAGAACTGGTAATCCCCGGCGGTGTGACTGCTATCGGAACAGCGGCTTTCTATAACTGCCGGAATATCGAAAAAATCATTCTCCCTGACGGGGTTCAGATTATCCGGTCTTCTGCTTTTGAAAACTGCCGGAGACTGAAAACTGTCCGTCTGCCGGACAGTATTACTTCTATTTATGAACGTGCCTTTACCGGCTGTGACTGTCTGGAAGAAATTCAGCTTCCGCCCAAATTAACTGTCATCTCTAAATATCTTTTTAAAGACTGCTATGTCTTGAAACAAATCAGAATTCCGAAAAAAATCACTTCTGTTCAGGAAAGTGCGTTCTCCGGCTGTCTGAGTCTCGAAGAAATTTCTCTGCCCTTATGCCGTGATATTCCGGACTCTCTGTTCCGGAACTGCCGGAATCTGAAAACCGTTTCTATTCCCTCTGCTTCGGGACGAATCGGAAAAGGAGCGTTTCATAACTGTGAGAATCTGAAAAATATTGTACTGCCGTCCAGAATCAGAATTATTTCTGACAATGCCTTTCAGAACTGTCTGAATCTGCCGGGAATTCAGATACCTGAAAATGTCGAATTCATCGGCTTTGAAGCTTTTAAAAATTCCGGTCTGGAACATGTGGTACTGCCCTCGACAATCACACAGGTGGGAACGGACGCTTTTGCTGACTGCAAACATCTGGAGCGTGTACGGTTTTCCGAGGGGATTAAAGAAATTTATCCGAGTATGTTCCGGAATTGTACCGAACTGAAAGAAATCCGGATTCCGGAGGGAGTCAGAACGATTAAGCAGAATGCCTTTTCCGGCTGTGTGAATCTGACGGACATCACAATCCCGGACAGTGTGTTTTCCGTGAGCTATACTGCGTTTACGCTCTGTCATAATCTGAGAAATGTGACTCTGCACGGAATGCATTTTTCTGTCAGGACACTTTGTGACACAGGGCTGTATTCTGCACCTTATGACGCTATGGTCAGCATTACTTCGGCAATTTCAGCGGCGAGTCATAAAACGGCGGCAATTCTGCATGATCAGAAAATTGCAGCTGTCTATCAGTATTTATTCCGGAAATATCTCCGGAATCCGGAAGATAAAAACCTTTCGGATTATATTCATGAAAATCTGAATCTCATGTTCTGCTCGCTGATTGCCGTGAAAGATACAGAACTAATCCGGAAGCTCCTGACAGCAGAAAATCTTTTTACCAAAGAAACGGTTCAGAAATTTATTTTATTTGCCAATCAGGAACAGGCCTATGAAATTCAGATCATACTGTCAGAATTTCAGCATACGGCATTTGCTCCGGAAAGTATTGCAGAAATGATTGATCATAAATTTGAATTATAATAATATTATTTTATCAGGAAAGGAATGTGATTTATGAGAAAATTACAGAAATATTCTGGCATTGACAGTCTGCCGGAGGGGAGAGCTTCCGATCAGGTTACAGAAGGCTGTATCGTCCTGGAGGGCGGTGCTTTCAGAGGGGTTTATACGAACGGTGTTCTTGACGCTCTTATGGAAGCAGATATTAATATGAGATGTATCATAGGCGTTTCTGCCGGTTCTATGAACGCTGTGAACTATCTGACCGGACAGATCGGCAGAAGTGCAAGAATCAATCTCCGGTACCGTCATGACAGCCGGTATGTCGGCAGAAAGGCGATTCTGAATAATCAAGGGATTATCGGCTTTGATTTTATCTTCGGCAGAATGCCGTTTATTCCGGATTTGGATAAAAAACGCTATCACAATCCGGAACGGCAGCTTTATGCAGTTGTGACGAATCTGCAAACCGGTCTGCCGGAATATATCGAAAAAAGCTCCGGAGAGGATTTTTTCAAGGTCATTGCCGCTTCTTCTTCCATGCCGTTTGTTTCCAAGCCCGTTATGATTCACGGCAGTCTCTGTCTTGACGGCGGCTGCAGCTGTAAAATTCCGTATGAATGGGCTTTAAAACAAAATTTTGAAAATATCATTGTCGTCCGCACCCGTCCCAGAAATTACAGAAAACCCATCAGACAGGAACAGAAATTCAATAAAGAAAATCTAGTCTATCGTGATTATCCGAAATTTGCCGCTTCGCTTCTGGCAAGCAATGAAAATTATAATCATCAGTGTGAAGAATTATTAAAGCTGGAATATCAGAAACGGATTTTTACAATTGCTCCCTCTCAGAGCGTGGAAATCAGCCGTCTTGAGGGCAATATGGAAAAGCTCGGAGCTTTGTATTATCTCGGCTATCATGATACCAAACAGAGCCTTGCAGATCTCCGGCAGTATCTCGACAGAAAAAATTGACATCTCTGTGAAAATCTGCTATAATAACATTGAGGTGATTTTGTTTTATGCAGAAATTTGAAGAAAGAATTCATCAGGTTCTGGATACGATCCTGAATGATTATCACAATGACAGAACAATTGATAAAATCAAAAATTTCGATCTGCCGGATAATGCCGCTCTGGAAGAAATTCTTCACAGTCTGAAGAAAATTATTTTCCCCGGATATTTCCGGAATCATTCTGTGAAAATCTATACTGTCCGGAATCAGACATCCATGCTGCTCGAAGATGTGATTTATAAACTCAGCAAACAGATTGCGATTGTTCTCCGGTATGACCCGCTTTATGAAATTGCTCCGGAAATCGAAGTCAATAAAAAAGCTCAGGAACTGACTCTGAATTTTCTGGAGAAAATCCCGAAAATCAGAGCCTATATCGAAACGGATGTCGAAGCCGCTTTCGAGGGTGACCCTGCCGCTTATAACAAGACAGAAATTATTTATTCCTATCCGGGGTTATATGCAGTTTTTGTGAACCGAATCGCTCATGAACTGCATTTACTGAATGTGCCTATGATTCCCCGAATCATGACCGAACACGCTCACAGCAAGACCGGTATTGATATTCATCCGGGGGCAACGATCGGAAAATATTTCTTTATCGACCACGGTACAGGAATTGTCATCGGTGAAACGACCGTGATCGGCAGTCATGTGAAAATCTATCAGGGTGTTACGCTCGGAGCACTCTCGACAAGAGGCGGTCAGAGTCTGAAAAATAAAAAGCGTCATCCTACAATCGAAGATAATGTCACAGTCTATTCCGGAGCTTCGATTCTTGGCGGTGAAACGGTAATCGGCAAAGACGCTGTGATCGGCGGCAATGCGTTTATTACGAAATCCGTTCCGGCCGGAGCGAGAGTCAGCATTAAAAATCAGGAGCTGAGATATAAATATGATAAAGATGCTCATCCTGTCGTACAGCAATCCGAATTTGAACAGGATGAATCTTGGTTCTATGTAATATAAATCGGAATTTGTATGTGTATTGAGGTATATCAATGGGAAACAGAATATGTTTTAATTCTGAAAGTACACAAGAAGGAATAAGGGATTTAGATTTAAAAATGACAAACGGCGGCACGTCCGTGTTTATCAATGTTCTTTGTCTCAGTGGCGGCAGACTTGCAGAAACGGAAAGCCAAAAACGCTTTATGGTATTCCTTGCTGAACAGAATCAGGAAATCTACGGAAATGGTACTATCGGTTTTGATATAGTAGAAATGCCGTGGGATAAGAACAGCTTTGGGGAAGATAAAGCCTTTATGCTGAGAGTGATTGAGGGTGCAAGAAAGAAACTTGGCTGGGAAACACTGCTTCGTTATACGCCGAATGAGGAACGTATTTATGATGATCTCAGTAAGTTCCAAAAACTGATAGAGCGTATGACTGCCGATGATATTATTGAGGCTTCATTGAGTGAATGGCTTTCCGATATTTCCAAATCCGCTGAGAAAGATCCTATCAGATGCGGTTTTCCAAAATGTAAGATACACGATGCATATATTGGTGTCTATGGATGTCAAATCTGTATGGAGTAGCAAATTCTGATTTATCAAAATAAAAATCACATCAGGAAAGCTGATTTCAGCCTTCCTGATTTTTTTTAAATTTTTTTCAAAAACTACTTGACAATTGTACTTGTCTGTGCTATAATGTACTTAATCAATAAGCACACATAAAGACAATCTGAAATTTCAAAATCAAAATGAGGTGATTGTTTGGAAATTATTATCAGTTCAAATACGAATCAGCCGATCTATGAACAGATCACTTCTCAGATCAAAGCAATGGTCATGTCCGGTCAGCTCAAACAGGGCGACCCGATTCCCTCTATGCGAAGTTTAGCAAAATCTCTGCATATCAGCGTGATTACAGTTCAGAGGGCTTATGAAGACCTCCAGCGTGACGGCTTTGTCGAAACGACTGTCGGCAGAGGCAGTTTCATTTCTGCCGGGGGTAAGCAGTTCTATCAGGAGGAACGTCAGCGGCAGGCCGAGGAACATCTCCTGAAAGCCGCTGAAATCGCAAGAACAAGCGGTATTTCATTATCAAAATTAGTAGAATTATTAACTATGTTCTATGAGGAGGACGAATAATCATGAACGCTCTTGAAATTAAAAATCTCTCGAAAAACTATGACAGATTCCAGCTTGAAAATATCAGTCTGGAACTTCCACAGGGCTGTATCATGGGTCTGATCGGCGAAAACGGTGCCGGTAAGAGTACGATTATCAAAGCCATTCTGGATTTGATTCAGAAAGATTCCGGAGAAATTCTGTTCTATGGTCAGAAACTTGATGACTCTCAGACAGACCTGAAAGAACAGATCGGTGTTGTATTCGATACGATTCATTTTCATGAAATGCTGACTCCCGTACAGATCGGCAGTATCAGCCAGCTGACCTATCAGAACTGGGACGGAAAATTATATCAGGAATATCTTGAAAAATTCAAGCTTCCGGAGAAATCGAAGATCAAAGATTTCTCAAAGGGCATGAAGATGAAGTTAAGCATTGCCGTCGCTCTGTCACATCAGGCAAAATTACTGATTCTTGACGAACCAACCGCAGGCCTTGACCCGATCGCCCGTGATGATTTACTGGATATTTTTTTGGATTTCATTCAGGACGAAACACACAGTATTTTAATTTCTTCTCATATCACAAGCGATCTGGAGAAAATCGCCGATTATATCACGTTTATTCATGAGGGAAAATTATTATTTACCAAATCCAAAGACGAATTATTATATGACTATCGCATTGCAAAATGCGGAGAGGCAGATTTCCAGAAATTGAAATCCGAAAAAAATGCTGTCTGGAGAAAAATGGATTATCAATACGAAGTCTTACTGCCGGAGGGAAACAAGACAGAAGCCAATTATCCGGACTGTCAATTCGATCATGCGACAATTGATGAAATTATGCTTTTATACGTCAAGGGGGAGAGAATATGAAACTCAAAGGCCTGTTACTCAATGATTTCTATACACTGAAAGATCAGTATCTGAGCTATATCAAAATATTAATTCCCTGTATGACTCTGCTGGGAATCGTCAATGCACCGGAACAGATCAACAGTCTTTCCGATTTCAGCTATCTGGTATTGCTTTTAATTATACTGCCCATGTCTCTGATGATGGCTCTGTTTACTTACGAGGAAAAATGCGATCATATGAAATATATAGTCACAACCCCTGTCACAAGAAAAAATTATATTCAGGAAAAATATATTTTCTATCTTCTGCATATCGCCGGAATGCTTCTGCTCGGAAATTTTCTGATTCTCCTGTTTTCTCTGATCAGCAGATACACGCCGACCGTACAGGATTTTCAATGGCTTTTAAAATTTTCCGGCGGAGAGTTTCTGATTTCTCTGATTTTTGGAACATGGGTGATCGCACTTAGCATGAGATTCCGTGTCAGTAAAGTCAGAGTGATCATGATGGCTGCAATGGGCATATTTGTAGGAATTGCGGTCAGTCTTACCGCAGCAACTATGAATGCAATCATCAATCAGATCAGTGCCGCAGGAAAAATTTCAGGCATTATGATCGGAACCGGAATTGTTCTTTTACTTCTGACAATCTGGCTGTTCGTGATGAGTTTCCGGTGGGCAGAGCGAAAGGAGCTGTAATTTTATGAAAGGCCTGTTACTCAAAGATTTTTATAACACTCGCAGAAACGGATTGATTATGATTATATTTTCCGTATTCATTGCAGGGATAGCATTCGCCGGATTTCTCTTTGATGATGAAAATCCGAAAGATACTCTTAGATTTATCTTATATATGCCGGTTGTCATCAGCAGTTTATTTTCAGTGACACTCCTGTTAAACTCTCTTGCTTTTGATGAACAGAGCAATTATTTATTATATGCCCTGACGACTCCTGTAAACCGGAAAATTTATCTTAAAAGCAAATATTATTATCTTGCTCTGACAGATGGATTTTATATCCTGACATCCGGAATGATCACGCTGATTGTCCTGCTGATCACAAAAACATTCCAGATTTCCGTACTGGCCGAATTTCTGAGCATTCTCGCAGTCAGTTATATTTTCTCATACACAATGGGAATTTGTCTGATTGCTGCCGCTATAAAATATTCTGCCGTGAAAGCAAGCAGTTATATGTCCATGTTTTTCGGTCTGCTGGGAATTTCCGGCATGTTTCTGAGAAAAATACAGATTTCAGATTCTGCCAAACAGCTGCTTCTGTCCGGCGGATTACTCGCAATTCTTGCCGGATTCCTGATCATTTTCATCATACTCAGTATGATTTTATTCCGCAAGAGCGGAAAATGGCTCGCCCGAAAGGAGTTTTAAGCATGAAAGCTTTGTTACTGAAAGAATTCTATACTATGAAATTATCGTCCGTGGACTGATCATTCTGATTCCGACTGCATTTCTGACATCTACCGGCATTTTATTTTTCAAAAGCTATCGCTGGATTGCACAGAAAGAAATCTGATTCTGAACTGATTGACAAATTTCTTATTCTGTGCTATAATAAAAACGTTCTGTATGATAATTTCCGGAGCTGATCTTCTGTCAGCTCCGGAAACTTCTGCTGTCATATATAAAATTCTGAAAAAAGAAAGGAATTGTTATGAAAGAAATCAAACTCAAACCCTGTCCGTTCTGCGGCGGCAAAGCTTATCTGGGCGAATCATGGGAGCAGACAAAAACAGTTCAGTGCAGTGTCTGCGGGTGCGGAACACTGCACCTGAAAAACAAACTGGATGTCATTGAACTCTGGAATCGCCGTACTGTTCCGGAAGACTCTGCTAATCAGCAGAACTAAAAGCAAGCCTCGCTTCCGTGTGAAAAGCGAGGCTTTATTCTATACTCAGATTACAGGGCAAATAAAAAAACAGCCGTTTCAAAACGACTGTTTTTCAGCGGACAGAGAGGGATTCGAACCCTCGAAGCAGTATTAGTGCTTACACGATTTCCAGCAGTTCAAACGCATTTGCGTTATTTTGCTGGCATTTCTTTTTATTTGTCTTTTCTTTCGGGTTCTGTGTGAAGAACCGAAACAATCGAAAATATACCTGCTTTTTATGTCGTCCGTCGTCGTCGGCTATGTCGTCAGAATGGCAACCAGAATGTTATAGTTACCTTATAATTTAGCAAGATTATCAATTATTTTATGCTATACTTATTTTACTTATGTTTAAGAACAGAATACGAATTTCCACTGGAAGTTTCGCTATAATAGGTTTTAATGAGTTCAAACATTCTTTTGATGTCAATTTCTTTGTATTTATTGGATATCTGATTTTGAGCCTCTTTAAGTTGATTATCAGTTTTTATGCCCTTTACTGTGTCATATGTAATAGCTTTCCCCATTTTAAATACTCCTGCTGCCATTAAAGCAAGGGGCAAAAGGAAAGCACCAGTGAACATAGCTAACACTCCTCCCATTGCTAATGCAAAGCCTAGTCCCCCACCCTTAAGCATATTTTTGAGCATATTTACATCTGAAGAGAGCAGAACTTTAATTTCTGTCAAAGCAGGGTCTTGAATTCTTATTTCGTTCTCATCTTTTTCTAATGCGGAGTTCAGAGCATACAAGTCAGTTACAGTCATTTTTGATTCTCCTTTCAAAGTTTTCTTAATTATATCACATCTTTTTTCAAATGTCAACCCTTTTCGTATGTTTTTCCACCAAAATGATATAAAATATTAGTATACTATTTTTGGATTGGAGTTGAATTTGAGTGGATTTCGGAAGTAAATTAAAAGAATTGAGAAAACAAAGCGGTTTAACACAACAACAGCTTGCTGAACTTATTGGAGTAACAAAGTCTGTCATTTCATTTTATGAATTGAAAGAACGTTCTCCTTCTCCTGATGTGCTGATAAAGCTTTCTTATATCTTTCATGTCAGCACAGACTATTTGCTTGGAGTTACAAGAAACAAGACTGTTGATGTGTCTGATTTAACCGATGAGGATATTAAAGCGGTGCAGTTAATTGTTGACCGCCTTAAGAATCGGAAGTAATGTTAGATACTTCTCTGAAAATGTACACCCCATAGTCATCACTGACAATATGGCAACTTTGACAGCAGATATTTCCAGAATCATCTTTCAGGAACTTCACGAACTCCGGTTCATCTTCTTCAATTCTGACTACCATTCCTGTTTCACGATAGTTGTCAAGGTCAGCTTCATTTTCGACAAAGAAGAACGCCCCGAACTCTGTAATTTCATCTACGAGGTATTCTTTGCACAGGTTAAACATCTGTTCTTCCATGCTGTCACGGATGTATTTCGGAACAGATTCGGCATTCCAGATGTCTGTCAGTTTTGTGAATTTTAACATTTATTACCACTCCTTATAGAAAATAAGAGGGCAGAAGTTTTTCGCTTCTGCCCTTGTTGATTATCCGATTTTAGAAAACAGCTCGCTTTCAAATTTTTCAGCAATCTGCATTTTCATGTTCATTGTCACATGGCTGTAGGTATCCATTGTAACTCCGGTATTTGCGTGTCCTAAGTTCTCGCTCATGACCTTGATGGGGATTTCATACAGCATCATCAAAGTTGCATTGGTGTGTCTGAGGTCATGGTATCTGATATGTCTTAACCCTTTCTTTTTCAGGACTGAGGAAAATTTAGCTGTGAAAGAGCCTGTCACATAGTAATCTCCGTCGCTTTTACAGCATACGAGGTTATTTTCTTTGTAAAGACCTCTTGCGGCTTTCCGGTCAGCCCACTGTTTCTGTTTACGTTCAAAAAGGGCTTTCAGAATAAAGTCAGGGACTTTCAGAACACGTTCTCCGGCTTCGGTCTTGGTACTGCTGACAATGACTTCACCCTTGATATTGCTTACGCTCTTGTTTACGCTGATAGTGCCTTTCTGGAAGTTTACATCATTCCATGTGAGGGAAAGCACCTCACCCCTTCTCATGCCTAATCCAACCCCCAACAGAATTTCCAGATAGATGTCAGTATCTTTCGTTTTCACAAGCAATTCTTTGACCTCTTCTTCTGTGTAGTAGTCATTTTTCGGCTTGCCTTGTCTTGGAACAGTTGCGAACTCTGCCGGATTTTTGGAAATTGTCTGCATTTTACAGAAGTATTTTAAAGCCGTTTTCAGATTCGTGTGAATATACTGAATGGTTCTTGGTGACATACCGTCCTGTTCCAGAGTGCTATAGAAATTTTGTATCTGCACTGGTGTCAGCTTTTGCAGTTCAATGTTTCCGATACCCTTTTTGATGTGTTCGATATTAACTCTGTAGCCCCTTTTGGTATTCGGTTTCAGAGAAGGCTCTACACAAGTCACATACCATTGTTCCATTGCCTGTGCAACTGTCAGCTTAGATGGCTCAATATAGGTACTGTGATTCATCTGTGTTACCATTTCAGCAAGTGCCGCCTGTGCCGCTTTCTTAGTCGGATAGGTGTAGAAGTCACGAAGCCGCTTTCCGTTATTGTCTACACCTTTTTCAATTACAACCTGATAAGACACTTTTCCGTTCTTATACTTGCGTTGTCGAATGCTTCCACTCATGGGAAACCACTCCTTTCTAAAATATTTGGAGAGGGAAAATTCCCTCTCCTGATTGCTTATGACTGTTTCAGGCTCTGCTGAATCCATTCCGCTAAGGCTTCTTCACTGGTACGATAGGTATTACCCAGTTTAATACATGGGATTTTTCCGTAACGCATTAGTTCAAGTGTCTTTGTATAGCCGATTTTCAGAATTTCAGAAACTTCCTTTGCAGTCAGCAGGTGAGGAATCTTTGTGATTTCATGCAGGTCACATGTCCCCTCATTATTATAATACATATCTGTAGCTGTTGTTTGATACGGTTTATTCATTTTCAGTATCCTCCTCTGTTAGTGTTACTTTTTCAAAGAATATTCTGATTTTCTTGCTTTTTTTCGGTGTGATGACTTTTACTGTAAAGTCCACTTCACTGCCTACTATTTCATTTTCGTCGAAATCCTCTGCATCTTCATCATTTTCAATGAAACAGCTGAATACATCAAACATGGGATGTTCTGGATTTACATCATCAGAACACCAGATACTTACGATTCCGGTATCAAGTTCTATCTTTACATCGTAGTAACTGCCCTTTTCCAGTTCCACAAGGTCTATGCTGTAGATAGTACCGTGATACTGTTTTCCTTCTTTTAAATTGTCAATGGTTTTCTTACTGGTAAATTTCATATTATATTACCTTCGCTTTCTATAAATTTTTTATTTAGTTCGAGTGTAATGACCTTACAGGGTACTTTATCTATGGTACGCATACTATAGTAAGTATCCTTACGCTGTCTGACCAGTACACCCATCTGGTCAAGCAGTTTTAAACATAGTTTCGGACTGGTGTAGCCATTGGATTTCACTATTTTCTCAAAAGAGTCTTTCAGAATAACAATCTGATTTCCCAGCAGCACAAGCCCTTCCAGATTGCCATATTCTGAAATAGTAGAGTTTCTTTCGGGAAATGCCAATCTATGAGTAATCACATAGGAACAAATTGTATTGTAAAGTGCCTGACCTGTATCGAACGTTTTGAATAATTCTTTATGATGATTCAGCAGAATTTTTTTGATTTCGTCCGGTTGTACAGGTACTTCCAGATACTCTTGCAGAATTTGTGCCGTTGTCATCCAGAGAGAGTAGTAGTCAGCTATTCTGTCTGTGATAGGTGTTTTATGCTTGATTTCGTCAAGAATCTGTTTTCTGTTCTCGGTGAAAACTTCCAGAACATCTTCAAAGTCTGAATCTTCTAAAAGTTCTATCAATGCTTCTCCGATATGTCCGAAATTACTGTGAACGAATGTTTTCACTCGG
>JAFUWN010000060.1 GCA_017483465.1 Oscillospiraceae bacterium
ATCAATTTCATCATCCCAGTCAAAGACTTTTCCGGGAGCGGATTTCTCCGGAGTCCAGCCGTTTTGTCTGGCCATATACACGAGTGTTCCGGCGGTAACGGGGGTATCGCAGTCATCGAACGTGAGCCATTTTTTCTGACATTCGCCCTGATGATAGCGGGCGGAATCCTGAGCCGACCAGTTTTCCCAGACAGAGACATCACATCCGGCACGCTTCAAGGCAAGGCCGATATTCAGCCATTCCTGATAGTCCAGCACAGCCGGATTCATATACTCCAGCAATTCTTCATAGTTCATATCATCATAATTCAAAGTTGATCACTCCGGTGAATCAGTTTTTTCGGTACAGGGGGAAACTTGCAGGCTGTTCGGCCAGATCATACGCAGGATAGAGCTTTTCGATCTGATTTTTCTGATGTTCCTGTCCGTCCGCACCGGGATACTTGCGAATGATAATTTTACACATGCCTGTTTTGCCGATCAGAGCCGGACTCCAGCACATCCGGAGCGGTTCGCCTTTTTTCTTCATGCCGATCGAAGCGAAAAACTGTGATAACTTCCATTCCAGCTTAGAATGAAGCAGGAAATTTTCCGAGATCGTGAGCAGATTTCCGTCAGTGTTTGAAATTTCAAAATCGACAATCGCTTTCGGACAGGGCGGAATTTTGGCACTCCCCTCGTGATGAGCCTTAGTGAAATTCGTGATCTTAAACTGATAATCGCCCTCAGGGAGCAGAAGAAAACTATTCTCGTTCTGAATTTCGTCATCCCAGCCGAGAGCACCGGATTTCTGATTCTGATTTGAATGATAACTAATCATGATAAAAAACTCCTTTCAAGATTTAAAAAAATAATTAACAAGCTTTCTGAATTTCCTGAAAGGCTTCCGGCCAGTTATTGACCAGCCATTCATGATAATCTTCCGGATAGTCCTGAATCGGCATATCTGCCGGGAAATACTTCCAGATTTCTGACGACACATGCTGAATATGCCCTGCTGTGACGGCATACTGCTCCATGAGATCGGCGAGCTTGTCCGGAATTCCGGTGACTCTTTCATAGCCGATCAGTTCAAGATCATCAAAAAAATCATCCTGAGCTTCGGCCGGATTCCCCGTCAGGGCAAGGGCATTCTCCCACAGATACGGCGGTACAGAAATCTGAATCTGAATTTGATTGGTTTCTGTATACTTCGGATTTATTTCGAGTTCAATTTTCATGATAAAAAACTCCTCACTTTCCTGTAATTTTAAAATCATTCTAATTGACTTTGTTATGGCATGATATGACATTCTGTTTTTTCAGTTTATTCCGGCTATTTTTCGGGCTGTTTTTTATCTGTCCGTGAGCGGCGGACAAAAATTGTATTTCCGGAGTGTACAAAGCAGGAGTTTTGCAGAAACGTCGGTTCAGCGTTATTTTTAAAAAGCTCTTATTTGCACCAAACGCAGATTTGGTGCAAATCATAATTAAAATTAATTAAAATGACAGATTCTGAAATTGCTGTAATATATAATAAAAAACTCCCTGCCGGCTGATCAGGCAGAGAATTTTTTTACTATGACCAGTGACATCCTCCCCCGCCTGTAGAGGCGGGGGTTTTCTTGCTAATCTTTGATAAACTAATACAAGTTTTCTTTATGATTTGACAGCAAACCGGAACATGTCTGCACCGAGAATACGAATATCTAAACTGTCTGCAATCTGTTCAAGCTGACGAATTTCATCTGCACTGAGGGTGACACTGACCGCCTGTGCAAGCTCCTGTATCTGGTACGGCCTGCGGCAGCCGCAGATCGGAATAATGCCCTTGCTGCTGCAAAATGCCATAGCCACCTGCGGAATAGTCAGCCCGTGTGCCTTACCGATCTCCTGCATTTTTCGGTAGAGCGGGGCGAGTTTTTTTCGTTTGTTCCGGAAAATCAGTTTCATTACTGACTGCTTTTCATGTGCTTTCGGCGGGACGAGCATTCCTTCTTCGAGCACTGCCCATGCCCAGAACTGCACGCCGTTTTCCCTGCACCACTCTACAAGACCGTTTTTCTCCCATTCTCTTGCCAGCAGACTGTAGTGATTCTGAACGCCGTACAGCGGAATGTTTTCCCGGTCAAGAATCGCTTCTGCAATCCTGCATTCCTCTAATGAGAAATTGGAAACGCCGATATTTCTGATTTTTCCCTCTTTGTAAAGAGCAATCATCTCTGATAGGTTTTCCTCGATCTGATTCGGCAGGTGCAGCCAGTAGATATCTACGGAATCTCTGTCAAAATCCTGTAAATCCTTTTCAAATGAGCTGCGAACCTGTCCGGGCGTGTAGTTCTTTCCGGGCGTGAATTTTGAGGAGATCATGGCACGCTCAGGGCAAAGTCTGCCGATCATTTTCTGACCCTCGCCGAGTCCGTAATCCTGTGCCGTGTCAAATATCAACAGATTTGCCTGCAATGCAGTTTCCACCGTCTGCTTGATTACAGATTCGTCCACGCTGCTCCCCCGCAGCACTTTGCCATATGCAGCACTGCCCCATGAATTTGTACCGACCACTGCCAGCGGCTGCAATGGGTTGTCAACAGGAAGAACGGTATTCTTTTTCGTAATGACCGGTGTTTCCCGTATCAAATCATAAATCGGGAAACCTGCTGCTGTGCGGGTGCGTTCGATTTTCATGCCAAGATGAAGATAGCGGTCACATTTGCCCTTTGCATCGGTATCAAGAATGACCGAAGCATTTTTCTTTGCTGCCATCGCATAGGCAAAGCCCATGAGTTTCCGCATATAGCCCTGCCCTTGATATTCTTTGGTGACGATAAGCATTTCGACCTTGACATAGGGTTTTTTCTGCCGTTTCATAATCTTTTCAAGCGGTTCACCGCCGGCATTGGCAGTTTTCAGAAATGCGGAAAGCTGTTTCCACCCGCCAAGAGCGTGTTTCATTGTTTTTGCCATTTTCAGGATACTTTTCAGATTCGGATGTTCACCGTCTGAGGAGGTGAGCAGGATATATCCCTCACCGCCGTCGGTGCTGTACAGCGTTCCGCTCTCCATACCCGCAATGACAAATGCTTTCATATATTCGTCCATTGCCTGACGGGACGGAATAAACGCTTTCAGTCCGCCCTCGCCGTCAGCATAGGGATAATCCCAGAATGATTCTCCAATCTGGGCTGCGACCTTGTTCAGCGTTTCTTCGGATAAATGTCTGACACGTTTCATCAAAAGGCGGCAGGATACCCCGACCTCTTAGGTCGGGGAGGAATGCCGCTCCCTCCTTTCGTTTCTTGACAAATAAAAATAAATATGCTATACTGTAATCAGACAGATTTGTGAGAAAACCGTTACTGACAAAAA
>JAFUWN010000018.1 GCA_017483465.1 Oscillospiraceae bacterium
CTCCCCCCTTGGTCAGCAATAGTAAGGTACACAACAATGTTGACCATACGGCTCGAATGCAGTCCGGAACTGCCTTCAAACCATTCAACCCACTTTCTACAAGATGGTTTTTAGAGGGTCATTTTCAGACCGAGCAGACGTTCAGCCGCATTCTGCATAACACCGGGTTCGGTAGAAATTCCGACTGTGAATCTTGACGGAACGTTGATTCTGATATTCTGTTTAGAAAGTGCATTTTTTAAATCAACATTCATAGAGATAGGGGTTAAATCCAGATACTGATAAGACTGAATCACCGGAACGATAAAAGCCGCACCGCCGTGGATACATTTTGCACTTCTGGGCTGACCGTTTTCATCCGTACCGACTTTACCGTAGATAACCAGAATCTTATCAGACGGGCATTTTCTGTAGCGAGACAGAATTGCAATCAATGCAGCGAATAAAATCACCACAATCACACAAATTACAAGTAATACACCAAAGTTTGCCATAAAAACAACTCCTTACTAAAAAATATAATTAATAATATTACAGAGAGCTAATAAAATTAACACAATTCCGCTGATGAGCGAAATCAGCCAGTTCATTTCTGAAGCATCAAGCTTCTGTTCTTCTGCATTGGCATGACAGCAGCGTCTGATCAATACCATTCCAATCAGAAGCAGTGTACCTGCAATCACGATCTGTTTCGGAAGTACCATCAGAAACTGCATACTCCCGATCAGAAGACTGCCGATTCCAAGAAGAACAGAATCCAGACTGCCTCCATGATTCACACCGAAAGAACTATCCGGATGGCTGAATGAAACATACAGCATTGCCAATCCGAACAGAATCAGGCAGATTGAAAACAAGATTCCTGTAATTTCCATAAACTCAATCCTTATCTGAAAAGATAACTCAGCATTACACAGATTCCGAAGAAAACCATGATTGCTCCGCCGAAGAAAGACAAGGCCTCAGACTGCTCTGAATCTTCTGCTTTTGATTTCCGGCATTGCGAGAGCATTAAGATTCCAGTCGGAACGCAGACAACCGAACCGATAATCCGGGCATCCACCGACATCAGAAAGAAAACGATCATCATCAGAATGAATGGCCATAAAGGACGATGCATAAAACTTTCACCTCTTATACAGAATCCGGTTTCCCGTCCAGAATCAGAATAGTTTTTCCAAGTGAATCAAGATAGACCGTCTGTGCTTCCCCGTCCGGATTATCCATCTGCGAGAATGTCACTTCCCAAAACCAGAAATCAACTTTTTGATATTCATCATTGATGATGAAATCACAACGGAATGTCACCAGAGAATAAGGAATCGTGACTTCATTTTTTGCCCGAACATAAGCATCCTCTATGGAACAAATTTCTTCAATAAAATCGTTATTTACAAAATTTTCCCTTCTTGCAATTGACTCATCATAATTTATCATATAGAAATTGAAATACTCAAATGCCTGTTCGATAAAAACAGTTCTGTTTTTTTCTGTATGATAGCTGTGAGAAAAGTCACTCTCCTGTGGATTGAATATCTGAACAGATTCTTCATTTTCGTCCCGTTCTGTATAGAACAGCTGAATACTGCCGTTATCCTGCGGGATTACTTCCGGCAGAGTCGTACTGAATTCATTTCCAAGTTTCTCGCCCCATGCATCACAGACTGCCCAGCTGTACAGAGAATTCTGAATCTCCGGCACGACAAAGCGATTGATTTTGACATATTCCGAACCGGATTCGACTGCTTCTATTTTTTCAGATCTGACTTCAAGCTTTTTGGAAATCGCCGGAACTTCCTGCGGAACAGTATCAATTTCTTCATTATCAAGATAATAATTCAGAAATTCTGCATTCCGGAAAAACATATCTGACGGGAATTTTTCTCCGTCATGTTCCTGCAAAGCAAGAGAAATTCTGTTTCCGTCCTGCCAGATATAGGGTTCTGCTGTTGTGAAGTCATCATCTTTGACTGTTCCGTCTTTGTTCAGGATATACCAGTGATAACCTTTCTGTCCCTGAAAGTTCAGCTTGCAGACGACTCCGAAATCGGTATCCGAACCAATCCGGAAGCCTGCAATATCTCTCAGCACCAGAATCAGAGCGATAATCAGAATGGGAATCAATAAAGACAGGACTTTCACAGCCGGGTGTGTGTTTCTATGTGTTTTCATATCCGTTCACCTCACCTGAAAACGGAGTTAAAATTTTTATAATTCTCTCTCAAAAGTAATCAATACTTCTCCATCGGACTGGAATGCAGCCGGATTCGGAGCGACACTGACGACTTCCCAGCCGTCCTGATTCATTTTCTGCATCATGAGTTCTACATTCTGTGGATTGAACTGATGATTCACAAAGAAAAATTGTTTCATAGAATCCGAAAAACCGGAAGCAGATTTTTTTGTATTTTCGAGTTCAAAATGTGCCGAGACGATTTTATATTCTTTCATGATTACACCTCTCCTGCTGTGAAAAATAAAACTGCGATTGTAAACATCACAAGAGCAATCACAAGACAAATGATACTCAGATTGGGTTTTCCGACAGAATATACATATGACTGACCGGATTCCGGTGAATAAAAAACTTTCACAGGCATACCGACTCTCATACTGATTGTACTCGGAAGCGTGACTCTGGGAAATTCCCATTCTATTTCATGATTCTGAAATGAAAACTGTACCGTTACGGATGTCCATTTTATTTTAGTAATTTTACCTTCGTAATAGGGCGGTAATACAGGGGCTTCCGGATGTTTCTTCAATTGCTGCGAAATATACAGTATCAGTACTCCGAGCAGCAATGAAACAACACAGCCGAGAATATTCAGATTCTGCATCATATCAGCATTCCTCAACGACAAGCGTATCTCCTACGACATCGGAAACAAGCACCTGTGCTCCGGTTGAGAGCATTTCTTCTCCGATGTTCACGGCATCCAGTTCGCAGAATCTGCCCTGCAGCTGCATGGTAACTTTGCCGACTCCCTGATTTTTCGGCGGAATCGGAATATATACAGTCGCTGTTTCACCGATGGCATTTTTTAAATTCAGCGTTCCGTTTTCGGCAAGCTTTGCCGTTGCCTGCACCATCTTTGCAACGATCAGCATCATTGCCAGACCGCAGACAGCACCGATCAGAAGAGAGGCAATATTTGTCAGTCCGGAACTGATACAGATAATAGATACCCATCCGAAAACGGCTAAGAACGTCACAATTGTCTGGAGTGTCAGTAATTTCAGCGTTCCGAAATCTGCCGGATTGCTGCCGTCAGAGCCGATATGAATATCCGGTGCATCAATATCCGGAATGCCGTCACCGTCAAGATCAAGATTCAGATCATCAATACCGGAAGTATCTGAAAATTCGACCCCGGCATCATGATGACCGCCCATCATAGCAAGAAGCATCTGCAGGAGCAGAACCAGCGTTGACGGTATTGCAATACAATATAAAATTCTGAGAATCTGTGTTAAGCTTTCCCACCATGCCTGCATAAAATTCCCTTCTTTCATGTAAATTTTATTTACTGAAAATATCATATCACAGTTTTCATGATTTGTCAAGTATTTTTTCTGAAAAAATTACAAAAACCTCTTGCATTTTTTTCTGATTTGTGCTATGATATAAAAAACAGCGTAAACAATATTTACACGAAAGAGAAATATCAATCAGAAAGGACTGGTTTCATGGATAATGCAGAATTAGGAAAACGACTCAAAACCGCAAGACTTTCCAAAAAAATGACACAAAGCGAAGTCGCCGGAAATTTTATCACCAGAAATATGCTCAGCCTGATTGAAAGCGGCAATGCCACGCCTTCTATGAAGACACTGGAATATCTGTCCGGCATACTGGATATTCCTATGGATAAACTATTGTCTGATTCATGGGAAGAAAGTACGGAAATTCCGGATTTTCAGACACTCCGGAATGCCAAGAAACTCCTGACAGACAAAAATTATCCCGAAATTTTGGAAAATATCAAGGCCGAAGGCATTTTCAAAGACGAATTACATGCTATCCGCAGTATGGCACATCTGGAAATTGCCGAAACTCTGTCAGAATCCGGTCAGCCGGAACAGCTTCAGCAGGCTGTGACACATGCCCGTTCTGCCGCCGAAGAAGCCGCACAGGGTATCTATGCCAATACCGCAAGAGCGGCTCAGGCCAATCAGATCATTGCAGAATCTGCCAGATTATTAAGCAGCTATTATTCCAGCCTCGCACAAGGAAACGGCATATAAAAACAGCCTCGTTTTCAGAATTTTTATGCAAAAAAATATCGAAAAACACTTGACAAATAAAAAACAATATGCTATAATAAAAATACCTCTTTGCAGGGGTATTTTTTATGTGCTTTTTTTATCTCTGTCAACTGAGGGAGGCAAAAGCGAAAACACATCCGGATAAGTCGGATAAAAGCTATTCTATCAGGAGGTGCCGATAAGATGAGAGTGAAAGTAACACTTGCTTGCACGGAATGCAAGCGTCGTAACTATGTAACAAAGAAAAATAAGAAAAACGACCCCGACCGTCTTGAAATGAACAAACATTGCAAGTTCTGCCGCAAGCACACACCGCATAAAGAAACAAAGTAACGGAGGGTTTTACGCATGGCGAAAGAAAAAAAAGACGCTCTGACCGAAGTTTCTGACGAAAAAGAAACCAAAAAAGCTAAAAAAGAAAAAGCAGAAAAGTCTGATAAAAAAGACAAGAAAAAAGACGAGAAGAAATCCGGCGGCATCGGCAAATGGTTTGCTGATCTCAAGCGTGAGTTCAAAATGGTAACCTGGCCGACAAAAGAAACCGTCATGATCAATTCCGGCATCGTACTTGGTACAATTGTGATTTCCAGCCTTTTTGTCGGACTGCTCGACACAGGTCTGCTCGAACTGATGAAGTTCCTGCTTAGTCTGGGTCAGAATTCTTAACATGATTCAAAGGGAGGTCTTGGCATGTCTCAGACTGCAAAATGGTATGTCATTCATACCTATTCGGGCTATGAAAACAAAGTTGTCCAGAATATCGAGAAAGTTGTGGAAAACCGCAAACTGCATGAACAGATTCAGGAAATCCAGGTCCCGACAGAACATGTTACAGAAATCGTTGACGGAAAGAAAAAGGAATACGAACGGAAAGTTTTCCCCGGCTATGTGCTGGTAAAAATGATCTATACCGATGACTCCTGGGCGGTTGTCCGCAATACCAGAGGTGTCACAGGGTTCGTCGGCCCCGGCTCGAAACCGACTCCCCTTTCTGACAAGGAAGTCGCTGCTATGGGCATCAATTCCAAACCGACTATTGAAGTCAATTACAAAGTCGGTGATACAATCCGTGTAACGGGCACAAATATGGATGGGTTTACAGGCATTGTCAAGAATATTGATCTGGAAAACGAACAGGTCGAAGTCCTTGTCAGCATGTTCGGCCGTGAAACGCCGACTACCATCGCACTGCATCAGGCTGTCAAGCTTGATGATTAATCAAGAAGAAAATCCTGAAAGCAAATCTGCTTTCATACGTGGGAGAGTATAATTTTATCAATACTCGCCTTGACCACAAAACTGGAGGTTCATTATGGCACAGAAAGTAACAGGCTATATCAAGCTGCAAATTCCGGCAGGTAAAGCAACACCTGCTCCGCCGGTTGGTCCTGCACTGGGTCAGCACGGTGTAAACATCATGGCATTTACAAAAGAATTCAATGAAAGAACCAAGAATGACATCGGCATGATCATTCCGGTAGTGATCACTGTTTATGCAGACCGTTCTTTCACATTCATCACCAAGACTCCGCCCGCTGCTGTCCTGATCAAGAAAGCATGCGGCATTGAAAGCGGTTCCGGTGTTCCGAACAAGACCAAAGTTGCTACCATCACCAAAGAACAGGTCAAGACCATTGCAGAAACCAAAATGAAAGACCTCAATGCCGGCTCTATTGAAGCTGCTATGAGCATGATCGCCGGTACTGCACGTTCTATGGGTGTAGTCGTAAAAGACTGATTTCAACAGAGTTTTAATATCAAGTGGGAGGAAATCTCATCTTTCCGCTAACCGGAACTGCGGTTCAGCAGTCCGGTATCACCACTAATTAGGAGGATTTTATCATGAAACACGGCAAGAAATATGTTGACAGCCGTAAGGCAATTGAAGCTGACAAGCTCTATGAGTCCACAGAAGCTCTGGATTTGGTCTGCAAGAATGCCAAGGCAAAATTTGATGAAACTGTAGAAGTACACATTCGTTTAGGCGTTGACTCCCGTCACGCTGACCAGCAGGTTCGTGGTGCAGTTGTACTGCCCAACGGTACCGGTAAAAACGTAAGAGTATGTGTATTCTGTAAAGAAGACAAGTATGAAGCTGCTAAGGCTGCCGGTGCTGATTATGTCGGCGGTCAGGACTTAGTAGACAAGATCATGAAAGAAAACTGGATGGACTTCGACGTTGTTGTTGCTTCTCCGGACATGATGGGTCTGGTCGGCCGTCTGGGTCGTGTACTCGGCCCGAGAGGCTTAATGCCGAACCCGAAGGCCGGCACCGTTACACCTGACGTTGCCAAGGCTGTTACCGATGCAAAAGCCGGTAAGATCGAATATCGTCTGGACAAGACCAATATCATTCACTGCCCGATCGGCAAGGCTTCTTTCGGTGCAGAAAAACTTGACCAGAACCTGAGCACTCTGCTCGAAGCTGTTGTAAAGGCAAAGCCGGCTGCTGCAAAGGGTACCTATCTGAAATCCTGCACAGTCACCTCTACAATGGGTCCTGGTGTTCCGGTGGCTACTGCAAAATACGGTGTCTGATTACTCACTGAATATTCAAAAAACCGTCCGGAAATCCGGACGGTTTTTTTATGACAAACCAGTTTTTCTTTCAGGCATGACGGCTCTCAGAATTTCATGATAAACTGCCGAAGGATTGGTTAAAATCTTATCTCCCAGCAGTCTGGCCTGTGTTTCATCCGGTGTAAACAAAGTCAGTTCCAGTAAAATCAGCTCATGATCTACCAGTCTGACATGCAGATGACAGCCCTGCGGAAGTGTTTCATAAGAAATTTTTACCTGTTCTTCGTTTTTTCGCCGCTGTACTGCCGCTGCAAGAGCCTCGGCAATCTGCTCACGATAAGATTTCCCTGCCAGATGCTGCATCTGATCTGCTGTTTCACGGCCTTTTGCAGTCAGCCTGAAACACATCTGCCCGTCTTTCCGGATTCGGGAAACGGCTCCGGTTTCCTCCATTGTCTGTAACGTATCCTGAAATGTAAAATAATTAATAATACCGCTTGTAACGGCAATATCATATAACAAATCCGTATCGAGCGGCTTTTCTGTCTGCCGCAGAGCATAGCAGAGCAGAATATTTGCTGTCAGCGGATCTGTTACAGTCCGGTCGGCAAGTTCTGAAATCTTGTGTAAATTCTCGTCACGCATAAAAAGCCCGCCTTTCCGGAGTCTGTCAGCAGAAATGCGGATAATCCAGCATGTGGGAAAGCAGAGCAATATTGACAGCCGCCTCCACACAAGGCACTAATTTCGGCAGAGCACAGGCTTCTTTCACAGGAGACGGCGGCAGAATTTCTTCTTCCATACTGGAAAGATTCACTGTTTTCTGTGTGATTCCTACAGAGGCAGGCGGCCGGAATGCGGCTTTCAGGACAACCGGCATTCCTGAAGAAATACCGCCTAAAATACCGCCGTGCGTATTGGAAGCCGTTTTCACATGACCGTGCTGATCGACATAATAACTGTCATTGCACTGACTGCCTGTCATTTCTGTGACAGAAAATCCCGCACCGAATTCGAGGCCTCTGATGTCCGGCAGAGCGAACAATAACTGAGCAATGGTATTTTCCAGGCCGTTGAAAACCGGTGAACCGATTCCGGCCGGCACATTCACAGCAACGCATTCTACTGCTCCGCCGAGTGTTTCTCCGCCCTGAGCAGCCGCCTGTATATCTTTCTGCATTTTATCTCCCTGTGCATTCTGAATCACAGGGAATTTCTTATATCTGACAGCTAAAATATCATCTTTTGTCACAGAAACATGATTGAAAGTCCTGTCATGAATGCCGTGTACTTCTTCGATATGTGCCCCTGTATAGATGCCTCTGCGTTCGAGAATCTGTCCGCAGACAGCTCCGGCAAAACACAGAGGAGCTGTCATAGCGGCCGATACATGACCGCCGTCACGGATGTCATTAAAGCCGTTATACCGGAGTGTTCCGGTATAATCTGCATGTCCGGGACGAGGCAGACGGTTGATCTGTGAAAAATCAGGTTTCTGTGTATTGGTATTCTGAATAAACGCACATAAGGGTGAACCTGTTGTCCGGCTGTTGAGAATGCCGGACATCACCTGATTCAGTGCCGGACGTCCGTTTTCGTCTGTACTGTGCCGTTCCATAAACTGAGAAAGCCTGTTTGTGTCAATATATTCCCCTGCCGGCAGATTATCAATTGTAATGCCGATTGCAGGGCCTTTTGTTTCTCCGAATACAGAAACAGATATATTATGATTCCAGATCGATGCCATGAATAATACCTCCTAATTTCTGATAGTCCGTGAAAAATGCCGGATAGGATTTTTCTACACATTCCGCTCCGAGAATCGTCACAGGTCCGGATGCTCCGGATGCGGCAACAGCCGCACACATTGCAATTCTGTGGTCTCCTGCACTGTCTACCGTACCGCCGTGCAGAGCAGCCGGATAAATCTCCAGACCATTCTGAATCACTTTTACTTTTCCGCCAAGAGTATTGAGCATTGCCGCAGTTGTTTCAAGACGGTTGCTTTCTTTCATGCAGAGTCTTTGAGCATTACAAATAAATGTCGGTCTGTCGCTGAATGTTGCCAGTACAGAGAGAATGGGAACCAAATCCGGAATATCTTTTGCATCAATCAGAAATTTTTCCTGCTTGCGGCTTTTCTGATAGCACATTCTCTCGATGAATTCTACAATTTTCCGGTCTCCCTGCATAGTTTCAGCCGGAATATTTTCAAGCACAATCTGATTTCCGATCGCATTGGCCACATAGAAAAATGCCGCCTGCGAAAAATCTCCTTCTACGGTCATATTTTTCGCATGATAATGCTGATTGCCGAAAATGTGCCAGCCGTTTGCCATGCTTTTTGTGCAGACACCGAATTTTTCCATACAGTCAATAGTCATGTCCGCATAGGGTCTGGATTCCAGCGGAGAAATCAGATCAATTTCAGAATCTTCCCTCAGAAGCGGAAGTGCCAGAAGCAGCCCGGTAACAAACTGAGAAGAAATATCGCCTTCAATATCAAAAACACCGCTTTGCAGCTGTCCTCTGATCGTAAAGGGCATGGTATTCTGATAGTCAAATTCTATGCCTTTTTTTGTGAGTTCACGGATATATGTCGTAACAGGTCTCTGCGGCAGTCTTCCCTGTCCTGTAAAGGTGGTTTCTGTGCCGAGTGCAGCCGCAACAGGTATCAGAAACCGCAGAGTGGAACCGCTCTCACAGCAGTCCGCCAGAGCCGTTTTCTGACGTTCTGTAATACCGGTGACAATTACAGTATCATCATGGATTTCAAACCCTGCACCAAGGGCTTTCATCACAGAGATCGTTGCTTCAATGTCTTTGGAAAAGCTGATTCCGGAAATTTCGGAAACACCTTTGCTCAGAGCCGCACAGATCAGCATTCTGTGAGCCATGCTTTTCGACGAGGGAACTTTGACTTTTCCCATCAGTTTATGGGGCTGAATCTGTATATTCATGTAAATTTATCCTTTCAGGTCAGGGCTTTTCAAACAGTGCCCGGAATTCCGGCAGAGAAACGGTTCTGATTTCTGCCGTTCCGATGGGCTGACAGAGAATGTAGCGAAGTTTCGCACCGGCACGTTTTTTGTCATTGCCGCACAGAGCAGTTAATTTTTCTATAGAAACAGGCACATCCGAGGGCAGATGATACCGTTCTGCACACTGTTTCAAAATTTCATAGTCTTCGGAACTGCCGCAGTATTTTGTCATCAGGCACATGCCGGCAGCAACCGCACAGCCGTGTGTATAAGTTTCATAATGATAATAAGCTTCAATCGCATGGCCAAGCGTATGGCCGAAATTCAGAATCATGCGTCTGCCGGTATCAAGTTCGTCTTCTGCAACGACATCACGCTTGATGCTGATACACACTGGAATTATCTCATCAAGATGTTCTCTGATATTTCCCAGATCATAGCGGCACAGATTCCGGAACAGTTCTGCATCGGCAATCATACCGTATTTGATAACCTCACCCATGCCGTCGATCAGGAATTCTTCCGGCAGAGTGGAAAGCGTATCCGGATCGCAGAGCACAGCGGCAGGCTGTTTAAAAGCTCCGACAAGATTCTTTCCTTCCGGCAGATCAATCGCTGTCTTGCCGCCGACAGAAGAATCCACCTGTGCCAGCAGAGAAGTCGGAATCTGAATATACGGCAGACCTCTCAGGAATGTAGCCGCTGCAAAGCCGGTAATATCACCGACTACACCGCCGCCCAGAGCAATCAGGCAATCTGAACGGGTAATTTCATTCTGACACAGAAAAGACCAGATCTGCAGCAGCGTACCGGCATTTTTGGAAGTCTCCCCATGCGGGAAAACAAACTTCGCCGTCCGGAAGCCGTTATCTTTAAGAGACTGCTCTACAGTACCGGAATATAATTTATCTACGTTATCATCTGTAATGATCACACAAGTTCCGGCAGATACGGTATTTTTGATCAACTCTCCGCAATTTTGGAGAATGCCCCGTTCCACAAGAACATCATAAGCATCATTGACAGGCACATGAATTTTTTGCATAATGACCTCCTGGATTTTGAAATTTCTGGAAATAGAAAGCCTACTCTTATATTATACTGAATTTTCGGGCATTCGTCAAGTAAAATCGGGTTTTTATTTTTACAAATTATAAAAAATATGCAAAATATTATGAATTTTGTCAGAAATTATAAAAACAGAGTACTGCTGGAGCAATACTCTGCTTGAAAACGAAGTGATAATTTCAGAAATCAAGAAGTTCTGAAATGATTCTGAGAACCGTCACCATAGAAATATAAATATCCATGATCAAAAGCAGACGGATCGGAGAAATATAAATCCACAGCGGCTTTGACATTGTTGGTGACTTTGCTTGTATAAGTAGTCTTGTCCGCATAGGAAGAAGAACCGCTGAACTGGTATCTCTGTGTGATGACTCCATAGATTGTATTCGGGAAGCTGGAAGAAGCAACACGGTTCATGATGACTTCTACAACTTTGGCCTTATTCTCGATTGTGATGACATCAGAGCCGGCTTCATGTGCTACGCAGTTGCAGAGGAGAATATATTCTGCATCCGTGACAGATCTGGAAGAAGAAACGACAGCGGCTTCTGTTGTCGTTATCTCAACCGGAACGGTTTCCATTACAGCAGGAGCGGTTTCTTCTGCAACAGGAGCAACTTCTACTTCGGAATAATCATCAAAAAGATTATCCAGATATACTTCAGCATCTACAACTTCAGCATAATTGAGTTCAGCTACTGTTGTAGTCTGTGTAGTAGTCACAACAGGTTCTGTTGTAGTAGTTGTTGTCGTAGTTGTGGTGGTAGTAGTTGTTGTTGTGGTAGTAGTTGTTGTTTCTTCTGTAGTAGTTGTAGTTTCCGGTGTGGTTTCTGTTCTGGGAGCAGGAGTATATAATTTTATTTCTGCTTCGGTAGTAGTTTCTGTTTCTTTAGTGCTTTCAGCAGTTGTGGTTGTTTCAGGCTTGGTTGTTGTCTTAGGAGCAGGGGTATATAATTTTACTTCTGCTTCGGTAGTAGTTTCTGTTTCTTCGGTGCTCTCAGCAGTTGTGGTTGTTGTTTCAGGCTGTGTAGTTGTTCTGGGAGCAGGTGTATATAATCTTACAACTTCTTCAACTGTAGCAGTAGTTTCTTCTGTTTCAGTTTCTGATGTACCAATTGCATATGTTAATTTTTCAGTACTGTTTTCCTTAACTTCTTCGGTAATATCTTCAAAAACCGGAACGGCTTCTGTCTTTGTATCTTCCGCTGCAGGAGCAGCAGCTTTTTCAGAGACTGCAACAGACTTTACTAAAACTTTCTTTACAGCAGGTTCTTCAGAAACCGGAACTGTTTCTACAGGAGTTTCTGCTATTGCAGGAGTTTCTGTTACAACTGTTTCTTGTTCCGGGGTCTGAACCTGGATTACCGGTTCTGCCGGAGCAGAAATATTTTCTTCAAGAGTAACAGCAGTTACGCTGGGCTTTTCAATATTTTTATTATTATTGTTATTATTCTTGTTAACAGCAGCAGCATTCTGCTGTTCTGCCTGTGCGATTTCAGGAGTTCCTGAAACAGCTTTACAAGCATTTTCTGTACTGATAATCGGCTGGGGAATCTGGGGAGTGCCTGCGATACTTTCATCAAGTGTGACAGTAGCAGCGTCAGCTACGGCATAGCCTCCGAACAAGCAGGAAGCAACCATACCCATAGTAAGTGCTGCGACTTTTGCCTTTTTCATCGACTCATTCCTTTCTGGTGTTAGAAAATAGATTTCTTCTTTCTTTCTGTTTATCTGATCGGCCGTCTTTCTTTTTTTAAGGCCATCCATATCATAGCATATTTTTTTCCAAATGGCAAGCTTTTTGAAAACATTTCTCTGTTCCTCACAAAGTTTACATAGACATTGTCCTGACTGCTGGTGAAATTGCACATAAAAATTATCAAATTTCTTTCATCAGAATCACAAAAAAATTACAATCAGGAATAATAAAATTACATTTTGATTACATTCAGAACAAAACAGTAACCCCGTATTGGCAATATGTCATATTTTTGATATGCTCTCTTGTTAAAAATAAACAATTGCAAGTCGAATTCTGTCTGACCGTGTCGGCTCGGACTTTGGTAAATATGCACAAATAAAAACGATCTCTGAAATCTGATTCAACTTTCTGTCATTTTTTCAAAAATGCTTGACAGAAATGCGGGAATATGCTATAATAACTCCTGTCAGATCTGAAATTTCATATGACTGCCGCTGGGCAGAGACGAAAAACATTCGTCTGCATATCGTTAAGCCTTAGAAGATATGCGGACGAATGTTTATTTTCAGAGATATTTATAGAGTTAATCTGTATAAATATACTATTATAATATATAGCACTACAAAAGGAGAAATAGAAATGCAGTATTTTACAAAATCTGAAATTTTTCTGTGGAGCGGGTCGGTTCTGCTGATTCTGACAGCTTTTTTGCTGTTTGACAGAGTAAATTATTTATCTCTGTCTGCTTCGCTGATCGGAGCGACTTCTTTGATTTTTGCAGCTAAGGGCAATCCTGTGGCACAGATTTTGATGATTCTGTTCAGTCTGCTGTATGGCATCATCTCACACAGTTTTGCTTATTACGGTGAAATGATTACTTATCTGGGCATGACTATGCCGATGGCCGTTTTTACGCTGATTTCCTGGCTGAAACATCCGTTTGAAGGCAACAGAGCCGAAGTCCGGATTCATCATATCAGAAAATCAGAACTTCTCCTGACTGTGATTCTGACCATTTTTGTGACAATCCTGTTTTATTTTATTCTGAAACATTTTCACACAGCAAACCTGATTCCAAGTACAATTTCAGTAGCTACAAGTTTTCTTGCCGTCTGCCTGACATTGTTCAGAAGCTCCTACTATGCCCTTGCTTATGCGGCTAATGATCTGATTTTAATTCTTCTCTGGGGGCTTGCCTCTCTGGAAGACCTTTCTTATCTTTCAGTTCTGGTGTGCTTCTGTGTATTTCTTATCAACGATCTTTACGGCTTTCTCAGCTGGAAACGTATGGAAAAACGACAGAATCAAATCTGAAGCAAAGCATATTGCATAAAAATTCAGCTGAATTTTTGTCTATTTTTCATATAGCACTGATCGCCTGAATATGCTATAATTTAACTGTATGTATTTTTATTATGCATGATCATAAGGAGGATGTTATGAAAAAATCTATCAGAAAGACAGTCAGTGCTCTGCTTGCTCTGACAATGTGTGCCGCCGGAACAGGCCTGCTCCCTGTTATTGCCGAAGACACAACAGAAACCAAAACGCTCGAAGCCCTGCCGCTTGGTACTTACGAAGTCGAAACTTTCGATGGTGCTGATGTCTGGACTTCCATCTATGAAAACCAGATTCCCGGCTATTCCGGTGAAGGTTTTGCTTATCTGACCGCTTCCCCGATTAATTTCAATATCGAAGTCGAGAAAGAAGGCATGTATGAAATCAGCTTCCGTGCCGCACAGATTCTCGGTGCCGGAGAAGCCAGAATGCAGACCATCTCCATCAACGGCATTGATTACAGCTATAACATGCCCTACGCTACAGAATGGACAGATTTCAGCTTTGGTGTCTTCCGTCTGAAAGCCGGTGTGAACGAGCTGACTCTCAAGCCGATCTATGGCTATGCTGCTTATGACACTGTTACCATTCAGGATGCTGTATTCCCGGAACTCAAAGGCACAAGCGAGCCTTGTGATCCCAAAGCCACTCCCGAAGCAAGATCTATGCTCAAATATCTCAATTCTGTTTACGGAAAGAACATTCTCTCCGGTCAGCAGGAAATCTACGGCGGCGGTCATAATGTACAGACTTCCATCCGTTATGATGCTTCTACAGATACCTGTGTGGACGGCGACGGCAAAACCTATCAGATCGTAGAGGGCGATTACGGCACAGATGATCAGGGTAATAAATTCCCGTGGCACTGTGTAGACGAAAACGGCTTTGATTATACTTACAATACACAGAATCATAATTATGCCTATAACGACTATGATCAGGAATGCCGCTATCTGTACGAACTGACAGGGCATTATCCGGCAATCAGAGGCTTTGACTTCAACACCCATTCCCCGGGATTCGCATGGGAAGACGGCGTTACTGACCGTATGATCGACTGGACAACCAATAAGAACGGTATCTGCACAGCAAGCTGGCATGTAACTGTTCCGAAGGACATGTCTGATTTTGAAGTCGATGAAGACGGCAATATCACAAAAATCTCCAACGACTGGCAGGCATATACCTACGGTATCACAACAGATTTCGTCACCGCAAACTGCATGGTAGAAGGCACCAAAGAATATTACTTCTTCCGTGAAGCGATGAGATTACTGGCCGCAGAACTCCAGAAATTACAGGATGCAAATGTTCCGGTGCTGTTCCGTCCGCTCCATGAAGCCGAAGGCAACCCCGGCACAACTCCCGGTGACGGCAAGGGTGCATGGTTCTGGTGGTCAAAAGAAGGCACAGAAGTCTATCATCAGCTCTGGAAGCTTCTCTACACGACTCTGACCGAAGAATACGGCCTGCATAACATCATCTGGGAACAGAATCTTTATGCATGGTCTGACGATTCTGCTTTATGGTATACTGGTGACGAATGGGTGGATATTGTCGGCTTCGATAAATACAACACACAATATAACCGTCATGACGGCAATACTACAGGCCCTAACGAAGATGCAGAAAGCAAAATTTTCTGGTCTCAGGTTGGCTATGTCGATAACAAAAAAATGGTCTCCATGCCGGAAAATGACTCAATCCCCAGCCTGGAAAACATGGAAGTTGAAAATGCAAAATGGCTCTATTTCTGCACATGGTATGACGGTGAAGCCGGTGCTCCGCAGTTTATCTCCGGTGCAGAATATCAGAATCCGGAAACTCTCAAGACTTTATTCAACAGTGATTTCTGCATTACGCTTGACGAACTTCCGGAAGATCTGTTCACAAGTTCCGGCACAGTAACTCCTACTGAAACCGAATCAGAAAAAGAAACAGAATCAGAAACAGAAAAATCCACCGATACTTCTGCTGCTTCCGATATTCTCTATGGCGATGTGGATGAAAATGGACAGGTCAATATTCTGGATGTCATCACACTGAACAGAAACCTGCTCGGAAAAGATACCATCTCTGAAACACAGAAAAAAGCTGCCGATGTCGATCTCAGCGGCACACCGGATTCCAACGATTCTCTCATAATTCTGAAATATATCGTAGGTCTGGTAAAATCTCTCCCGGACAATTCCTGATTGCAAATATCCTCAAAAAGCCCTGCTTTTACGGCAGGGCTTTTCTGTTACTTCTGATTCCTGATTCTGAAATAATCAAAAAAAGCACACCTCCGGTTTCCCGGAAGTGTGCTTCGTTAGTTTCCATTCACTGAAGAACAATAGAACTATTATTCAACAACAGTAGCAGGATTGGTAGGACCAATAGCTTCTGTATACTTCGGACGAGGATTCAGAATCTTGTACCAGTCTTCTGTACCGATACCGGAATCAGCGGAGTACATCAGAATCTTAGCTGCATCAAATGCATCCAGACGAGCACCCAGAGAAGATTCACTTGAAGCCGTGCAATAGGAGTCTGTCTTACCACGATCTTCAGATTCACTTGTAACATCACTCAGGAAGTATACGAAATCTTCCATTTCTTCAACAGCCAGACCTGTAATGCCCAGATCTTCCAGCTCAGTAGCATTCAGCGGGCAGATAGACGGGTCTAAGCCAACACCGTCATCGGCGGCATAGATCAGAACTCTGGAAGCATCCACAGCATCTGTGATACCATTCAGAGAAGCGTCACCCTTAACACCGATATAAACGGTACCTGTTACAGCCTCTGCATCTTCGACAATATCATTGCCGTCTGCATCCTGACCGGTTACCTTTACAAATCTAACTGCAACGCCAGAAGCTTCATCTTCAATTGCAAACTGAAGTGTATTTCTGAAGAATGCATGCTTTGTTTCTTCACCGGTTACGGAAGGCTTTACTTCCTTTTCATAGACAGCCATCGGAGTGGTCATGCTATCATCAGCGATCTTGAAGGTAACACCTTCAAATTCATTAGCGATAGTCCAGTCACTATAAACGCTGCCTTCTACAGCTTCGCTGTACTTTTCACGTCTTCTGAGAGTACCCATAGACAGCAGGTCATTCATATCGAATGCTCTGTTATCATGTGCGAAGTAGAACTTGCTCTTGCCGATTACATTGTACTGATATTCAACAGTTTCAACTGTGATACCGTCATCCAGTACTAAGATATAACCAGGTACTTCAGTTACATTTACGCTGTCAGAATCATCCTTGGAATCCAGAGTCAGGGCAATGACATCACCATTAAATGTGAGGTTGTACTTGCCGGCAGCGACTGTATCCGGAATTTCAAAGTTGAGGTAAACAACGGTAGAAGCATTCTGAGCCTGAACATGACCATTTTCACCAGCTGTACCAGCAAAAATATGATCTGCCTCATTTTCAGTAATAGACATGCCTTCATAAGCAGAACCCATTGTGAAGCCTGTATAAACAGGGCCATCAGCAAAGTCAACATCGAACTTGAATGTACTCAGATCAAGTGCAGCAAGATCAGCAGCTTCGACAGTAATCGGAACGCTTACCTTCTGGGCAGGTTCGCCAGCCTTGGTTTTTTCAACGCTTCTGATACCGATTTCCCATGTTGCATTGAGCTGAGAAACAGGCTTAACTTCATCAGTTTCTGTTTCAGTGATCGGTTCATCAGATTCAGTTTCTGTTTCGGATTCAGATTCTGTTTCTGTCTCAGATTCTGTTTCAGAAGGTGTTTCAGATTCAGTTTCTGTTTCAGATTCTGTTTCAGAAGGTGTTTCAGATTCAGTTTCTGTCTCAGATTCTGTTTCAGAAGGTGTTTCAGATTCTGTTTCTGTCTCAGATTCTGTTTCAGAAGGTGTTTCAGATTCTGTTTCTGTCTCAGATTCTGTTTCAGAAGGTGTTTCAGATTCTGTTTCTGTCTCAGATTCTGTTTCAGAAGGTGTTTCA
>JAFUWN010000061.1 GCA_017483465.1 Oscillospiraceae bacterium
AGGGCCTGACAAAATGCCGGAAATTGTCTTTGTACCGATTTTTACAAGATAATCTTTGCCAATCTGCAATGGTTCGTCATCCATCCAGAGCAGAGAAACTGTCAGTTTCTGATAAGCAGCGATTTCAGTATCTTTCGTCAGAATACAGCCTCTGGAAACATCCACTTCTTTATCAAGAGAGAGTGTGACAGGCTGTCCCGTGCGGGCAGTCTGAGCTTTTTTGTCGCCAATCAGAATATTTTTCACATGTGCTTTTTCATGGCTGGGAAGTGCTGTAATTTCATCGCCGACAGAAATACTTCCGGCTTCAATCTGTCCCTGAAATCCTCTGAATGTATGGTCAGGACGGCAGACTCTCTGCACAGGAAGATAGAATCCCTGTTCTTCATTTCCGGCAGAAATATCAACACTTTCGAGATATTCCAGCAGAGTTGTGCCGTCATACCAGGGCATTTTCTCAGATCTGACCGTTACGTTATCTCCTTCAGTAGCAGAAACCGGAATAATCCGGATATGTCTCAGATTCAGTTCTTCTCTGAGTGCAGTAATTTCCTGTACAATTTCCTGAAATCTGGATTCACTGTAACTGACCAAATCCATTTTATTGACAGCAAACACAAAATACCGGATTCCCATCAGTTTGCAGATTCTTGCATGACGGCGAGTCTGGACAAGTACCCCTTGTGAAGCATCTGTCAGAATCACGGCAAGTTCCGCAAAAGAAGCACCAACCGCCATATTCCGGGTATATTCTTCATGTCCGGGGGTATCTGCTACAATAAAGCTTCTGGCATCTGTTGTAAAATAGCGGTAAGCGACATCAATCGTGATACCCTGTTCCCGTTCTGCCATGAGACCATCCAGAAGAAGGGAATAATCAATCTGACCGTTTCGGCTTCCGACTTTGCTGTCGAGTTCAAGGGCTTTTTCCTGGTCGGCATAAATCAGCTTTGCATCGTAGAGAATATGCCCGATGAGTGTAGATTTGCCGTCATCCACACTGCCGCATGTAATAAATTTTAATAATCCTTTCATCAGAAATACCCCTCTCTCTTGCGTCTTTCCATACTTCCGGCAGCTTCATTGTCGATGACTCTGGAAGTACGTTCCGATTCTACAGAACTCAGTGTTTCGGCGATAATTTCATCAAGCGTACTTGCAGTGGATTCAATTCCGCCGGTCAGCGGATAGCAACCCAGTGTCCGGAACCGGACGGATTTTATTTGCGGTTTTTCTCCGTCACGGAGCGGAAATCTGTCATCATCCACCATAATCAAATTGCCGTCACGCTCTACAACCGGACGTTCTGCCGCAAAATACAGCGGCACAATCGGAATCTGTTCACGCTGGATATACTGCCAGATATCCTTTTCTGTCCAGTTGGAGATGGGAAAGACACGGATACTTTCGCCTTTATGGATTTTTGTATTATATAATTTCCACATTTCAGGACGCTGATTTTTCGGATCCCATGCCTGAGCAGCATTCCGGAAAGAGAAAATACGCTCTTTGGCACGGGATTTTTCTTCATCACGTCTGCCGCCGCCGAATGCAGCAGTAAACTCATATTTCGTCAGAGCCTGTTTCAGAGCCTGTGTTTTCATAATATCTGTATAGGCTGCACCGTGATCAAAAGGATTGATATTTTTTTCCACGCCTTCCGGATTGGTATAACTCAGCATCTGAATGCCGAGTCTTTCAGCCGTTTCGTCACGGAACTGAATCATTTCCCTGAATTTCCAGCCTGTATTGATATGCAGGAATGGGAACGGCGGCTTTTCCGGATAAAACGCTTTCATAGCAAGATGCAGCATTACGGAGCTGTCTTTTCCGATTGAATACAGCATGACAGGCTTTTCACATTCTGCGGCTACTTCACGGATAATATAAATTGCTTCTGCTTCCAGTTCATCCAGATGTGATATCTGACTCATCAGCATGACCCCCTGTAAATTTAATATTGATTGGATTCTTTCGTATGGATACGGATTTCAGAAACTGTTCCGTCCGGCTTTTCAATCACCCAGCGGAGAATATCGCCTTCTTTTTCCGTATGCACCAGACTGCCCATACCGCCGATATCTGCACCCAGATAAAAGCGGATTGCATAAACAGGGCATTCCTTAATACAGGATGTACAGCCCCAGCAGTCTTTTGGATATTTGATAAATGCTTTTTTGTCACTGCCGAGTTTAATCAGCGTTCCCGGACACACTTCATGACATTTTCCGCATCCGATACATTTATTTTTATCAATTATGATGCTCATAAGGTACACCCCCATATACAACATCCCTGAGGATGATTTTAATTTCTCCGTTTTCGAGTCTGGAATTGACATATTTTTTCCAGTTGACATCATCTTTTTCAGGATAGTCCAGATTTTCAGCGAAACTATGCCATCTTGTTTCATGACGGGCATTCAGATGGGCAATCACACTCCGGCAGACGGTCAGACGTTCTCTGAGTTCATAGATATACATCAGTTCCTGAAAATCGTCTGCATGGAGTGTATCGGAGAGTGTTATCAGCTGTTGGATTTTCGTATCTGCAATCGCAAGCTGTTTGGCATTGAAACGATAATTCGTTTTGATTCCGCCGGCATAGCTGTCCATGACAGTCTGCATAGCTTCTTCGAGTTGTTCGGCAGTAAACTGACCTGCTTTCTGTGTCAGGAATTTTAATACTTCTTTCTGACGGGATGCAATTTCCTCTTCCGGGATGGACTGCAATTCATGATTCTGAATAAATTTTCCGGCAGATTCTGCGGCAATTTCGCCTTCTGCCAGTGCACCTGTCACATATTTCTGCGGACATCCTCCGGCGACATCTCCGGCAGCGAACAGCCCCTGAACCGTTGTTTCACGGTTAGTATCTACCCAATAGCCGCTTGCTGTATGTCCGCCGATAATATACGGCTCTGTGCCTTCGATTTCGACATTCTGTTCAGAAGGATTTTTTCCGCTTTCCAGCCATTTGAGCGTCTGGGAAGGAGACATATTGAGGTAAGCCTTTTTTAAAGATTCATCCTGTTCAGGCGTAATACCTTCTGTACGAAGATAACAAGGCCCTCTGCCCTCCAGATTTTCATTGACAGTACCGTAAACACGCTCGGAAGTCGTCAGACCATATTTCTGTTCATAGACTTCTCCAAGAGAGTTGATTTGTTTTGCACCGACTCCCTGTGCCAGTGTTCCGGTCGGTGAAATGGTATCTTTACAGCGGAGTGCGATAAAACGCATTTCAAAAGTTGTCATTTCTGCACCTGCACGGATTCCCATAGCATAGCCAGCTCCGGTATTGAACGGCGGATACCACATTTTATGTCTCGAAAAGCCTGGATTATTAGGCTTATACAGTCCGGCTGCACCGCCTGTCGCAATGATGACTGCATTGGCTTCTATCACGTAGAATGTATCATTTTCAATACCGATTCCGTAAGCTCCGATAATACGGTTATCCTGTACAGCAAAATCAATGATATTGACTCTGTTCAGAACAGTGGTATTCGGGAGTGTGCTGACAGCATCCGCCAGAATCGGCTTGATATTTTCGCCGTTGATTTTCAGATTGCGCCAGCCTCTGGAAACATAGTTCCCGTTTTTATCTTTCAGAATGACAAGACCTAACTTTTCAAGTTTTGCCGTGACAGCATTCAGGCGTTCCGACATGGTAACAAGCAGATCTTCTCTTGCAATGCCGTCCGCATCTTTCAGGGCATAATCTGCATAATCCTGCGGAACATGACCTTCTGTAATATAGGCATTGAGTGCATTGACACCGGCAGCCAGACAGCCGCTGCGTCTGATATTGGCTTTTTCACAGATTAAAACATGTATTTCATCTGCCTGTTCTGCCAGTGTAAGAGCCGCATAACAACCGGCTGTTCCGCCGCCGATAATCAGAACGTCTGTTTTTATTTTTTCTGTTTTCATTTCGCTCACCTCATTCATGTTTTATGCTGTTTTATTATACACCGGTTTTTTTCAAATGTCAACGATATTTCAGGAAATTTCTGATATACGTTTTTTTGATAACAAGTATTCGATTTTAGCTATATACTGGTTTTTATGGCCTACAGCTTGACAAAATCCTGATGGTGATGTATAATATAATACATAGTAAATCCATATGAAAATCGAGGAAAGAAGGCAGCAATATGTACTGCATCAGTATCAGTTACCGGACAGCAGATATTCATATCCGTGAAAAATTAGCTTTCTCCGAATCCGTACAGCAAAAAATACTGAAACAGCTCTGCTCGGACGGAACAGTCAGTCAATGCGTGATTCTATGTACATGCAGCCGGACAGAAGTTTATTTTTCCGGAGATTCCGGACGGGTACTCTCTGCACTCGCAGAACAAAGCGGCATTTCTGAAAGTCTGCTGATTCCGTATGTCCGGAGCTATCAGGAAAAAAATGCAGTATCTCATTTATTTCGTGTAGCAAGCGGTATGCATTCAATGGTCATCGGTGAAGATGAAATTCTCGGACAGACAAAACAGGCTTATCAGAATGCATGTGCCTGTCAGACAGTCGGCTATGAACTGCATAGGATATTTCAGGCAGCCATTGCCTGTGCAAAGAAAATCAAGACAGAAACGGCACTTTCCAAATCATCTGTTTCTACTGCCACCCTTGCTGCGAATGAAGCTGCCCGACTGGGAAAAGACGTTCATGTACTGATGATTGGTGCAACCGGAAAAATCGGCACTGTGACTCTGAAAAATTTATTGTCACATAAAAATATTTCCGTCACGGCAACTAAAAGACGGCACAGCACAGACTTTCAAATCCAGTCCGATAAAATCAGCATGATTGATTATACAGAACGCTATCAGGCGATTGCTTATGCTGACTGTATCATCAGTGCAACTGCCAGTCCGCATTATACTGTGACATTTCATGATTTGAAAAATTTATCAGTCACAAAGCCGAAATTATTTATTGATTTAGCCGTTCCGCCGGATATTGACAGCCATATTGTACAGATACCCGGTATGCAGTACATCGGAATTGATTACTTTCAAAAACTCGCAGAAGAACATAATCTTTTAAAAATCAGCAGTGCAGAAGATGCAAAGGAAATCATAGAACAGGAAATGGACAGTTTAATCAAAGATTTGCTGTTTCATGAATTTCTGCCTTATTCCGGAACTGTCCGGAAGGCATTACAGCAAAAACCGGATACAATGCTGTATCAACTGAAATCAGAACTGAATGCAGAACAGTTTTCTTCTGTTCTGGAAATTTTCAAAAAGGCAGGAGATGTCTGAGATATGGGCTATTTTCCATTTTTTATTGATATTGCCGGAAAACGCTGCATTCTGGCAGGAGGCGGAACTGTCGCACTCCGGAAAGCAGAAAAACTTCTCCCGTTTGGTGCGGATATCATCGTCATTGCACCTGAAATCTGTCCGGAATTAAAAGCACTGCCGCTGACTTTCCGGGAACGTTCGTTTCAGGAAGAAGATTTGCAGGATGCATTCATGGCAGTTGCCGCAACCAATGACAGCATACTGAATCACAGAATTTATGAACTCTGTACAGAACAGCATATTTTCATCAACGCTGTGGATGATAAAGAAAACTGCAGTTTTCTCTTTCCTGCACTGGTGCATGAAAATGATATTACAATCGGCATCTCCACGGGCGGAACAAGTCCGGTTTTTGCAAAATTTCTCAGAATGATGATAGAGGACGAAATCACGGAATCTTATTTGCAGACTGCTGCTGTTCTGAAACGCTTCCGCCCTGTGATTCAGGACAGATTCTGCACAGAAAAGCAAAGAAAAGAAGCCTCTGAAGCGATTCTTGACTTTTGTCTGATAGATAATACCATTCCCGATGATAACGAAATTTACGACCTGCTGGAAAGGATTGCACAAGCCTATGAAAATCAGAATCGGAACAAGAGCTAGTCAGCTGGCTCTTGCACAGACGGCACTTGTCGAAACAGCTTTGCAGAAAGCAGGTGCTGAAACAGAAATCATCTGCATTTCTACAAGAGGAGATAAAATCCAGCAGCAGTCTTTAGCTGAAATCAGCCGGAGTCAGACCGGAGTTTTTGTCTCTGAAATCGAAAAGGCATTATTGCAGAATCAAATTGATATCGCCGTCCATAGTGCAAAAGACTTGCCTGTGAAGCTTGCGGATGGTCTGGAAATCGGTGCAGTGCTGAAACGTGGAAATTATCATGATGTACTCGTGACAAATCAAAATCATGATAGTTTACATACAGTTGGTACAGGCAGTCTGAGAAGAAGATTATTTTTCTGGAAATTATATCCTGATACAGAGTTCAGAGACATCAGGGGAAATATTGATACCCGTCTGCAAAAACTCAGAAATCATGACTATGACGGCATTATTTTAGCCGCAGCTGGTCTGGAGCGTCTGCATTTGCTGGGACATCCTGATTTCCGGTTTCAGCTATTTAATATCAGTCAGATGATTCCGGCGGCATGTCAGGGCATTATTGCAGTTGAAAACCGGAAACATGACAGTCTGCATTTTCTGTTGAAAGAAATCACAGATACGGAAACAAAATACTGTTTCGAGACGGAACGGCATGTTCTGACTTTGCTCTGCGGTGATTGCAGTATCCCCGTCAGTGCACTGGCACAGGTCAGAAATCATCAGATGGAACTGACAGTGACAAAAGACTGTCAGAATATCCAGAAAAAAACAGCTCTTCTGGAAGAGCGTTTTCATCTGGCAGAGGAGCTGATACAGAATCTATGAATACAGGAAAAGTCTATTTAGTTGGTGCAGGATGCGGAGATTATGACCTGATTACTGTCAGGGGCATGGAAATATTAAAGCATTGTGATGTCATCATCTATGATGCTTTGATTGATAAAAATTTACTGGATTTTGCACCGGAATATGCAGAAAAAATCTGTGTCGGCAAACGTTCCGGACATCACAGCGAAACACAGGCACATATCCATGAAATTCTGATTCAGCAGGCATTGCAGGGAAAAACAGTTGTCCGGCTCAAAGGCGGTGACCCGTTTGTATTCGGACGAGGCGGTGAAGAATGTCTTGCTTTGCAAAATGCCGGTATTGCCTATCATATCATACCTGGGATTTCCTCCTGTATTGCCGCTGCGGAATTTGCCGGAATTCCGGTCACGCACAGACAAATCAGTCAGGGATTTCATGTCATTACCGCACATACCGCACTCGGTCGGAAAGAAATTGAACAATATACAAAACTGAAAGAAACACTCGTCATTCTGATGGGGTTTGAACATTTACGGCAGATTGCAAATGATTTTATCAATGCATTCATGCCGATAGATACCCCTGTTGCAGTGATTTCTCATGCCGGAACACCAGAACAGAAAGTCGTCAGAAGCTGTTTAATCAACATTGCAGATGATGCCGAAAAAGCAAAACTATCCGCTCCGGCTGTGATTGTGATTGGAAAAACTGCCGGAATGCAATTGCTTTCTGATATTCAGAAGCCTTTACAAAATATCTCCGTCACAGTGACCGGAACAAAAAAATTTTCCTCAAAACTTTCTGATATGCTCAGAGAATACGGTACACAGGTGCAGTCACTTCCTTATCTGGAAATAGTCCCGTATCAAAATGATTCTGTTCTGGAAAATTTACAGACATATCAATGGCTTGTGCTGACAAGTCCGAACGGTGCGGAAATTTTCATACAGCAAATGCGGAAACAGAAAAAAGATATCCGCATTCTTGCAAATCTGAAAATCGCTGTCATCGGTTCAGGAACAGCGGAAATACTGCAAAATTACGGCATATATCCGGATTTGATACCGGAAGTCTATACTTCTGATGCATTGGCAAAAGCACTGGTGAATCATGTCGGAAATCAGGATAAAATATTGATATTACGGGCTGAAAAAGGTTCTCCGGCTCTGACAGAACAGCTTGACAACGCAGGAATTATTTATCATGATATAAAAATTTATGATATTGTCAGCACCGGAATGACAGCCCATGTGAAAACAGATTTTTTAGTATTTGCAAGTGTATCCGGTGCAGAAGCTTTTTTTGAAAACAGTACTGTCGATCAAAATACAAAAATTATCTGTATCGGCGATATGACTGCAAAAGCGTTACAAAAACATGCAGTTTCCGGTTATTTCAAAGCCGGAACACAGAATGCAGAAGGCATTCTCGAAATCATTTTACAGGAGGCAAAAAATCAATGAAACGTTTCAGAAGACTCCGTGCATCCGCACAGCTCCGCCGTTTAGTGCGTGAAACACATATCCCGAAAAGCTGTCTGATTTATCCCATATTCGTGGAAGAAGGCGAAAATATCAGACTTCCCATTGATTCCATGCCGGGGATTTTCCGCTATTCTGTTGACAGACTGGACGAAATTATGCAGAATGTACAGCATTCCGGTATTGCAGGCGTGTTATTATTCGGCATTCCGAAGCATAAGGACGAAAAAGCTTCTTCGGCATATGATGATAACGGCGTGACACAGCAGGCAATCCGCTATATTAAGAAAAATTATCCGGATTTATTGGTCATTGCAGATGTATGCTTATGTGAATATACAAACCATGGGCACTGCGGTGTTGTCTGTGAAGGAAAAATCCTCAATGACGAAACACTGCCGTTATTAGCAAAGACAGCGGTCAGCTTTGCCAGAGCCGGAGCAGATATGATTGCTCCTTCTGATATGATGGACGGCAGAGTGGCTTATCTGCGTCATACACTGGATGAACAGCATTTTGAAGAATTTCCCATTATGGCTTACAGTGCGAAATTTGCCTCCGGTTATTATGCACCGTTCCGGAATGCGGCAGAATCTGCACCAAGCTTCGGCGACCGGAAAACTTATCAGATGGACTGTGCCAACGGCAGAGAAGCCCTCAGGGAAATCGCTGATGATATTGCAGAAGGTGCTGATATTGTCATGGTGAAACCAGCACTGGCATATCTGGATATTCTGTCACAGGCAAGAGAACGCTTTGACCTGCCGATTGCTGCTTACAATGTCAGCGGGGAATATTCTATAATAAAAGCCGCCGCTCAGAATGGCTGGATTGATGAAAAACGCATTGTACTGGAAAATCTGACTGCTGTCCGCCGAGCCGGTGCAGATATGATTATTACCTATCATGCATTGGAGGCCGCACAATGGCTGGAGGAGGAATTTTAAAATATGAAGATTCAAGAATCAGAACGGCTTTATCAGAAAGCATTGCAGTTTATGCCCGGCGGTGTCAACAGTCCGGTAAGAGCCTGCCGGAATGTCGGAAGAACGCCCCTGTTTATCGACCATGCAGAAGGCTGTTATATTTATGATGCTGACGGCAATGCCTATATTGACTATATCTGTTCATGGGGTGCCGGCATTCTGGGACATGCTGACCCTGATATTTTAGAGGCTGTCGGAAAAGCCTGTGAAAAGGGCTTGACATTCGGTGCATGTCATGCCGGAGAAATTGAACTTGCGGAACGGATTCAAACACATTTTCCTTCTATGGAACTGTTAAGATTAGTCAACTCCGGTACAGAAGCGGTCATGAGTGCTGTCCGTACCGCAAGAGGTTTTACAAAGCGTGACAAAATCATAAAATTTGAAGGCTGTTATCATGGACATTCTGACGGTTTATTAGTCCGTGCCGGTTCAGGACTCCTGACAAATGCCGTTCCTGACAGTGACGGCGTTCCGCATGGTTTCACAGAAAATACGCTTATTGCACAGTATAATGACAAACAATCCGTACAGGATTTATTTGAAGCCTTTCCGGATGAAATTGCCTGTGTGCTGGTAGAGCCCTGTGCAGCGAATATGGGTGTAATTCCGCCCGAAAAAGGCTTTCTGGAATTTCTGAGAACAATCACAGAACAATATCATGCACTTCTGATTTTTGATGAAGTCATTACGGGCTTCCGGCTGAGTATGGGCGGTGCACAGAAAAAATATCAAATCAAGCCCGATTTGACAGCATTGGGGAAAATTGTCGGAGGGGGTATGCCGTTAGCTGTATACGGCGGAAAAAAAGAAATTATGTCCTGTGTTGCACCGTTAGGGTCAGTTTATCAGGCCGGAACACTTTCCGGAAATCCCATTGCGGTTGCTGCCGGAAATGCTGCCTTGAAAAAAATAGAACAGCATCCGGAAATCTATGACTTTCTGGACGAAATGTCAGCACGGATTGAAACCGCCATCCGGAAAGCAGGTATTGCTGTCAATCGGGAAGGCTCTCTGCTGACAGCATTTTTTACAGAAAAAAATCCCGGAACTTATGCTGATGTCAGACATGCCGATACAAAAGCTTATGCTGATTTTTACGGCTATCTTCTGGAGCATGGAATTTATACGGCACCTTCACAGTTTGAAGCATTGTTTGTCTCTGCTGTCCATGACGAACAGGCAATTCAGAAAACCTGTGATATCATTTCGGCTTATCATGCATAAAAATCAGTTCTTTCTTTTTCTGATATTCTGTTATTAAAAAGATATATAGTCTAATCCGTTGACTTTTTTTCAGGATTCCTGTATAATAGATATCAATATCGGAAAAGTGAGGAGGTTTTTCACTATGGCTGTAGATTATAAAACGCTGAAAAAAAACGGTTTCATGCGTCAGAAACAAAAAAATATGTTTTCTCTCAGATTAAGAGTTGTCGGCGGTAATGTCACTGCGGTACAGCTTGCAAAAATTGCTGAAGTTGCTGAAAAATTCGGTGACGGGCATGTGCATCTGACTTCAAGGCAGAGCGTGGAAATTCCGTTTATCAAACTCGAAGAAATCGAACAGGTCAAAGCGGCTCTTGCCGAAGGCGGTGTAGAACCGAGCGTATGCGGTGCACAGGTCAGAACAATTACAGCCTGTCAGGGTTCTGCTGTCTGTTCCAGCGGCTGTATTGATACTTATGCCATCGCAAAGGAACTGGATGACAGATATTTTTCCAGAGAACTGCCGCATAAATTTAAAATCGGCATTACCGGATGTCAGAACAACTGCCTGAAAGCAGAAGAAAATGACCTTGGCATCAAAGGTGCTATGAAAACACACTGGAAAGAATCAGACTGCATTCACTGCGGTCTTTGTGAAAAAGCCTGCCGCCGTCAGGCACTTTCCATCAATGACGGAAAAATTATGATTGATTACCGGAAATGTAATTTCTGCGGACGATGTGCGAAATCATGTCCTGTGAACAGCTGGGATGTGACTCGTGGCTATGTCGTAACATTCGGCGGATTGTTCGGCAATCATATCAATAAAGGCAGAGCTGTCATTCCCTTCATTGCAGACAAAGAAAAACTGCTGAAAATCTGTGATACAGCGATTCAGTTCTTTGATGACCATGCAAACCCGGGAGAACGTTTTAAATTCACCATTGACCGTGTGGGATGGGATGAATTCAGAAAAACAATATCAGAAGCATATGAATCTGAGTGATTTTCATAAGCTGTAAAACTCCATACAAAGCAAAAGCCGCTGGTTCAGCGGCTTTGATTGTTACCTGATGGTATATTCGGTGAACAAAAAACGATTGGGAGTTAAAACCAGCGGGAAACGGGATAACAGACCTATATGGACTGGGTATCATTTTCAAAAAAATAGCCATACGGCTCTTTGCAGTATATTGCGGTTTTTCTGGATATTCGCCCTTGCATCAGGCAAGGCATTGGTCTTATCCCTAAGCGGTTTATCAATCAGCTTATAGTAGATGTGAATGTCACGCTGATTATGTCTGTCCACATATTTATCAATCGTCACATATTCAAGCAATTCCAAACACATCTGCCTTGTAAGCTCCTCTGCACCTGCATAGCTTTTCAGACGGCGGATAAAGCAGTTCGGCACAAGCCTTGTCGGGCATATTGCCAAGCACTCTGTCCTCGTAGATTTTCTGCATCAGCTATCACAGTAACATAAACCCGAAAGCGGACTTGTTATCCTCTCCGTTGTAATTCTGCCACGGCTCACCGATCTGTCACGCTCACGCACCTTATCCCAAAGCTCCTGAGAAATAATAGGATCATGATTGTTTTCAACGATTACCCAATCAGACTCATCGTTGCGGATAACCTTGTGATTTTTGTAGCTCACCGTGGTTTCTTTCATCTGAACGAGCTTGCTGAGGTACATCTGATTGTCAAGGATACGCCTTATCGTCTAAGCATTCCACAGGTGGTGCGAGTAAAGCGGATATTGTATATCG
>JAFUWN010000062.1 GCA_017483465.1 Oscillospiraceae bacterium
ATATGCAAGGGGCGTTGTCAACCGTCCCACGGTGTTACGTCAGTTTGTCTTATGACATTCTAAAAAGGTAGGAGATTGAAAAATCGTCTGTACTACTGGATAGTGACAAGCCCCCACTTCTTAGCGAACGAAGTGAGCGTACGTGGGGGTAGTTGACCGTAACAATGCTTGAAAATGAAAAGCCCTCTCTGAAAAAATCAGAGAAGGCTTTTTGCTGTTCCGAAAAAATTAGTTTTTCCTCTCAAACAGACTTGACATTTTTCTGAAAATATACTATAATAATAAAGATACAGAACTTGACAGGGCACAGCCCTGATTTTTCATACCGAAAGGAGTTTTTTTTCAATGGAAAAGAAAAGAAGAATGTCCCGTGAGGGCTACGAAAATCTGAAACGTCAGCTCGATCATCTCATTAATGTAGAGCGTGTCGATGTCGCCCAGAAACTCAAAGAAGCCCGCTCTTATGGTGACTTGTCCGAAAATGCCGAGTACGACGAAGCCAAAAATGAACAGGCTGTGCTCGAAGCTAAAATCGCAGAAACACAATATATCCTCGATAATGCTGAAATCGTCGAAGATACCGGCGAAGATCTCGAAGAAATTGATATCGGCGTTGTGATGACAATCCGGAAAGTCGGTACTGATAAAACCGAACAGCTCAAGATTGTCGGCACAAATGAAGCCAATTTCCTCGAACATAAAATCTCCGATGAATCTCCGATCGGCAAGGCCGCTATGAAAAAGAAAGTCGGTGATATTTTTATAGTGGAAGCTCCGTCCGGTCAGATCGAATACGAAGTGATCGAAATTGCAAGAGAAATTCAGAAAGAAGCGTGAACCAATGCAGGAAGAAATCAACTCTCAGGAAGTTATTGATACTACCGATTACAGACAAATCAGACTCGATAAACTCAATGCCATGAAAGCAGAGGGCTTTGACCCGTTTACTCTCACAAGCTATCCGGTATCGGTCAAAAATGCCCAGCTCCGTCAGCAGTATGAACAGAGAGAAAAAGAAATTATAGATTCTGCCGGCGGCGATGAAGAAAAAATTCAGGCCGGTCTGGAGCAGATCAAAGAAGAAATTCTCCATGTTGCCGGCCGTATTATGAGCTGGAGAAGAATGGGGAAAGCTCATTTTCTGGATATCCGTGACCATACCGACAGAATGCAGGTCTATGTCAGCATGAATGACCTGGGCAAAGAAGCTTTTGAAAAATTCAAGAAATGGGATATCGGCGATATTATCGGCATTGAGGGCTTTGTTTTCAGAACTAAGAAAGGCGAAATCTCCGTTCATGCAAAGAGTGTCACTCTGTTATCCAAATCTCTGCTCCCTCTGCCGGAAAAATGGCACGGCCTCAAAGATCAGGACACCAGATACAGACAGCGTTATCTTGACCTGATCTGTAATCCGCAGGTGAAAGATACGTTCGTGAAACGCAGTCAGATTATGCGTGAAATCCGTGCGTATTTAGACAATCTCGGCTATGTCGAAGTGGATACCCCTGTACTGCTCCCAATCGAGATCGGTGCCGCTGCCAAGCCGTTTGTGACCCATCATAATACCCTCAATATGGATATGTATCTGAGAATTGAGACAGAATTGAATCTCAAAAGACTGATTGTCGGCGGTTTTGATAAAGTCTATGAAGTCGGAAGAATTTTCCGTAACGAGGGCATGGACCCTTCTCATAATCCGGAGTTTACTTCTGTCGAAATGTATCAGGCCTATACGGATTATATCGGCATGATGGATTTGATCGAAAATATGTACCGGACGATTACGCTTAATGTCTGCGGTACGGATACTGTGACTTATCAGGGAACAGAAATTGCAATCGGCAAGCCCTGGGAACGTCTGACGATGATCGAAGCCGTCAAGAAATATGCTGGTGTGGATTATCATGACTGGACTACTGATGAAGAAGCCCGTGCTTGTGCCGAGGCTCATCATGTCGAAGTCGAAGAGGGGAAAAATGCAACCAGAGGTCATGTGCTGATCGCTTTCTTTGAAGCCTTTGTAGAAGAAAAATTAATTCAGCCTACGATTATTTATGATTATCCGGTTGAAAATTCTCCGCTCGCCAAGAGAAAGCCCTCTGACCCTGCTTTCACAGAACGCTTTGAATATTTTATGTATGCCCGTGAAATGGGGAATGCTTTCTCAGAACTCAATGACCCGATCGACCAGAAAGAACGCTTTGAACATCAGGTCGCCGCTAAAAGAGCACAGGGCAATACGAATTGTCAGGTGGATGAAGATTATGTCACCGCTCTGGAATATGGTCTGCCTCCGACAGGCGGTCTCGGCTTCGGTGTCGACAGACTTGTTATGCTCCTCACAGACAGCCCGTCTATCCGTGATGTCCTGTTATTCCCGACGATGAAACCCCTTGCTGATACTCAGAATAAAGCAGAAGAATAAAATTTCAGGACGGGTTTTCTCTGAAAATCCGTCCTTTTGACATAAATATTATTCCAGATAAGGGTGTGTGATGTATGGAAGAAAATCAAAAAGAGAAAAATACCCTCGAAGTGATTCAGGAAATGGAAGAACAACAGCGAATTCAGAATCAGAAATTGCTCGAACAAGAACGGCTCAGAGAAGAACAGGAACGCTTTCAGCATGAAGCACAGCTCAAAGAAGATAAAAAAGAATTATTGAAATTAAAACAGGGTGTTATTGATTCCAGCGATACGATCTATGAACAGCATGAGGAAGAAAAAAATTATACATTCGGCGAAAAAGTCTCTAATTTTATTTATCATAATAAATGGTGGATGGGCTTTGCTGTATTTTTTCTCGTCATGTTCGGCTATCTCACATGGCAGGTCGTTACAACCGTCAAGCCCGATATGATTATTCTGCTCTTAGTTGATGATGATTTTTTCAATGCCGCCTGTTCCTCCGGAATTGAAGAAATTTTTGAAAGCTATCTTGATGATGTCAACGGTGACGGTGAAGTCGCTGTTGATGTCTATTATATTCCCGCTTCACAGGCAACTGCCGAACGTGACGGCTATACCGGCGATCAGACTAAGCTTTTCGCTGAATTCCAGATCGGTGAGGCCGTTCTTGTCATCTCCGATGACGGTGCAGATGAATTTATTGTCCCTGATCATAATCTGGAAGATCTTGAATCTTATTTCGGTGACTATCAGGAAACTGAGGGAGTCCGTTTCCGGCTCAAAGATACGGATTTCGCTGCACGCCTCGAATGGGATGAGCCGTTTGATGATGATATTTATATCGGTATCCGGAAAGTCAAGCAGACTATGGATTCCGAACAGAAAATGCAGGAAGTCTATGACGTTTCATTCCCGGCTTTGCAGAAATTTGTACAGGAGTTCGGCCATCTGAAACAAGCAGAGTAACTGTTTTTCATGTCATGCGATGTCATGCGATTGCGAAAGGGAAAAAATAAAAAATTTCCCTGTCTTGTCTTGCGGAAAATGCTGATAAATCTGTTTTGAAATATCAAAAATAAGGCGTAATATGGCCGTTTTTAAAATGTCATGTAATGTCCTTGATTTTTTTGGCCAAAAGTGCTAGAATAAAATCAGCGAAAAATTGCAGATTGATTCCTGCATTTTTCCTGATTTTAGTCGCACTAGCATAGTGTACGATGGAGATCGTACCGTCTTTTCAGATGAATTCTCCCATCAGATGTCCGTTTTCATAGCCTGTGATTCTGACGGCTCTGATCTGATTCCGGAAATTTTCTCCCGGTTCTGCCGGAACATGCACAACTGCATAGTTCTCCGCATGGCCGTTATGATATGCCGGATTCTTCTGCCGTTCAAACAGAACTCTGTGTATTTCTCCGATACAGGAACGGAGATATGCTTCATGCAGAGTCTTTCCTAATTCGGCCAGCCTGTCCGCACGTTCTTTCTTGATCTGCTCCGGAATTTGTTCCGGTGAGTTTGCCGCAGGTGTTCCGCTCCGGGGAGAATAGCGGAAAATATGCATTTCCGAAAAACGGACTTTTTTTACAAATTCCAGAGTCTGAGAGAAATCTTCTTCTGTTTCCGCCGGAAAACCTGTCATAATATCTGTTGTTATCGCACAGCGTGGAAATAATCGCCGGATATTTTCAATTAATTCTATATATTCCTGAGCTGTATAATGCCGGTGCATTGCTTTCAGAGTCCGGTCACATCCGCTCTGTACGGAAATATGAAAATGCGGCAGTAATTCCGGAATCTGACTTAATTTTTTTAATACTTCCGGAGTCAGCCCGTCCGGTTCGAGTGAACTTAATCTGATCTGATCAATTCCCGATTCTGATACTGTTCTGACAGCCTCGGCAAGATCATGATTCTCAAACTCGTAACACGCTAAATTAATTCCGCATAACACAATTTCATGATAGCCCTGTGAAACCAGTTTTTCAGATTCCTGACGAATCTCATCAATCGCACGGGAACGGCACCGCCCACGGGCATAGGGAATAATACAGTAAGAACAAAACCGGTTGCAGCCATCCTGAATTTTTAAAAATGCTCTGGTGTGGTTCACATCAGAACCCTGCGGAAGCGATTCAAAACGCTCTTTGGATATAAAATCTTCTACAGCACAGATACTATGCGGATTCTGAAAATAAGCATTCAGCAAAGCCGGTATCTGTGAGCGGTTTTTTGTTCCGGTGATGATGTCGGCTTCAGGGAGTTCAGCGGCTTCGGCAGGGAAGGCCTGTACATAACATCCGGTCAGGAGCATGACTGCGTCAGGGGCTTGTTTTCTCAGCTTCCGGAGTGCCTGGAACATGCGTTTATCTCCGGAGGCTGTCACAGTACAGGAATTAATCACAATTGCCTGGGCGAGTTCGGGGGAGTCGGTAATTTCCCATTGATTCTGCCGTAACAGGGCGGCAATGCTGTCGGTTTCGGCGGCGTTGACTTTACAGCCGAATGTCTGGAGATAAGCTTTCATTCTTTGTGCTCAGAATCCTTTCGTATCAGGTTTTTCTAGTATTATAGCACAGATCGGAAATTTTGTCAAGAATCGACACAGTGAGCGAGCAGAATCTGCATATACGTATCAAGGTATTCTCTCATGAAGGGAGACATACCTTTTTTTGTGAGGTCATCCAGAATGAACCCATGCTGATTTCTGAGCAGTTTGAGCTGTTCCGAACAGGGCAGAGACTGCATATCCTGTGCTTCTTCAAAGAGATAAAGATACTCCTCCATCCATTTTTTAAATTCCCTCTGGATTTTCTTTTTATTTCTCATTTCTGTTTCTCCTTTATTAAGTTTAAAATATATTATTATATTTTTTATATAATATATATTATATCATCGTTTATTTATCTTGTCAAGCAAAAATGATAAAATAATGTATGATAAGGAGGAAATTAAAATGAAAATGGAATATTATGAAATTTATCGTATAATGGGATTAAAAATAGGATATTATCGAAGATTGCGTGGAATGACACAAGAACAGCTTGCGGAGAAGATCAATCGCAGTACTGCTTATATTGGTTCAGTAGAGGCACCTAATATTGAAAGAGCCATTTCTTTGGATACGTTATTAGATATTGCTAAAGCTCTTGATATTCCGGCCTATAAATTCCTGAAAAACGACGACGTGTAAAATAATGCGACATTCGTCAAAAAACACAGTATACCGCCGTTTCATCAATTTGTCACCATTCATATGAAACATGTATAAAAAATTCCGCAGTTAGTCATAACTCTTATGTCGAAACGCTGAATTTTCCCGAAATCCCTTGACATCTGCCCCGTTTCGTGCTATGCTGTAATTACGGTAAGAAAAAGCCGTACACAAGGAAAAAAGAGAAAGTATACCCACAATCAAATTTTTTTACAGGAGGTAGGTTTTATGACAACAACTAAAATCAAACTCAGTAACTTCGCTGATGTGCAGGTCTTTGTGAATACGATCACAAGATTCCCGTTTGACATTGATCTGGTTTCCGGCCGCTATATCATCGATGCTAAATCTATCATGGGCATCTATAGCCTGGATCTCAACAACGAAATTGAACTTCGTGCTCATACAGAAGACGCAGAAGAACTCTTCGCTGCAATTGACCAGTATATTGTCAAGTAAGATTTTCTACAGAGAAAGATAATTTAATAAGGATGTTTTGCAGAAAGCGGACTGCCGGCAGCAGTCCGCTTTTCAGTTCATGAAAATAAAAAATGCAGAACTTTCCCGCAGGCTGACTGTAATGTCATTTCCGGTATTTCTTCCGAGGATAGCAACGCACATTCACAGAGCAGAGTCTTGTCCTGATAAAAACACACTCTGCCGACTTGCTGGTGATATTTTACCGGAGCTTCGGCAAATTCCGGCAGTACCATTACGGCTTGAATCTGCGTTCCGGCCGGAACTGTCAGAGCAGGCTGGGATGAAAGTTCCAGTAATACAGAAGATTCCGTTCCGCCGTGAATTTTCAGCGGCCGGAGAAATTCTTCTGCAAAAGCCGGCAAAGTAATCTGATACTGCGAAAATCCTGCATTCAGCAGTTTTTTGGCAAGTACAAAACGGCTGTCTTCATCCGGAGCGTTCAGAATCACAGCGATACAGGTCATGCCGTCCGATTCTGCGGCGGCGGTCAGGCAATAGCCGGATTCTGCCGAATGCGAGGCTTTCAGCCCTTTGCAGGATGTCAGCGTTCTGGTGAACGTATTTTCATTGACCAGTTCGACTGTGTGATTTAAAATAAATGTCCGCCAGGTCGTAAGGCATTCTTCCAGAACGGGACATCCCAGAACCGCACGGCATAACAAGGCCATATCATAGGCAGTGGAATAGGCCTGAAGCTCATCAAAGCCCTGCGGATTGGCAAAACGGGTCAATTTCATACCCAGATCAAAAGCGGCGGCATTCATATCCATTACAAAGCGTTCTGAACTGCCTGAAATTCTGTCTGCCAGTACAGCGGCGGTGTCGTTGGCATTTCCGGTAATCAGGCCGAGCAGCAATTCTCTGACGGTAATCTGATCGCCGGCTTTCAGCCAGATGACAGCTCCCTGCATTCCGGTAACGCTTTCACCGGCGGTCATGACCGTATCGAGAGAAATTTCCTGTTTTTCGATTGCTTTTGCCGTCAGATAAGCCGTCATCAGCTTCGCAAGCGAACCGACCGGACGGATTTCATCCGCATATTCCTGTTTCAGAATACTCCCGGTATTGGCTTCCATCAGCAGAAAAGCAATCTCCTGTTCTTCGGCATGAACAGGCAGAGCAGGGAAAATCTGCATGATCATCGCTATTACAGATAGAAATAAAACTGTCTGTTTCCTGAGCATACAACTATCATACTCCTTGTCAGAAATTTTTTATATTTAGTATATCTATTTCCGGAACAGAAAATCAATTTCCTGAAAATATCCGGCATAATCACCAAAAAAGCAATATTAAATTTGTTCTGTTTTCACAATGTTCAAGGAAAAAATGCAGATATACTTGAAAAAATTCTGATTTTATAGTATGATATATATGAATTCTGATTTTTTTGGAGGGTTATTCAATGACTTTGAAATTAAACACAAACTATCTTGAAAGCTTTATCAAGCCGGACGAAATGCAGGGTATCAAAGCACAGGTGGAAACTGCTGCTGAAATGCTGCATAACAAATCCGGTCTTGGAAACGATTTCCTCGGCTGGGTAGAACTGCCTACAGATTATGACAAGGAAGAATTTTCTCGTATCAAGGCAGCAGCTGAGAAAATTCAGAAAAATTCTGATGTCCTGATCGTCATCGGTATCGGCGGTTCTTACTTAGGTGCAAGAGCAGCTATCGAATTCCTGAAATCCCCGTTCTATAACAACATGAAGAAAGATACTCCGGATATTTATTATGTCGGCAATAATATCAACCCGACTTATCTGAATGAAATTCTTTCCATCTGCGAGGGTAAGGATATTGCTGTCAATGTCATTTCCAAATCCGGCACCACTACCGAACCGGCTCTTGCTTTCAGAGTATTCAAGAAACTCGTGGAAGACAAGTACGGCAAGGAAGAAGCGAAAAATCATATCTTCGCTACTACCGACAAGGCTAAGGGTACTCTGAAAGACTTATCCGACAAAGAAGGCTATGAAACTTTTGTAGTTCCGGATAATGTCGGCGGAAGATTCTCTGTTCTGACAGCTGTCGGCCTGCTCCCGATCGCCGTCGCCGGCTGCGATATTGACAAGCTTATGGAGGGTGCCCGTCAGGCTCAGAATGACTATACGGCTGATTTTGACAATAACGATTGCTATAAATACGCTGCTCTGAGAAATATTCTCTACAGAAAGGGCAAATCCGTTGAAATGCTCGTTTCTTATGACCCTGCATTCGCTATGATGTCCGAATGGTACAAGCAATTATTCGGTGAAAGCGAAGGCAAGGACAACAAGGGAATTTTCCCGGCTTCTGTTGTCTTCTCTACCGATCTGCATTCTATGGGTCAGTTTATTCAGGAAGGCTCCCGTGTGATGTTTGAAACCGTTGTGGATATCAAGACTCCCAAGAAAGATTTCTATCTTGAAAAAGATGAAGCCAATCTGGACGGCCTGAATTTCCTCTGCGGTCAGAATATGTCCGTTGTCAACAGAAAGGCTTTCGAGGGTACAATTCTTGCCCATACCGAAGGCGGTGTGCCGAATATGATTCTGGAGCTTGAAGATACCAGCGAATTCAGCCTCGGCTATTTAATTTATTTCTTTGAAAAGGCTTGTGCAGTTTCCGGCTATGTGCTCGGCGTAAATCCGTTCAATCAGCCCGGTGTGGAAAGCTATAAATCCAATATGTTCGCACTGCTCGGCAAGCCCGGTTATGAAGGTGCAAAAGCTGAACTTGAGAAAAAGCTCGGCTATTGATAAAAATTTATTATAAAGGAGATTTTACACATGATTCAGATTATTACCGGAAGAAAAGGTACTGGCAAAACCAAAAACTTAATCGACAAAATCAATACTGCTGTTGCAGAAACCAACGGCTGCCTCGTATGCATTGAAAAAGGCGAAACCCTCAGACGTTCCATCAGCTACAAAGTACGCTGGGTAGGCGTGGAACAGTTCGATATTGCAGGCTATGACAATTTCTATGGCTTTATTGCCGGAATGCTCGCAGGCAATTATGATATTAAAGAAATCTTCGTTGACGGCATTCTCAAAATCGGCGGTGCTGATTTCGATGCCCTCGGTGCGATGTTTGCGAAAATCGATGCCCTCACCGGCAAAGATACCATCGTAACTTTCACGGTTTCTGCTGATAATTCCGAACTGCCGGAATCTGTCACAAAATATCTTTGATTTTCCGGAAAAATATTTCCGGAAAAACGCTTGACAAGCTGCGGAGAATCTGCTATAATAAAATCAGTCGTGCTTTATGCTTGCAGAACGGAGAAGATTTCTAATGCTGATGAATATTAAAAATATCCTGAATATCGAGGGTACTGCACAGGATTTTCACTTCTCTGTGCCGGAAGAAAAACTGGATTTCATCAAAGGCTATGTCTTCCATACGCCGGTAGAAGTCAGCGGCAGAATTGCCAATCATGCCGGTGCTGTCGTGCTGAATATGCAGATTGCTTTCTCCCTGCTCGTCACCTGCGACAGGTGTCTGAAAGAATCCGTGCAGGAGTTCTCCTATCAGACAGAACATCTCGTTGTCAGATTCCTCAATGATGAAGAAAACGAGGAAAATTTCATTGTCGCAAAGGCAGAAAGCATTGATATTGCTGAAATTGCAGTTGCTGACCTGCTTCTGGAACTGCCGTCAAAAATGCTCTGCAAAGAGGACTGCAAGGGTCTGTGCCCTGTGTGCGGCTGTGACAGAAACCTCACAGAATGCAATTGCATGGCCAAAATAGAATTTGAATAAATCAGAAAGGGGATAAGAATCATGGCTGTACCGAAGAGAAAAACTTCCAAAGCAAGAAAAAATAAGAGACGCAGTGCAGTGTGGAAGCTCGAAGCTCCTGCAATGAGCAAATGCGATCACTGCGGCGAACTGAAAGCTCCTCATAAAGTATGCAAGAACTGCGGCTATTATAAGGGCGTGGAAGTCATCAAGATGGACGTTCTGTAATTTTTAAATATGCAGACACAGCGGAGAGAGGCAGGGCTTCTCTCTGCTTTTTATTTTCGCACGAAAGGAGGCGGCCGCTCTGGTTGAAATTACTGGTGTCATCACAGGCTCTCCGGCTGATCGGGCAGGAATCAGAACAGGAGAATTCCTGATTTCTATGAATCAGCATAACATCCGTGATGTGCTGGATTATATGTATTATGCCGCTGAAACAAAAGTTCAGCTGATCATCCGGAATCCGGACGGAGACCGGGAAATTAAAATCCGGAAAGATGAATATGATGATCTTGGGCTGGAGTTCGCAAGCTTCCTCATGGATCAGAAACAAAGCTGTCAGAATAAATGCGTGTTCTGCTTTATTGATCAAATGCCTCCCGGAATGCGGGAAACGCTCTATTTTAAAGACGATGATGCAAGACTTTCGTTTTTACAGGGAAATTATGTCACACTTACCAATATGACACAGGAGGATGTTGACAGAATCATCCAGATGAAATTGAATATCAATGTTTCTGTACATACGACCAATCCGGAACTCCGGTGTAAAATGATGCATAACCGCTTTGCCGGTCAGAAGCTTGACTTCTTATGGCAGATGGCAAAAGCCGGTATTCAGCTCAATTGTCAGATTGTGTTATGTCCCGGACTCAATGACGGGGCAGAACTTGAACGTACTCTTCAGGATTTGGGAAAAATGCTCCCGAATCTGACCAGTGTCGCTGTCGTTCCGGTCGGATTGTCCAAATATCGGAAAAATCTCTATCCGCTCACGGGCTTCACCAAACAGACCGCAGGCGAGGCAATTGATTTAATCCAGAGCTATCAGGAGAAATTTTTAGAACAATTCGGCACAAGAGCTGTTTTCCCCTCGGATGAATTTTTCCTGATCGCTGAACGGGAGATTCCCGATGCGGAGTATTATGAAGAATATCCGCAGTATGAAAACGGTGTCGGAATGCTCCGTTCTCTTGCGGATGAATTCCATCAGGCTATGGAAATCGCTGATTGTGACAATCTGCCCCGAACCGTTTCCATCGCTACCGGAAGAAGCCCTTATGAATTTATCTGTCAGCTCGCCAGAGAAGCAGAAGAAAAATTTCTCGGTCTGACTTGTCATGTATATTGTATCAGAAATGACTTTTTCGGTGAAACTATTACTGTTACGGGTCTGATTACCGCTCAGGATTTAATTGCTCAGCTCAAAGATCAGCCCTTAGGCGATAAATTATTATTATCCAGCAGTATGATTCGACGGAATGATGATGTATTCCTGGATGATCTGCATATCTCTGATGTCGAAAATGCCCTGAATATTGAAATTCAGATTACCAACAGCGACGGTTTTGAGCTTCTGGATGCCATGCTCGGCAATGCATACTAATCAGAAAGAAGGCTTTCTATGTGGGGAATCTGCTTTTACAGCAAAGTCATCCGTGAAAATAAATTATGCGGTAAAGTAGTCGCATTCGATCTGGATGCAGATAAAAAAACAGCAATTCTTTCTCAGCCGGAAGATGTCAGAAATTTGAAAATTCCCGTCATGGAATTAAAAATATTATCCGAACCGCCGGAATTTATTTACAGTGAACAAGTCCGGATTCTCCGTCATCCGGAGCATGTCGGAAAAATTACGGATATTTTCTGGCATTTTAAATATCACTGCTGTTATTACTATATTTCAGTGGACGGAATACAGTATCATACAAGATTTTTTGCAAAAGAACTAACGAAATTAAGGAGGAGATAACATGCCATTACCAGTTGTTGCCGTTGTCGGCAGACCTAATGTCGGAAAATCAACGCTATTTAATAAATTAATCGGTCAGAGATTATCTATCGTGGAAGATACCCCCGGTGTCACCCGTGACAGAATCTATTCCAAATGCGAATGGAGAGACAAAAAATTCATGGTCGTTGATACCGGCGGTATCGAACCCAAAGAAGATGATAAAATGCTCACCCTCATGAGACAGCAGGCCGAACTTGCGATCTCTCATGCGGATGTCATTGTATTCGTCACAGATGTCAGAAGCGGTGTCACTGCCAATGACTACGCTGTTGCGGATATGCTCCAGAAATCCGGCAAGCCTGTCGTCTTAGCTGTCAATAAATGCGATACTCTCGGAGAAATTCCCATGGATGTCTATGAATTCTATAATCTGGGTATCGGTGAACCGTTCCCGATTTCGTCCGTTCATGGTCACGGAACAGGCGATATGCTGGATGAGATCATCAGCTATTTTCCGGATTCTGATACGGATGACTATGAAGAATCTGATATCCGTGTCGCCGTCATCGGCAAGCCGAATGCAGGCAAATCCTCTCTGATTAACAGAATCGCCGGTGAAGAGCGTGTCATCGTTTCTGACATCGCCGGAACAACCCGTGATGCAACTGATACCATCATCGAACGGGGAGAAGACCGCTATATCTTTATTGATACTGCCGGAATCCGGAGAAAATCTAAAATCACCGAAAAAATTGAACATTTCAGCGTTCTGAGAGCGTACATGGCTGTTGACCGTGCAGATGTCTGTGTGATTATGATCGATGCCACTGCCGGTTTCACCGAACAGGATTCCAAAGTTGCCGGATACGCTCACGAACAGGGCAAAGCCTGCATTGTTGCCGTCAATAAATGGGATGCCGTCGAGAAAACTGACAAGACTATGAACGAATTCAGAACAAAACTTGAAAATGATTTCAGCTTTATGTCTTACGTTCCGTTTATTTTTATTTCAGCAAAAACCGGTCAGCGTGTCGAAAAATTATTTGAATTAATCAAGCATGTCTATCAGCAGAATACCATGCGAATCAGCACCGGTATGCTCAATGATGTCTTGGCTTATGCTGTCGCCAGAGTCCAGCCGCCGTCTGATAAGGGGCGGAGATTGAAAATCTACTATATGACACAGGCTTCGACTCAGCCGCCGACTTTTGTACTTTTCGTCAACAGAGCAGATTTATTCCATTTCTCTTATCAGAGATATATTGAAAATCAGATTCGCTCTACATTCGGCATGGAGGGCACTCCCGTCCGGATGATTGTCCGTGAACGCAACCGTAATGACGCATAACTGGAGGAACATAGCATGATGATTCTATCCTGTCTGATTTCGGCTTTGCTGGGCTATTTGTTCGGCAGTATCAATTCAGCAATCCTGACAGTAAAATTATTAAAGCATGAGGATATCCGCAATTTCGGCAGCGGAAATGCCGGGCTGACCAATACACTCCGCTGCTTCGGAAAAGGCTGTGCTCTGATTACCCTGATCGGCGATCTGTCAAAAGGCATGATTGCAGTATTATTAGGCCAGTATTTCGGAAAAATGCTCTCCGGAGAGAATGCAGATCTGTATCTGCTCGGATGTGTTGCCGGAATTTTTGCGATTTTAGGCCATGTATTCCCATTATACCATGGATTCAAAGGCGGTAAGGGCGTACTGGTCGGCGTGTCGATTTTTTTAATCCTCGACTGGAGAGTATTTTTAATCTTAATCGGTATTTTTTCTCTTGTGCTGCTCTGTTCCAAATATGTCAGCTTATCGTCTATTATCGCAACAATCTGCTGTCCGTTCGTGACGTTTGCCGCACAGTATTTCTGGAATGATATTCATCATCAGGAATTTACCGTCAGTCAGATTCTTGTGCATTTCGCTCTGCTGTGCGTGATGGCTTTCATGATCGTCTATATGCACCGCTCCAATATTCAGAGACTCAGAAACGGAACAGAAAGCAAAATCGGTCAGAAAGGAAAGAAAATTCAGTAAATGATTTTTTGTAACATTCCGGAATCATCCGGCACTAACTGATAAATCAGCACGAAAATCAAGTTTTATAAAAATCTTATTCTCTGAAAGGAGCGTTTATTATGGCAGAAATTACAGTATTAGGCTCGGGAGCATTCGGACTCGCTCTGGCCGTGATGTGCCGGAACTGCGGCCATGATGTCACAGTCTGGTCAAAATTTGAATCCGAAATTGACGAAATCAAAACGACAGGAGAACTCTCCGGAAAACTTCCCGGTGTGAAGATTCCTTCGGATATTCTGCTGACAACAGACATTTCCTGTGTGTCCGGAAAAGAAGCCGTTCTGATCGGCATTCCGACTTCGTTTTTAAGAGGCGTTGTACAGGAGGCCGCTCCGTACCTGACGGAAAATTCTGTAATCGTCAATACGTCCAAAGGCCTCGAAGCCGGAAGCTATAAACGCATGAGTCAGGTCATCCATGAAGAAGCTCCTAAAAATCCGGTTGTTGTTCTCACGGGGCCTTCTCATGCCGAAGAATTATCCAGAGGCATTCCCACTACGGTCACTGTCGCCAGCGAAGATGTCAAGTATGCAGAGTATATTCAGGATTTGTTTACCTGCGGTACACTCAGATTATATGTCAATATTGATGTCATCGGCTGTGAACTCGGCGGCTCTATGAAAAATATTATTGCCTTAGCTGCCGGTATCAGCGACGGCTTAGGGTTCGGAGATAATACCAAAGCCGCTCTCATGACAAGAGGCATTCACGAAATTACCTGCCTGGGACTCGAATGCGGTGCGGAACTCGATACGTTCTCCGGTCTGAGCGGTCTGGGCGATCTGATCGTTACTTGTACCAGTATGCACAGCAGAAACCGCCGTGCCGGTATTCTGATCGGTCAGGGCGTTTCTCCCGAAGAAGCCGTAAAGCAGGTCGGTACGGTCGAGGGGTATTACTGCTGTGAAGCCGCTTACGGACTCGCTAAGAAATTAGGCGTTCCCATGCCTATCAATGAAGAGTTATATCATCTGTTATATGAAAACGGCGATGTCCGGGAATCTATGAAAAAACTTATGGGCAGACCGAATCGCCATGAATGCGAACATTATATGACTGCCGAACAGCTCGCCAAACTCGGACAAGTATAAGGGGATTTGTTATGAATCTATTCTCACAGATAGAAAATTTTATTCCTGAAACCGATCAGGAAGCAGCTGCCAGACAAGAATTATTAGAATTAATTCATCAATATGATCATAAAATATTATCAAGAGACTGCGAAGCCGGACATATTACATGTTCCGGCTTGGTGCTTTCTCCGGATCTGAAAAAAACACTGATGGCCTATCATCTGATTTATCAGTCTGTCGGATGGCTCGGCGGTCATGCCGACGGTGAAGAAGATTTATCCGCTGTCGCTTTCCGGGAAGTGCAGGAAGAAACTTCCGTATCAAAATTGTATTTCCTGACCAGAAAAATTTTATCAATTGATATTCTCCCTGTTCCGGCTCACAGTAAACACGGAAAACCTGTTCCGGAACATCTGCATTATAATATCACATATGGGCTGATTGCTCCTGAAACTCAGGAAATCGCTGATAAACCCGATGAAAATAAAAATGTCCGCTGGATTACACTTGCCGAAATTCCGGAACTCTGCACAGAACCGCATATGATTCCTGTCTATCAGAAAATTATTGCAAGAATGCAGAATATCGCCCGGCAGAAAAAATTGATTCCCGGACTCATCAAACAGCCGATTCTGGACTGGTATCCGGAACATCACAGAGATCTGCCATGGAGAAAAGATCAGAATCCCTATCATGTATGGGTATCGGAAATCATGCTCCAGCAGACCCGTGTTGAAGCCGTTAAAAATTATTATCAGCGATTTCTGAAAGCTTTGCCGGATATCAAAGCCCTTGCAGACTGTCCGGAAGAGAAATTATTAAAACTCTGGGAAGGACTGGGATATTATAACCGTGTCCGCAATATGCAGAAAGCCGCTCGGACCATCATGCAGGACTGTCAGGGGATTTTTCCGAAAACTTATGACGAAATCCGGAACCTCTCCGGAATCGGTGATTATACCGCCGGAGCTGTCAGCTCAATCTGTTTTAATCTGCCCGTGCCTGCCGTGGATGGCAATGTTCTCAGAGTTTTCGCACGGCTCGAAGAGGATTCCCGGAATATTTTAGATCAGCATGTCAAGCAGGATTTTACAGATCAGCTGGCAGAAATTTATGATTATGCCAATGCCGGAATGCTGACACAAGCATTTATGGAACTCGGTGCGACAGTCTGTATTCCTAACGGAATGCCGAAATGTGAAATCTGTCCGTTACAGAAATTCTGTATGGCATATCAGAACCAAAGTCAGAATCTGCTTCCGGTCAGAGAGAAAAAACAAAAACGCAGAACGGAATATAAAACTATATTCGTTCTGCAATATGAAAATAAAATTGCTGTCCGGAAACGGCCTCCGGAGGGTCTGCTTGCCGGTCTGTGGGAACTGCCGAATACGGAAACTTTCCTTTCTCCGGAAGAAGCTGTTCAGCAGGCACAGGACTGGAATACCCATCCGCAGGAATTAATTAAAATTATTAATAAAAAACATATCTTTACGCATATCACATGGGAAATGCAGGGAATCTTCCTGAAATGCAGAACACAAAGCCCTGCTTTCGTCTGGGCAGATTCCAAAGAACTGGAAACGCTCTACTCTCTGCCGACTGCTTTCAGGTGTCTGCTGAATTAGCTATTTTAATAATTCCTGTCTCAGAAATAATAATAATTTCTTTTCTCTGCGTGATACCTGCACTTGTGTCATACCAAGCTTTTCAGCTGTTTTCACCTGTGTCAGATTTTTATAATATCTTAATTCCAGTAATAATCTGTCTTTCGGTTCCAGCAGAGCCATCACCTGACGAAGTGCAATTCTGTCGCTGATCTGTTCGTCAGGCGATTCGACTGCAATATTTGTCTGTCCTTCGTCATCATCCGGAGCGGTCAGCGAGATTGTCGGACTGACCGCACATAATGCCATGGAAACTTCTTCGGGTGTGGAATCCGTTTTCTGAGCCAGTACACTTAGAGGCGGTTCACAGCCGGTTTCTTTCAGAGCTTCTTCACGGATTTTCTGAATCTTCATTGCCAGTTCCCGCAGACCTCTGGAAACATGCACCGTTCCGGATTCCCGGAACACTCTCTTGATTTCGCCTAAAATCACCGGTACTGCATAAGTCGAGAACTGTACGCCTCTTTCTGTATCAAATGCATTTGCTGCCTTGACAAGCCCTTCACAGCCGGCAGAGTATAACTCTTCATAAGCAATGCCACGATTCCGGAAACGGTTTGCACATAAATGCACCAGTCCGAGATGTTCTTCCGGACGGGGGCGGTCAGCTTTCCTGTTCTTCATGAATCTGTCCGAGCTTTCGCCGCATAGTAAGAACCGTTCCGTTTCCGGCAGAGCTTCTGACTGCAAGAGAATCTGTAAACTCCTGCATGATTGCAAAGCCAAGTCCGGCCCGTTCTTCTTCCGGGGCAGTCGTATACAGAGGGGTCATGGCCTGCTCTACATCCGGAATGCCGCAGCCCTTGTCGCTTACCCGTATGTAGAGCACTCTGTCAGGAAGCATTCGCAGGCAGACGGCAACATCTCCGGAACTGTTCCGGTAACCGTGTACAATCGCATTGGTGACGGCTTCTGAAATTACGGTTCTTAAATCAGCAAGTTCCTGTGCTGTGGGGTCGGCCGGAATCAGAAACGCCGACAAAGCGGCTCTGGCAAGACTTTCGTTTGTGGATACTGCCGGAAACACACAGCGGAATTCATTCAGCATTTTCATGCACTCACCCCCTCGGAAATTTTAGCAAGGCGTTCCATGCCTGCCAGACGAAGCACACGGCCGATATAGGCAGAGGGATTCTGAATCTGAATTTCTCCGCCCATTGGCTGGATAATTTTATATCTGCCCATAATCAGACCAATACCGGAACTGTCCATAAATGTGACATCCCGGAAGTCCAGAATCAGGACGGACGGCATATGAGCATAAAGAGCCGTATCAATTTCATTCCGGAGCAGGGCACTCCTGTGATGATCAATTTCCCCGTCAAGCAGAATCAGCAATTCACGCTTGCTGGTATCATAATGCATTTTCATTGTAACACAATCCTTTCTTGTTCTGTATATGTTTACAGATTGATTATAACATATTTCTGCTGTCACATTTTGTCAGAAACAGGAAAGAATTTCCAAAATACTGATTTTATTTCCGAAGAAAAAATAAAAAAATTCCGGTATTTTCATACCGGAACTGTTGGAGCTGATGACCGGATTTGAACCGGTGACCTACGCCTTACCAAGGCGTTGCGCTACCACCTGTGCCACATCAGCCTCACAACAATAATTATTATAGCATATTTCAAAGCGTTTGTCAATAGTTTTTTCAAAAAAAAATTAAAAATTTCCGGACAGAAATTTATGTTCTGTCCGGAGCTTTTTATTTCATCAGTTCTTTTAATTTATCCATCAGTTCCAGATCTTCCGGAGCAATCCGGATATTGGTCACGGCTTTCCGGCCGTCAGCAGAAGTAACGCTGATTTCGAGCAGACTGCCTTCATCAAGATTCTGTCCGGCATAGCCGAAAAACTGAATAAATTTCGGATGACGTTCCTGAAAGCCTTCCAGTAAAGGCTTGATATGCATTAAAGCAAGCGGATTCATAAAAATAATACCTCATTTCTGATTTTTTGTACTGCATTTATTATAGCATAGTTTTCTGAAAAAAGCAAGAGAATTCGTGCAAAATATTGTTATTTTTTTGTCAATCAGAAAATAATTTGCATAAAGTGCTGAATTTCATAAATTTTACAGAAATTTCTTAAAAATAACTTGCATCTGTCACATGTCTGTGATAAAATTATAATGGCATAAAATTTTGAAACTGCCAGAAACGGAGCTGTATAATATTATGAGTATGAGTAAAAGAAAAACAAAGATCGTCTGCACTATAGGGCCTGCGACTGATAAAGACGGGGTTCTCCGGGAAATGATGCTTGCCGGCATGAATGTCGCAAGATTCAATTTCTCTCACGGAGATTATGCAACACATAAGCAGAGATTCGAGCAGATTATTAAACTTCGTGAAGAACTCGGCCTGCCAATCGCTACCATGCTGGATACCAAAGGGCCGGAAGTCCGCCTCAGAAAATTTGTGGATAATAAGCCTGTCGAAATCCATGACGGCGATCTGTATACACTGACTACCAATGATGTGCCGTGTACTGCCGAAACCGGAAGCGTGACGTTTAAAAATCTGCCGCAGGATGTCAGTGTCGGAACAAGAATTCTGATCAATGACGGTGTGATTGAACTCGTTGCTGAAAAAATTACCAGAACAGATGTAATCTGCCGTGTGATTCATGGGGGAGTGCTCTCCAATAACAAGGGCATTAACGTACCCGGTGTCCGGCTTTCTATGCCGTATCTGAGCGATGCGGATATGAATGATCTCGAATTCGGTGCAAAAATGGGCTATGATTTTATTGCAGCAAGCTTTGTGCGTTCGGCAGCAGATATTAATTATCTGAGAAGATTCACAGAAAGTCTGGGCTGGTTCAATGTCCGGATTATTGCCAAAATTGAAAATCTTGACGGTGTGCATAATATTGACGAGATTCTAGAAGCCGCTGACGGTATCATGGTCGCAAGAGGCGATATGGGCGTAGAAATCCCGTTTGAGCAGATTCCCGCTATTCAGAAACAGCTGATTCAGAAAGGCTATAATGCCGGCAAACAGGTCATTACTGCCACACAGATGCTCGAATCAATGATTAATAATCCCCGGCCGACCCGTGCCGAAATTACTGACGTTGCCAATGCCATCTATGACGGTACAAGTGCAATCATGCTCTCCGGTGAGACCGCTGCCGGTCAGTTCCCTGTAGATGTTGTCCGCACAATGGATTTGATCGCCTCTACTACAGAGGGGAATATTGATTATAAACATGAATTTGCCGCCCGGAAAGAAAATGACAATGTTTCGATTGATGAGGGTATCGCTCATGCGGCTGTGACAACGGCTCATGATCTGAATGCCAAGGCTATTATCGCCGTTACCAAGCGAGGCAAGACAGCAAGATTAATCTCGAAATTCCGGCCGTCTGTGCCGATTCTCGGCTGTACGACAGATGAGGACAATCAGCGTAAAATGAATATGAGCTGGGGTGTGACACCGTTTGTGATTGATGAAGAAGACAATACAGACACACTGTTTGCAAAAGCTGTTGCTGCTGCCAAGGCTCACGGCTATGTACAGGAAGGCGATCTGGTTGTTATTACCGCAGGTGTACCGCTCGGTATTTCCGGCATGACCAATCTGATGAAAGTAGAAAAAATTTAATCCATACCAACAAAAAGCCCTGACAGAAACCTGTCAGGGCTTTGCATTTATACTGATAAATTCTCAGTCTTCATCATCATATTCAGCATCATCATCTGCAGCGTCAAGCAGTTCTCTCATGGAAATAGAGATTCTCTTGTTATCCAGATCAATGCCGATGATCTTTACCTGTACTTCGTCACCGACAGAAACAACATCCTTGACGTTTTCTACACGGCGGTCAGCCAGCTGGGAAATATGAATCAGGCCGTCAACACCCTCGATGATCTGTGCAAATGCACCGAAAGAGGTGATAGATACGATCTTGGCAGTAACCACATCGCCGATCTCGTAATTTGCCTTGAACTGTTCCCACGGGTTGTCCTCAGCTTTCTTGTAGCCCAGAGAAATTCTCTGCTTGTCAGGATCCAGATCTTTGATGTAAACTTTCAGTACATCACCGACAGAAACCACCTGGCTCGGGTGCTTGATTCTGTTCCAGGACAGTTCAGAAATATGCACCATACCGTCAATGCCGCCGAGGTCTACAAATGCACCGTAGCTTGTCAGAGACTTTACTTCGCCTTCGTATTCCTTGCCGATTTCGGCATTCTTCCAGAATTCAGCCTTAGCAGCTTCTTTTTCCTGACGGGATACAAATCTGATAGAGCCGACAGCACTCTTCTTGCGTTCCGGAGCTTCCAGAATCACAAATTTTACAGTCTGGCCTTTCAGTTCGTCCAGAGAAGCTTCACGGGGCAGACCGGTCTGAGAAGCCGGAATGAAAATGCGTACACCTTCGTAATATACGTTTACGCCGCCCTTGACTACATTGGTCACAACAGCTTCCAGAATTGTGCCTTCTTCTTTTGCCTTGATGACTTTATCGACACCGGCCTGTTCGTCAACTCTCTTTTTGGAAAGTGTGACAATACCGTCCTGGTCGCTGACTTTGATCACAATCAGGTCAATTTCGTCGCCGACTTTTACAATATCTTCTGCTTTTTTTGTCGGGTCGCTGGAGAGTTCACCAGAGGGAACAGTACCGGTCTGCTTTACGCCGACATCAACGATCACTTCGCCATTGCTTGCAATAGACATGACAGTGCCCTTTACTCTGTCTCCGTTCTTTAATTTTTTGAAAGTTTCATCGATAGCCTGAGCAAAATCGATGTCTTCCTCCGTTTCCGGAACTTTGTTCAGATTTTCTTCCATGGTAAAAATTACCTCCTTAATAATATGTGCCGGTGTGGAAGCTCCGGCAGTAATGCCGATCTTATCGGCATCAGACAGGTCTAAAGTGTCAAGCTCGTCCGCATTCTCAATATGATAGCTTTTACAGTGCCGTCTGCTGATGTCATAGAGTTTCACAGTATTGGAGCTGTGTTTTCCGCCGATGACAATCATGCAGTCCGATTCCGCAGCGAGGGCAGCTGCATCTGACTGTCTTTGTGCGGTTGCACTGCAAATAGTGTCGTAAACAACGATATTAAAATCTTTTTCAGGAAGGACTTTCAAACACTCTCCCCATATTATATTATTATACGTTGTTTGTGCAACAATTGCAAGCTTTTTTGAAAAATTTTTTTCCAGATTCTGAAAAAAGTCTTTCAGCACAGTTTCATCCCTGAAAACAAAATAATTTTGTTGACAATGACCAATAATGCCCTGTACTTCGGGATGTGTTTCATCACCTGCAATCAGGATAAAACTTCCGGCTGAGGTTTCATCCGCAACAATTTTATGAATACGCCGTACAAAAGGACAAGTGGCATCAATGACAGGATTTCCCAGTGCAGCGATTTTGTCATAGACGGCTTTTTCGACACCATGCGACCGGATGGCAACAGATTCGCCGGGGTGCAGTTCGGAAACATCCTGAATAATTCTTGCACCTTTACGCTGCATATCATTCACGACATCCTGATTATGAATAATAGGACCCAGTGTAGCGACGGGCTTATGCTGTTCCAGAGCTTTGTACACCATGTTGACGGCACGGTTGACCCCGAAACAGAATCCGGCGGATTCGGCAACCTTGATTTTTATGAAAACCGCCTTCTTTCTTTGAAAATCAAAAAAAATTAAAATATAATATATTATACCATATTTTTTACGGTTTGTCAAGCCTGAATAGAAATTAAAATTTTTTCCTGAAAAATTTCAGAATCTTCTTGTATTTCTGACGGAAATATGCTATAATAAACAGGAAATGAAAAATATCGACAGAGAGGATTCTTGTTTATGAAAGCAAAATTATTACTGCTGGTTTCTGTTCTGGTGCTGGGAATGGCATTGACTGCCTGCGGAGACGGTCAGGAAACACAGGCCGCTGTACAGGCCGGTGTCAATGCAGAGACTCCGGAAGCCGAGACGATTCCGATTCCTGAAGATGCAGAATTCTGGGATGCTCCTGAAACTGCTCCCATCGACATTGACCCTGATCCTGTGCCGGAAGAACCTGTGCAGGAAACAGCCGCCTATACTCCTGAAACGGCTCCGCCTGTCAATCCGTAAGACACAGACTGCTGTATCAGTTTTTTCTGATACAGCAGTTTTTTATTTCTCTGTTTTGGCCGGGAGTTCCGGTTCGTCTACCAGTGCTTTGATACCGTTCATAATCGGCGGCATGATTTCATTTTTCAAAGTCTTTAACAGCTCCCTGTCAGAAAGATTTTCTGTCGGAGGAAACGAATCGGCCGGAATCGGTTCACCGATTTTCACAATAATCTTACTGCGGAAATGCAGTTTTTCTCCCTCGAAATTAATACCGATCGGTACAATATCGGCATGAACTTTCGAGGCAACCAGGGCTACACCGGATTTTCCTTTTCCGACACGGCCGTCTTTGCTTCTTGTGCCTTCCGGGAAGATCAGTAAATTTTTTCCGTTCCGGATGTAATCAGCAGAAGTTTCAATCACTGACATATCTCCCGAACCTCTCTCGACCGGAAATGCACCCAGCCAGCGAATCAGAGCTGCAAAGGCCTTATTCCCCTCGAACAGTTCTTTTTTCGCCATGAAGCCAAATCTTCCATAGCCGGATAGTGCAACCAGCACCGGGTCAAGATATGTTCTGTGATTCGATACAAAAATATAGGGCTTGCCTTTCTGAATATTCTTCCGGTTCTCAAATTTCAGATTATACCAGATATGCAGGGCAATCCGCACCAGGAGCATGACAAATTTATATAACATGATATAACAGTCCTCAGTTCAGTTTTTCTCTGATCAGAGCCACAATATGTTCTTCCACTTCATGAAAGCCCATATCCGAAGAATCGACCAGAACCGCATCTTCTGCCTGACACAGGGGAGCGATCTCCCTGTGCATATCCTGATAATCACGCTGTTTCATATCTGCAAGAATTTCTTCATAGCTTGGACAGTCCGGTTTTTCACGAAGTTCCAGATAGCGGCGGCTTGCACGTTCTTCGGCAGAAGCAGTCAGGAAAATTTTTAAATCCGCATGAGGCAGAACAACCGTTCCGATATCTCTGCCGTCCATGATAATATTATTTTCCGAAGCAATTTTTTTCTGCAAATCCAGCAGATGTTTCCGGACTGCCGGAACAGCAGATACTTTTGAAGCTGTCATAGAAACTTCCGGACTGCGGAGTGAATCTGTTACGTCCTCACCGCACAGCAGAACTCTTTGTACACCGCCGATAAATTTTAATTCGATATTAATTTTTTCAATCTGTTCTGTCAGCTGTTCCGGTTCGGTACACTGATTCCGGATTGCATACAGGGCAATGGCTCTGTATATCGCTCCGGTATCGACATGAATAAAGCCGAGTTCTTTGGCAACTGCTTTTGAAATACTGCTTTTGCCTGCTCCGCCGGGGCCGTCTATGGCAATATTGATCGTTTTCATAATAAAAATCATACTCCTTTATCTAATAATCAAATACTGTTTTTTAAAAATGCATTGCTGCAAGATATGCTGTTGCAAATGCAATCTGCAAATTAAATCCGCCTGTATAGCCGTCGGCATCCAGAATCTCACCGGCAAAAAATAAATTCTGAATCAATTTCGATTCCATTGTTTTCGGGTTGACTTCTTTACAAGAAATCCCGCCTCTGGTAATAATGCCTTCTGCCATCGGCCGGGTGCCTCTGATTGTGAATTTGAAATTCTTGAGTTCTTCACAAATCCGCATTCTCTGCGGTTTTGTCAGACTGTGATTTTTCAGGTACGGCGATAAGCCGCATCTGCCAAGCAGGGGAGAAACCATATTCGCCGGAACTAATTTCCGGCACAGACTGACAATCTGCTGATTCGGAATTTCTGCAATTTCACGCTGGATTCTCTTGTCAAGCTGTTCCGGAGTCAGAGCCGGTTTCAGATCAATATGCACTGTATAACCGGAATCTTCCTGCATATGTGCCGAAGCCGTCAAAACTAAAGGCCCTGAAATTCCGAAATGCGTGAACAGCATTTCTCCCTGTTCTTCACAGATCATCTTATTTTTATATTTCAGGCTTAATTTGACATTTCTGAGAGAAATGCCCATCATTTCGGCACAGTCTCTTTCCAGTGTTTCCAGAGGCACCAGAGACGGCCGTAATTCTGTAATCGTATGTCCGGCTTGTTCTGCGATCGCATAACCGTCACCCTCCGAGCCTGTTACCGGATAGGTCGCTCCTCCGACTGCCAATACAATCTTATCTGCATAATAGCTATCTTTTCCGCAGATCACACCTTTGCAGACCTGATTTTCTATGATCAGAGATTCTGCTCTGCCGTGAATCAGTTTTACATGCAGACGATTCATTTCTGTATGCAGAGCTTCGACAATTTCAGCGGCCTGATCGCTTACCGGAAATACTCTGTTTCCCCGTTCGGTTTTCAGAGAGACTCCCAGATTTTCAAAATACTGCATGACATCCTGCGGATTGCAGGCCGCAAAAGCACTGTACAGAAATCTTGCATTTCTTGGGATATTCCTGATCAGCGTTTCCGTATCACAGTTATTTGTCAGATTACAGCGGCCTTTCCCTGTAATTCTGAGCTTTTTTCCGATCTGCTGATTTTTTTCAATTACTGTCACTTCATGTCCCAGAGCGGCGGCCTGTACGGAACAGAAACAGCCTGCTGCTCCGCCGCCGATGATGAGTATTTTCATGCGTTCCCCTCCAGCATTCTGCGGCGGCGTTCAGCTAAGGCCTGCCGTTTTTGTTCGGTTTCGTCATGCAGAATATGCCATGCCTCGTCTGACCATTCGAGCAGATCACCTTCCTTGAGTTCTGCGGGCAGTCTGCTTTTGTGAAAATCAGAAAAATTTCCGTCGTGCTCTAACACGGCATATTCGCCCTCGAAACGGTCAACACTGTAAATCATAAATTATTCTAACTCCTTACCGCTTGTTACGACATTGCATTGCTTCGTATCTTTATCATATAAAAATACAATATCACCCTGCTGTGCTGTAATATAAATCTGATCTGTATAAGCTCCCAGATGTTCGAGCGTACTTTCTGCCGGATGACCGTATTTATTATCCACTCCGCAGGAAATGCCCACATATTCCGGGCGTACCTGTTCTAAAAATGCCTCGCCGGAAGAAGTATCACTTCCGTGATGACCGGCTTTCAGGAATGTCGCTTTCAGAAGCGAGTTATCCACGGTTGAGAGTATTGTTTTTTCCTCCGGTGTTTCCATATCTCCGGTGAACAGGCATACAATATCTTCATACTGGACTCTCAATACCAGAGAAGTATTATTCAGCGTGGAAGCATGTTCCGAAACCGGAGCTAAAACTGTGACCTGTGCATTTCCGAGCGTGAATGCCTCTCCGGTTTTGAGTGCCTTGTATTCTGCTCCTGCAGCTTCGACAGCATTAAGATAATTCTCATAAGTCTTTGTCGTGGGTATCAGAGAATCCTGAAAAACAGGTTCCAGCATGACTTTCGGCCTGACGGCAGCAAATACTTTCGGGAATCCGCCGATATGATCAGCATGCATATGTGTGGCAACAGCATAATCAAGCGATGTAATTTCCTGAGCATTCAGATAGCCGATGATTTTATTACCTGCACTGGATTCTGCTGCATCGATCAGCATGGTATGTCCGTCTGCGGAAACCAGAATGCTGTCACCCTGTCCGACATCCATCACATGCACTTGAAATTCGGCATCCGAAACGGTAATATTCTGATTCTGGAATACTTGCAGATTCGATTCTTCCGGCTGATGTTCCGTGCTGTATTTTCCGCTGATGAGTGCGATCAGTGTCAGAATTGTAACCAGTATCGTATAAATCAGCTTATTTTTTGTATTATCCTGAGAATCTTCAGGAATATTTTTTTGATTTTTCTTTCCGGCCATGCTGTTATCCTCCTTTCTGACGCATTCTTCTCTGTTCAAGTTCCAGTTTGGACATCAGAACTTTCCGGGGCTTGGCTCCCTCATAGGGGCCGATAATGCCTTTTTCTTCGAGTTCGTCCATAATTCTGGCGGCTCTGGCATAGCCTAGGCGTAATCTTCTCTGGAGATTGCTTGTAGAAGCCTGACCAGCGGCAACAACTACTTCAATAGCCTGTTCGATCAGATCGGCATCTCCGGAAAGTGCAATTTCTTCAGAGCTGCTGCTTTTTTTCTTATCTCCGGAAGCGGCCATCTGATCAACAGCTTTTTCAATTGCTGCATCATAGATCACTTCTTCGGACTGATTCTTGATGAATTCCACAACTTTTTCAATTTCTTCTGTCGAGACATAACAGCCCTGCACTCTGACGGGCTTCGGCTGACCGCTCGGAAGATAGAGCATATCGCCGTGACCTAAGAGCTTTTCTGCTCCGCCGGTATCGAGAATAATTCTGGAATCAATCTGCGACATGACAGAAAGTGCGATTCTGCTCGGAATATTGGCTTTGATCAGACCGGTGATAATATCCGTTGTCGGTCTCTGTGTTGCGATAATCAGATGCATTCCGGCGGCTCTTGCGAGCTGTGCCAGACGGCAGATGGCTTCTTCCACTTCTTTGGAAGCTGTCATCATCAGATCGGCAAGCTCATCAATACAGATGACAATCTGCGGCATTTTGTCAAGCTCCAGTTCCGGCTTGTCACGGCAGATTCTGTTATAGTCCTCAAGATTTCTGACAGAGTTCTTGGCAAAAATATCATAACGCCGGAGCATTTCCTGTACTGCCCAGTTGAGAGCACCGGCCGCTTTTTTAGGATCTGTTACCACCGGAATCAATAAATGCGGAATGCCGTCATAAACACGGAATTCTACAATTTTAGGGTCAATCAGAATCAGCTTTACTTCATCCGGAGCGGCATGATATAAAATGCTCATGATAATCGAATTTGTGCAGACGGATTTACCGGAACCCGTTGCACCGGCTATGATCATATGCGGCATTTTGGCAATATCTCCGACAATGACATTACCTGCAATATCTTTTCCGACACCGAAAGTTAATTTACTCTTAGCATTTTTAAATTCCGGCGATTCCAGCAGTTCTCTGAGGGATACCGTATCTTTCTGTGAGTTCGGCACTTCAATGCCGACTGCCGGCTTTCCGGGAATCGGAGCTTCGATTCGGACTCCCTCAGCGGCCAGGTTCAGAGCAATATCATCAGAAAGATTCGTGATTTTGGAAACTTTTACACCAGGTGCAGGCTGTACTTCATATCTTGTAACAGAAGGCCCTCTTGCAATATCCGTGATATTTACTTCTACATTGAAACTTTTCAGGACATCACATAACTGATTGGCATGATTCCGAAGCTCCTGTTTCAGATTCGGGTCATCAGAATGGGAATTGCCCTGTTTTAAAAATTCCATCTTAGGCATTTGATAATTGGCAGTATCATGCTTTGCGGACTGCTGGGCAGCTTCGTCAGCAATTTCCAGAATGGAGTCCAGTTTTTCTTCTTCTGCGTTTTTCTTTTTCTTAGGCACTTCTGCCGCATGATTGATCAGCTCTTCGAGAGAAGGCACAAGTTCCAGCTGCTGCTCTTCGTCAGAGTCAGAAATAATTTCAGATTCGGTTTTGGATTTTGCTTTTTTTCTGACTTTGATCTTGCTTTCTTTGGGCATGTCGAAAAATTCACTCATGCCTTTCTTATCAATTCTGACCGGAGTATCACTGACAGGAATATCCATCAGAAAAGCAGAATCTGCCTGATTCGGCTTGCTCTGCCGGGCAATAGCAAGGGCTTCCTGTTCGTTTTGTTCGTCATTTTTACGCTGTTCTTCTTCATAGCCGGAGAGCAGAAAACTGTCTTTTCTGTCTTCCCGGATAAAATCGGCAAAATCATGAAAAGGCTTGTGCAGAAGCTGAAATAATTCAGAAAGCGTTTTTTTACTCATCAGCATTATGCAGACGAATAATAATAAAATCATCATGATTTTGGCACCGATCTCGCCGAACAGTGCCTGCATCGGGTAGGCCAGCAGACTTACCATGCCGCCCCCGTGCCATGCAATTCCTTCTTCACGAAGCATACTCAGGCAGCCGAACGGTTCATAATTCAAGATTCTGCCGCCGAAAAACATGATTTCTATAAAAGTACTCAGGAATATGATGATAAATGCAAGCAGTCTCATCTGTTTCCCGAGTTTGTCCTTGTCTTTTTTCTTATCAATCCAGAATGCCGTCCAGAACATGCCTGCCGGTATTAACAGCGAGGGAATACCGAACAGGCCTTTGATCAGTTCATGCATGATTTTCCATAAGGCACTGCCCTGAATCAGGATCAGCATTGTTATAAAAAGTCCGAGTGCAAACAGACAGACAGAATAAATCCGAGCCGGAACTTCCTTTTTTTCCTTTTCCTCCTGTTCTTCTTTTGACAGAGGAATCTCCGGAACTTCTTCCAGAGCAGGCATTGCAGGCTGTTTCGGTCTGGATTTTTTTGCCGGTTCTTTTTTACCGGATTTTTCGGATTTTTTCTCCGGTTTTTTCGCACCGGATTTTTTTTTCGTATCTGCCACGTATGTTCCTTTCTGAAAATTATCTTCCGAATACGCCGAAGCCGATCACAACCAAGCCGAGTATCAGCGTATAAACAGCAAAATATTTGAATTTATTATTCTTGACAAGCAGATCAACCAGTTTGATCGCTGCAATGCCGACAACTGCCGCTACAACAAAGCCAAGCAGATACATCGGAATTTCGTTCATCGGGAGTGCATTGGCATCTACAGCATCTTTGATTGATACCAGACAACCGGCTAAAATCGTGGGAATGCCGAGCATGAAAGAGTATTTTACGGCGGTATCTCTGTCCGTACCTACAAACAATGCACCGCAGATGGTGGAGCCGCTTCTTGATACACCCGGCAGAAGGGCAACAGCCTGAAACAAGCCGATAATCAAAGCTTCTTTCCATGTCATAGTGGCCGGAGTCTTCCTGCCGTCCTTGCATTTGTCTGACATGAATAAGATAAAACTGGTATACAAAAAGAAACAGCCGAGTGCAATCAGATATTTTGCAGCGACTCCTTCAATAAAATCACGGATAAAATAAAACGGAACCAATACTGCAAGAGAAATGATCAGCATATAGATCATTCTTCTCTCCGGACTGCCGAGTCCGGCTTTGATCAGTTTGCCTGTGAACAGGTCTTTCAGCATGGCGATGCATTCTTTGAATAATGCTGCTACGGTATCTTTAAAAGCAATGCAAGTTGCCAGCAGTGTGCCTAAATGCAGAAATGCCGAGAACAGAAAATTATTCTCACTGTCGGCATTTCCTGTAATATGTGCATAGAGCATCAGATGTCCTGAACTCGATACCGGAAGAAATTCCGTCAGACCCTGAATAATTCCCTGTAAAATAGCGTCCAATACTGTCATGATATGTAGTCTCCTTTTCATCCTTATTATAATATTATATATATCTATCAAATATTAAATAATTATATATAAATATGTATAGGCACTCTGATGTGCCTTTCTCTGTTCAGTCCGGATACCGGACAGGAGTATTTTCGATCAGATCATATAAAGCCGAAATTGCATCACTCAGGCTTCCGGTGCTGTCGATCAGACCAAGCTCTACAGCTTGTTCCCCCGATATGACTGACCCTACATCTGTCGCTAATTCTTTTGTATTTGTCATCAGTTCACGGAATTTTTCTTCCGGAATCCGGCTGTTTCTCGTCACAAAACTGATGATTCTGTCCTGAATTTTAGAAATATAATCAAAACTCTGGGGAACGCCTAACATCATGCCGTTCATCCGGACGGGATGAATCGTCATCGAGGCAGACGGAACAATATAGGATTTCTTCGCACTGACTGACAAGGGCACACCGATGGAATGCCCTCCGCCTACTACAAGTGATACGGTCGGAGTCTGCATTCCGGCAATCAGCTCTGCAATTGCAAGTCCGGCTTCGACATCTCCGCCGACAGTGTTCAGTAAAATCAATAAGCCTTCTATGCTTCTGTCCTGCTCGACGGCGACTAATGCCGGGATGATATGCTCGTATTTTGTGGTCTTGTTCTGTGAAGATAATTCATAATGACCTTCTACCTGTCCGATTACTGTCAGACAGTGAATCAAATGCTTGGCATTGGACGGCTGAACACTTCCTGTTGTTTCGATTATTTCAGCTTGATTGATCTGTTTTTCTTCTTCGGATTTTTCTTCCGGAGCTTCTTCCTCTGGCGGGTGATATTCTCCTAACTGATTCTGAAACATGCACACACTTCCTTTCCTGAAAAGTATGCCCTCAGATATGAAAAATATACCATATTGCCGGATATGCTTAGTATAGCACAATTCAGAGCATTTGTCAAGCAGAATTCAGCAAATAAATCCTCTGCCGGATTTCAGTTCCGACAGAGGATTCAGATTTTAATTTTTATCAGAAAGAACTTACCAGTCCGACGATATATTTCAGAATCGTGAGCGAATCAGAAGAATCCGGTGTTCCGTTTCTGTCCACATCGGCATATTTCTGCTGTGCCGGTGTGAGTGTTTCTTTTCCAAGAATATTCTTGTTCAGAGCAATGACATCCAGAATATTGATCTTGTCATCTGCTGTCACATCCCCGAAATAGCCTGACTGTAAGCCGGTAGTTTCTGCATATTCCGAAGCAGTCGAATTCAGATTGCATGTGAGAACAAAATCTTTTATAATACTGTGTACGAAAATATAAGAATACTGTCCGGTAGCCATAAAATCAGAATTGCAGCCGAAAGCCTCTGTGCCGATTACCGCATCTGTACTGCATACAGAAGCTTCCAGAAGCGATTTGCAGTTGATAAAAGCTTCTGCTCCGATTTCTCTGACATTCGCCGGAACAGTCAGTTCTGTCAGACCTGTAGCAGAAAAGGCTTTCTGCTGAATCGTTTCCAGACTCTCCGGAAGTGTGACAGATGTCAGATTTGCACAGCCATCAAAAGCACTTGCTCCGATAGTTTTTACACCCTCCGGAATCGTTACAGCTGTCAGATCTGTATTCATATAAAAAGCATTGCCAAGAATCGAAACCACATCATCCGGAATGCTGATTTCTCCTTTTACAGCTGTTCCGTCAATCAATAAGCCGTTAATAATCAGCAGGGGAGAATCACTCTGCATTGCTTTCAGCCATGGTGTATTGGCAAAGGCCTTTTCTCCGACAACTTCCAGACTTTTCGGAAGTGTCAGTTCTGTCAGATGACTGCAATTGGAAAATGCCTGCTTTCCGATAGAAATCACAGAATCCGGGAGAATCACTTCTGTTACACGAGTATTATATTTTCCGAAAATCTGTTCACCGATACCGGTTACCCCCTCCGGAACGGTAATGCTGATTACTTCCGGTGTCGTATCTTCTGCCGGATCGGGAATTTCAGGAATCTGCGTTCCGCAGGAAGTCTGTCCGGCGATGATACCGCCGTTCTGTTCACACAGATAAGAAACAATCCATGCAAGAGAACTGTTCCAGTTGACTGCACATTCATTCACAGAATAGGCTTCTATATCGTCAATATAGCATTTCTGCGGCGAGGGCATTTCTTCTTTCCATGCTCCTTTGACAACGGTGTCTTCCATACCTGTATTTGCTCCGCCGACCAGCACGCCGCAGGGAGCTTTCGGCATAGCAGATTTCAGAGCTTTCGCCCAGTAACGATGATGCGGATACTGTGAACTGTGTACCCCATATCCTGTAACATAAGAATAATCCAGAGCATTCCGGCCAAGCAGATAGTCCATAGCACTCACAGCACCGTTCAGATAAGAAATATCCTGATTCAGATCATACGCATAGGCTAAAATAATTGCATTATCTGATACAAACGAATTCGATGCCCAGACATAATTGCCATCCTGTGCCTGATAGGGCAGACCGTAACCCTGTTTATTTTCAAGGTTCAGATAAAAATCAGCTGTTTCTGTCAGATTGGTATGCAGATTCTGCTGCTCCTGATCAGTAAGTGTATTTTCATGCAGCAGAAGTGACATAGAACCTAAAGCCGCTGTATGTCCCCAGTCGAAACTTCCGGTCAGTCCGGAGGCTTCACCGCCGTTCAGATCATACGGCACCGCAAAGGCAAATTCTGAATTCTGTAAATCAGAATAATAATTCTTCTCTCCGGTAGAAAGATATAATTCACAGGCTGCCCAGTAAAATTCATCTGTTACCACATCATCACTATAGGCACCGCCGCCGCCGTATTCTGTATTCGGAGCATACATATCCGGATGAGCTTTCGCCGCTTCATAGGCATTTTTTGCCGCCGTCAGACAGGCCTCTGCAAAATCAGAATCCAGATCTTTCCAGAGACGATAGGCCTGTGCTCCGCAGGCAGCCAGATTCAGAGTCGCCGCAGTCGAGGGCGGCAATAACCATCTTTCCTGTTTATCGTTCGCCGGAGATGTTCCCAGAGCTGTCCATTTGGCATCATGTACTTTATGATATGCCATATCTTTACAGTCGCCGTCCCGGACAATCATTTTCAGCATCCATTCCATTTCATAACGGGCTTCATCCAGCAAATCCGGCAGAGCATTTGCATTTTCCGGAAGTTTCATAACTCCGTCCTGATAAGCTTCTGCTGTATTTTTCAGAACAGAACGTTCATATTCATTCTGCATCAGCCACAGTGAGATTCCGCCGTTGACGACATATTTTCCATGATCTCCGGCATCATACCAGCCGCCTGTGACATCCTGCGTTCCGGAAGAAGCCGTATAATCCCAGATATTCTGAATTTTTGCAATATCAGAGACATGTCCGGCTGCTCGGGCGAGTTCGGCAGTATCTCCGGAAGTGATATATTGTTCTTCGATTTCGATTCCGGAACGGTTCTGATAAAAATAATTCAAAGCATCATACAGCAGACCGGAATAGTCATCCAGAATGCCGATCTGAAATGCTTTCGATTCTGCACCGTTTTCACTCCGGAGTGTATAAATGCCTTCGGATGTGAAATCAGAAAAATCCAGAATATGCACAGAATCACCGGATTCAGAATCCAGACCCATCGGCTGGGAAATTCCCGTATAGACGATATTTCCGGCTTCATCCAGCAGATGAAATTCTATGCCTGCGGTTTCATCAGAAAGCAGAGTTGCTTTCTTAGCAAGATCAGGAAAATAGCCGATCTGATTTGTTAAAATTCCGGCTCGGTTCCAGAGTTTCGATTCAGCATATTCCTGTATTTTCCTGTCTTTTTCGGCCTGAATCTCTGCAAGCTGACGGCTGACTTCTTCGGAAGCATCGATCAGAATATGATTTACTGTTACAAAAGGCGAAATTTCTTTCTGTGCAGCAAGCCACGGTGTATCGCCGAACGCACTGTTCCCGATTGCTGTCAGACTTTCCGGGATTTCGATTTTCGTTAAAGCCGGACATTCATTGAATGCATAGCTTTCGATTGTCGTCAGGGTAGAAGGCAGTGTAACTTCTGTCAGATTCTTACTGCTCCAGAATGCTCCGGAAGCAATTTCTGTTACCCCCTCCGGTATCACGACAGATGTCAGTGAACAGCCGTAGAAAGAAGTTGCACCGATTTTTGTAACCGGCATTCCGTCAATTTCTGACGGAATTTCTACTGTTCCGGCTTTGGTATCATATCCGGTGATCGTAACGGCTCCGTTTTCGATCGTATAAGTCAGCGAGCCAAATGTCAGATCGGATGAGGCCGCCGCTGAGAGTATTTCCGCTGACGGAGTTCCTGTGTTCAGCAGACACAGTGCAAGTGTCAGGGCTGAGATAGCATTTTTTTTCATGAAATTAGTTCCCCTCTCTCTGCATAATGCAGAATAATTTATCTAAGTATATCAAAAATAAGTCACAAAGTCAATGTTTTTATATCAAAAAATAACTTTTTCTATTGAAAAAATATTAATAATTTTTTAAAAAATAAAATCAATTCATAGTTTGGACTTTATTATAAAACAATATCGCCCGGAATTTCCGGACGATACTGTTAAAGAGTGAGGAATTTTTTTTAATATCAGAAATTTGCCAGATCTTCTTTTGTCAGCAGACCGACAATGAATTTCAGAATTGCCAGAGATTCGTCAGAATCCGGCTTCTGGTTCTTGTTCAGATCAGAATTTGTCAGACCATCCGGAGTTAATGTCTCTTTTCCGAGCAGTGCTTTGTTGATCGTGATAACATCCAGAATATCTACCTTGCCGTCAGTATTGGCATCACCGAGCAGAACAGAAGTTTCTGTGCCGGATTCCGTTTCGGATTCCGTTTCTGTTTCGGAAGGCTGTTCATTGTTGTCATATTCATATACAAGTTTAATTGTATTATAAGTTACTTCTGCACCTTCGGGATATGTCCACCAGTTAGGCTGAATTTCTGCATAATCATCCAGAGTTGTGCCACTCACTTCAACGCCCTTTTCATCCACAACGATCGTAAATTTATCGTTGAATTTTACGATATTATCGTTAGTGCCGGCATCAAAAGAGATTGCTTTGCTGCCCCATACGGCTGCGGTTTCACCCTCCGGAACAACCTGATTGAAGCAGAGTCCGCCGCCGCCTAATGCTCCGGCAGTAACATTGAACACAATTTCTTTCAGATGTTCTTTATCGCCAAGCGGAAGAATCGGATAATTATTTTCAGAAAGCTCTAGATCTGCATAGTTATAAACAGTTTCTTTGATTGTGACATCAGGTTCTTCTGTGATTTCTGCATCGGATTTCTGATCGCTGATGACAATCTGTGCAACGGACAGTGCCGGAAGTGTGACGGTCAGAGTATTTCCGGAAAGATCGTTCTGAACATCAATGACTTTGATTTCACTGGAATCCTGTGTGATCGCATAAACAACAGCACTCTGATAATTCTTGTCAGAACCGGTGAGGCTGATCACAGCAGTTTCATCAGAATTGGCATCTTTATTTGAGAGTGTCATCGTTACAACAGAATCATCCTCGCCGTTGATGGCTGCAAATGCTGCGGCTTTGGATAAATCTTCTGTTTCGGCAGATACCAGTGTATCACCAAAAGAACCGCCCTTGCCGTCATAGTTGGTATACAGATTGATTGCGGATTCTACATACGGGCATTCCGGCAGAGTTCCCCAGTAAGTTGCAAAATAAACTTCATTCAGAGCGAATGCACCCAGAGCTTCGGCTTCTGCAATTGCAGTAATAACAGATTTTCCGGTTGTTTTTTCGCTGGCGATGTTGCCCAGATTATATTCAGAGACTGCAAGTTTTGTTCCCGGATAATATTTATCAATTGATTCCTGCATTCTGGTCAGGAACGGGAAATAGCTTCCGGCCCAGGGCTGTAACCAGCTGTTTTCCTGATATTCCGGATCATAAAGGCTTCTTGCGGCCTGTAAAATGCCTTCATCTGTAGAAACATCCTGAGCATAATAATGTACATCGAATACATCAATCAGACGTTTGCCGTAATCTGCTTCGGCCTGCTTCATCTGGTCAAGATAGTAATCCATATACCAGCTGTAGTTGTTCTTGACTGCCTGCCACTGAGGGTCAGTAAAGCCGTTTCCGGTTTCACCGATCTGCATACAAGGCAGCATTCCCCAGAATGCAGGGCCGTAAACTTCGGCTTTCGGGTCGATTTCCTTGACTACTTTTGCAAGTTCGATAGACTTGGAGACAAGTTCTTCGTTTGTTACTTCTTCAGGATGCATCCGGAAATGTGTATCATTCCAGAGTACCGGTTCGTTATCAAGGCTGTATGCCTGAATGCCTTCTGCTGTGGAAGCATCACCCAGTGTATTGACGATATAATTTACATACTCGTCCATATAGACAACATTATCTGTTGTATCGGGTTCGAGAGAAAGTTCGCCGTCTTTTCTGAATTTGACTTCGTTCCATCTTGCGGAGGGAGCAGCTTCGGCTTCGGAAACTTCACCGTTCTTATCAGCAGATACATAACCGGCCATCTGGAGGGTTGTCATTTTATAGGGAATGCCGTATTTATTCACATTCTTGGAAAGATTTCTTGCGGCATAGCCTGCACCATCAGAAATATCACCGATATTGGTATCGGAACTGTGTTTCCAGTCATTTCCGGCATTGGACCAGTTTGTTTCCCAGTTATAACCAGTATAACGATTGCCGCCCTGACGGACTGCATTGACTTTCACATTTTCCAGATTCGCACCGTTGCCGTATTCGTTTACACCGTAGATATACGGGCTGATTGCTTTTCTGTTCTTGGATGTGTCTACTGTGACAGTCATCTGATAGGCATCAGCAGCATTCACTGCTGTTCCGAGAGAAGCTGCCGGAACAGTCAGCAAAAATCCGGCTAAAGCGGCTGCCAGTACACGATTTGATTTTTTCATGATAGAAATTCCTCCTAAAAATATTTATTTATTTATCTGTTTCAGAGCGGAATGCTCCTTTTTTCCATATATCAACATCGGGTTCGCAGTTGGCAATAAAGTTAATCAAGGCTTCTGCCAGAACCAGAATTGTTGTCAAAGGGACAGAATGAACATAGCCGTAAGTATTCATAATTTTTCCGCCGACATCGGCTTTCAGTTCCCAGATGATTCCCAGATGGATACAGTCTGTGACAATCGGCTTGATTTTTTGTTTCGGAATCTGCAAATGCTCGGAAAAGCTTTCCATTGTCAGAATATAATCACGGGGCAGACTCTCTGCAAATGTGATTAATTTCAGAGCATCTTCATCAGATAATAATTTAAACAATGCAAGCATTCTGTCTGAAATTTTTGCATAGCTTCCGACACCGTCTTCCGGAATCTTCACAAATGTGAAAAACTGCATATCTGGATTCAACCGCATCAGACCAAGAGCGGAATCGGCTCTTAAATGAGCATAGATCACTCTCGGCGGATTTTCCGGAAACTGTACCTGACTCGGCTGGATATTCTTGTCATAGGCACACAGAAATCTGTAGAATAATTCAACTGCCTGTTCCGTGCGTTCTTTTTCTTCAAGTACGCTTAGTTTTTTAATATATTCCTGCAAATAATCCGATTCGGGTTCTTCATCTTTCAGGCCAAAGAGAATATCCAGAGAAATATTCAGAATTTCAGCGATTTTCGGAAGCAGTGTCCCGTCAGGAAATGAGCCGTTCTCCCATTTGGAAACCGCCTGCGGAGTGACATTCAACTGCACGGCGAGTTCTTCTTGTTTGAATCCGGCACGTTTGCGATAATAAGCGAGTCGGGAAGAAAATACCGTTTGTTTCATGCTGACCTCCTGTGTGATTTTTCTTTCTTTGCTTGTCTGAGTTTATTATAGCACATTCTGAGTTGAATTTCAAGCGAATCAAAGTATAATAAATCAACTGCAAGTTGTGTAATCGTTTAAAATCAACCGGAAAAATAAAAGACCGCCGGAGCGGTCATGTCGTGATATTAAATGATATTCATGAAAATTTACTTTCCGAGAGAGAATCTGCCGTCAGCAATCATACATGCAATTTGATAGAAAGATTTCACACTGTCTTCCATACCATTCAGAATGCGTTTTTGTACTTTCGTGATGGGAGACATTTTATTTTCACCATCTTTTACCAGAAGCGGAAAGCCGTCTTCCATCTTCCAGCAATAGCCATATGCACCGATATGTTTTTCAATCAGAACTTGTCCTAAGTAAATGCCCCATATTACAGATACATTCCAGACTTCATGTTCTGTACAGACATGATTTGAATAATCCTGATGATAGGTTTCCAGAATTTCTTCGAGTTCGTCAATATCCTGTTCTGCAAAAGAAAAATGCTTTCCGAAATTTTCAGCAAGTTTCAAAGCAGTTTCGCATACTTCCTGATAATTCAGATCAGATTCAGCCATGATAATTCCTCCTTGTCAGCTTGTCTTACTGAATTTTAGTATAACATAAAAAATAAAACCTGTCAAGATACCTGAATAATCAGACAATCTGCATAAAAAATCAAGCCTGTTTTCGTGCAGACTTAACAAAATAAAGATTTTTCCGGAATTTATCAGAAAAAATTTGAAAAAACACTTGCATTTTTTAAAAAAGCATGGTATAATAACAATACCGTCTGTAAAAGACAACTGTCTTTCAGAGACGGAATATTTTCAAAACAGGAGGTTCTTAACAATGGCGTTAAAGAATCAGTACTTAGTAGATTTACTGGAAAGAGTAAAAGCAAGAAATCAGGGCGAACCTGAATTCATTCAGACCGTGACAGAAGTTCTCGAATCCGTAGAACCTGTCGTTGATGCAAGACCTGATCTCGTAGAAGCAGGCGTGCTCGAAAGAATCGTAGAGCCTGAACGTCAGATCATCTTCCGTGTACCGTGGGTAGACGATAACGGTAAAGTACAGGTAAACCGTGGTTTCCGTGTACAGTTCAATTCTGCAATTGGTCCGTACAAGGGCGGTCTGAGATTTGCTCCCAATGTATATATCGGCATTATCAAGTTCTTAGGCTTTGAACAGATCTTCAAGAACTCCCTGACATCCCTGCCTATGGGCGGCGGCAAGGGCGGTTCTGACTTCGACCCGCAGGGCAAGTCTGATGCGGAAGTTATGCGTTTCTGCCAGAGCTTTATGACAGAACTCTGCAAGCATATCGGCCCGAATACTGATGTTCCGGCTGGTGATATTGGTGTCGGCGGCCGTGAAATCGGCTATCTGTTCGGCCAGTACAAGAGAATCAGAAATGAATTCTCCGGCGTTCTGACCGGTAAGGGTCTGGAATACGGCGGTTCTCTGATTCGTCCGGAAGCTACCGGTTATGGTGCAGTTTATTATACAGTAAATATGCTCGAACACTTCAAAGATTCCATCAAGGGCAAGACGGTTGCAGTATCCGGCTTTGGTAACGTAGCTTGGGGTACTATCAAGAAAGTGAACGAACTCGGCGGTAAAGTCGTAACAATTTCCGGTCCTGACGGTTATGTTTATGATCCCGACGGCATCAGCACAGATGAAAAAGTAGAATATCTGCTTGAAATGAGAGCTTCCTGCCGCAACCGTGTTCAGGATTATGCTGACAAGTTCGGCGGTAATGTTGAATTCCATGCTGGCGAAAAGCCGTGGGGCGTTAAGGCTGATATTATCATGCCTTGTGCTACTCAGAACGAAGTTGGCATGAAAGAAGCTGAACAGATCGTTGCCAACGGCGTGAAGTACTATGTAGAAGTTTCCAATATGCCGACTTCCAACGAAGCTATTGCATTCCTGAAATCCAAGAATGTAATCGTTGCTCCGTCCAAGGCTGTCAATGCCGGCGGTGTTGCTGTATCCGGTCTGGAAATGTCCCAGAACAGCGAACGCCTCAGCTGGACTGCTGAAGAAGTAGACGAAAAACTCAAGAAGATTATGGCTAACATCTTCAAGGCTTCTGTAGAAGCTGCCAATAAGTACGGCCTCGGTGATGACCTCGTAGCAGGTGCTAACATTGCTGGCTTTATCAAGGTTGCTGAAGCTATGAAGGCTCAGGGCGTTGTTTGATTTAGTTAAGATTAAATATTATATTAATAACTGAATTTTAAGAGGACTGGTGTAAATCAGTCCTCTTTTTTATTGACAGATGGTATAGGGCATGTTATAATAAAAATACAAAATATTTTACAGAGGAGGAATTTCTATGAAACTCACCAGAAAACTGACAGCAGGTTTTTCTGCTCTTGCAATTGGCAGCAGCTTTGCGGCTGTTCCGGCAGCGGCGGCGGAATCTTATGAAGATGTACTGAATTCGATTCTGAATACACAGAAATACGGCGATATTGTCTTTGAAACTATGGATGGCTTCGATACTGACGGAAATCAGTTCGCTGTCTGCGATGTGGACGGTGACGGCCAGAAAGAATTATTGGTCAAATGGTCAAATACATTCGTAGCAGGTCAGCAGGAAGTTATTTTCTCAAAAGATGCTTCCGGAAATATCGTTCATAAAGGAACAGCCAGTATTTCTATAGAATATTATGATAACGGTGTATTTATTTCTCAGTGGTCACATAATCAGACACTTTCTGATTTTTATCCGTATACACTCGAAAAATATAATTCTGATACCGGAAAATATGAAATCATCGGGAGTGTTGTCGCCTGGGATAAAGAAATTGCTTCTGTCAATGAAGACGGCAAGGCCTTTCCGGATTCTGCTGATACCAGCGGAACAGGAAGAGTGTATTATATTCTTACTCCGGATAACTGGGATTTGTATGCCGGAACCCCTCTGGATGTGACTGAGTATGAAGCATGGCTGCAACAGTATACAGGCAGTGCTTCGGCAGTCATCCGGCCGCAGTACTGGACTATGACTGCAAATTATATTTCTCCTGTCTGCAAATTACAGGAAACAACAGGTTCTGTACAGAGTCAGGCACTCGGAGATCATAATCATGACGGCTCGACAGATGCCGCCGATGCGGCTTGTATTTTACAGTATGCCGCTGAAGTCGGTGCCGGAAATTTCTTCGGTACGCTTCCGGAATTTATACAGTCAAGCAAGGGATGAATCATCAGGGAACTGCCTCAAAAGGCAGTTCCTTTTATTTGACAGACTGCGGATATTCTGCTATAATAATATTATTATCATCCTGAAAGGAGTATTTCATCATGGATAAAAAAAGAATTTTGGGAGTAGTAAGTGCCGGTTTACTGTTAGCAGAAAGTCTTTCTCCGTCCGGTATCTCCCTGACAGCAAACGCAGAATCAGAAGTGACTGACGGAGATCTGACTTATATGATCTATGATACCCATGCCACTGTACGGCAATGTGATACAGCTGCGACAGAAGTTACTGTTCTTTCTGAAATTGACGGCTATCCTGTGACTGTAATTGAAAATAATGCTTTTGAAGAATGTACTTCATTGATTTCTGTGACCATTCCGGAGGGAGTTACAACAATTGGGGCAGGGGCTTTTTATTCCTGTACTTCTTTGCAGGAAGTGAATCTTCCGGATAGTATTACCGCAATGGGAATCGTCTACAATGATGAAGAAGCAACACAATCACAGCTTGTCAAGGCCAGAACAGGTATATTCTATAACTGCAAATCGCTGAAAACAATTACACTCCCGAAAAATCTGGAGAGTATTAAGGCAAGTGCCTTTTATGGCTGCAGTGCTCTGGAATCTGTCAGAATTTCAGAAAGTGTAAAGGCAATCGGAAATACAACAGTCTCCGGAATAGAAAAAACAGTACCGGCTCTGGCATTTTCCGGCTGTGTCAGACTGAATCAGATCGAAGCAGATGAAAATAATCAATATTATACAACTGCTGATAATATATTATATAATAAAGATAAATCAGAATTATGTCTGCTTCCGAAAGATAAAGAAAGCTATACATTCCCTGAAACTGTGACTTCTGTTTCTGAACAGGCTGCTTCCGGCTGTAATAAATTAAAAAGCATTGCCATTCCGGAGCGTGTCACGCAGATCGGTGAAAAGGCGTTCGGCTATTCTTCTTCCGGAAATCCGATTGCAGAATTTACTGTCTATGGTGTTTCCGGTTCGGCCGCTGAAACTTATGCACTGGAAAACGGCTTTATTTTTGCAGAACTCGGTTCTGTTCCGGCTGCAGACCCCCAAGAAACAGAATTTCCTGTCGGTGATCATAACCAGGACGGACGAGTAGATGCTTCTGATGCTGCTTGTATTCTCATGTATGCCGCCGAAGTCGGAGCAGGAAATTTCTCCGGTACGCTTCCGGAATTCATGGAAAATTTAACATCAGCAAGTTCTGGTAAAATTTATAATGACGGAATTTATACAGTAACAAAATTCGGTTATGATAGTGATGTGACTATAGTAGTTACTATAAAAAATGATGTAATTACAGATATAACAGCTTCCTGTAATGAAAGTGATATGTATTATTTTGATACTGCTTATCCGATTCTGAAAAATTCAATTCTTGTTGCACAGAGTCCGGATGTAGATGCGGTTTCAGGTGCAACATTTTCTTCTGATGCGATCAGAGATGGTGTGCGAGAGGCTTTGAATCAGGCAAAAAAATAATCGAAATGTTTTGAAAACTTCTTGACAAATTTGTAAAATTACTGTAAAATAAAATTATCAAATCTATTTCGAGAGGGGAAATTTTTTTATGAAGAAGTTACTCGCAGGCATCTCCAGTCTGGTGATGTGTGCCACTGCTCTGACCGCTCCTGTGCAGAGTGCCGTCACAAGCCTCTCTGCCAATGCTGCTGATGTCAATTATGCCGAAGCTCTTCAGAAATCTATGTTTTTCTATGAAGTTCAGCAGGCCGGTGAACTGCCTGACTGGAATATGGTTTCCTGGCGTGATGACTCCATGCTGACAGATGAAGTGCCCGGCGGCTGGTTCGATGCCGGAGATCATTTCAAATTCGCTCTGACAAATGCCTATACTGCTGCTATTATGGCCTGGGGTGTGATCGAATATAAAGATGCACTCAAAAAAGCCGGACTCTATGAGACTTATATGAATAATCTCCAGTGGGGTCTTGACTATGTGGCAGGCTGTGACAGAGGGGATGCCGTTGTCGGTACCATCGGTGACGGCTTCGACCATCAGTGTTGGGGCAGTGCAGAAGTTTATATGAGAAAATATAAACTTACAAGCGGTGATGATACCCGTCCTTTTGATTTAATTACCTGTACTTCTACCACTTCTCAGATGGCTGCTGCTATGGCTGCCGGATATATCGCTTTTAAAGACGAAAATCCGACTCTTGCCGCAAGCTATCTCGAACATGCAGAAAGTTTATTTGCACTCTCTGATGCAACCAGAAGCAATGAAGATCAGGGCGTTCAGAAATCTTATTATCCGGCTTCGGATTTCTATGATGATCTGTTCTATGCCGCTAACTGGCTCTACCGTGCTACCGGTGAACAGAAATATCTTGACAAGTGTGATGAATATATCCCGAACTTAGCAACAGAATCTCAGTCTACAGAAAGAAAGTATACATGGGGCTACTGCTGGGATGATGCGTTACAGGGTGCCGCTCTGCTCTATTATGAGAATACCGGCAAGGAAGAGTGGAAAACACAGATGGAACATCATCTTGATTACTGGATTGACGGCTACGGCGGAAAACAGGTTGCCTATACACCTGACGGCCTTGCATGGCTCATGGAATGGGGTGCTCTCCGTCATGTGACTACAACTGCCTGGCTCGCTAAACTCGCAAGCGATGTCGCTTTCAAGGATGATACTGCTAAGGCTGAAAAATATAATAACTGGGCAAAGAAACAGCTGGATTACTGCTTTGGTGATAATGATCTGAACCTCTGCTATGTTCAGGGCATGGGCGAGAATAATCCGAAAACGTTCCATCACAGAACCGCTTCCGGTATTCATGACGATCATTGGCAGAGCCTCGGCCTTGATGAAGCCGATGCAGAAGGCTGGCAGACTGAATATGCTCATACTCTGTATGGTGCGTTAGAAGGCGGCCCCTCTAAAGACGGTACTTTCACGGATGAAGTCGGTCAGTATCAGTATACCGAAGTTGCAATTGACTATAATGCCGGTTATACGGCTCTGCTCTGTGCTATGATTGATGATTACGGCGGAGAACCGCTTGCGGATTTCCCTGAAAAAGAATCTCCCAAGTGGAACGAATTTGAAGTCGCCGCCGTCATCCAGCAGAATCAGGCAAGCTATACACAGCTCCAGATCTGGGCTATGAACCATTCTGCATGGCCGGCAAGAGTTGTCGAAAATCTGTCTTATAATTATTATTTCGATGTTTCCGAAGTTCTGGATGCAGGTCTGTCTGTCGATGATATTCAGGTTTCTATCGGCTATGATCAGCATGCAGGCGATGAAGGTGCTCTGAGTGTCTCCAAGCCGATTCAGTATAAAGATAATATCTATTATATCAAGCTGACTTTCAATGACGGCTCTGTTGTTATGCCGACCGGTCAGTCTGAACATCGTTCCGAAGCTCAGGTCAGAATTGCTGTTGCTGATACTGCTCCGGCCGGTGCATGGGATCCGACCAATGACCCGTCTTTCAAGGGCTTGCAGGAAGGCGGTCAGGATTTACTCAAATCTCCGGAAGCTATTACGCCTTATATTACCATGTATGACGGTGATACACTCATCTACGGTGAAGAACCTGACGGCACAAAGCCTTCTGAAGAACCTGTCGTTTCTCCGACTGAAAAAGAATCTGAATCGGAAACAACACCCTCTGAATCTTCTTCTGATGATCTGCTCTACGGCGATGTCGATATGAACGGTACTGTCAATATTCTTGATGTCATCACACTGAATAAAAATCTGCTCGGAAAAGAAATTATCAATGATGATCAGAAAAAGCGTGCTGATGTCGTTCTTGATGATACAATTGATTCTGTGGATTCCCTGACAATTCTGAAATATATTGTCGGCATGGCTGCTCTGCCTGTAAAATCCTGAGACTAATATTTGTAAATAATATACAAAAAAAGTGTACACAGTTTAGATAAACTGCCGAAATTGAAAAAAACTCTTTACTTTTCCGGACAAATATACTATAATAAATTTGATAGGATTTTTACAGAACTGTGTGTATTTTGTGAAATCGTTATCGTCTTCATGATTATTGTACCCGCTTGCACTGACGGGTATGATATAAATTCCAAATTTTACTAATTATTAATGGGAGGGTAATACCAATGCGCAAATTTAATTTTGGTAAGAAGTTCGCTGCTGGTGCTGCTGCACTCGCTATGGTAGCAACTTCTTCTGCAGCTTCTGTTGCAAGCATGACTGCTTTTGCAGGCAATCTGCTCGGTCAGGGTACATTCCAAGAGGGTGCCGGTCTGCCGTGGCATATCTGTGAAAACGGTTCTGCATCTATGGCTTTTGAAATCAACAACGGCGTTTACGCTATCGAAATCATCAACACCGGTGGTGCTTCCGAAGGCGGCGAAGACAGATGGGACTGCCAGTTCCGTCACAGACAGCTTTCCATTACTTATGGTCATAAGTATCGTCTGACTTATTCTGTTTATGCTACCAATTCCGGTCATATGTATGCAAAACTCGGTGACGTTACTAACGATGACTGCGAATACTGGCATAACTGCGGTAATAAAGTAGATATGGGCGAATATGATCCGAGCCTCGGTCAGGATGATCTCGTTTCAAAACTGACAAGTGCTTCTGTCAGCAAGGAAACTGATAAGAGCAATCAGAGCCAGTGGGATGTTCCTTATTATCAGGGCTGGAATTCCTGGAAAGAAGATACAATTCCTGCTAAAACATGGAAGACATATGCTTGGGAATTCTACATTGATAAGTCCTATATGGAAAATCTGAACGGTAACGTTCCGGAAGGCAAGAAGACTGTTGAATGGACATTCCATTTCGGCGGCGATGGTCAGTATACTCCTGAAAAGTGCTTCCCGGCTGGTACTGTTATCAAGTTCGATAACCTCGCTCTGATTGATATGGACGGCTCTGACACTGACTGGGAAGAACCTCCTGTAAAAGAACAGCGTGATATTGTTCTGAACCAGGTTGGTTTCTATCCGAACCTCCAGAAACAGGCTACTGTGGAAGGCGGCAGCGGCAGTTCCTTTGAAGTAAAGGATTCTTCCGGCAAGACTGTTTATACCGGCACACTCGGCTCTGCTATCACTGATGATACTGCTGGTGAAACTGTTCAGATCGCTGATTTCTCTGACTTCACAACTCCTGGTACAGGTTACTATATCGAAGCTAACGGCAAGAAGTCTCTGCCTTTCGATATCGGCAATGACATCTATGACGGTCTGGTTACAGATGCTATGAACTATTATTATCTGAACCGTTCCGGTATCGACCTGAGCGATCAGTATGTTTCTGACTCCAAGGGTCATTATTCCAATAATCCGCATGACAGTGACAGAACTCTCGGCCGTAAGGCTGGTCACAAGCCGGATACTGCTTACATCTCTGATGAATGGGTATATATCTACACTTCTGAACCGACATATTCTCAGTCCATCGATGTAACAGGCGGCTGGTACGATGCCGGTGACTATGGTAAATACGTTGTAAACGGCGGCGTTTCCATGTGGACTCTTGGTAATACTTACGAACGTGCTCTCTATGCTGGCAAGGCTGACAAGTGGGCTGACGGCTCCGGCACTGTCAAGATTCCTGAAACCGGCAACGGCATTCCGGATATCCTTGACGAAATGATGTGGGAAGCTGACTTCTTCGAGACCATGCAGCGTGCTGACGGTATGGTTTACCACAAGATTCATGACTACAAGTGGACAGGCCTCGGCGTTATGCCTTACTATGAAGAAGGCACTAAGGAAGAAACTACCAATCCGAAGCGTATCGTAAAGCCTGCTACTTATGCTGCTACTCTGAATGCTGCTGCATCATGGGCACAGCTGGCTCGTCTGCTCAAGCCCTATAATGAAGCTAAGGCAAATGAATATATTGCAGCTGCTGAAAAGGCTTACAAGGCTGCCAAGACTGCTTTCGTTGGCAATTATAAAGATATCTATGCTAAGGTTGACGGCGACTACACCAAGGACGATATGTTCGCACCTCTGGAACAGAACAAGGGCGGCGGACCTTACGGTGATACTCAGGTTTCCGACGAATTCTACTGGGCTTCTACAGAACTGTTCCTGACAACAGGCGGTGCTGAATACGGCACAGATATGAGAGCTTATGCTGATGCTTTCACTGTTCCGACTCACGTATTCGGCGGTGAAAACAAGGGCGACCCGACTGCCTTCACATGGGGCACTCTGGAAGCACTCGGCACAATGTCCTATGCTGTTCAGAAAGACAATGCAAATGCTGATGCTGCTGAAATCAAGAAGTCTTCCGAAGCTGTTCAGGCTGCTGCTGACTACTATCTCGGCGTTGAAAGCAAGTCCGGTTATGGTACTAACTACGAAGGTCAGGATATGTCCGCAACAATCACTGTATTCGACGGCGATACTCCTACAGAAAAGACCATCGATATGAAGGGTGCTTACGGCTGGGGTTCCAACTCCATGGTAGCTAACAATGCTATCGTTCTGGGTATTGCTTATGACCTCACTGATGAAGTGAAGTACCTGAACGGTGTATCTTCTTCCTTCGACTATATCCTCGGCAGAAACGCTATGGAAAATTCCTATGTAACCGGCTGGGGTACTGAAACAACCAACTATCCGCATCACAGATACTGGTGCCCGCAGATGAAGGCCGGCTGGCCGTATGCTCCATCCGGATGCCTGTCTGGCGGCCCGAACTCCAACATGAACGACCCGATGATCCAGGGTGCTGGTTATAAGATCGGCGAACTCGCTCCGCAGAAGTGCTACTATGACCAGAACGATGCTTGGTCTGTAAACGAAATCACCATCAACTGGAATGCTCCGCTCGTATGGGTATCTTCCTTCATGGAAGACGAAGGCCCGAATGCCGGCGAACAGCAGGAAACAAAGCCGACTGAATCTCAGACTGGCGATATCCTCTGGGGTGATGCTGACTGCAACGGCGTTGTAAATATTCTGGACGTTATCACTCTGAACAAGAGCGTTATGGGTAAAGAATCTCTGACCGATCAGGGCAAGATCAACGCTGACGTTGACCAGAGCGGTACACCGGATTCTACTGACTCCCTGAATATTCTGAAGCTGATCGTTGGTCTGTATACACAGGCTAACTTCCCGATCAAGTAATTCAGGATTAAAAAGCAATTTCAAACAGGACAGCTTCGGCTGTCCTGTTTTTTATTCTGATTCTGTTTCCGGCTGTGTTTCGGTTTTGGAAACAAAAAAATCCGATGTCATGCCGATTTCACCTTTCAGAGTATAGGTCAGCAGACAGGTGATTCCGGTTTCAGTTTTGTGATATTCTTTCTGACAGTCAAGAATTTCCGTATTCAGAAAATTTTTTTCATACCGGACAATCGCAGAATTTAAAGCCAGGAGTGTTTCTTCTTCTGAACGCTCTGTAACAGATGTCCGCTTTTCCGAAGTGACTCTCCGGATGATTCCGGCCGGAAGCCGATGTTCTAAAAAACTGAACGGCATGTCATATTCTTTGCAAGAAAATTCCTGAAAATCCGGCTTTCTGAGATCAAGAGGAATTCTGAGATTGAATAATCTGAACCATTTCTGTGTGACTTGTCTGCCGGTCGGAACTGTCTGTGTTTCGGAAAAATATTCTGTCAGTTCTGTCTGCTGTGTGTAAATACCTGTCACACTTCCGAGAGCATGGCAATAATGCAAAATTCTGCCGTCTGCATTCTGTACTGCTCCGCTGACAATCACTTCTCCGGCGGAAACACCGTCACCAATCATCCGGAGTAATTGTCCGTTATAAATGCGGACATCTGTGATCTGTGCGTTATATCTTGAAATAATATGACAGGGAGTCCGTTCATGTGTCATAGAGGGCTGTTTTTTTTCTTCTGTGATCTGAACAATCAGCCGGTTCCCGGTGCTTCGCATACCTGCCCAGGCGATTTCCGGAATTTTTGTCCGGAGTGTAATTTCACAGTGACTGATGTCAATATCAGTCATCCAGGTGCCCTGTTTTACGCCCTCCTGTTCGAGAAGCGACAGAATCAAAGCAGTTTCGGTCTGTTCTGCACCCTGAATCTCAATCACGGAGACTGTGTTGGAATAATAAAAAATCAGAGCCGCTCCGGCCAGAAGTCCCAGCGGAATCCCGAAACGAAATCTGTATTTTTTCAGCATTCCCAGAAATGACGGGATTTCCTGTATGGTTAATGTGACATGATGCAGTTCTGCAAGCCGTTCCAGCTCCGGCAGATCTTTTTTCGCAATCCGGCAGAAAAAGATATTTTTTTTACAATACTGATTTCCGCATGAAACAGTACTGTTCCGGATGGCATTGATAAACGGATACGGATTCCGGCTTTCTGCCTGAATATCGCAGTATTCACGGATTTTCATGAAAATCAGCTCTTTTCTGTCAGATTCAGGGAGGATATTTTTCCCGTCACGGTCACACTGCTGTCGTTATAATCAAACACACGCAGACCTGTTCCCCAGATTTCTATAGTCATATCCAGTGTCTGCAATCTGACCAGAACTTCATTATATTCCAGAATTCTCCGGCAGTTTTCAATTTTCAGCTGTTCGTTTCCGTGCAGATGCAAATAAGTGTCCAGATAAACCCACCCTGTTACAGAGGGAGAAAATTTTTTTCGCAAATCTTAATCACTCCTGTTTTTCAGACTTGCTGTATTCTATGAGCCGTTCCGGACAGATATGCGAATATCCGGCAAAAATCCGGCATAGGCTGTAACGGTGATGTACATGCAGAACAGAGCTTTTTATTATAATTTTTTATTGATCATCAGTATTTTATTTTTCTTCTTCGGAGCTGTTTATTTTCATGAGCCAATTGCTCAGGCGGTTCTGAATGCCGGAACACGCTGTATTTTTGTGATTCTGCCGTCATTATATTTATTTTCGATCTTAGCAGCATTCTGTGTCAGATCCGGTTTTCTGGAACTGCTTGCAGAGCCGTTTCAGAAAATAATAAAGACAGATGCGGTTCTGTGGCTGGTTGTGATATTTTCGCAGATCGGCGGTTATCCCGCAGGAGCACAGCTTCTGCATAATCTATATCAGAATGGCAGAATTTCTCAGGAACAGGAAAGAAATCTGCTCTGTGCGTGTATGGGCTGCGGATTCGGTTTTTTATTTGCAACTGTCGGCGGAAATCTCCGGACAGCTCTTGCGTTATGGCTGATCATAAGCCTCCCGAATTTTATACTTGCCGGATGTCTGATCAGAAATCATAATATCAAAAAAGCAGAATCTCCCGAAAAACTTTCTTTTTCTGTATTATTGACGGAAAGTGTTGACAGTGCTGCTTCCGCAATGCTGAAAATCTGCGGAATGATACTGGCTTTCGGTGCATTCATGGGAATTCTGTACGGAATTTTTGGAGATTTCAATCAGATTTTCGCAAGTATTCTGGAGATCAGCAATTTATCAGACTATATGAAAAATGGCGGTACGCTGCCGGTTGCCGCCGGATTATTATCCTTCGGCGGATGCTGTGTACATTTTCAGATCGCTGCCGTTTGTGAAAATCATCTTGACTGGATGAAATTTTTAGTGTGCAGAATCCTGACTGCTGTCAGTTCCGGCTTGTTGTGCAGAATCTGTCTGAAATTTTTCTTTCCGGAAAGCGTTCCGGCATTTTTGATCAATACTGTTACACCTGCATACAGCACACAAAATGCTGTTCCGGCCTGCTGTCTGGCGGTCATGTCTGTATTTGTCCTGAAAAAATATGATTTTTTTCATAAATCATTGACAAATTGTAAAAAATAAGTTAAAATAAAAATAGCATTGATTGCATGAAAATTCAGAGGAGGTAATTGCAATGAAATTTTTTAAAAGACTGGCAGCCGGGGTTTCTGCACTTGCCCTGTGTGCCGGGATGACAGTTTCCGGTTTTGTTCCGGTAAATGCTGCCGATGATAACAATGATGACTGGTTACATGCTGTCGGAAGCCGTCTCTATGATAAAGACGGGAATGAAGTCTGGCTGACCGGTGCGAACTGGTTCGGTTTTAACTGTTCCGAAAACTGTGCTCATGGTATGTATGCCGCTGACTGCGATGCTTTTTTGCAGAGCGTGGCTAACCACGGAATCAATATCATCCGTATGCCGATTTCAACAGAATTGTTATGCTCCTGGATGAACGGGGAACCTAATCCCGTGCAGAGCGTTCAGGCAAGCTATGAACCCCCTGTTGATCAGGTCGGTGAAGACGGAACAGTCACCAAAGCCGGTACTTATGGCAATATCAATAAAGATTTCGTAGAATCTGACGGCAAGACTCTCAAGAATTCTCTCGAAATTTTTGATGCCATGATGAAAAAAATGAAACAGTATGGCCTGAAAGTTCTGGTCGATGTCCATAGTCCGACTGCTCATAACTCCGGTCATAACTATAATCTTTGGTATTATAATGCCGAATGTGAAGCCGCTGATACTATGGCTATCACAGAAGGCGGTCATGAAGTTACTTATCAGGAATGGATTGATTCTATTACCTGGCTCGCTGAACGCTATGCTAATGATGATACCATCTTAGCATATGACCTGAAAAATGAACCTCACGGAAAAAGAGGCTATGACGGTACAACTTGTCCAAGCGGAATTGCAAGATGGGATGACTCTAAAGTTGAAAATAACTGGGCTTATGCCGCTACTGAATGCGGCAATTCGATTCTGAATGTCAATCCGAATGCTCTGATTCTGATCGAGGGCGTTGAGCAGTATCCTAAGACTGACAAGGGGGCGACTTATGATACTGCTGATATCTGGCAGGCACCTGCGGATGTTTCACCCTGGTACGGTGCATGGTGGGGCGGTAACCTCAGAGGCGTGAAAGATTATCCGATTGATTTCGGCGATGCTAAGAAAAATTCTCAGATTGTCTATTCTCCCCATGACTACGGCCCTTCTGTTTATGAACAGACCTGGTTCAATAAAGAATTTGATACACAGTCTTTGTTAGATGATTACTGGTATGATACCTGGGCTTATATCAATGACAAAGATATTGCCCCTCTGCTGATCGGTGAATGGGGCGGCCATATGGACGGCGGTAAAAATGAAAAATGGATGACTCTGCTCCGTGATTATATGATTGACAATCATATTAATCATACATTCTGGTGTCTGAATCCGAACTCCGGTGATACCGGCGGTCTGCTCGGCTATGACTTCACGACATGGGATGAAGAAAAATACGGTCTGTTTGAACCCTCTCTGTGGCAGACAACTGACGGGACATATATCGGTCTTGATCATGCACATAAACTCGGTGATTCCGGTCTGACCGTAGCAGAATTCTACGCTTCCGGTGCTTCCAGCAATCTCGATGCAGGCGGAAAATCTGATCCGGTCGAGATCGAAACCAAACCCGCAGAAGAAACTTCTGAAACCGAAACCGTGAAAGAAACAGAATCTGAACCTCCGGCCAGTTCCGAAACCGAATCTGAAACTGCTGATACTTCCGCTTCTGATACTATGCTCGGTGATGTGGATGAAAATAAAGCGATAAATATCCTGGATGTTATCGCTCTGAACAGAAATCTGCTCGGTAAGGATGTACTTACAGAATCTCAGAAAAAAGCAGCTGATGTCAATAACAGCGGTACACCGGATTCCGGTGACTCCCTGGCGATTCTGAAATATATTGTCGGAATTATCAAAGATTTCAGCGAAGCTTAAAAAGCAATCCGCAGTGTGGAAACATGCTGCGGATTTTTTATGTCTGTATAAAAATAAAATGGGAATGAATTTGGCCTTGACATCGGCTTTTTTTGTGATATAATAAAATTAATCAGAGTAATTAAAAAGGGGGATTTTTTATGAAATTCAAAATTTTATCTGCACTGCTGAGTCTTGGCTTGTTATGCTCTATGCCGGTTCATGCCGCTGATGAGGAAATCAAAACGGATATTATGAGCGGTCTGCGTTACAGCATTCAGGAAGATCATATTGTCATCCGGGGAATGGATAACAGATATTTTCAGTCAGAAATTGTCATTCCCGAACAGATTGAAAATCTGCCCGTGACGGAAATCAATAAAAATGCATTTTCTTATCGTTCTGCTGATCTGACTGCTGTCACATTTCCTGATACACTCGAAACCATCGGAGAAAATGCCTTTTATTACTCCGGTCTGAAACATATCGAAATTCCGGAGCATGTGACTTCTATCGGCAAAGGTGCCTTTATGGGTGTGGATACTGTCACGGTCGATGAAAATAATCCGGCCTTTACTGTTGAAAATAATATCTTATATAATAAAGATCTGACTGAATTTGTTCTGATTCCGTATTCTGTTACAGAAGTCAATATTCCTGATACGATTACAGAAATCCCTGACAGAACTTTCGATTGTCATAAAGAACTGACTTCTGTCACACTCCCCGAAGGTCTGATTTCTATCGGACACAGGGCATTCAGTCAGACCGGTATTTCTGAAATCACGATTCCCTCGACTGTGACTGAAATCGGCAATCAGGCTTTTGAATTCTGTCCGAATCTGACGAGTATCACATTTGCTGAGGGCATGAAAACAATCCCCTCGAATCTGACGAAAATTGAAACGATCTACTGCGGTGTGGATGAAAATGGTAATCCTGACGGCTGGTCAGAATTTTCTTATGAATATTACGGCGGATTCATGCGTTCTTATGCTCTCCGGAAAATCTATCTTCCCAGTACACTCGAAACCGTTCAGGAAAGCGTGTTCGGCTGTAATGAGTATTATTATCATCAGTTCGATGTTTTCTATCACGGCACAAGAGAGGACTGGCAGAATGTCATGATCAATTCCGGAACTTCTGCCACGCTCGAAGAGGGCGGGAATCAGGCTCTTCTGACTGCAAATATGCATTTTCTGCCGTCTTCTGATGCTGTCATTGACGGGGATGTCACTCTTGATGATACTGTTACAGTAGCCGATCTGGTTCTTCTTAAAAAATATTTGTTAAATCAGAATGCATTATCAGAATACGAAGCAATCCGGGCTGATTATAATCATGATAATGTGATTAATATTTTTGACTGGATTCTTCTGAAAAAGAACTTGATTTCCTGATTGCAATATTTAACCCCGAAGCACTTGAAAAAATGCTTCGGGGTTTGTGATATTTTAGAAAATAATTATCCGGCATCCTGATTCAGATATTCTTCCAGTGAACCGCTGAATGTTCCGGAACCCGTTGCAGAGGCATAAATCAGAATAATAGAGGCATCGGAGGCATCCAGTTCCTGATCTTTGTTGACATTTCCGGCGGCCTGCTGTTCTGCGTTCAGAGAGCATTCCGCACCGACACCGAGTTCCGCCGCTGCGGTCAGAATCCGTGCGGCATCTGTGGCATCAACCGTGCCGTTGCCGTCTGTATCGCCAAGCGTATAGACAATTTCACTGCTGCTGCCGTTTCCGATCTTCTGGGCTGTAATTGTAAAATCAGCCGTCAGTCTGTTTCCGCAGTCATAGGTATATTGAATCGTTGTATCTGTCGGAATAATCTGACTGCCTGAAATTTCTGCTCCGGAGATAGAAAGAATTTTGGAAGTATCAATATTCAGAGAGGACAGATATTCTGTGCTGACGGTCTCCAGAGTCAGGCCGCATCCTGTACAGCTGAATGTATTGGACATCAGCAGGGGATTACTGTTCAGATCCAGTGCCACAACAGAACAATCCGTGATTGTCAGCCGTTCCAGACTGGTCAGATGTTCGATACCCTTGAGAGAGGTGGGAGTATTAGTTGTCTTGCCGGTGACGGTAATGCCTGTAATATTGTCAATTTCAGAAGTGGAAAGAATCTTGTTTCCGTCTGTATCATGATCGGCATTGCCGACAAAGTTTCTCAGAGGTGCATAGGGGAAATTGGATTCATTAATAATAATTCCGTCTTTGGCAAAGGCCTTGATACAAAGATTGGCTGTTGCATTGGTCGTGTAATCGTCATAATATTCTTTCCAGTTCGTGTAAGTATCTGTATCAGGGTCATAAGAAGCAAGATACGATACACCGGAGCGGTTTGACGGCATATCATACGGAATACTGCCGATATTTTTTCCGGTTTTGTGATAGGCAATCACAACAGAGAATTTTTTCCCTTTTTCTGCGAATACGGGCGTTTCCAGCTGAATGGTGTGATAACCTTCATAAGGAATATTTCCGGACTGCCTGGAAGCCAGTTTGCCGTTCATAGGGTTTGCATCGGAAGTATCAACATCTGTATAGACAGAAATGGTATAATCTGTATCGGGATAGCTCGTCCGTATGGAAACAGCTGTGATATTTTCGTTTTTCTCCGGAGTAAAGATATTAGCTCCGGCTGTTCCGGGGGAATTGTTGCGGTAGACGGAATTCGCCAGACCGTTGTCATACTGATAGATTGCATCATAATTGCTGACGGATTCCATCTGAAAAGAAGTGAAATTATTAATTGAAGTATCAAAATAAGAAATATAGAAAAAGCCGTTATTGCCCCACTCTGTACCCCAGCTGTTTTTACAGAGCCATGCTCCGTCCTCCGGCGGAGTAATATCAAAATTTGATTTTGAAAAATGATCATCCCAGCCGATTACTGTTACTGCATGGCCGTGATCCATGTAATTTTCATTCGAGGGATCAATATTATAATAATATGCATAATTGGATTCAGAATAATAAGCACTGTCGTCATAGTAAGAGACAGATAAGGCACCGTGCTCCATCAGACAAAGCTTGATTCCGTAAATATCATCTGACTGAAGAACATCCGTGTTCTGAAGATGTGCAGAAGCAGTATAGCGTTCTGATTCTGAAATACCTCTTGTATCAGTAATCGGGGGAGCATTCGCCTCCAGTTGTGCTCCGACCCAGCTTCCCAGAACACTCGTTGCTTTGGAAGCATTCGAGCCGTCATTCAGATAGCCGTCAAGCCCTTTGTTATTGCCTTTCTGATATAACGGATCAGAAGCAATGGTACTGTAGCGGCAGTTCCCGAACCAGACAAGATGGGTTTCAGATAAATCTATTTCACCGGTTATATGATTGGCATTCAGAACTGTATCAGCAAGTCCGGTTTTTATCATATTGGATTCCGCCGAGGCAAGTGCAGCATGTGCCCAGCATGTGCCGGTAGTATCCTGATCTTTGACAGATGTCACCATGCCATAGTCACGCAGATCATAAGTTTCAGGCAGAGAAGCATCCAGGGCTTTGGAATAGCTGCCTGTCAGATGATGCAGAGCCGGTCTGTCAATGCCGTTTTCTACAGCGGAAGCCGGAAGCGGACAGCTTGCCGCATAAATCAGAAGTGCTGAGAAAATAACAGCTGTTTGTAGTGTAAAGCGGGATTTCATAGTGAATTCACCCTTTCTTTTGTGTTGTGTTAATTCTATTTTATCATATCTGAAATCGAATGTCAATTACTAAGCATAAAATAATCCGTTTCCGGAATCAGCTTTGTTTTTTTCAGCATTTTTTTAATTTTTTTAAGTTCTTTGTGTTGAAACTTAATTTTATAAATTGTTTTCTCTTTTTTATTGACAAGTTTCCGAATCTGATGTAAAATAAACGCATAGATAAATACAAGAAAGCAACGACGCTTGAAACAGCTCATGATAAATGGGCTTGTCTCGGTGTCGTTTTTTGTTTTGATTCTGAATCTATAGCAGGAGAGTGGAAATATTATGATGAATCATTTCAGAAATCAGGAACCCTATCCGGAACAGGGGCTGTATTCCCCAAGATTTGAACACGATGCCTGCGGCATCGGTGCAGTCGTGAATATCAAGGGTGTTCCGTCAAGACGTGTCGTGGAAGATGCTCTGAATATTGTCGAACATCTCGAACATCGTGCCGGAAAAGATGCCGAGGGCAAAACCGGTGACGGTGTCGGAATTCTATTGCAGATTTCTCATGCCTTTTTTTCGCAGGAAGCTGAAAAATTACATATTCAGCTCGGAGAAGCAAGAGATTATGGCATCGGCATGTTCTTTTTTCCGCAGGATGAACTGAAACGCCGGCAGGCTAAAAAATTATTCGAGATCATCACCGAAAAAGAAGGCATGGAAGTCCTCGGCTGGCGTGAAGTGCCCACTGTTCCCGAAATCCTCGGAGAAATGGCTTTTGAGAGTATGCCCTCTGTATGGCAGGCTTTCGTAAAACGTCCCGATGCCTGTCCAAAGGGTCTTGCTTTTGACAGAATGCTGTATATCGCAAGACGTGTGTTTGAACAGAGTAATGAAAATACGTATGTCGTTTCGCTTTCCAGCCGGACGATTGTCTATAAAGGCATGTTCTTAGTTACGGAATTAAGAAGATTTTTCCCTGATCTGCAAAATGATCTGTATGAATCTGCAATTGCTACCGTACATTCCCGGTTCAGTACGAATACAACTCCCAGCTGGCAGAAAGCCCATCCGAACAGATTGATTGTCCATAACGGCGAGATCAACACAATCACAGCAAATGCTGATAAAATGCTTGCCCGTGAAGAATCTATTGACTGTGCGGTTCTGAAAGAAAATATGCATAAACTGCTCCCGATTATTGATGTCAATGGTTCGGACTCCGCACGGCTTGATAATACGCTTGAATTCTTAGTTATGGCCGGTATTCCGCTGCCGAAAGCTGTCATGCTCCTGATTCCTGAACCGTGGAAGCATAACAGAGCTATGAACAGAGATAAAAAAGATTTTTATCAGTATTATGCTACCATGATGGAACCCTGGGACGGCCCTGCTTCGATCCTGTTCTCAGACGGCGACCTGATGGGAGCAGTCCTTGACAGAAACGGCCTCAGACCTTCCAGATATTATATCACGGATGACGGCTTTTTAATTCTCTCTTCCGAAGTCGGAACGCTCGATCTTCCGGCAGAACATATTCTGCATAAGGACAGACTGAAACCCGGAAAAATGCTTCTCGTCGATACCGTACAGGGCAGAGTCATTGATGATGATGAAATCAAGAATTTCTATGCCTGTCAGCAGCCCTACGGTGAATGGCTCGATACGAATCTTGTCAAGCTCCGTCAACTGCATATCCCGAATCATCATATTGATTATTATGATCATGAGAAACTCTGCCAGATGCAGAAAGCTTTCGGCTATACTTACGAAGAAATCAGAAATTCCATCCTGCCGATGGCAGAAAACGGCTCTGAACCGATTGCTTCTATGGGTGCGGATAACCCTCTGCCGTCACTGTCCGGACAGAATCCGCCTTTGTTTGATTATTTCCGTCAGCTGTTCGCTCAGGTGACGAATCCGCCGTTTGATGCCATTCGTGAAGAAATCGTTACAGATACCAGTATGTATATCGGTTCTGACGGTAATCTGCTCGAAGAAAAAGCCTCGAACTGTCATGTGCTCCGTGTGGATAATCCGATTCTGACAGATACGGATATGCTCAAAATCAAATACATGCAGGTCGAAGGCATGAAAGTCGAAATTATCCCGATCACATATTATAAAAATACTTCTCTGAAAAATGCAATCCGTCATTTATTCATCCGTGCCGATAAAGCCTACAGAGACGGTGCGAATTTCCTGATTCTCTCCGATCGTGATGTTGATGAATATCATGTTGCCATGCCCTCGCTCTTAGCCGTTGCCGCACTCCAGCAGCATCTTGTAACTACCAGAAAAAGAACAGCAATGGCCTTGATTCTCGAAACTGCTGAACCCCGTGAAGTACATCATTTTGCGACTCTGCTCGGATACGGTGCAAGTGCAATTAATCCGTATCTGGCTCATGAAACGATCAGAGAACTCACAGAATCCGGTGCTCTCGATAAAGATTACTATGCCGCCGAAGCGGATTATGATTCCTGTATTCTGCATGGTATTGTCAAGATCGCTTCTAAGATGGGTATTTCTACGATTCAGTCCTATCAGGGTTCTAAATTATTTGAAGCTGTCGGTGTCAGTCAGGAAGTTATTGACGAATATTTCACAGGCACTGTCAGCCGGGTCGGCGGTATCACACTCAAAGAAATTGAAAAGCGTGTGGATGATCTGCATTCTTCGGCATTCGATCCGCTCGAACTTGGTACCGAAACAGAAGTCTCCAGTATCGGAACGCATAAAATGAGAAATCCGCATGAAGAACATCTCTATCGTCCGGAAACAATCCATCTGCTTCAGAAAGCCAGCAGAACCGGAGATTATGAAGTCTATAAACAATATGCCGAATCTGTTCATCAGGAAGGCAGAAATATGCAGCTCCGTGATATGCTGGATTTCGTCTATCCCGAAAACGGCGGTATTTCTCTGGATGAAGTCGAGCCTGTGGAAAGCATTCTGAAACGTTTCAAGACAGGGGCTATGTCTTACGGTTCGATTTCTCAGGAAGCTCATGAAACACTCGCTGTTGCTATGAATCGAATCGGAGGAAAATCCAACAGCGGTGAGGGCGGTGAAAGTCCGGAGAGAATCGCAACTGCCGGAACAGATCATGATTGCAGCTCGGCAATAAAACAAGTCGCTTCGGGAAGATTCGGCGTAACTTCGGAATATCTTGTCAGTGCAAAGGAATTGCAGATCAAATGTGCTCAGGGTGCAAAACCCGGTGAGGGCGGACATCTTCCGGCTGGAAAAGTTTATCCGTGGATTGCCAAAACAAGACATTCTACCCCCGGAGTCGGCCTGATTTCTCCGCCGCCGCATCATGATATTTATTCTATCGAAGATTTGGCACAGTTAATCTATGATCTGAAAATGTCGAATATTCATGCAAGAATTTCCGTCAAGCTGGTATCAGAAGCCGGTGTCGGTACGGTTGCGGCAGGTGTCGCAAAAGCCGGAGCCGGAGTTGTTCTGATTTCCGGTTATGACGGCGGTACGGGTGCGGCTCCGGCCACTTCGATTCATCATGCCGGACTCCCGTGGGAACTCGGTGTTGCGGAAACACATCAGACGTTATTATTAAATCATCTGCGTTCCAGAGTCGTAATTGAAACAGACGGTAAACTAATGTCCGGCCGTGATGTATTAGTTGCTGCTCTGCTCGGTGCGGAGGAATATGGCTTTGCAACGGCTCCGCTGGTTACTATGGGTTGTATGATGATGAGAGTCTGCAATCTTGATACCTGTCCTGTCGGTATTGCGACTCAGAACCCGGAACTCAGAAAACGCTTCACAGGCAAGCCGGAATATGTCATCAATTTCCTGACATTCGTCGCTCAGGAACTGCGGGAATATATGGCAAAATTAGGAATCCGGACAGTGGATGAGTTAATCGGCAGAACCGATCTGTTATGTATCAAAGATCAGCCTGAACACAGCCGAGCACATCTGATGGATTTGACTGCTCTCATGCATAAAAAAGAAAATTCGCATTTCAAACCCGAAGATGCTTATGATTTCCATCTTGAAAATACACTCGATGAAAAAGTACTTCTCAAGAAAATGCCGCTGAACGGCCATAAAAAACAGATTACTGTCCATGTTACAAATACAGACAGAACATTCGGAACTATGTTCGGTTCAGCGATTACCAGAAAATTCGGAACTTCTCTCGAAGAAGATACTTACAGAATCAAATGCATCGGCAGCGGCGGACAGAGTTTCGGTGCATTTATCCCGAAAGGCCTGACTCTTGAACTCTGCGGCGACAGTAACGACTATTTCGGAAAAGGTCTTTCCGGCGGTCAGCTGATTGTCTATCCGCCTGAAAATGCCGCATTCAAAGCCGAAGAAAATATTATCATCGGCAATGTCGCTCTGTACGGTGCGACAAGCGGTAAAGTATTTATCAACGGCATCGCAGGCGAACGCTTCGCTGTCCGGAATTCCGGAGCATTCGCAGTCGTCGAGGGTGTCGGTGATCATGGATGTGAGTATATGACAGGCGGCCGTGTTGTTGTCCTCGGCAGAACCGGTAAAAACTTCGCCGCAGGTATGAGCGGCGGTATCGCTTATGTACTCGATGAAGACAGAGATTTGTATTTAAGATTAAATAAAGAACTTGTTTCACTCGAAGAAGTTACGGAAAAATATGATGTTCTGGAACTAAAAACGCTGATCGAAGAACATGCTCAGGCTACCGGCTCGGAAAAAGCTAAGAGAATTTTAGAAAATTTCGCTGAGTATCTGCCGAAGTTCAAGAGAATCATGCCCCATGATTATGCAAGAATGCGTCAGGCAATTCTTAAAATGGAAGAAAAAGGCATGAAAACCGAAGAGGCCGAAATCGAAGCGTTCTATCTGACAGTCAGATAAAAATCAGAACAGAGAAGGAGAGTGTTTCAGTTATGGGTAAACCTACTGGATTTTTAGAATATACACGCTGTCAGAATACAGATGTGCCTGTTTCGGACAGAATCAAGAATTATGAAGAACTGCATACCCCTCTGCCGGATGATATCCGGCAGGAGCAGGCCGCAAGATGTATGGACTGCGGTGTGCCGTTCTGTCAGTCAGATTACGGATGTCCGCTGCATAATCTGATTCCGGAATGGAATGATTTATTATATCACGGCGAATTTCATACAGCTGTCAGAAGATTGTTAATGACTAATAATTTTCCGGAATTTACTTCCAGAGTATGTCCCGCTCTGTGTGAATCGGCTTGTATCTGCAATCTGCATGATACGCCTGTCACAAACCGGGATAATGAAAATTTCCTGATTGAACATGCCTATGCTTCCGGCTTGATGCAGGCAAATCCTCCGGCTGTCCGGAGTGGAAAGAAAGTTGCTGTAATCGGCTCAGGTCCTGCCGGACTTGCGGCTGCTGATCAGCTGAATAAAAGAGGGCATTCAGTGACAGTTTTTGAACGTTCGGACAGAATCGGCGGTCTGCTGATGTACGGCATTCCCAATATGAAACTGGATAAATCCGTAATTGACAGAAGAGTCAAGCTCATGCAGGAAGAGGGCGTTGTTTTTCAGACCGGTGTCAATATCGGAAAAGAGAAACAGGCAGAAGAAATTCTGAATCAGTTCGATGCCGTTGTCTTAGCCTGCGGAGCTTCTCAGCCCAGAGATCTCAAACTTCCCGGCCGGGAGGCCAAAGGCATTTATTTTGCTGTGGAATACCTCACAGCCACAACAAAAACGCTGTTAAATCATCAGAATCCGGAAGAATCACCAATTTCAGCAAAAAATAAGAGAGTAATCATCGTAGGCGGCGGCGATACAGGAAACGACTGTGTTGCAACAGCCATCCGTCAAGGTGCGGTTTCGGTAACTCAGCTCGAAATGATGCCGAAACTTCCCGATTCCCGTGCTGATTCCAATCCATGGCCGGAATATCCCCGTATCTGTAAAACCGATTACGGTCAGCAGGAGGCAATTGCGGTATTCGGTCATGACCCCAGAATCTACGAGACGACTATCAAGAGCTTTCAGGCAGATGAAAATCAGAATCTGAAATCTGTGGAATTAGTCAAAGTCAGATTTGAAAGTAATCCTGAAACCGGAAAACGGGAACTTCATGAAGGTGAAATTTCTGTCATGGATGCAGATTTAGTCCTGATTGCCGCCGGATTCTTAGGATCTGAAAATTATATTGCCGATGCTTTCGGTATCAGCCTGAATGCCAGAAATCAGACCGAAACACTCCTGAATTCTCATCAGACTGCCGTGCCTAAAATTTTTACTGCCGGAGATATGCACAAAGGACAGTCTCTGGTTGTCCGTGCCATTGCTGACGGCAGGGCGGCCGCCAAAGATGTCGATCTCTATCTTATGGGCTATACCAATCTGCCTTGAATAAAACAAAAATCTGTCTGTAGTGCGATACAGACAGATTTTTTTAAAAAAATTATGCAAAATGTCTAAACAGGCATTGACTTTTCTTTCAAAATATGCTATACTATATAAAGACGGCTTCCGTCTTCGGAAACCGTCTCAGCGTTCCCGAGGTGATTCGAACACCCGACCTGCCGCTTAGGAGGCGGCCGCTCTATCCAGCTGAGCTACAGGAACAATTTTTTTATGCTGTATTTTTTATTATAGCATATCTTTCCGAAAAAAGCAAGGCTAAAATCCGGCTTGTGTCAAAATTTGTGCAATATGCCGGAAATGCATACAGGATTACGCCGTTTCAGCAGAGAAATATTCTTATTTTCTGTGCACTTTGTCTGAAAATCAGAAAGTTACCGTTTTGTAACAAAATGAAAAATCAGACATTTTTACTGTCGTTATGCACAAAAAATGAATGTTGAATTTGTGCAGACTATTCAAGAAAAGTGAAAGAATGGTTTTTTGTATTGACATTCTGCTGTATTTGGTGTATATTTATGTTAGTGAAGCAATTACGTGAGATTAAATGAGGGTGTAACAGTGGTTTCAATTAAAGATATTGCTGAAGCCTGCGGTGTTTCTACTGCAACTGTCAGCAAAGCTCTGAACGACCGTGATGATGTGAATCCGGCTACAAAAGAACGTGTGCAGGAAACTGCCAAACTGTTAGGATATCTGCCCAATGCAATGGCCAGGGCTTTGAAAACAAAAAAATCCTACAACATCGGCGTTCTGATGGTCGATAAAGCACAAAGCGGACTGAAACATCATTATTTTTCCTCAATTCTGGACAGCTTCAAAGTTGTCATGGAACGGAACGGATATGATCTGACATTTATCAGCAGTCAGATCGGCAGTCAGACATGTTCGTATTATGAACATTGTCAGTATCGGAATGTAGACGGTGTTCTTGCCGCCTGTGTGGATTTCCGCACTCCGGAAGTACAGACACTTCTGCAAAGCGATCTGCCTGTCGTATCGATTGACTATATTTCGGAAAACGGCTGTGCCGTTGTTTCGGACAATGCCAGTGGAATCCGCAGTGCCGTGGAATATGCACTTCTGAGAGGCCATAAGGAAATTGCTTATATTTATGGTGATGATTCACAAGTAACCGAGATTCGCTGCGAAGCGTTCCGGAATACACTGTGGGAGCATCATTGTGAAGTCAGAAATCAGTTCATCCGTCAGGGAAAATATCTGGCTCCTGAGATTTCTTACCGATTGACACAGGAACTCCTGACAGACGGCGAACACAAACCAAGCTGTATTGTATATCCGGATGATATTTGTGCAGTCGCTGGCATCGCAGCGATTTCGGACAGTCATCTGCAAGCCGGACAAGATGTTTCGGTAATCGGCTATGACGGCAATCCTACTTTGAGACTGCTCCGGCCGAACCTGACCACAGTCCAGCAGGATACCGATACAATGGGTGTGAAAGCAGCAGAACTGATGCTGAAACTGCTCCGGAAAGAGCAAATTGTTCCTTCTGAAAAAGTGCTTTACTGCAAAGGACAGTTTCTGGAGGGCGAAACAGTCGCACAGCTTTAATGCTGTAAAAAATCATCTCGCTATATTATATTTCAAAAGGGAAATATAATAGATATATCTTAAGGAGGAAAATACCAATGAGCAAATTAACAAGAACACTGGCTCTGCTTGCTTCTATCGCAGTTGTATCTTCTGCATTCGTAGCTTGCGGCGGTGGAAACGAAACAACATCCAGCAGTGCAGCACCCGCTGCAGAAAACAGCAGCTCTGCAGCTCCGGCTGAAGAAGGCGGCGACAGCTCCGCAGCTCCGGCTGAAGAAGGCGGCGACAGCTCTGCAGCTGAAGAAGGCGGCAACGAAGAAGGCGGTGCAGAAGCCGGCGGCGAACTCGAAGCAGGTGCCGTAAATCTTCCTGACACAGACGATACTCTGACAATCGTTTGCTGGACAGATGCTGACCTTGCTAACATGTTTGATGTTTATGCAAATCATTCCGATGCAAATGTTGTATATCAGAACTGCGGCGATAACGGTGCCGATGCAGCTGTTAAATATGCTACTTATCTGAACAGCGGCGATGACGTTGACCTGTTCGTTGCAGAAGCAGGCTGGATTCTGAACTACATCAATGACAACAGCATGTCTGCTCCTCTGTCTGATCTGGGTATCACAACTGCTGATTATGCAGATGCTTATCAGTACACTGTTGAAATCGGTACAGACAATGACGGCGTTCTGAAGGCTGCTTCCTGGCAGGCTGCTGCCGGCGGTTATGCTTACAACACCGCACTCGCTGAAGAATATCTGGGCGTAACATCTGCTGAAGATATGCAGGCTAAGATTTCTGACTGGGCTGGTTTTGAAGCTACTGCTGCTGAACTGAAAGAAAAGTCTGAAGGCAAGGTTACAATGGCTGCTACCATCGGCGGTCTGTGGCAGGCTTTCTCCACAGCTAAGAATGCTGCTTGGGTTGACGGTACTGCTATCCAGACAGACGTTGCCAAGGAATTCACTGACATGGTTAAGGGTTATGTAGACAACGGCTATGTAAATCCGAAGGTTGAACAGTGGACAACTGACTGGACAAACGTTGGTCTCCAGGGCGAAACACTCGGCTACTTCTATTCCACATGGTGCCTCGGTGAAGGTGCTCAGCTGGAACAGCACGGCGGTACAGACGGCAACTGGAACATCGTTGTTGGTCCGCAGGAATTCTTCTGGGGCGGTTCCTGGCTGTGCGTATCCCCGAACTGCAACACAGCTTCTGAAGCTTCCAAGTTTGTAAAGGCATTCACAACAGACGCTTCCATCATGGAAGAATATGCTCTGTACTCCGGCGACTTCACAAATAACAAAGTTGCTATGGACAAGATCGTTGCAGACGGTTCCAACTCCAACCCGCTGCTCGGTGGTCAGGACCAGTTCGCAGTTCTCTCTGACGTTGCTGCCGGCATCAAGATGAGTGACTCCATCACAAAGTATGACCAGAACCTGAAGGATACCTTCCTTGATGTTCTGAAGAAGAACATCGATTCCAGCACAGATGACATCATCTCTGCATTCACAACACAGGCTCTGGCTGATAACCCTGACCTGACTGCATAATTCAGATTACTGAAAAAGATTTAAAAAAAAATATACAGCCTGTGGGGGCAGAGTCTGCCCTCATAGGCAGTATGTCGTATCTAACAAGAAATTACTAATTACTATTTGAGAGGGTGAAAAGTAATGGCGTCTGCAGCTCAAAGCCGCATTAAATCCATTAGTTATGCCAAATACGGATATATGTTCATAGCACCTTTCTTCCTTGTGTATTGCTTTTTCCAGATTTGGCCGTTGATTTACACGTTTATTTTATCATTCAAGGGCAACCAGGCAAATAATGCTCAGTTTGTCGGCCTGGACAACTATTCTCAGATCCTGTTTGGTACAGGTTCTTCTGAGGGTGCTTCTGCCGTACATGAAGAGTTTGCCCGTGCACTTGGCAATACGTTCGTTCTTTGGTTCGGTAACTTTATTCCGCAGATTCTTCTTTCTCTTCTGCTGGCAGTATGGTTTACGGATGCCAAAGTAAAACTCCCCGGCAAGGGCTTTTTCAAGATTGTTATGTACATGCCGAATATCATCACAGCTGCTTCCGTAGCCGCTCTGTATGTAAACCTGTTCGGTGACTCCAAGTATTATTTCGTCAATGCAACGCTTATGAAACTGGGTATGATTACCGATCCTGTGGAATTCGTTGCAGGGCCGACTGCTTCCAAGGTCATGGTAATGTTCATTCAGACATGGCTGTGGTTCGGTAACACGATGATCATGCTGATGTCCGGTATTATGGGTATCAGTCCGTCTCTGTTTGAAGCTGCTGATATTGATGGTGCCAACTCCACACAGCAGTTCTTCAACATCACACTGCCGCTGCTCCAGCCTATCATGGTTTACACACTGGTAACTTCCATGATCGGTGGTCTTCAGATGTTCGACCTGCCGTATCTGTATCACAACGGTGCAAACTTCTCCAAGCAGCTCGAAACGGTTGCAGTTTATATTTACTATAACTTCAACAAGGGTACTGTCGACCAGGCGAACTATGGTTATGCCGGTGCGGCCTCTATTGTCATATTCGCAATTACGGCGATCTTAGGTTCTATCACGTTCTATATGAACCGTGACAAGGATGCAATCGCCAAGAAGAAACAGCGTAAAAAGGCTGAAAAACAGATGAAAGCGAAAATGAAGCAAGGAGGTCTGTCCATATGAGCACAAAAAGTCAGTACGGCGAAGCAAAAGATAATTACCATCAGAAATTAATGGCGAAATCAATCGCCATCCTGGTAGTATGCATTCTTCTGACGTTGATCTGCTTAGTTCCGATTTATATCCTGATCGTTAACTCGACACATTCCAGTAACGACCTTGCACAGAATCCTTCCCGTTTCTTCTTTGGTCCGCATCTGGGTGACAACTTCAAGACTCTGATGAATAATCTGCCTGCCGATGCCGGAAAAGCTGCCAAGCGTGTTGCTGCACAGTATTCTTCCGCATTCAATTTGGGCAAAGGTTATCTGAACAGCTTGATTATCGCAGGTTTTTCCACACTGCTGACAGTATTTTTCTCTGCCATGACTGCTTACGGTCTGACTGTTTATGAATTCAAGCTCAACAGTGCCGCTTATACGTTCATTATCGGCGTTATGATGATTCCGGTACAGGTATCTTCCGCAGGTTTCGTAAGATTCATGTACTCTCTGAACTTAATCAACAGCTTCATTCCGCTGATCATTCCGGCAATTGCCGCACCTGCCGTTATTTTCTTCATGGTTTCCTATATGAAATCGAGCTTCCCGCTTGAAATCGTAGAAGCTGCCAGAATCGACGGCTGTACCGAACTGCGTACATTTGTAACCATTGCAATTCCGATGATGAAGCCGGCGATTGCAGTACAGGCTATCTTTGCATTCGTTGCAAACTGGAACAACTACTATACACAGAACATGATCCTGAAAAATGCGGATTATGCAACTGTGCCGATCATGGTTTCCAAAGTACTCGCATTCGACAAGAACGTAGATAACGGTGTAAACTATCTGTGTATTACACTGTCCATCCTGCCGATCGTTGTAGTATATTTCATTCTGTCCAAGTTCATCATTGCCGGTGTAGCTCTGGGTGGTGTCAAGGAATAATTTTCCTGTTCGGGAATTATTTCCGGAAACTGCAAATATCCGAAAAATTACCGCCTGTCGTATGACAGGCGGTTTTTTTGATCAGATTAAAGACATCTGATTGGCATCTTCCAGATTTTTTCCGGCTTTTCCGATGGCAGGAATATTCTGCACACGGTATTTTTCAAGCTGAGGCAGACGTTCGGAGGAGGGAATTTCTGCGGAGGTTAGCTGCTGTCTGGCTTTGATTGTCATGACCTGGATTCCCTGTGAACTCCGGGTGGATTTTTCAGTAATCAGCTCTGTATGAATCAGAACCGCTTTATTGGTATTGGAACGCAGTAAAATATCAGTATCTTCCTGTAGATAGAGCATGGTCAGAATCGGTGATTTGTCTGAGAATGCCGCTGTGAGTTTTTTCCGGTTGGTCTTGGTCATGTAGGCAGAAAGCGGAATTTTTGAAATTTTACCGTTCTCGAAAATAAATAATAATTTTCCGGAATAATCAGTTGTCGCAGTCAGGCCGATAATTTTTTCATCTTCTTCAAAGCCGAGCTTGACAGGGATATAATCGCCGAGCAGACTGGCTTTGCCGTCCTCGAAAGCACTCGCACGGATTTTGTAGACCTGAGCTTTATTGGTAAAAAACAGTAATTCTGTTTTATTCGATGCTTCGATCTGCCGGATGATACAGTCACCTTCTTTGATTTTCTGTTCACCGCCCATGCGGAGCGATAAAGGCGTGATCTTTTTGAAATAGCCTTCTTTGGTAAGAAACAGATTAACAGGATAATCCGGTGTATCATCTTCGGCCGGGGCTTCATCCGCTTCGGTAGCATAATAGAACATCGTTTTCCGGGGCTGGCCGTATTTTTTGGCCGTATCTCTGAGTTCTTTGATAATGATTTTTTTGATTCTGTCCGGATTGGCGATAATATCTTCCATATCGGCAATTTCATTTTTAAGCTGATCGACATCAGAAATTTTATTTAAAATATATTCTCTGTTCAGATGGCGGAGCTTGATTTCAGCGACATATTCTGCCTGAATTTCATCCAGAGAAAAGCCTTTCATCAGATTTTCGATAACCTGTGATTCTTTGGGAGTCTCTCTGATAATCGCAATCGCTTTGTCTAAATCAAGCAGAATTTCTTTCAGTCCGAGCAGAAGATGCAGTTTTTCTTTTTTCTTGTTCAGATCAAAAGATACCCGGCGTTTTACGCACGCATGGCGGAAAGCTGTCCATTCTTCGAGAATTTCCCGGATTCCCATGACTTTCGGTGTATTGCCGATTAAAATATTGAAATTACAGCCGAAGCTGTCCTGAAGCGGTGTCATCCGGAATAATTTCTGCATCAGCTTTTCCGGATCTGTATTACGTTTGACATCAATTGCCAGCCGGAAACCGTTGACATCAATTTCATCACGGGCATAGGTCACTTCACGGAGTTTTCCGGCCTTGCTGAGTTCGGTGATTTTATCTTTAATTGCTTCCAGAGTAGTAGTATAGGGGATTTCTGTCACTTCGATACAGCCGGCAGATTTGTCATAATTCCATTTGGAGCGAAGTTTCAGACTGCCTCTGCCGGTTTCATAGACTTTCCGGAGTTCGGCTTCATCATAGAGCAGAAAGCCGCCGCTCGGAAAGTCAGGGCCTTTCAGAGTCGAGAGAATATCATGCTCCGGATTTTTGATTAATTCGATACAGGTTTCACAAAGCTCTGCCAGATTAAACGGACAGATATTGCTTGCCATAGAAACGGCAATACCCATATTCGCATTGACTAAGATAGAGGGGAACGTTGCCGGAAGCAGAGACGGTTCCATCATGGTATTATCATAATTCGGAATAAAATCGACAGTTTCTTTATCAATCTCATTAAACAGAGCCTCACAGATCGGAGCAAGGCGGACTTCTGTGTATCGTGAGGCGGCAAAGGCCATATCACGGGAATAATGTTTGCCGAAATTGCCCTTGGAATCGACATACGGATGCAAAAGACACTCATTTGCACGGGTCAGACGAACCATAGTTTCATAAATTGCCTGATCGCCGTGAGGATTCAGACGCATGGTCTGGCCGACTACGTTTGCAGATTTGGTTCTGTTACCGTTCAGGAGTCCCATTTTATACATCGTATATAATAATTTTCTGTGCGAGGGCTTGAAGCCGTCAATTTCCGGCAAAGCTCTGGAAATGATGACACTCATTGCATAAGGCAGATAATTTTTCTCAAGTGTATCAGTAATTTCTTCTTCCTGGGTAATGCCGGCATTTTCAAACCACGCATCAAGCATGGGTTTGGGTCTTGCGGACGGAATGGATTTTTTTCTTGCCATTGGATAATCCCTTTCTTTCATCATAAATTTTTAGACTTTATTATTTTAGCACATTGATTTCAATTTGTCAAGGGTTATCTTAATTATAAAAATTATCCATAGATATAATAATATAATACAAGAGCTGTCAGGCCGTGATAGCTTGCCGAACCTTCGGAAATACCATTGACTTTCAGATTGGCATCCATGACATTTTCAGCAACATCAGAAACAATGGCTGTCGGAATCACTTCTTCATGCCGATGGGTCTGATAATAATTTTCCGGAACATAACTGTGAATATCTGTGACGACTTCCGGAGCAAGAGCGGCTGTGATTTCTGCATAGCGTTCCCAGGCGGCTTCGTCATCACCGAAATCCAGATCAAGCCAGCTCAGTACACTGATATAGCCGCTGTAGAGAAAATCGGGATTTTCACTTGTCAGACAGGCACGGAATGCGAAATACCCTGCTTCATCCTCAAAGATATTGCCTTTCAGGTGTGTATATTCATGACAGATTGTCACAGGCAGATGGACTTCATAGACAACGGGATTATAATTGGCTTCCATAGAGAACGGAAAATAAATACCGAGCAAGTTTTGCTGTGTAAAGAAATAGGCATGTGAAATAGGCTTCGCATCAGGATAAACGCCTTTATACTGTGGAAATTCTTCCGAGAGTGATTTCATGCAGCTTTTAGCTTCTGTCATGAGATCCGTATTTTCAGACAGGATGAAATGTCCGGTATCATCCCGGCTGACCTGTCCGGCGAGCGTATTGGCTTCTTCGGCAAGCAGTTCATAAATATCCAGAACTTCGGTATTTTTAAAATTAATAGTTTCTAAATTTTCGCTCATCTGTGAGCCTTGATATAAAATAAAAAATCGGAACGTCAGAATAAAGAAAAGCCATGTCAGAATCCAGCCATAGAATCTGCCGTAAAATTTTGCAACCGCTTTCCGGTGACGCTTGGCAAAGATCATCAGCAGAATAAAGCTCAGAATGCCGATGATCACCAAAGCAATTCCCAGAACAATCATAGATTCTCCGACAGAGAACGAAAACAGGCCGGAAATACTGCACCAGAAATCTGATATGACAGGAAAAATCCATCTGATATAGAAATCCACAGGGGCAGTAAAAAATCTGGAAAGCAGATTGATGATAATTAAAATTCCCCAAAGCAGGAACAGGATTTTATCAGAAATTCTCAGATCAAGTTTTTTATGCATTTTCATCACTTTCTTCCGCTTCGTAATTTTTATAATCTTTAAAGCAGATATTGACATCAACATCGCCGTTCACACCGGGGACTCTGCCGTCAGAGGCATACTGCCACATCTGATAGTTATAATAATAAGTCGCCTGATCGTTATACTCCGCAAGCCAGAAATCATAATCCGTCAGTTCAGGCAGATCTAATTTCAGCAGGGAAGTACGTTTATTCTGATAAATCATAGGGATATAGCCGGCTTGTCTGATTCGCTCACAAAAGGCAATACTACAGTCTGTCAGCGTTTTGACCGGAACGTTATCCGTTCTTGCAATATCTGTTGTGACCAGTTCCCAGTCATAGACAATCGGATATGTAATTTTATAATCTCCGATCACGGATAAGACCAGTTCTGCTTCTTCCACGGCTTCTTCCGGTGTGATTGCCTGTGAATAGAAATATAATCCGATGTCAATTCCGGCATCGCCTGCACCCTGCATATTTCTGTCAAAATATTCGTCAAGTACGAGTTTTCCGCCGGAATATCCACGATAGCCGACACGGATCATAGCAAAATCGACCCCGGCTTTCTTAACTGTCGGCCAGTCAATTTCCGCCTGATGACCCGAAACATCAATTCCGAACGTGGAAATAATTTTGTGATTTTCTGTATAGTAAGTCAAATTGTTTCTTGTAACATACTGATCGGCCTGATATTCACAGGCAGGCACATCTGCAAGCACCGGAATCCAGATTTCACCAAATTCTGCATCACGGAGAAAAATTTTCTGTCCTGTCGTTTCGTAGATAATATCAGATTCTATGACAGTCTGACCGGAATCAGGAACTTCAACCGAAGCCGGAACCGTTTCGGATTCTTCCTCCTGATGTGTTTTCCGGAGCAGCAGCAGTCCGGCAATCACAAGCACCAGACCTGTGATCAGAACAGACTGTATAATCGTAACAAATTTTAATTGATTCATGAGACATAACCTTTCAAAAAAATTTACTTATCTACATCATAACATAAAATCTGCATTCTGTAAAGCATTTTCATAAATTTTTAACATTACAAATATATGACAGTGCAGTAAAAAATATCCCTGTCAGATCTCTGACAGGGATAAGAAACTATCTCCAGAAAGTGAATACTCTGTCTACGAGATAGGCCATTTCAGGATAATGATAATGCGATTCCATATAAGGGAAAATGAAATCAAAAATCTGTACTCCGCTGATGATACAAGCCCATACAAACGAACCGCATAAAAACCGCCGGATATTTTTTTTCTGGGTTTCGTCTTTCAGTTTTGAAGCGATAAAGAAAATTACGGCATAAGCACCAATAATCATCTGCCATGCAAAATCGGGCATATATCTCGCTGTATAACCGCTTTCCCATACAGAAGCAACAATGCCGGTCGGAATGATTACACAAGGAATCAGAATCAGCAGCATGGTGATCATTCTTGTTTTTTGGTCGGCAATCTGCTTCAGAGCCTTTCCGGAAAACAGATAGGCCAGCAGCGGCGGCATCAGCCAGAAGATACCGGAGGTATTTGCTGTAGACTTGTCATGATAGAAAAAGCCGTTTACCTGCATATCCTGAAAGATTGTATCAATCTGCGGATAGGCTGACGAAAATACCGGAGCATTGAAGAAATAGTTATATACTGCAATCCATGACAAAGCAGGATGAAATTCTGTATGCGTGAAGTCATTGATTGTCAGAGAATACTGTATACCAAACTCAAACGGCGAGCCGAATCTTGCATAGTTATACCACATCTGCACACAGCCCAGAGAGACCATCGGCAGAAATGCACAGACCAGATAGGAGATCAGCTTTTTCTTTTCAATTTTCTTAACAGAAAATAACAGATACGCTCCGACACAGATGCAGTATAATACCAGAGTCGGTCTGCATAATACAGCAATTGCAAAAAATAGCGAGGCAAGGCAGATTCTCGGAAGTGAGAGCTTTTCTGCTTCTGATAAATTGGCTGAAAACAGGAAATAGCTTCCCCATGTCAGAAAAGCGAATCCGGAGGCAATTGCAACTTCATAGAAGTCCGGCCGGCCGATACTGAACCAGATTCCACAGTTCAGAAACAGCATCAGCATAGTGATAAGATAACTTCCGGAAGAAATGCCTGAAAAATATTTTTTGATAAACTGCATAAAAAAGCAGGCAAGTCCGAAAAATCCAGCAATTGAGAATAACAGCACTGCAATTTCTGTCGGACAGTAACAGCCTGTCATTTTATGGAACGGCAGAAATAACAGAATCACCGGAGCAATCCCATAATAAGAATAATATTTTCCCTGATAAAATACATGATCCCATTCGTATCTGGTTGCTTTCTGCCTTTGAAATTTATCATAAGGATTTTCGAGATCTAAAAGCTCCTGAGAGGGTTCGGCATCAAGATATACATGCCCCTGCTCGAATGCGAGTACCAGTTCTTTTGATACCTGATTGCCCTCTTCCGTCTGAATCAGTTTGCTCCATGAAACATCTTCCGGAAGTTTATAATTCATAATCCATCCGGATGTGATACAGCACACAGAGGCTGTAATCAGTGTCAGAGTCCGGCAGATTTTTTCTTTTTCCAGATAGCTTTTTGCGAAAAATTCAGTATACATCACAGCATAGAGCAGCAGCGGAATCAGAATCAGAAAGAAAAATCTGAAATAAAATACTTCCGCCGGAATCACCGGATTCAGCGTAACACTGTGAACCGTAACAGTTCCTTCTGCAATGCTCTTGAATTTCACACGAATATCTTTGATATTTCCGGATAAATCGAGCGTAATCGAATTGGAAAGCGGACGTTTTGCAATGATTTTATCCTTTCCGATGTCATAGCGATACTGCCCCTGATAAGTTTCGTCCTTGGCATCGATCACCAGAGTCGAAACACCTTGGGAATCAGAAAAAGTCACTTCTGCCGAAACCGCTCTGACAGGCATATTGACATCATAATAAGACAAAACAATCTCCTGATTATCCGGACTGGTCACATTGCCGTTTTTATCAACAGAAGAATCTTTTGATTCAATATCCGCTTCAGAAGCCAGAAATGTCCGGGATTCATAGCCGAACATTGTCCGCCATGTCGGAAGATTGAATACAGTCAGCTCCAGTACAGCGGCAATGGCAATGAGCTTGACTGCAAATTTTGCAATTTTTCTCTGTGCGGTCTGATTCCGGACAAAAATCACAAACATCAGCACAGAAGCAATTCCCAGCAGCAGAAACGCTCCACCGAAAGACAATAAGCCCAGCAGTTCGGTAATGCCTGTAACAGCATGATAACACATGAGTCCGAAACTGATATTCTGCTTTTTTTCTGTGACAGAACCGGTTTCACTCATATGCCAGAGCAGTCCGGCATTGATGAAAAATAACAGTAATGCAAGAATAAAAAATATTTTCATACTCTTTCTCCTATAAAAATATTCCGGTTTTGCAGAACAGAACCGGAATATTCAGAAATCTTGTGCTGATTAATAATTAATAACGCTCAGCAGAACACCGGCTGCTACAGCAGAACCAATTACACCGGCTACGTTCGGACCCATAGCGTGCATGAGCAGGAAGTTGGTCGGATCGGCCTTTGCACCCTCCTGCTGAGAGATACGGGCTGCCATCGGAACGGCAGAAACACCGGCAGAACCAATCAGCGGATTGACCTTGCCGCCGGTTGCCCAGTTCATCAGCTTGGCAAGTCCCAGACCGCAGGCAGTACCCAGACTGAATGCTACAACACCCAGAATTAATACTTTCAGGAATGCCAGATTTGCAACATTGGAAGCTGTACATGTCGCACCTACGGAAACACCTAAGAAAATAGTCACAATATTCATCAGAGCATTCTGAGCTGTATCAACCAGACGGCCGGCAACACCGGATTCTTTCAGGATATTGCCGAACATCAGCATACCTACCAGAGAAGCCGCAGAAGGTACTAACAGAGATACGATCAGAGTAACTACTACAGGAAAGACAATCTTTTCTGTCTTGGAAGGAGTACGAAGCTGAGGCATTTTGATTTTGCGTTCTTTTTCGGTGGTAAGTAATCTCATAATCGGTGGCTGGATGACCGGAACCAATGCCATATACGTATAAGCCGCCAGTGCGATGGTACCGGTATTCAGGCTGGAATCGGCACCGTCAAGCAGTTTGCTCGATACATAGATAGAAGTAGGGCCGTCTGCACCGCCGATAATCGCAATCGAACCGCATTCCGCAGCACTCATGTTCATATAGCCTGCTGCTAAGAATGTGAAGAAAATACCGCCCTGTGCAGCCGCACCTAACAGAAAGCTTTTCGGATTTGCAATCAGAGGGCCGAAGTCCGTCATTGTGCCGATTCCTAAGAAGATCAGACAGGGATAAATCTGCAATTTAACGCCAAGATATAGCTTGTCTAACAATCCGCCGTCATGCAGGACTTTCCAGAGCCATTCCACGCTCTGCTGTTCGTTCCAGTATTCGGCATGAAAGATCATGTCTTCCGGCAGAACCGCAGGCAGATTGGATAAGAACATACCGAATGAGATCGGCAGAAGCAGCAGCGGCTCGAAGCCTTTGACAATTGCCAGATACATGAATACAAACGAAATACCCATCATCAGCAGTTTCATAGGTTCGGCAGCAAGTCCGGCCAGTCCGCTGGTTTCCCACAGACCGCCAAGGATACTTTGTAAAATGTCCATTGAGTAAACTCTCCTTTTTCTTTAAAATCAGAACGGATTGACGTTCTGTCTGCGGCCGTCCATTGCCCATGCGGAACGTCCGTCAAAGCCGCCTGTTCTGTGTGATCTGGCAACGGATTTGATTCTGTAGGTCTTGCCGTCCTGTTCGCTCATCATTGCAACAACTGCTGAGATCACAGCAATAACTTCATCATCATCAGAAGCGGGAACAGCCTGTACTGCCGGGGGAGCAGATTTGGCTGCTGCCGGCTGAGGCTGTGCCGGAGCAGGAGCGGCTTTCTTAACCGGAGCCTGTTTGGGCTTTTTCTTGGCAGCTTCGGCGGCTTCTTTGGCTTTCTGATTCTTGTTGATCTGATCGAAAATTTTTCCGAACAGCAGAATCACGACAACCAGAAGTGCCAGAGCAGCAATGACCGTGCCCAGTCCGACAAGGGTCACGCCCCAGATTTCCGAACCGTCCAGAGGTTTCTTGTTTCCGTCGATGCCTCCGGCAAGCATGATGAGATGATTTGCCAGTAATAAGGGATGCATAATGTTGGTTCACTCTCCATTCTTAAAATTTCTGCATATGTAATTATTATACTATACTTTTACATGTTTTGCAAGCGTTTTTTGAAAAAATTTCTCTATTGACAGAAACTGCTGTTTTGTTATATAATTAAAATAGAAATTTCTGTCAGAAAGGGTTGATTTTGCACATGGAAATTACAGAGGCTGTTACAGAGATCATACAGGAAACAGCTCCCGAACTCGGAGAAGTCATCTCCGGAGAGGCAGAACATGTCGGTTCTGTTTTTACCGGACTGCTGGAATATGTCAGCAAAATTCTGCCGTCACTGGCATCGGCTTTGCTAGTATTTGGCATTGGTATTTTATTATCTAAATTTTTCCTGAAATTTTTGGCAAAAACGCTTGAGAAAAGCAAACTGGATAAAACTGCCGCCGGATTTCTGCACTCGCTGATCAGAGTCGTGCTGTATATTCTCGTCACGGTGATTATGCTGTAAGTTCTGAATGTGCCTATGACTTCGATTATTACTGTAATCGGCACAGTCGGCCTCACGGTCGGACTTGCCTTGCAGGACAGCTTATCCAACGTAGCAGGAGGCTTTTTAATTTTATTCTCAAAGCCTCTCAAAGTCGGTGATTTTGTCGAATATGCCGGTATTACCGGAACTGTCGAGACAATCGGCATTTTACAGACCAAATTAAAAAAAGCCGATGGTACAGCTGTTTATATCCCCAATAATCAGATTTCCAATGCTGTGATTCAGAATTATTCCGAAGATCCGAAACGCCGTCTTGATCTCAGTTTTGGAATCAGTTATGATGCTGATGCAGAATTTGCTAAAAAATTAATTTCTGATATTTTAAATCAGCATAAAGCTGTTCTGCATAACGAAGCCTTTACGGTCAGAATCGGTGAACTTGCTGACAGTGCTGTGATGATTTATGTCCGTGTCTGGACAACTCATGCCGAATACTGGAATTTATACTATGATCTGCATGAACAGGTCAAGCAGGCTTTTGATGAAAATAAAATTGCAATTCCTTATCCGCAGAGAGAGATTCATATTATTAATCAAAATAATAATTAAGGAGATGATTGTTTATGAGTAAATTTGAATCTATGTCCGATGCCTATCTGATTAAAACTTATGTTCCGGATATTTATCAGAAAAATATCTATGCGATTGATTATCAGAAACTCAAAAAAGCCGGTATTCAGGTCTTGACTTTCGATATTGATGATACTGTTGCCGCTCTCGAAGACTGGAAACCGCCGAAATCTGCCGTGACACTCTTCGAGAACCTGAAACTGATGGGCTTTGAAATTTATTTGTTATCCAATACGAAATTTGATTCCCGTGCGGAACGCTTCGGACAGCGGCTCGGTGTGGAGTATATTGCTCATGCTCATAAGCCTCGCATTACAGGACTGGAGGAAGTCCAGAACAGATACTTGCAGAAACATGGTGCTCCGCTCCTGAAAGCTCAGATGGCACATATCGGTAACAGCATCATAAGCGATGTCGGAAGCGGAAATACATTCGGCATTATTACCGGACTCGTCCGGAATGAGGGAAATCTGATCAAATTCAGTAAATTAATCATTACTGAGGGAAAAGAACTCCGGCATGAACTTAAAAAGCGTGACATCTGGAGGAAGCATCATAAATATCAGCATCATGACCAGTATTATCAGCTTGGAGAAGTTCCGCCGTATAAGAAATAATTAAAAAAACCGTCCGGAGAAATCCGGACGGTGCTTGTTTTAATTATGCCATACCAGCGGTGATGATTGCCATTTTATAGACTTCATCAGCATCACAGCCTCTGGACAGGTCATTGATCGGTGCATTCAGACCCTGAAGAATCGGGCCGTATGCTGCAAAACCGCCTAATCTCTGAGCGATTTTATAGCCGATATTTCCGGCTTCGATCAGCGGGAAAATAAAAGTATTTGCCTGTCCTGCTACCGGAGAATCCGGACACTTGACAGCGGCTACTTCTTTGGATATAGCCGCATCAAACTGGAATTCGCCGTCAATTGTCAGGTCAGGAGCGAGCTTTTTCGCTTCGATTACTGCATCATGGCTCAGCTGAACTGTTCCGCCCTTGCCGGAGCCATAAGTTGAGAAGCTCAGAACGGCAACTTTCGGATCAATACCGAAATATGCAGCAGTCTTGGCAGTTTCTACAGCAACTTCTGCTAACTGCTGGGCAGCTGTCAGAACGACATTGCCTTCTTTATCGAGTCTGTCAGAATAGCCTAAATTAATCGCACAGTCGCCCATAGCGATTTTTTCTTCCTGGCCGTTGACTTCTCTGAATAAGATAAAGGAAGAACTTACCAGATTAGAGCCTTTTTTGGTCTTGACAATCTGGAGAGCCGGTCTTACTGTATCAGCTGTCGAGTATGTCGCACCGCCGAGCAGAGCATCAGCAACACCCATTTTGACGAGCATTGTACCGAAATAATTGGATTTCTGAAGTGCAGAGCGGCAGTCTTCTTCAGACATTTTGCCCTTGCGGAGTTCTGCCATAGTAGTGACCATCAAATCCATATTGGAATAAGTCAGCGGATCGAGAATTTTAGCCTTGTCGATATTGAAGCCGTTGTCAGCAGCAGCTTTCTTCACTTCGTCGATATTGCCGCACAGAATCACATCCATCAGATTTTCTGCTAAGAGACGAGAAGCAGCGGAGAGGATTCTTGCATCAGTACCTTCTGTGAATACGATTGTTTTTCTGTTTGCCTTGAGATTTTCGAGCAGTTTGTCAAACATTGCCATGGGAAAAACTTCCTTTCAAATAAATTTCAGATAAAATACTCTCTCTGAATTAATTTCAGTATAGCATATTTTACCGGATTTGTCAAGCAATGCATGTTAATTTTTGTATAAAACTTCCTGCTTTGTGATGTTTTTTTGAAAATCAGAAAAAATATATTGTTTTTCGATAAAAAAGTCTTGACAAATGATAATACATGTGCTATAATATAGAAAAATCCGGAAAGGGTGCAGCATATCATGTGGAATCAGGATAAATCCTTGAATTTATCTATTTTATTAGTCAGAGTTTTATTTGTATTTATTATTGTTTTAGCATTATGTGTACCGGTTATGGTGCGATGGTATGAAGTTGTTTCGCCGGATGGTGTCGGATTATTAAAAACTTCAATTTTCTGGCCTTTGAGTATCTGCTTATATTTATCAGCAGTATGCGGAGAAGTTTGTTTATATCATCTGCATAAGCTTCTGACGAACATCAAGCAGGAGATTGTATTCAAGCCGGAAAATTGCAGACATCTCAGATATATTTCATGGTGCTGTCTGTTAGTTTCGATACCGTTCGGAATTTTCGGCTTCTGGAGATATTTAGGGTTTTTAGTCGCATTCGCCGCCGGATTCTTCGGACTGGTGCTCCGGGTTCTGAAAAATGTCTTTGTCAGAGCCGTGGAGATTCAGGAAGAAAATGATTATACAATCTGATGGGAGGAGATGCTATGCCGATTATTGTGAATTTGGATGTCATGATGGCAAAACGGAAAATCTCTTCCGGAGATCTTGCAAAGAAAATTGATATTACTCCGGCGAATCTTTCGATTCTGAAAACCGGAAAAGCAAAGGCAATCAGATTTTCAACACTCGAAAAATTATGCGAAGTCCTTGATTGTCAGCCCGCTGATATTCTGGAATTCAGAAAGGATGATTCCCATGCAGACGAAATCTGACAGAATTTATTATCTGATCTGGTCAGCAGTATTATTTATTATAGAGTTTCTGATTGCTGTCTTTGTGCCGTCACCTTCATGGCTCAGAGATTATGGCGGAGATATGCTGATTATCCCTTTAATTTACTGCTTAGTCCGGATTTTTATTAAGATTCTTCCTCGGCTGATGCCGTTCCTGATGTGCTGTGTCGGATTTGTATTTGAAATCGCTCAGTATTTTCATATCTGCGATTTGCTTGGATTTGAAAAGGGCAGTGTCATGAGAATTATCATCGGTACCAGTTTCAGCTGGATGGATATTCTTTGTTATATCCTCGGAATGCTGATGATCTATACAGGAATTTTTATCAGAAAGAGAATCCAATATGAAACCGCTTGAAAAAATGATCAGAATTTTGATTCTGCTTTTCATAAAAGGCTTATTTATCATTCTTCTGTTAATCTCCGGATTTGAATTATTCTTATATGGCTTCATCCCTAGACGTATCACGACAGATTATGGTGACAGTTTTATCATAAAAGAGTATTTCTTTGGTGACAGCTATCTGGAAAACAATAATTCTGATCTGATACTTCCTGTAGAATATCTTGAAATTGAAGATATTCAGTTAGTCTGTGATACTGATATCTTCCGATGCTATCATATTGAAAATGAATTTGAAAATTTTTATCTCGGCAAAGAAAAAAATAATATAAACAGTACATTTTTCTGGATACCGCCGGAAGAGATAGAAAATTATCTTAAATAAAGGAGTTTTTTACCATGAGTAAAGTATTTTTCTCAGCAATGATGTTCGCTATGTTATGTACCGGAAATCTGACACCGGAAAATCTTACCAGTACCAGTCATCTGAAAGATTTTAATTCTCATACTGTCGCACAGTATCAGATGCTCAGTCAGAATACAAACGCAGATTTACAGGATAATTTCGATGATGATGACGAAGAAGAACAGGAGGCTTTATCATGAACGAATCCAATGAAACTAATCAGCCGCAGAATCAGAATGTTTATCAGAATCTGTATTCTGCAAACGGTCAGCCTGTACAGGCGATTCCGGTACAGAGCATTCCCATCCAGCCGCAGCCGGAAGTACAGTATTCCAGATCAGAACAGATTTGTGCATTTTTAGCAATGCTGGCCGGATTCTTATTCGTCCGCTTCGGACTCTATCATGAAACAGGAGTATTCACTACTGTATTTTACTGGCTTCTGATTACGCTCGAAGTGATATTTGTCAAAAAATCCGGAAGAGTATTTTTAAAATCTGAAAAAATTATGATCGCTGTAATGTATTTCTTTTCCTGTGCGTATTTTATTACAGCGAATCAGACAATGAAAATATTAACGACTTTATTTCTGATACTCAACAGCGGAATTTTTCTGCTCGGTGTGAGCAGTTCTCTTGATGCCGTTCTCCGCTTTCTGCCGGAAGCACTGCCTCTTTCCGTACTGGCGATGCCTTTGGCAGAGTTCGGAAAATGTTTCGGAGCTGTTAAAGTCTCTAAAGGAAATACGGCTTGGAAAAATGCCGGCTATATTTTAGGCGGTCTGCTGATTGCTCTGCCTCTGACCTGTATCGTAGCGGCTCTGCTCTGCGAGGCAGATGAGAACATGTCCGCTATGTTAGGCAATTTTCTGAAAATTCCTCCGGATGATATTTTAATTTTAGTTCCTCAGTTATTATTTGGAATTATAATCGGCTGTCTGATTTACAGTGCTTTATACAGTGCTGTGCATAAGACGATTGTACTTGATTCTGAACTCAGTCAGAAAAAAGCAGAAAGTTTCCGGTTCATTCCGAATCTGATGCTGTATGCGGCTGTGACTCCGGTCTGTGTATTATATATTCTCTATGCGGTTTCGCAGATTAATTACTTCATGGGCGGATTCATGGGCATATTAGCTGAAGGCTATACCTATGCTGAATACGCAAGAAAAGGTTTCTTCGAGTTATGCTGGGTATGTGTGATTAACTTAGCAGTCATTGCCGGAATCGGATTCTTCGCTAAAAAAACAGGTTCTGAAAAGCCTCTGATACTCAAAATTTATAGTATCTTTCTGTGCTTCTGCTCTCTGTTCCTGGCAGGAACGGCGATTGCTAAGATGTTCTTATATATCAGATATTATGGCATGACAAGATTAAGAATCTATACAACATGGTTTATGATTCTTCTGATTATCGGCTTTTTCGTCCTGATCATCAGACAATTTAAATATGCAATCAATATCGGCAAAATCGCTTATATTGTCTTTACTGTCATGTTCGGATTGTTAGTCTTCTCCCGTCCTGACGAATGGATTACCAGATATAATGCGGATCAGTATCTTGCCGGAAATCTGAAAGATTTTGATGAAAAAGTACTGGATCACATGTCTTCTGATGCATGGGCAGCAATGTCTTTCTATGATCTAAATCAGTTCCAGGGAAAAGTAATCAATGCAGAACTCGAAGCACGCACAGAAGAACTTCAGAAAGATTTTTATCAGACATTGAATCTTTCCGCATGGGAGATGATTTACAATGTCAAGTAAATTTCTCTATGCTGATGATAATAAACGCTATCACTCTCTCTTCTATTATAATAAACACAGATTCGGACACAGGGTCTATAAAGCCGTCCTGAACGGCGGCTTTACCTGTCCGAATCTGGATGGTACTAAGGGCTTTCAGGGCTGTGCGTTCTGCGACGGCGGAAGCGGTGCATTTACCAAAGCTCTGCCCTTACAGCAGCAATTAGAACTCGAATTGTCCAGAATCAGGAAACAAAATCCTGATGCCAAAGCGATCGCTTATTTTCAGGTACATACAAATACATATGCTCCGGTTGATACGCTCCGGAGTCTCTTTGAACAGGCTATCAGGTTTCCGGATATGATTGGAATCTCAATCGGGACAAGGCCGGATTGTCTGCCTGATGATATTCTGGATTATCTTTCTGATCTGAATCAGAGAACTTATCTGACTGTAGAATTAGGTGTTCAGACCGTGCATGACCGGACAGCTCAGGCATTCGGCAGAGGCTATCAATATTCTGAATTTTTAGAAAGCTATCAGAAATTACAGGATTTAAAAATACGGACTTGTCTGCATATCATAGACGGCTTATATCAGGAGAATCTTTCTGATATGCTCCGGACGGCTGAAATCTTAGGGAAATTAAAACCTCAGGCGGTTAAGATTCAGCTGTTACATGTGCTGAAAGAGACTCGCTATGAAAAATTATATCAGTCCGGTATCTATATGCCTATGACTCAGGAAGATTATATTTCTACGGTCGTGAAACAGTTAGAGTATTTCCCTCCGGAAACTGTGATCGAACGTCTGACCGGTGACGGCGAAAAAGCAAAATTATTAGCTCCGCTTTGGAGTATGGATAAAATCAGAACGCTTGGGAATATTGATAAGTTACAGGTTCAGCTTGATACATGGCAGGGGAAAAATTTTTATCAAAGATTAGCAAGAAAACCCCCACTTCTAAAGCGGGGGGATGAATTGCGTCCATTCTCTTGACAAGTGCTGAAAAATATGGTATACTGAACTTAGATTTTTGGAGAGAATAACAGGGTGTTGTCTCTCATGTA
>JAFUWN010000063.1 GCA_017483465.1 Oscillospiraceae bacterium
TTACTGTAATAACATCTTTTCATCCTGTTTTTTAATTCTTCCATTTCTTTTTCTATTGTTTCCTGTATTATCTTTTGCATTTTTCATCACCTTTTTTATTATACCATATTCTTTTCTATTTTACAACTGTAATACTATAATTTGTCTGCATAACTGATCAATAAAAAATATCTGACTTTGCTATTTTTTATCTATCCTGCCGATTTTTCAGAATCTATAAAATTTCTATTGACAATTATGATTTAATATGATAAGATTGAATATGTTAAAAATATTACTGTCGCAAATAAAAAAAGGAGATTTTACAAAATGGAAATTATCACAGTAGATGAAAAGCATTGTGTCGGCTGTAATGCCTGTGTCAGAGTCTGTCCGGTACATGCCAATGTGACCCGCCTGAAAGAAAATACTACAGATGAATTCATCACGACTATCGACCCCAATGCCTGCATCAACTGCGGAGAATGTGTCAAGATCTGCCGTCATAATGCAAGAAATTATCATGATCATATTGATAAATTTATAGAGTATTTTGAAAGCAAGCGGGAAATGATTCTGATCGTTGCCCCTGCCATCCGGACAAGCTTCCCGGACGGTACCTGGAAAACCCTGCTTGCCCTGCTCAGAAGATACGGAAACTGCCGGATTTATGATGTCGGCTTCGGTGCGGATATCTGTTCTTATATTTATAATAAATACATGACGGAACATCCGGGCAAAAAGATCATTACACAGCCCTGTCCGGCCGTTGTGAATTATATCCAGAAATATCAGCCGGAACTGATTCCCTATCTTTCTCCGGTCATGAGTCCTGTAGGCTGTCTTGCCGTATGGCTCAGAAAATATCAGCATGAGTCCGCTCCGATGTTCATGCTCTCTCCCTGTATTGCCAAAACCAGCGAGGCCGAACGGGAAGGCTTCTATGATTATAACGTAACGTTCCGGAATCTCGCAAAATACATGAAAAAACACAAGGCCGACCTGAACGAGCTGGAAGATTTCCAGTTCGATTCCAAAGAAGGCACAATCGGCAGAATGTACCCCATGCCGTCCGGCCTGAAAGAAACAATGCTGATGCTTAATCCTTCTCTGGTGATCCGTAATTCCGAGGGCATTCAGGATTTATATCCCGGTCTGGAACGCTACGCCCAGACTCCGGATGGCAAGAAGCCGGATATTCTGGATGTGCTTAACTGTCGTCACGGCTGTAACTGCGGTACGGCTGTCCCGGAAGAAGAAACTTCTCTGCTGGATGTCGAGCAGATCATGCATACCATCATGGAAGACAGCATTCAGGAAACTAACGGAGGCATTTTCGGAATCGGCAGATTCAAGCAGTTCAAAGAATTTGATAAAGTTCTCGAAATGCAGGATTTTCTGACGAGCTATCGTGATGAGAGTGTCCACAGAGCCAGCCTGACTATGCAGGATTATGAAAATGTCTTCACGCAGATGCATAAGCTTGACCCTGCTTCCCGGAATCTGAACTGCGGTGCATGTGGCTACAGCAGATGCCGGGATATGGCCTATGCAATTCATCATCATCTGAATGTCAAAGAAAACTGCTTTGATTATCTCAAAAAACGCATGAAAGACGAATACAGCGAACTGAAAGCCAAGTATGAAACTCTGCTTGTCGAAACGGGTCATGAGCCGATTACACTGCCGGAAAAATCGGTTCCCGAACAGACTCCCGTGCCGAGTATGCTTGCTATGCCTTCTCCTGCTCCTGTACCTGCTGCGGCCGCCGCTGCTCCGATGCCGAATCCATATCCGTCCCATCAGAATCCCAGTCAGTACCCTGCTCCGGCTTCTTATCCGAACCAATACCCGGCACAGGCACCCTATCAGAATCTGAGTCAGAATCCGACTCCGAATCAGTATGTTGTACTGAATCAGCGTAATATGCAGAATCAGCCGCTTTATCCCAATCCGGCACAGAATTTTAATAATAATAATCAATCATAATTTTTAAATCAGAAAAGCTCTCTGTATGCAGGCAGAGAGCTTTTTTGCGGATTATAATTCAAATTTCGGCATTAATTTTAATTTATGCAGATTGTTTTTATGCATACGGTCAATTTTTTCCTTGAGTGCAGGCTTGTCAGAAAGATCGGTCAGACCTCGGATATACAAATCAAGTTCGGCATAGGTAAAGCCGAGATTTTCTTCATCTGTCTTGCCGCAAAGACCGTCTATCGGTGTTTTATGCACCAGTTCGGCCGGAAGTCCGAGCAGTTCTCCGATCTGGAGTACTTCTGTAACGGTCAGATCAGACAGCGGCGAGAAATCGCCTGCGGCATCACCGAATTTTGTCGAATAGCCGACCCAGTCTTCTGAGAGATTGCAGGTATTTACTACCCGTCCGCCCAGACAGGCGGCAACAGCATACAGTGTAGTCATACGGATTCTTGCAGGGGTATTGACTCTGGCCTGTTCTGTGAGAGGCATAATCTGACTGACACCTGTCATGAACGTGCTGACCGTCTCACCGATATTGATTTCACAGTGTTCGATACCAAGTGTATTTACCAGCAGATAACTGCTGCTGATGTCTGCCTGTTCTCCCTGCGGCATGAGAACGCCGAATACTCTGTCTTTGCCGAGTGCTTTCACGCAGACAGCCGCCGCAACAGAACTGTCCTTGCCGCCGGAAATACCGATCACTGCTTTGGTTTCCGGCGAGGCATTTTCTTCAAAATACGTTCTGACCCACTGGATGAGCCTGTCCAGTGTTTCCTGTGCATTGAAATGATACATGGAATATCCCTCCGTCATAGATCTGTTTTTCTATATTATACTATAAGCAGAGGCTTTTGTCAATAGGAACGGAAAGAAGAAGATTTGTAAAAAAATTGTGAATTATCAGATACAGCTTGAAAATTTTAGGATAATATGCTATCATAAATATAGTATTGTGATTTTATTGCAAGGAGTTTTTTATGAATATACAGCAAAATTTACAGATTCCCCGGCGAAAAAGGAATCTGATCACCTTGTTCATGTGTATCGCAGGGGTGGCAGTCAATTTGATTTTAAACCATCTTGCCGGAATGTGCAGTCTTCCGCTGTATCTGGATACTGTCGGAAGTATTGTGATTGCTGTGCTGGGCGGCTATCTGCCGGCGGTGATCGTAGGATTTACAACCAATATATTAAAAGGCATTTCAGACCCGGCTTCCATGTATTACGGTGTTCTGAATGTCATGATTGCTGTCTGTGCCGCATGGTTCTCCAGCCGTGGCTGGTTCCGGAAACCGGCCGGAATTGCCGGAATGATTCTGGTGTTTACGCTGATCGGCGGCGGTCTGGGGACTTTGATTCCCTGGTTTATGGATGATCTTGCTTTCGACAGCGAATCCCTCAGCGGTATACTCTATGATACCGGATTTTTCGGGCAGGAGAGTGCTCATCTTCTGGCAAGTCTGCTGATGGATTTGCTGGATAAAGCAGTTTCTGTCCTGATTTCCGTGCTGATGATTCATCTGATTCCGAAACGCTTCTATCCGTTTTTTAATTTCAACGGCTGGATGCAGACACCGCTTTCCGCCGAAGAATCGGCCGCTGCCAAAAAGCTCAGTTTCCGTGTGATGTCATTAAGAACTAAAATTCTGCTGGTGCTGACAGTTTCTCTTGTTACGGTCTCTGCAGCAGCGACGGTGATCAGCGTGGTTCTGTACCGGAATGCCCTGATGAAAGAACATACACAGCTTGCTGTCGGAACTTCCCGGATTGCAGCCAGTGTGCTGGAGGGCGATCAGATTGATATGTATCTCCGTGACGGGGAAACTGCTCCCGGTTATGCGGAAACAAATCAAATGCTCCGGGAAATTCTCACCAGTTCGGCAAATATCCAGTATCTGTATGTGTATCAGATCAGAGAAGACGGCTGTCATGTTGTGTTCGATCTCGATACAGAAACAATAAGCGGCGATCCTGTCGGAACGGTAATTCCGTTTGATGACGGATTCAAGCCTTATCTGAATGCTCTGCTTGCCGGAGAAGAAATTGAACCGGTAATTACAAACGATTCTTACGGCTATCTTCTGACAGCATACAGTCCTGTGTATGATTCTGACGGCCGCTGTGTCTGCTATGCCGCCGCTGATGTGGAAATGAATCAGATCCGCTCTATCGAACGGGAGTTTCTGGTAGAAATGCTGGCTCTGTTCCTGGGGTTTTTTATCCTGATTTATGTCTTTGTCAACTGGCTGATAGAATATCATATTATTCTGCCTGTCAATTCGATTGCCATGAGCACAGGTGCATTTGCTTATGACAACGAGAAAACACGGCAGAACAGCATTGAACATATTCATGATCTGCAGATTCATACCGGCGATGAAGTCGAAAATCTCTATCTGGCGATCTCGAAAACTTCCGATGACAGCATGAAATATGTTGCCGATGTCCAGAAAAAAACCGAAGAACTCGCCCAAATGCAGAATGCCTTGATTATGGTGCTTGCGGATATTGTTGAAAGCCGTGATAAAAATACCGGTGCTCATGTCCGCAAAACAGCGGCCTATACGGAAATTATCCTGCATGAAATGTGTCGCAGGGGCTATTATGCCGAAACTCTGACAGATGAATATATTTCTGATGTTGTCAGTTCTGCTCCGCTGCATGATGTCGGAAAAATTCAGGTTCCCGATGCGATTCTCAACAAGCCCGGCAAGCTGACGGATGAAGAATTTGCTGTCATGAAACAACATGCCGCCGCCGGAAGAGATATTATCTCACAGGCGATTTCTCTCGTTCCGAATTCCGGCTATCTCGACGAAGCCCGGAATCTTGCCGCTTATCATCATGAAAAATGGAACGGCAAGGGCTATCCCTACGGACTCGCCGGAGAGGAAATTCCGCTTTCAGCCCGTGTTATGGCAGTAGCGGATGTATTTGATGCCCTTGTTTCCAAACGGAGCTATAAACAGCCGTTTTCCTATGAAAAGGCAATGGAGATCATCAAAGAAGGCTCCGGCAGTCATTTTGATCCGCTGATTGTAGATGCTTTCGTCAGTGCCGGAGAAGAAGTCCGCCTGGTTGAACAGAAATTCAGTCAGATGACAGATGATTCCGGCTGTTTCCCTAAAAAATAAATAAAATAACAATGCTCCTGATTTTTTCAGGAGCATTGTTTGTCTGTTACATCATGCCGCTACCGAAACCGCCGTGATTTCCCCGGCCTCCGCCGAAACCGCCGCCCGGCATACCGCCGCCGAAGCCTCCGCCCATCATGGACTGCGGAATTTCAGAAACCTGCTCGCCGTTGATGATGATCGTACCGCCGTTGTATTCGGCAGTCATGTCATAATCAAAAGAAGATGTCGGAGCAGTAATATTGATTGTACCGTCATTGACATAGATATAACCGTTGGAATCGACTGCATCCGTATCGCCCTGACCCATAATAATTGTCGTATCACCGCCGTTGAATTCGATTGTTACCGGGTAGGAGCTGTTCTTGTTTGCGGCATTGATACCGTCATCAGAAGCTTCAATATAGATTGTTCCGCCGTTGATCTGGACATAAGTGGCTTCCATGCCCTCGGAAGATGTGATATTGAACGTACCGCCGTCAACCTGTAAGATACTTGCAGCCTGAATGCCGTCGCTGGCCGTATTGATTGTGAAAGTGCCGTCTGCGATATAGATCATGCCTTCGGATTCGTCATTTTCACAGTGCAGGCCGTCTTTATTGCTTGTGATGCTGCATACGCCGCCGCAGATCGAGATAGAATCATTGGCTTCGATGGCATCCAGTGCAGAACTGATGGTATATGTTCCGCCTGTGATTTTCAGGTCATCTTTGGAAGTAATGCCGTTTCCGGAAGCAGAGGTGATGTTCAGAGTGCCTGTACCGTTCAGAACTAAATCTTCTTTGGAATAGATCACCGCATCGGTATTCGTATCGCCGTCAGCAGTAAAAGTTCCGGAGACTGTCAGAGCATTTTCGGTATCTGTAGTCGTGATGAATACTTTATCGGCAGAAACCACATAGACAGCAGGAGAATCAGAATTTGTAAGAGTCAGCTGATCCAGAACAAGCTGAATCTTAGCTTCTTTATCGGCTTCGATTCTGACAGTGCAGTTCTGAGCGGTTCCGCTGAGGACATATACACCGGCCTCTGTAATATTGACTGTATTATTATCAGAAACAGTCAGATACTGTGCTTCGGAGAGATCGGCAGTCTGTTCCAGATCACGGTCAGAAAACAGATCTGTAGTATCAATCATGCCGCTGGTATTGGCAGTATAAGAAGCCGTTGCAGTAACAGAAGCGGTTTCTTCTGTAGTTTCTGAAACCGGAGCCTGTTCTTCAGCTGCGGTATCCGTCTGCGGATTGATATTGATCTTGATTGTCTCTCTGGTGACAGCAGATTCTGTATCTGTCAGAGTTTCTTCAGAAACAGTTGTTTCAGCAGCTGTCTGTTCCATCGTCATGCTTTCTGTGACATCAGTAGTCACAGCAGTATTACATCCGGTCATAGCCAGGGAAATCAAAGCACTCAGTAAAATCATCATCATAGTATTATTTTTTTTCATAAAAATCGCTTCCTTTCAGAATCGTATCGATTTGTTTTGTTTCATTGTCTGTATTATACAGCATGATTTTGAAAAAAATAAAACAGAAATGTGATAAGATTCAGAAAAACCAGTGAGAAAAACACACACAGAAAAAAGAATTCTGTGTGTGTAAAAATATAAAATGTGCCATGCTCGCTCCGACAGCAGTCAATCAGCAGAAATTTTCCTTTGCAGTAATCACAAATCAGACTGCTGTACAGCAATTTACAGCAGTCTGATTTTTATTTTTATAATTTTTCATTCAGCAGAGCCGTGAGAACTTCCGGCTGAATACCGTGTACTTCAGCGGCCTGTCTGACCGTCTCCGCACCTGAGGCCGGACAGCCCAGACAATGCATTCCGATTTCATACAGCACTTCTGCTGTTTTCGGGTGGAATAATACCAGATCACCGATATTGGTTTCGGGTGTTACGACAGAAATTCTGTCAATATCAATTTTCATGCCGATCACTCCTAATCAGATAGAATACTGATCTTCCAGACCATCCAGCAGACCGTATTCTACCAGAATTTCTTCCAGGCGTTCCTGTGTGAGAGGCTTCGGAATCACAAAAGAAGTATTTTCTTCGATCTTACGGGCAAGTTCACGATATTCATCAGCCTGGTTTGCTTCCGGATTATATTCAATTACGGTTTTCTTTCTGATTTCGGCTCTCTGCACTTCATTATCACGGGGAACAAAATGAATCAGCTGTGTGCCGAGTTCTTTTGCGAATGCGGCCACGAGTTCCCGTTCACGGTCGACTTTTCTGCTGTTGCAGATGATACCGCCCAGACGGACACCGCCCTGTTTGGCATATCTTGCGATACCTTTGGAAATATTATTTGCTGCATAGAGAGCCATCATCTCGCCGCTTGCGACAATATAGATTTCTTTGGCTTTGCCCTCACGGATCGGCATTGCAAAACCGCCGCAGACAACGTCACCCAGAACGTCATAGAACACATAATCCAGATCATCTGTATAGGCTCCGAGTCTTTCCAGCAGGCCGATTGAAGTAATAATACCACGTCCGGCACAGCCGACACCCGGTTCAGGGCCGCCGGATTCGACACATCTTGTACCTTTGTAACCCTCTTTCAGAATGTCCTCCAGTTCAATATCTTCACCCGCTTCACGCAGAGTATCAAGTACTGTTTTCTGAGCGAGACCGCCTAATAACAGACGGGTAGAATCGGCTTTCGGGTCACAGCCGACAACCATAACTTTGCTTCCTCTTTCGACAAGACCGGCAGTCAGATTCTGTGTTGTAGTAGATTTTCCGATACCGCCTTTTCCATAAATTGCAATCTGTCTGATTTCCTTTGACATAAATCATACTTCCTTTCAGAATTATTATATATTATATTACGGAGGTACTGCACCGCTATGAGCTGCGGTGCAGACCAGCACAGGATAAAGCTCCTGCGGGCATGAAGACTGTTAAGTTATCCATGCGAGAATGTATCTTTATGAGCGATTCTGGAAACCCAGATCTGATCGCCGTAATCTTTCTCGCCCGGAATGCCGATCGCATCGGCACGGCACCGCTGACAGTGCCGGAAAACATCTATATATTGCTGTGCTCTGGCTCTGGCGCCGTCAATCTGAGCACAGGTCGGAGCAGGATAATCTTTTAACTCATGCTGAGGAATCAGCGGAATGATATTATAAATCGAAGCTCCGGCTTCTTTGACCGTTTTTGCGATTTCCTCAATATGCTGATCGTTAATGCCGATCACCAGAACGGTATTGACTTTGATGGTAATGCCTGCGGCACTGACTTTCCGGATGCCTTCCAGCTGATTTTTGATTAAAATTTCAGCGGCTTCCACTCCGGTATAATGCTTGCCGTGCCATAGAATGCCCCTGTTGAGTTTCGCTTCGATTTCCGGGTCAACGGCATTGACTGTCACGGTAAGGGAATCAATATCCGTATCAATAATTTCCTGAGCTTTTTCGGATAATAACAATCCGTTCGTACTCATGCATTTGACCAAATCCGGAAATTTCTCTTGAATCAGCCGGAAAGTTTCCAGAGCATAGTCAGAAGCGAGGGTATCTCCGGGGCCTGCAATGCCGGCGACTTTGATTTCCGGACACAGTTCCAGAGATTTTTCAATCACATCAAGAGCTTCTTCGGGTCTGATCACAGTCGAAGCCACACCCGGCCGCTGTTCATAATCATTGATTCTCCGGTCACAGAACCGGCATTCTATATTACAGGTCGGACTGATCGGCAGATGGATTCTTCCGGTCTGATTCCGTTTTCCTCTGGCATAACAGGGGTGTTTGTCTGTTAATTCTTCATATGAGATTGCCATGCATCCACCTCCCATATTTTATCTTTCAGAATTTTTTCAAGTACGGCATCGATCAGAAACGGCGATTCATATACCAGCATTCCATGACTTTCGAGATAATCAGAAGCCCCCTGTCCGATTTTGGCGACCAGAATCGCCTGTACATCGGAGAGCGTTTCCAGAATCGCATCAAAACTCTGTTCGCTGTGTTCATGTCCCTGACAGGCTCTTTTCACGGTTCTGGATTCCAGATACTGCCGTGACAGGTCTTCTGTATTCAGTTCGGCAATATGGAATTTTTCCGCATGTCCGAAATGCTGATTAATCACAATGCCGTCTGTCGAAGCAACCGCTACACGGAATTTCATAGAAATTCACCTCTTATTCAAATTCATCAAAATGTTTCTGCATTTCCTGATACACAGGCTCATCCGGATAGCGTTCCACAACCTGAGACAGAGCCGTCTGATAGATTTCTGTATTATAATGCGGTTCAATATCATAATCTTCAATCAGGCCGAGAGAGACAATATCTTCTTTCAGGCGGACAGTTGCCTGTTTGTCAGGGTCAGGGTGAGAACTGCTGAATCCGCCGTAAACTTCGACTTCAATCAGTTCCGGATCAATGTCGATATATTTTGCGACATCTTCGATTGTCTTGTCATGATTTTCCTGTGTGAACTGATAGGCACGAATCATAGCCCGTTCAAAGGCAATGTAAGTATTCGGGGATTCTGCGATCTGAGTATCTGTGGCAACCTGACGGCAGCACGGCTGATTCTCGAACTGCTCAAAATTGACATCATAATAAACGACTTCATAGCCCTGACTTTTGGCAAGTGAAGCATAGGGAGAATAAACCGAGCAGGCATCAATTTCTTCATTGGAGAGTGCTGCATAGGCATTGCTCTGACTGTCGAAATACACAAGATTTACCTGATCTTCTCCCTCGCCGATTTCGATACCGGCATCACGCAGCAGGAGTCTCAATTCCAGATCATCCATAGTATTTTTTGCAACAGCGACATTTTTTCCCTGTAAGATCGTATAATCCCAGCTGTCAAGGCCTTCTGTATATTCCGATTTGATGACATAGCCGTGACCGTTGGTCATTGCACCGCCGAAGATTGTCAGATCATGATCCGCAGCCTGCATGGTAATTGACGGCACCGAGCCGATCAGGGCGGCATCCAGTTTTCCGGATTCCAGACCAGAAGCGAGTTCCGTACCGTTGGCGAGCTGTGTCAGAGTGACATCAAGCCCCTCATCAGCGAACAGATTTTCTTCTTTGGCAACGAATGCTAGCAGATGGGCTGTTGAATTCAGATGGCCGACTTCGAGTTTTGTTTTTTCGGGTTCACCTGTTGTAACAGAAGCTTCCGTTTCCGGCTGTGTTTCTGCTTCGGCAGGGGAAGTTTCAGCCTGTGCCTGTGTTTCTGCCTGAGTTTCCGGCTCTGCCGGAGCGGAATTTTCTTCCGCACCGGACTGACCGCAGGCTGTCAGTAAAACCGATAATAATACAATCGGTGTAAAAATGCTTCTTTTTTTCATAAATCTTACTCCCTTTCTGATTTTTTGAATTTTATTTCTCTCTTAATTTCCGGCAACGGAAGCCGTATAAATATCTTCCAGTAACTGGAGTGCTCCCCGGTAGCCGATATAACTGCCGTTGATGACTACTTTTTCCGAAGCCGGAGCAGCAATTTCAATCAGCAGAGCATTTTTGCGTTTGGCAACATCGCCCTCCCATGTCGAGCCGAGAATCAGCGGCACACTCTGACCGAATTCAGCTTCGGCAAGTGACTGCTCGACTAAATAGCCGTCTTCGAGATATTCCGGTTCAATAGAAACATCTTCGGAGATATTCCGGAACTGTTCTGTGATTGCTTCCCGGAAGCGTTCCGGCGGATTATCGGTAATAATCTGCTTGACCGGAACAAGACCGATCTGATCGGCTAAGAATTTGGAATATGCTAAATTTGTGGCACTGTCGCCCACAACAGCAAATCTGGAAGGCAGTCCGAACCAGTATTCCGAGAAGAAATCTGCAAACGAATCCAGGAAATAATAATATAATTCTTCTTCTTCTTTGATGAATTTTTCTGATTTTTTATTATCAATTCCGGCAAATTCGACCACCTGACGGATAAAGGCAGTTGTTGCCTCTTCACCGACCGGAATCACCGGAATATGCAGATACGGCTGATCATATTTTTCTTTGAGATGTTCGGCAATGCCGACCCCTACCCAGGGAGAGACTACTAAATTAAACTGAGCATTCGGAATTTTCTTCCATTCCTTTGCACCGCCGCTCTGCGGGCCGAACAGAACATTCACCTGAAAACCGCTTGCTTTCAGAATCCGGACAAGTTCCAGATAATCGCCTCTCCAGTTGGTATTAAAATACGGCACTTCAAACCAGAGATTGATCAGGCCTTTTTTCTTGGGAGCATTCGGCTGTTCACCGACATACTGATCAATAATCGCCTTGACGACAATTTCATGACCGTTCAGATTCGTTCCCTTGAAACCGCCTGTTTCTGCGGCAACGACCGGGTAGCCGGCTTCCTGATATTTCCGGACAACCGAGCCGACATCATCACCGACCAGCTCGCCGGAACAGCCTGTCAGTACCACAAACAGATCACTGTCATACAGAGCAATTGTGGACTGAAGCAGAGCATCTAATTTTTTCGCTCCGCCGAAGACAATATCATTTTCACCGACATTCGCACTCGGGATATTGCCGCCGCCCGCACCGGTTGCTCCCTGAAAGCCGTTCAGAAAGCTCAGGTGAAAATACTGTTTATACATACATCCGGGGCCGCAGTTGGAAACCGGAACGGCTCCTTTGATCGCCGTTACGGAGTAGGCTCCTCCGATCGTACAGCCGAAATGCGGATGGGTAATTGCACTGAGTTTTTTTGTCTTTGCCATGATTTATTTCTCCTTTCTTTTTTTATTCTTTTTGTTTAACTTCACACGTTCATTCAGAATTTCCGGCTGATGTGCCAGTAAAAACGGGTCTGTCTGTGAAAGCCACCAGTCATTATAAGGACTTCTTGCATGGCGTGACAATACCTGATTAAATTTCTTTCTGCTGAGGATGTCCAGCAGTGTTTCACCCGTCCGGATAATGCCGTCATAACCGACAGGATAATGCTCATCACCCATTGCCAGTGACGGAATCCCCAGTTTAGCGGCTTCCGGAGCGAGTCCCTGATGACGGATAATGACAAAATCTGTATGCACTCTCTTGAATAAGGCATTTAACTGATAAGGCTGTGTCTTGCTGACGGTAAAATGCGGAATATCGCCGTAAGAATCAACCAGAGTTTTCAGCGTATTGGAATTTTCATGACCGCCGTCATAAACCGGATCATGATGGAACACTACAGAACCGTCAACTTCGATTTCCAGTTCTCTCAGTACGGAAATCAGACTGTGAGCATAGGAAGAACCTGTCATAACAAAGCCTTTCACGCCACGGAGTTTTTCACGGAGTTCCTGTAATTTCGGGAAAATACGTTCATGTTCGCTCTGGATGTAGGCTTCTGTTTCGGCTTCTTTGCCGACAACTTTTCCGATCGCTCTGAGCCAGGCATCTGTCCCGGCCACTCCATAGGGCTGAGGGGCATCAATCTGCGGCACACCGAAATGTTCTTCCAGAGCAGTTGCCATATAAGAACCGAGTGTATGGCAGAAAGTTGCAGTTGCAACGGCTTCGCTTGCCTGAGCGAGTTCGTCATAACTTGCGGTATCAATCATGTAATTTACACGCAGACCGAGAGGCTTTAAAATATCCGTAAAATAGTCCGTACCCCAGAGGGCGATAATATTAATCAAATCCGGCTGTTTCTGGATATTTTCTCTCTTGACGATCTGTCTCAGAACACCGTGCTGAGCAATATCAAAACCGGTGCTCCAGTGTTTTGACCGGAAACCTTCACAATGCAGCGGAATCACCGGAACACCGACTTCCGGTTCGAGTTCATCGCAGATACTGTCAATATCCTCACCGATAATGGCAGTGGCACACGCCATGGAAACAAAAATAGCTTTCGGATGGTGGCGGTTCATGACTTCCCGGATTGTCCGGCGGAGTTTTTCGCTCGCACCGAATACCATGTCATTTTCAAGAAGATTTGTATTGTAAATCTGAAGATTCTGCACAGGCTTGTGTCTTTTTTTCAGACCTTTCTTGAATGCCAGGTTAAAGTGTGCGTTATCTGCCGAACAGCCGATCGGAGAATGCTGAATCAGAATGCAGTCAGTCAGATTACCTGCCTGGCATTCTACGATAGCGTTTGTACACATCGTCTGCTGGTTCATTGGTGAATTGAGTTCACATAAACGGCAGGCCTTACTGCCGTTGCCGGGACATCCGCTTCCTTTGTGCTGACTTCTGGAATCATAGTTAGATTGTTCGATCAGTTCGGATGCACTTCCGTCCCATGCGATAATGGTACCGAGACGCATTTCACGGTTTTCGCATTCTGACATATCCAGATTGATTGTTCTTTTGCCCATAAATCCAATCTGTCCTTTCTGTTTTTAAATTTCTACTAATCTGATATATTTAGTATGCTATTAGTATAGCACAGAATTTGCTATTTGTCCAATGCTTCTTTTTGAGAATGCATTATAAAAAATTATAATAATAGTAAGCATAGGCTTACTAAAAATTTAAAAAAATACAGCATTGCCGGTCTGACAATGCTGTTACAATTTTTCAGTTTTCTTTCAGGGATTTTATGATTTCCCTGATATATTGCTGTCCCATGCTGCTCAGAGCAGCATTTTTCTTCGTGATATAGCCGATTTCCATAAGCAGATCAGGCATATTTTCTTCCGGTTTCAGAGGAATGACTAAAAATTTACCGCTGCTCAGATGTTCATTGAAGACACTGGAACAGAGTGTATAGCCGTCAAGACCTTCGAGGAGATTCATCATAGTTGCCCGGTCACTGGCTTTGATTGTTTTCTGAAATACATGTTCCGTGAGGAGTTCTTCAGCGAGGAAGACTTCGGCATCACTTCCTTGTTCAAATGACAGACACGGATAAGCTTCCAGCTGATACAGGCTGAGTTCTTTTTCCTGAGCTAAGGGATGAGATTTGGCAAGATAGACACAGGCTGGACATTTGATCAGTGTATGAAATTCCAGTTCCTGTTCTTTCATCAGCCGGGAAATCACACGGCGGTTCTGTTCGCTCATGTAGAGAATGCCGATTTCGCTTTTCATGTTTCCGACATCACGGATGACATTGAGGGTTCTGGTTTCCCGGATGATTAAATCAAATTCATTGGCATCATACTGTTTTGCAGTTTCGATAAAGGCCTTGACCGCAAAGGAATAGTGCTGCATGGAAACGCTGAATTTTCTCCGGAATGTGCCGGTTTCGCTGTACTGGTTCCGGATTTCCTCATATTGCTGATATAATCTCCGGACAGAGGCAATAAATTTTTCACCTTCGCTGGTGACGGTCACGCCTCTGTGTGTTCGCAGAAAAATCGGAATACCGATTTCCTGTTCGACATCTTTTACGACACTTGTGAGAGTCGGCTGTGCGATATAGAGCTTTTCAGCGGCTTTGTTCATGGAACGGTTTTCGGCGATGGTCAGGATATAATAAATTTGCTGTAATGTCATAATTATTTCACTCCATATCATATAGTAAACATATAGGCTTTCTATTTTTTGAGTATAACATAATTTTTATGACTTGTCAAATTGTTATTTTCAATAATAAGCTATTGATTTTCCTAATAACAAAAATTAAAAAAAGCTCCTGCCAGGTTACGGCAGGAGTTTATTTCATTCAGCCTGAGCGGTTTTCAGATAGGTTTCAAACTCTTTGACCGGGAGAGGCTTGGAAAAATAATAGCCCTGGAACAGACTGCATCCCATTTCCGCAAGAGACTGGTACTGTTTTTCTGTCTCCACGCCTTCAGTGAGGGCAGTAATGCCCAGTTCTTTGGAAAGATGAATAATATTTTTTACGATTTTCTGAGCTTTGCCGCTGTCTTTGGTTCTGCCCAGGAATTTCATATCAATTTTGAGGACATCAACAGGCATATCTTTGAGCATATTCAGAGAAGAATAGCCGCTGCCGAAGTCATCCATTTCGACAATGAAGCCGGACTGCCGGAAAATATTCAGGATTTCCATCCGGTTATCGGCATTGTTCATCATGACTGTTTCTGTAATTTCGATTCTGAGCTTTGACGGCGGAATATGAAATTCATTTACCAGATTTTTGATTTCAGAAACGACATCAATAAAATAGAAATCTTTGGGAGAGATATTCACAGAAATAAACAAATCCGGGTGTTCTGTTTCCCAGCGTGAGAGGATTTCACAGGCACACCGCCACATATGTTTATCGACTTCGACGATCATGCCGTTTTTCTCGAATACCGGAATAAACAGGGCAGGGGAGAGAAAGCCGTGCTCCGGATGAATCCATCTTGCCAGAGCCTCTGCACCGACAGTTTTTCCGGAACTGTCAGCAATCGGCTGTAAGTAAGGGCACAGCTGACGGCTTTCAATCGCATTATGGAGCTGTGCGGAAATTTCCTGATTCCACAGGAGCTGCTGACGGATTTCGGTATCATAATAAGCCACATGGGTATGATATTCGTCTTTGATCGTGGAAAGTGCCAGATGTGCCCGGTCAAACATGACAGAAACATCCATATTTTTCCGGTCTGCGGCATAGACACCCAGCTGGACAAGCAGATGATGTTCGGCTTTTTCGGTTTTTACTACGAAATTGGAAATTTTATCTTCAATATAAGACGAATCAAATTCCGCTTTGGGAATGCAGATTCCGAACGTATCTCCGGCGAGTCTGCCGTAAAGGCAGTCATCTGACAGGGTATTCCGTCCCCATTCGGCAATGCACTGAAGGGCATAATCTCCGAAATCATTTCCGAAAATGTCATTGACAATCTTGAAATTCTTGACATCAATAAAAATAATCAGATATTCCGTATCCGGATTGGCACTCAGAGTTTCTGCGATTCGCTGATAGAGATATTCACGGGTATACAATCCGGTCAGAGTATCATGTGTAGCGTTATACATTTCCCGTTTAAGCTTGCGTTTTTCTTCTGTCACATCACGGACACGCAGATAAGAACCGGTGAATTTCTGTTTTTCGTCTCTTACTTCCTGTTCTTCCAGGATATAATATTTAGTTCCGGCTCCGCTGCCGACGGTTCTTTCGATCACTTGTCTGTCCGGTTCTGACGGCTGTTTGGAATTGCCGAACATCCGGATAAGATTTTCAGAAGCTTTTTCATAATTGCTTCCGTGGATTTCTGCGAGTCTGCGGCCTTGTTCGTTTGCCCAGATACAGATTCGGTTCGGGTCAAAGACAAACAGGGCTTCCGGCATTTCAGAGGCAATATCCGAAAGCATCCGGTCAAGCAGCCGCAGAGGACGATAATATAAAGCAAAATAGAAAATCATGATTCCGGAAATGCCGAAACCGATCATAGAACGGTCAATCGGCACATGAGAAAAGACATAGAACGACTGCCATAATCCGGCAAGTATCATCGTGATCAGGATGATAGAGTATTTTTCTCTGTAAACACGTGGATTTCTGAGAATGATTATAATAAAGATCAGAATGACTCCCGCAAGAATGCAATAATCCACAACTCTGTGGAAAATCTGCCCGATATAGGAAAGCAGCCGGTGATATACCGAATTGTCATCCATAATCAGCGGTTCGGTATCAAAGACATGGCCGGAGAACGGATTCAGCAGAATCTGTATCATATCTGCCGTAAGCAGTCCGTAAATAAATTTAGGAACTTTCTGGCCGTTGCCTGCACCCATGCAGTAGACGACAGCAAATTGTATCAGGGCAAACATAACCAGATCCATGCCGATGAAATAAACATAATATCCGATATGTGCCGCCAGTTCGTTCGGAGCACCTACGATCATCAGATTTCCCAGAATCGGCGGAATCAGAGAGGCTTCCAGCGTGGCGACAGGCTTTCCGATTTTTTTGGGTGACCGCCATGCCGCCGTCGTACAGATCACCAGAATCAGAATCATCATAAGAAATATGATGCAGAACGTGATTCTCATGGAAACACCGCCTTCCGGACAGAAAGGCCGGCTTCCGCTTTGCAGCGTTTTTTATCTGCATACATCAGGTTATCGGCACGTTCAAAGACATCCTGTACACGGATATCTTTTTCAGAATTAAATTCAGAAATGCCGGAGGCAAGCAGCAGCATACCGTCATGCCGCTGCTGTTCCAGAATCGTGCCGAGCGTTTTCATCACATCACAGCGTTTTTCATAGTCCTGTCCTTTCAGGATGACCGCAAATTCATCACCGCCAATCCGGAACACAGGGCTGTGTTTGAATGTATTGCAGATAATTTTGCAGGCACTTCGGATAAATTCGTCTCCTGCCTTATGCCCCTGATTGTCATTGACCTGCTTGAGACCGTTTACATCACAGATAACAACGGCAAAAGGCGGACTGTCGTTTCTTTTGATCAGGTCATCCAGATCGGTTTCTTCCTGAACATAGGCACGTTTATTTTTCACACCGGTCAGAGCGTCTTTATTGGCCATGTCCATAGCATTCTGATAAGCGAGTTCCATGCGTTTGGCGGCATCGACATTGGCCACGGCAATGATGATATGCTTGGAATCTTCTTTCGGCCGGACAGCATACAGAGACATATACTGCGGTCTGCCGTCTATGATAAGGCGATAATTCAGGATTGTCTTTCCGAATGTTGCAAGGCTGCTGAGCAGATTTTTTTTCTGCATGGAAATGCTCATCATAGGCAGATCATCCGGATAAATATCCTTTCGCATATTGAACTGCGTTTCTGTGAAGAAGTCCAGGCCTTTTGTGCCGATTTCGAGTCTGGCATATTTTTCGCTGGCGGTATATTCAGAATATTCGTTTGTAAGAATATTGACATGATAAATCACTTCGTATCTTTGGGCAAGAGCCATGGAAATATCACTGAATGTCTGATTTTCTGCCTGTATGGATAATTCTCTTCTGACAGCGGCATCGGTGTTGAATACGCCCATAATAATATGATGCGGATCATTTTTCGGCTGGACGATAATCATGTTCATATATTGATGCCGGCCGTCAAGAAGCTGCTGGTAGGTAAGCGAAACCGAGCCGGACTGTCTCAGATTTTCCAGCAGATTCTGTTTGGAAAGCTGTTTCAGAATCCTGGTCTTGTCATCAGGGTACAGATATTTCTGAATATCATTGGCGGCATCCCGGAAGAAATTTTCTCCCTGTTTGGTCGTACCGAGACGGGCATACTGCTCACTGGCACTGTACTGCGTATAGGCATCAGTATCTGTATTGATATAATAAATCACTTCATAGCGGCTTGCGAGTGCTCCGGCAATATGAGAGTAAGTTTCGCTTTCTTCTTCCTGTTTTTTCTGTTCGTCAATATTCCGGACAGCCACGACAATGCGTTCTTTGTCTGTTTTCTGGATAAAGGCAAGCAGATTCATATACTGTACAACGCCGCTGACACTATGCCGGTATGTCAGGGAAACCGTTCCGGATTTCCGGAGATTGGCAAGCAGAACATCACGTTGTAATTCATGCATGATTCGTTCACAATCGGCAGGATGGATAATCAGCTGCAAATCTTCCTGCACACGGGAAAAGAAATCTTCTCCGCCTCTGCCGAAGCCAAGTTTTGCATAATCCTGACTGGAGCTGTATTCTGTATAATGTCCGGTTTCGATATCCACATGATAGATCACTTCAAACAGACTGGCGAGGGATTCGGCAATTTCGGAATATGTCCGGCTTGCGGCTTCTGCCTCCAGTTCCTTGCGTTTCTGTTCATCGACATCCTGAACGCCGATGATGATATTCCGGTCATTGGCACGGATGGTTTTCAGGAAGAAATAACGGGGCTGATTTTCAATATTCAGTCTGTAGGTCAGCGAGAAGGAACGGCCGTGTTCCAGAGCCTGCATAACAGCATTTCTCTGAAAGGCATTCAGGAAATATTCCTGATCGTCCGGCCATACCTGTTCCCGGCAGTCATGGCGGACATCCTGAAAGAAGTCTATGCCTTTATTGACTGCCACAAGCTCTTTTTCCGAACCGCTTGGAGCATATTCGATATAGCTGTCATTTTCCGGGTCAATCACGAACAATCTGTTATAGTCATTAGCAAGAGCAAGAGCAAGATGAGCAAATGTTAAAGGCTTATGTTGCGGATCTTTCATAGCAGCATCTCCTTTTTGATATGATATTTATTTTATTATAGCACATAGTTCGGATTAAGTCAATGAATTTCTGTGCAGATTAAAAAAATTCCCTAAAAACCGGATTGTTTTCCAATTTCAGGAAATGAAAAATCTGATACTGTTTCTGACAAAAACTGAACAAATATATTTTTAATCAGAATTAAAAAAACGCTGCTGTCGTATAACAGCAGCGTTTTCAACAGATCATAAAGCTCTTATTTCAGGAGCAGTTTTTTCAGAGCGACCAGATCAAAGATATTGATTACACCGTCATTGTACAGATCGCCGTTTTTCCAGCTGGTCAGATGGCCGTTTTTATGCAGATAATTCTGCATCATGATGACATCCGCAGTATCGACTTTTCCGTCTGCATTGACATCACCCATCAGAGAAGCGGGACTCTCGCCGGAAGCGGCTTTGATCAGGACGGTATAATTGACACATCCGGAACTCTGGCCGTTAGTGCCGAGTGTGACAGCCTCACCCTGAGAAACGGCTTTAGAATAAACTGTAAAGCTGACATCATTGGAGCTGACAGCAGTCAGACTGGTTTTAGTATACTCATTCAGCCATGCCGGAGCCGTTGTGACACGGCTGTCCATCAGAATATAGACAGTTTCGTCCGTACCGGCAGTAAAGCTGGCAAGTTCGGCATCCAGATTCTTGGAATCGCAGGCAGTTGTAATAGAAGCTGTATTCTGCAATTCATCCGGAAGCTGTGTAAATGTCACATCTCTGTCACCATAGACAGGGCTTCCGGCTGTGATATTTTCAGTCAGTACCCAGTCTGTGAAATTCTCGCAGTCATCCAGCTGAAGATTCTTGACATAGGCATTTCCGGCCATAGCCGCCGGCTTTGCCATAGCGGTATAATTTACCAGATTATAAGAACCGCCGTTTGTGCCGAGTGTGACAGAATCGCCTTTTTTGAACTGCTTTGTATAGAGATCGAATGTCACATCATTGGATGTCACAGCTGTCAGAGCAGTTTTGGTATAGCTGCTCATCCATGCCGGAATGGTTTCCTGACGGGCATCCATTGCAATATAGAGTGTCAGATCAGCACCGGCAGTAAAGCTTGCTAAATCGGCATCATAATTCTTGGAATTGCAGGCAGTCAGAACGGTTTCACAGCCCTGCAATTCAGACGGAAGATTCACATAAGTGAAATCACGGTCACCGAAAACAAGATCATTTGTGATCAGGCTGGAATCTATGTTCCAGCTCAGATAATTGCCTGTATCTTTCACGAGCAGATTTTTGAACAGATTACCGTCAATCGGGTCAACTTTGATGACTAATTTCCATTTCTGATCGTTACTTCCGCTGCACTGCCACTGGACAATATTGGCATCGGCATCTTTCGAGCCGGACACAACACCCAGACAGCTTTCATCACTGGTATTTTTGGTACAGATTGTGTAAGTGCCGTCGCCGTTATCGACAAATTTGAATAACTGTGCATCGGCCTGTGTATCGGTATAGATATGAATATTCGTTCCGTTATCGGCCTTGCCGTAATCGAGATCGAGCAGATAGGTTTTTCCGTCAGCGGTTTCGCTGTACAGACGATAGTAACCGTTTCCGGCATCTTCGAGTGTCCAGCCGGTCAGGCCGTCAGCTTTCTGTACAACATTGTTATCAGCCGGATCAACAGTCATATATAAATTACTGTTAGCGTTCTGAATCATATATTTATGAGCCGTATCAATCACAGCACCTTTTTTGCCGTTCTGATTCTGATTGACAGTACACTTCGGACGAGCCGGAATGTCATAGCCTGTGCCTAAGAAAAAGCTGGTATGCGGCGGCTGGTTATAGGCAGTCTGCTGAGCAGAAACCTGAGTTCTGTACTGCGGATCATGCATCAGACACTGTATTCTATAGTCAGTATCATAATCGGTACAATAAATTCTGATAGCATCGCCGCTGGCTTTGCGGACGATCAGTTCTTCACGCCAGTCACCGAAAATATCCGCAGAAAGGCAGGGTGTGCCTTTGGTGGTATTGCAGGTATAGAATCCGTCAGTTACGAGCAGATTGGTGATGGTAGTTTTTCCGGGGTCTCCGGTCATTTTGGAGATCGTTGCCGGAGAATCGGTATAGCCGTCCAGAATTTCACGTTCTAAATCGCCGTCCCAGTAGGTGAGGAAGTTGATCGCCGGACGGCGGCAGTTCAGCGTATTGCCTTTGGTATCTTTGACAGGCATAGAGCCGTCAGATTCTTTATTGCCCCAGAGTTCAGCACCGGGGTTGCCTGCCCAGACGTTATCGGCACAGCATCTGCCGGTATCGCCTGCACCGTTGTTATGGAAAATAATTTTTTTCTGATCGCAGTCTACTAAAGTAACGCCATAGCCGGACGGTTTTTCCTCGTGACAAATCCAGAGTTCCATGCCGGGGTTAGTCGGGTCGAGATCGCCTAAATGCAGAGCATCGCCGTGCCCCTGTTTGGTAGAATAATAAAGTTTGCCGTTATCGTCGATAATTGCAGCACCGGTGACGATTTCCTGTTTGCCGTCGCCGTCGACATCAGCGGCCATGGAATTATGATTGCCGTCGCCGTAAGCATTGGTAGAAGAATTGGAATTTCCGGAATCGTAATTCCACATCTTGACGAGCTTTTTATTTTCGACTTTATAGGCAGTAGCAGTCAGTCTGGTATAATAGCCACGTCCGGTGACAACGCAGGGATGAACACCGTCAAGATAAGCAGTTGTACCCCAGAATCTGTCCACACGGTTGCCGTAACTGTCGCCCCAGGAGCTGACAGTACCACGGGCAGGTTCATAATTGACCGTATCTAGAGCCGCACCGGTTTCTCCGTCGAAAAGAGTATAATATTCATTACCGCTCAGGACATAGCCGCTTGAGTTTCTGTAATCTTTAGAGGCATCGCCGATGACTTTGCCTTTGCCGTCCACAGTACCGTCAGCGGTTTTACAGGTCATTTCGGCCTTGCCGTCGAGATCGAAATCGGCAACAAAGAACTGTGTATAATGAGCACCGGCACGGATATTCACACCCAGGTCGATTCTCCAGAGTTTTGTGCCGTCCAGTTTATAGCAGTCGATATAAACTTTATCAGTTTTGCCTTTCTGGGAATTGTCTTTCGAGTTGCTGGGATCCCACTTGACAAATAATTCATAAACACCGTCGCCGTCAACGTCACCGACGGACATATCATTCGGAGTATAGCTTGAACCCGGACGGTCGAGTTTAATATCATAATAAGCATTGGCAGATTTCAGCGTACAGGTATCACTGGAAATCAGACTTGAACCGTTATAGCATTCGACTTTATAATTGGAGCTTGCCGAACCGCTCTTATCCAGAAAACAGGTAGCACCGTTTGTTTTTTCCGTACTGGTATAGATCAGCGTGTTATCACGATATAATTTAAATACTGCATTATCCGGGTCAGAAGCGAGAAATCTCCAGCTGACGAGCATTCCGGAACCGGTTCCGACAGCATTGATGCCTCTGTCGAGATATTCCACAACCGGACTTGTGGCAGCAGCTGCCGGAACTGACGTAACAACGGACATACCGCTGAATAACGACAGACACATGATACCGGACAGCATACCGGCACGGATTCTTTTCTTTTTCATAATCATATTCCCCCTATGATGAATTAGTTTATTGTTTTAATTATAAAACGAATTATCTATATGTTTATTGTATATAGAATAGCATATTTTGCTATATTTGTCAATTGCAAAAATAACACAATTTATTGCAGAAATTATTTTTTAGTGTCATAAAAAACTGCCGCATACAGTATGCGGCAGCCGGAACGGAGGAAATTTCTGCAATTATAGGCGATACGAAGCCAGAATTTTTTCTTTCTGCAAATCGTTCATATAGATCGCTTTACTGAGCTGTAAAGCGATATAATCGCCTTTTTCGTAGATATCATCAGTCAGTTCGCAAAGAAAAATACCGTAGATCATATCACGATAGAACAGCGTAAATGCCACATAGCCGCTGCATTTGAGAGAAAGTTCATCTCTGGAGAAAATATTGCTGATATGGCAGTTCTGCCGTTCTTTTGCCGGCAGATAGATTTCTCCGGATTTCAGGACACATCTGAGCCGGATGTATTCCGGAAAATCCGAAGGCTTGTTCTGGTTGAAATGAAACGGTGTATCAAACAGATAGACAGCAGCGTTTTTCAGACCGAATTTATCAATATTCTGAAGCATTTTTTCAAGATTCTTTTCCGGAGAACCGGCAGTATTCATGCAAAGTACTAAAAATTCCTGTTCTGCACGGATACTTTCGAGATGTGCGGTATTTTCCCGACTTCTTTGTTCCGCCAGAGCACAGATGGCTCTGTCTTTCATTCTCAGAAACAGTCTGTTGATCATGACATTGGCGGCAATGGATTTCTGCCGGATATTGATAAAGCTCTGAAGCCGCTCCACATTCTTGATAAGTTTTCTGGCATCGGTATATTCCATGGCACCTTTCTCGAAAAATTTGTCAATCATTTTCTGGATTTCATTGAAATTTTCAATACTCATATAGCGTTTCCGCATAGCAAACAGCATTTTTGACATGAATTCATAGAAAAGCCGCCGGAGATTGACATTTTCTCTGTCAATATAGCTGTTCCGGTACCGGTAGAAACAGTCGTCAAACATGCGGTAAATAAAGGCCGGACTGACATTCATCATTTCCTGTTCGGTATAGTCATACATAGCATATTGCAGGGATTCTCTGCCGTAGAGACGGGTCGACACCAGAAAAGAGCCTGTTTCTTCTCCGTTCAGTTTGCACAGAAGGACATCAAGAGCTTTTTTCCCCAGCGTACACTGATCGGCACCGATCGAAGACAGCGAGGGAATCATTTCCCCGGACAAATGTGTATTATCAAAGCCGAATACCAGAACATCTTTTCCGGGGATCAGATCTTTTTCCTGCATTGCCGCATACAGACCCTTTGCAACAGCATCGTTGACACAGAAAACAGCCTGTACATCGGGATTATTTTCAAGCAGTTTTTCGGCAGCGTCCTGACATTCGCTGGACATATCTGTTTTTTCATAATTCTGTTCGGAAAAGCTGATATGATTTTCTTTCAGACAGCGGATGAAAATAGTTTTTCTGGCACAGGCATCGACATTATCATCCCGGCCGCCCAGCATACAGAAGCGGGAAAGCCCGTTGATATTGACCAGATAATTGACCGCTTCCCGGATACCGGATTCATTGTCATAGTTAATAATCGTTTCGTCCTCGATATCCGAGGCAATAAAGACTTTCGGAATATTTCTGGAAGCTTTCAGATAACCGGTTTTAATGCGTTGTTTTTTTTCGGGTGTCATACTGCCCAGATGAATGATCAGACCGTCAAAATTACACACACTTTCCAGTTCAAAAACAGAATTATATACTGTCAGATAGGCATGACGTGCCGCATCCACGGCGACTTCTTCGCCGTCATACTTACCGGCAAGTACGATCAGAGAAAGATTTTTATGAGCGGGGAGGGCATTGGCAACGCTCTGAACCAGTTCTTTGGAAAAATCGGTAAAAATATTTTCCAGAATCAGACCGATGATTTTTCTGTTTTCTGTTCTGTTCATGTCTGCCCTCCTTTATAATGCGATTTCAGGTTCAGGCTTGGAAAACAGATAGCCTTGAGAATAGTCAATACCGTAAGCAAGCATTTTTTCCTGAATGGCTTCATTTTCGACAAATTCGGCAATAATCCTGATTCCTCTGGTATTGAGTTTTTTCCAGTCTGCCATAAGAGCGACCAGATTTTCGGCTTCTTTGTCTTCGCAGCAGTTCCGGATGATCGAGCCGTCTATTTTGAGATAATCTGACTGAATACTTGCGATATGCTGGAGATTTGAAAAACCGCTTCCGAAATCGTCAATTGAAATCTGTGCACCGAGATTATGAATTTTATCTACAAAATTGATCATTTCTTCATAATCATCAATATCTTCGTTTTCGAGAATCTCGAAGACAAAATTTTCCGGATGACCGGCTGTCGAGAGGAATTCATAAATATAATCAATAATTTCAGGATTTTTAATATCTCTGATGGATAAATTAATGCTGACGCTCCGGTTTTCGATAAAGCGGAATTTTTCAAAGACTTTCCGGATCATAATTTCGGATATGGAGTCATATAATAATCCGTAAGATCTGGCGACATCCAGAAAACTGCCCGGATAGTAGATTTTTCCGTTCTCGTCTTCCAGCCGCATGAGGGATTCGTAATGATGGATTGTTTTTTTGGCATTATCATAAATGCCCTGAAAATAGGGGATAATTTTATCATGAGCAATGGCATAGTTGATGACGTTTACCATATGATAGCGTTCCCGGATATTTTCTTCATCGACTTTGCCGAACTTGGCATCCCGGACATAGAACTGAATATTTTTCTGTGACATTTCCATTCTGGCGGAATAATAGACAGAATGGAGATTATCCACAGTACAGTCATTAATCACGCAGAAAATCGGCACAATAGCGATATACTCCTCAGTTGCTTCAAACAGGATTCTCTGGAGTCTCTGCATATCACTGACAAATTCTGAGAGGGCGACCATATAGGACGGTGCTCCGATGGCGATATGCCATTTGTCAATAATATAAATTCTGTAATCATGTTTTCTGGCATAGCTGACACAGTTGGAGATATAATTTTTATATGTCAGGCTGATCATATGTTCGGGGAACACTGTCTGCATACTGGAAATATCAAAAACGTTGATCATGCAGATCCGGTCATAGCCTTTGAGTTTGATATCAATATTCATAGCGGCCGCATTGGGAATCTCTCCGCTTTCGGAATAGAGTAATTTCAGTTCACAGTCCCGGACAAAAGCTTTCAGGCTGTCGGCGGCGGCGAAATGTTCGGTCTGTGCGAACAGGTTTTCGACATCACAGAGATATTCCAGAAGCTCCTGATTATCAGCAACAAGCGTATCCGTATAAGAAAATGCATAGGGATTATATTCCTGTGTAGCAGGCTTTTCCCCGAATACAGAGACAACAAACGAACAGTTGGCAAACGTATTCCGGCCGCTGACATGGGCGATTTCGCCTTCTGTGATACAGCCGCACATGTTGGAATTTTCATAGGCAGAAAGCTCCCATTTGACACAGTTGGAATAGATCATAGATCTGGCAATACAGGAATAGCCGAAAATCGTTTCTGCCTTCGGGAAATTCTCAATATGCCGGAACAAAGCCCGGTTATCAGAAATAATCTTTCTGTCATAAATAAACGCACGTTTCAGATGTTTTCCGACCTGTACGTTATGATTGGCATTGATCATATCACGTTTCTGATATTTTTCAATATCCGGATGGGAAGCATAGCTTTCTGCATTGATCGGAGCCGTTTCCGGAAATACATCACTCAGGCTCTGATCATCAGAGAATCTGACAAAAATCGGAATATCGCTGGTTTCGGAATAGACATAAGGAAACAGGTTGGTTAATTCCGGACGGTTTCTGAGTTCGTCGCCGATACCGATACGGTATTCTTCGGCGGCATCTCTGCCGTCAAGAGAAAGAATGCATGTTCCGAATGTATCTGTAATTTCGACTTCTTTTCCGATCGCCTGTACACCGGTTGCATAAGAACTGTAGCTTTCGACTTCTTCGCCGCCGATTGCCGCAAGGATAATGCCCTTGTTTGTCCAGCCGTTTTCGTTGAAGACAAAGCCGGAATCCAGAAATTTTTTCAGGCTGATTTCTGACGTATTGGCAAGACCGCCGATCATCTGCACACCGGGGAACTGTTCATTGCAGACTTCTACAAAACGATAGACATCAAGATATTTTCTTGTCATGAATGTCAGTAATAATCTGGTATTCGGGTCAATGACTTCTGCTTTTACGTTCCGGCAGAGAATTTCTGCGGGGACAGGTTTATCAGACTGATCATAAGTCGGCAGGAGAGCCGTATGTACGTTTCCGTGCTCTGTCTGTGTGACGGAGACAATACACTGATTCGGCATCAGTTTTCCCCAGCCGATCACAGCAGAAGTACTGGTTCCGAAAATATGGGCGCCGGGTACGAGCTGTGCGATAAATCTGGCAAGATCGACGGCTTCTTCTTCGAGATGAATTGCCGTATGAATCCGGATCAGAATATCTCCGTTGTGCGGATTCAGCATCAGCTGATGGAAAGCTTCTGCAAGTCTTGCTTTTGAAATATATTGAAAGTTCCATGTGAACATAAAAATTTTCCCTCATCTTTCTTGAATCTGTTGTAACTGCTCTTGATCAAGCATTCCGGTCACAACCAGCCGCTGTGAGCCGTCATCCGTACAGGTTACAAGTGTAATTCTGTCGTCGCCGAAATCGTCAAGAATCCATATTTCAGACGGCTCGACAATTCTGGTTTCCGTAATCTGATAACAATAGCTGTTTTTTTCTTTATCATAAAGAATAATCTGCATACCGGGTTCGGCATGTTTCAGGTTATTGAAATATTCTTTATATAATATACTGCTGTGAGCAGCAATACAGAAATTTCCATGTCCGGGTGCACCGGTTTCCGGAAAATGTCCGGCAGCTTTTGACAGGATTTCCTGTTCTGTGCCTTCCAGGACAGGAGCTTTGATATGCAGGTCGGAAATTTCCACAGCCATATTTTCTTTGATCAGTTTATATTTCTGAATTTCCCTGTAAATTTTTCTTCCCCCGAAAAAGCCGAGAATCCCCAGCCCTGTGAGCATAATCAGCAAGCCGGTGATAAACAGCAGCCATTGTTTTTTGGTTGCAGTTCTCTGCTGACCGGGTTGTGTTTTTTCGTCTGGCATTGCTGATAACTCCTTTTCTGTTTCATTTGTTTTGATTTTTTTCCTGTTCCATCTGGAATTTTTTATGAATATTATCAATATTTTCTGTTGTTCCGCCGCCCTAATCATCCGGAGCACGGAATTTTCCCTGCTCTACCAGTCTCAGGAAGGCATCTACCACATCACTGGTGAGCTGTGTACCGGAGATTTCCTGAATAATAGACACGGCTTTTTCAAAATTCATACGTTTCCGGTAGGGACGGTCGGAATACATGGCATCGAACGTATCGGCAACAGCGATAATCTGTGCGACACGGGGAATTTCATCGCCTTTGAGTCCGTTGGGATAGCCTTTCCCGTCAGGTCTTTCATGATGGGACTGTGCTCCGATGGCAAGTTCCGGCATGACACTGATGTCTTTCAGAACGTGATAGCCCATACTGGAATGGGATTTGATGATATTATATTCTTCGTCGTTGAGTTTTCCGGGCTTGTTGAGAACCTCTTTCGGAACACCGACTTTTCCGATGTCATGCAGGAGAGCAATATTATAATAACGCTCTATTGTTTCTTCATCATAGCCCAGCTCCCTTGTCAGCATGGAAGTATATTTCGCCACACGTGAAGAATGCCCCCGGGTATATTCATCTTTCATATCAATCACTTTGGCAAAGGCCTCTACAATTTCACGGATGAGCATTTTATCCTGATCCTGTTTTTTCAGAAGCTGCTGAAGATCGTCTGTTTTATGATAATTATTTGTCAGCCAGGCAGCAAAGGCCATACTCAGCACCAGAAAGCCGGAAGAAATCAGAATCAGCCGGAGCATGAAATGATTGACATAATCCCGGACATCATTCATAGAAATATCCGTTCCCACATAGCAGACACAGTTCCCGGCAGAATCCCGCACCGGATAATAGACTGTCAATACCCATCCGGTCACATCATTGGATTCAATCGGTTCGATTTCTTCACCTGCAAGCAGAGCAGGCATATAAGGTTCAAAAGCTTCTTCAATTGCAAGTGTATCGCCGAGATGATAGCCGGGTGTATATTCCGTATCGACATCGACAACCACCAGACAGCCGTCAGGCTGGATTTTTAAAGCATAAAGATATTCCACAGCCGGTGTATTATTGCAGATACTGGAGAAGCTCTGTTTCATAGTTTCATAGCCCGGAGTCTGATCGCCCTGAGCAAAATATGTGTCCACCATATCGGCATTGATCGTATCGGCAGCCATTTTTACAACACCGTAAGCCATTTGCAGACGTTCTTCCCTGGTACTGCTGGTATAGAGCGAAACACTGTTCCGGGCGATCACGCCGGTCAGTATCACCGCAACAAGGCCGATCGAGACGGTTAATCTGTTCCGCCGCTGGATTCGTTCTTTATCGTTCTGCATGTCCGGATTCCGGGAAAGTTCCTGATGACCCGGAGTATCAAGCATTTCTTTTCTGACAGATTCAGGAATGAGCCGGATGATCAGAAAGGAGGCCAGTACAGAAAGGGTCTTGTCTGCCAGATTGACCAGAAAATTGACCATGAAAAGAGCTGTAAACGGTGAGAGAGAAAGACTTTGTTCTGCTTTTTCAGTCAGCCGGATCACGGCAGGGGTCACAGATTCCCGGAAAAGAAGCCATTCGATCAGGGTACTGCCAATACCGCTGATGACGGTCAGCAGAAGAATCAGCAGGATTTTTCCGCTGATCTTTTTTTGTTTTCCGAGCTGGAAAAGCTTTGCCGTACAAAGGGCTGTCAGAATGTTGATAATGCTGAAATACAACGCTGTTTCTTTGAAAAAGCCGCATATGATATTTGTCGCAAGAGCCGTCACAATGCCGTAGAACATACCGCAGCAGCCGGCTGTGACGATTGTGCCGATGGTATCCAGATACAGCGGAAGCCCGAGCAGATGGGTCAGCCGTGAGAGAAGCACGTTAAGAATAATTGCTGATACAACGGCTATGATTCGCTGTTTGCTGAAAATACCGGCGGATTCTGTTTTACTGATTTTCATCAAAAGGCGGCAGGATACCCCGACCTCTTAGGTCGGGGAGGAATGCCGCTCCCTCCTTTCGTTTCTTGACAAATAAAAATAAATATGCTATACTGTAATCAGACAGATTTGTGAGAAAACCGTTACTGACAAAAA
>JAFUWN010000064.1 GCA_017483465.1 Oscillospiraceae bacterium
TACATGAGAGACAACACCCTGTTATTCTCTCCAAAAATCTAAGTTCAGTATACCATATTTTTCAGCACTTGTCAAGAGAATGGACGCAATTCATCCCCCCGCTTTAGAAGTGGGGGTTTTCTTGCTAATCTTTGATAAAAAATCAGCCTTGTATCAGGTACAGGGCTGATTCGTATTTTATGCTAAACTTTTGAGATATTCATCAAAATCGGCAGTAATCTGACCGGAGCCTGTTCCGGCAGCATAGACCAGAATGACAGCAGCGTCTTCGGCGTTGATGTCTCTGTCATGATTGACATCGGCAGCCTGTTCGAGTTCCGGAGAAAGACCGCTGGATTTTCCGGCTCCCATATTGGCAGCAGCCAGAAGAATTTTAGCAGCGTCTTCCGCATCAATGTTATGATCTTGATTCAGATCACCGACAGGAAGCGTTTTTTTTATGGGTTCTGTCGTGGAGGTCGTAGAGGTCGTTTCTGTCGTGGATGTTGTAGAAGTGGTTTCCGTTGTGGATGTCGTAGAAGTCGTTTCCGTTGTGGATGTCGTAGAAGTGGTTTCTGTTGTGGATGTCGTAGAAGTCGTTTCTGTTGTGGATGTCGTAGAGGTCGTTTCCGTTGTGGATGTCGTAGAGGTCGTTTCTGTTGTGGATGTCGTAGAGGTCGTTTCTGTCGTGGATGTTGTAGAAGTGGTTTCCGTTGTGGATGTTGTAGAAGTCGTTTCCGTTGTGGATGTCGTAGAAGTCGTTTCCGTAGTAGTTTCTTCGGTAGTTGGTTCAGGAATCTCCTTTTTTTCGAGTCCGGCCTTTTCCAGAATCATATCAGCAATCAGCCGATGACCCTCGGCATTCGGAGTCGGTTCAAATATAGTCATCATATTGGTATACTGATAGGCATATGTCTTGAATTCTGTATAGACATCCGCAACAAGACAAGTTCCCTGTTCTTCCTGTTCATGCAGATAGGTATTATATGCACTGTTGACAAGCGTATTGATCGGATTGCAGATACTGTCATAAGCCGTTTGTTTCTTCATGGAAAAATCAGAATAATACTCGATCGTATCTAAAGGATTATAGACAGTCTGAAAAATAATTTTTGCATTCTGGTACTGAGTCAGAGTTTCAGTAATCAGCCTGATATTTTCAGAGGCGGATTTTTTATTCTGCCTTGCGGCGGCGGCCATCTGATTGGCATAATACATCATATCTTCCTGAGAAGTAATGCCGTAATCATCCGGAGAAGCATTGAACACATCCCAGAAATTTTCCGCTCCGAATTCTTCAAGATAAGAATCTGCTTTTGCCTGAAATGGTATCATGATATCATAGAGGCCGACAGAAACTAAAATGATATCTGCTTCTGAAAGAGCGGTCTGAATCTGAGGTTCGTCCAGACTTTGCAGAACTTCCTGCGTAGTAAATTCTTCCTGAGCGAAATTCTGAATTTCTGTATCTGTATAGTAAGCAATCCAGTCAACATAAGATTTCTGATCTTCCGGGAGATCGGCTCTTGTCGGGATACTATCGCCAAGAATCACGATTTTCTGAGGATTCTGAGCGTTTACGGGTTCTGCGGCTCCTGTATGTAGCAGAAGTGTTCCGCACAGGCATACAGCCGAAAATAAAGCAATTCCCTGTTGATAAGTTGACATAAATAAAAATCCCCTCTCCTGAATTTTTTATATTATACCAGATTACAGAACAAAATGCAAGCCGTTTCTGAAAAAAAAAAAGAAAAATATACCTGCCGGAGCAGATATATTTTCTTTCTGATCGGGATGACAGGACTCGAACCTGCGGCATCTTGCTCCCAAAGCAAGCACTCTAGCCAAACTGAGTTACATCCCGTGGTGTGCCTGACAGAACTCGAATCTGCGGTCTGAGGAGTCGGAGTCCTCTGTTTTATCCAACTAAACTACAGGCACATTACTTTATTATTATAGCAGATTTTGCTTGAATTTGCAATAGCAGAATTATAAATATTTTCTTAATAAATTATGAATTTTTTATGAATTCCAGAACGGAGAGACAGACATGAAACGGTGTGTCTGTCAGCAGATAGGCCTGATACCAGAACGGGCTGTTTTCTGCCGGCAAGATCACCGGGAGCTGATAATGCAGAATCTGAATTTCTGCACCGTCTTCCTGAAGCGAAATGCCGGCCATGCGGATTTTTTCCTGATGGGTCGTGTTATAGCCCCTCTGATAGACCAGAAGCAGATTGAAGATCACCAGACTGAGAAGCGTATGCAAAATCAGGCCTGTCAGGATTTTCTTGATTTTTTTCATGAATCATTCCTCCAGTGATTCCAGTGCTCTGGCAAGAGAACGGCCGATCAGCTCGCCGGAATACTGTACTTGTCCGAGCGTATTGCCGTGCGAACCGACTTCGATTAAAATACTTCCTGTTGTCAGATCCTGATTATATTTCCGGTAATCGAATAACACAGGCCTGGTCAGTCCGGGGTAATCGCTTTCCAGCTGCTGCTGCAATAAGCAGGAGAATCTGGAATTCTTGAGATATTCCGGCATATGCATTGTACCGTCATCACAGCCGGAGATGATCATGATCTGAGCGGCTTTTTTCCCGTCAATTTCTGCAACGGGCTGTTTGATGACTCCGTTTCCGCCGACAGCGTCTCTGTGAATATCCAGAACAATTTTAATACCGGGATATTGCAGCAATAAATTTCTGACTGTTTCTGCACTTCGTTCATAAGAGCCTGTATAAGACGGATAATCATGAACAGTCACATCATGAATCACGCCGATTCCGGCAGTTTCCAGCTGTTCGGCGATGGCCTCGCCGACCATGACGACATTTTTGGAACTGTCTGTTGTTCTGTAGTTAAAATCCGTATCATAAGCAGTTCTCTCATAAGGTTCAAAGCTTTCTGTGGTATGGGTATGCATAATCAGCACTTGGGGGGAGCCGTCTTTCTGAATCCGGAATTCCGGCAGGAGCTGACTTTCTTCATAAAGTGTCTGATTGGAAAGCGAGGTCTGATTCTGTACTTGTCCGGCTTTGGGGAGATGAAAATAATTTGTTCCTGCGTAAGTGCCGTAGGACATCTGCTGAACTAAACCGCCTGTTAAATTCCAGTTTTCCGGATAGGGCTTATCACCGGGGTCAGAAAAAGCCTGTGTTTCTTCTTCCGAGACAGGAATCTGCACGGCAGAGCCGGACTGTTCCAGAAAGCCGAATCCCTGAGACAAATAAAAATCCGGCCGGAGCAGATCGGGGGGGAGTTCCGTTTCAGAATCCGGTTTTGTATCTTCATCGGAATCCGGATGGAATTTCTCATAAGCGGCTTCGGACAGGACAGGGATATACTGAATAAAGCACCCTGTTCCGGCGGTCAGGAGCAGAGCGACTGTGACCGAGACTGTCATTTTTTTCAGAACAGAATCAATTTGCAGGTACATGCTTTTCATCTCCGGTAAGATTTTCTGTTCTTACTATATGCAGAATTTTCCGGAATTATTCTCAGCCGGCCGATAAATTATTTTTATAATATTATCAAATGATCTCAAGACAAAATACAAGACTGACCCTATATCATATATAGAAATAATATTGCGACAGAAATTGCGACAGATGGCTATATCATATATAGAAATATTGTCGCAAGTCAACAGGACAGATACAAAGAGGCTTGAAAGCCGCCTCTTTGTAAATCTGCCTGATCAGTTGACAAATCCGGAACAGTCAGAATAAAATCAGATATTAAAAAAAATAATATTTCTATCAGATCACGAGCCGCAGAACGAGTTGCAGCACCCTATATAATATATAGAAATATAATTGCCAGTCAACAGGTCAGATACAAAGAGGCTTGAAAGCCGCCTCTTTGTAAATCTGCCTGATCAGTTGACAAATCCCGGAGTTCAGAGCCGTTCCAGTTCCTTGAGATCATACGGCGTTTCCTGATACACACAATAATTCAGCCAGTTGGAATACATCAGATTTGCATGACATCTCCATGAAAACACAGGCTCATAATTCGGATTATCCCCCGGAAAATAATTCTTCGGCACAGAGATCGGCAGTCCTTTGGCCAGATCACGGAAATATTCTTCTTTGAGCGTATCACGTTCATATTCGGCATGACCTGTGATAAAAATCTGTCTCCCGTCACGGCTCTGCACCAGAAGCACGCCTGCCAGCGGAGAATATGACAGAATCTGCAAATCCGGACATGCTTCAATATCTTCACGGCGGTTTTCCGTATGCCGGGAATGCGGCACAGGGAATTCATCATCAAACCCCCGCAGAAGAGGCGTTTCGATTTCTACTTTATGGCGATAGACCCCGAACAGTTTTTCATCCAGCAGATGTTTCTGAATTTTGTAGTGATAATACAATCCGGCCTGAGCACCCCAGCAGATATGCAGGACAGAATAGACATGTTTTTTTGACCATTCCATAATCCGGCACAATTCCGGCCAGTAATCCACGCTCTCGAACGGGATATGCTCTACAGGAGCACCGGTGATGATCATACCGTCATAATAGCCGCTGTGCACTTCGGAAAAATTTTTATAGAACGCTTCCATATGGCTTTTTGCCGTATTTTTGGAGATATGCGACACCTGGAGCAATTCCACATCAATCTGTAACGGCGAATTACTCAGCAGCCGCATAAGCTGACATTCCGTTTCTATTTTTTTAGGCATAAGATTGAGAATCAACACTTTCAGCGGACGGATGTCCTGATGTTCGGCACGGGTATTGGACATGACGAAAATATTTTCCTGTTCCAGAATATGATAAGCCGGCAGATATAATAGCTTATTATGACAGTGAGAGTAAAAGCGAACGGGTAGATATTATTGTTGATGATGATGTTGCAGAAAGCTTAGATTTGGGGGACTATGGATCA
>JAFUWN010000065.1 GCA_017483465.1 Oscillospiraceae bacterium
CAGAATCCAGAGGAACAGAAGCTGTCCGGCTTTACAACACTTCCGGCAGAACCGCCCAGCAATGGCAGGAACTCATGCTGGAAGATATCATGGCTCTGGATGAAAATCAGAAATGGCTGCATATGAAATTCGGCTGGTCGATTCCCAGACGAAACGGCAAATCCGAACTTCTGGTTATGCGTGCAATTTTCGGCCTGCTCTTCGGTGAACGCATTCTCTATACCGCACACCGGACGACTACTTCTCATAATGCATGGGAAAAAATTGTCGAATTACTCGGCAAAATGGGCTATGTTGAGGGCGAGGATTTCAAAACTCTCAAACGTTACGGCACGGAAACAATCGAATGGCTTCACGGAGACGGTATTATTTACTTCCGGACACGCTCCAGCAAGGGCGGACTCGGTGAGGGCTTCGATCTGCTGATTATTGATGAAGCTCAGGAGTATACCGGAGATCAGGAATCGGCTCTGAAGTATGTTGTCACGGACTCGAAGAATCCGCAGACGCTCATGTGCGGCACACCGCCGACGGCCGTCAGCTCCGGGACGGTCTTCCTGACTTATCGGCGTGATACTCTGACCGGAAAAAATGAAAATGCCGGCTGGGCAGAATGGAGTGTTCCCCGTCTGACCGATGCACATGACCCTGAACTCTGGTATGAAACAAATCCCTCACTCGGCACAATCCTGACAGAAAGAACAATCCGTTCAGAACTCGGTGACGATCAGACTGACGATAATATACAGAGACTAGGCCTCTGGCTGACTTACTCGCAGAAATCCGCCGTTTCTGAACGGGAATGGATGCAGTTCAGAACTGAAAATCCGCCGGAGCTGAAAACACCTGTGAAGCTCTTCTTCGGCGTGAAGTTTGCGAAAACTTCCGGAAATGTTTCGCTCTCCGTCGCTGTCAGAACGGCCGGCAAGAAAATTTTTGTCGAAGCAATCGACTGCCGTCCTGTCCGTGACGGGCTTGACTGGATGATTGGCTATCTGCTGAATCCGCATACCGAAAAAGTTGTCATTGACGGTGCGGCCGGTGCTCCGCTTCTTTTGCAGAGCATGAAAGATGCCGATGTCAAATGCAAATCTGTCCTGCCGAAAGTTTCTGATGTCATCGAGGCAAATTCCCTCTTTGAACAGAATCTTTTTGCCGGAGAAATCTGCCATATGGCCCAGCCCTCGCTTGTGCAGGCCGTCACCAACTGCGAACACAGAGCAATCGGTGCAGGAGGAGGCTTCGGCTATACTTCGATTCTCGAAAATGCTGATGTTTCTCTGCTCGAAGCCGTCACGCTTGCCCACTGGGCCTGTGCCAGTACCAAAGAAAAGAAAAAACAGATTATCACATATTAACTTAATCAGAAAGGACTGATTTTCATGGAAAAAACAGAACTTGCCAAAATCAATGCACTGACAAGACGTGATCTGACAGAAGATGAAATCTATGCTTTTCCGGTCACGCTCTGTCATAACGATATCGATCGTGACGGCGAACGCTTCTCTGATGAGGCTTTTAACTGCAGCGAAGACGACAAAAAAATGTTTGAAAATTTGACCAGATATATTGGAGAAACATATAATCAGTCCCCCGGTACAATTCAGGTCTGGTGCTGGAGAATTGCCATCGAAACGTGCAATGCACTTC
>JAFUWN010000066.1 GCA_017483465.1 Oscillospiraceae bacterium
ATGACAGTCTGTGAAACGTCCGGAAGGGTGTATTCTGCTTTGAGAGAAGCCGCCGCTCCGCAGAAGGAACTGACTCCCGGACAGATATCATAATCAATATGCAGAACATCCAGAGCATCCATTTGTTCCCGGACAGCTCCATAAACAGAGGGGTCGCCGGTATGCAGACGAACGGTAAGTTTCTTCTGCTGTTCGGCTTTCTGCATGACAGAAATCACCTCTTCGAGTGTCATACAGGCACTGTTATGAATTTCGCATTCGGATTTTGCGAAGCTGAGAAGTTCCGGATTGACCAGAGACCCGGCATAGATAATCACATCTGCCGATTCTATTAATTTTTGACCTCTTACGGTGATCAGGTCAGCCGCCCCGCAGCCGGCACCTACAAAATGTACCATATATTAAGATTCCTTTCTGATATGCTGGATTAAATCCTCTGCCTGCGAAGTTTTCAGGATGATTTCATGCTGATAGGAAAATATCACAGCTCCGATTGGAACAGAATCGCTGACCCTTGCTTTCAGATGAAATTCTATTCTCTGTAGGAGGATTTCAAGAGTCTGGTTCAGATATCCGGCGGATTTCAGAATCTCCAGTGCCGAATCTACAGTCACGCACGCCGGAAGTTTCTGCAAAACCGGAACCGGCACACCAGCCAGAACACCGCATGTGACAAGTGTTTCCATTCTGCCGTCAGCCGTATGGGAATGTGTATTCATAATGCCTGCCCCGAGTTTTATCATTTTACCGATATGTCCGATCAGCAGAATTTCTGAAAATCCCATAGAAATGCCGATATCAATTGCTTCTCCGATAAAATTGGAACAGCTGACGGAAATTTCTTCCGGTATGGGAAGCCGCATTTTTAAAAACTGTTCACTGTAGTTTCCGAGAGTGAGAAGCAGTGTTTTCAAGCCTTCTTTACGGCGGATATTGGCTTCTGTCCGGATGGTTTCAATCAGAGCAGAACTGCTCATCGGCTCTACAATTCCGGTAGTGCCGATAATGGAAATACCGCCCTGAATCCCCATACGGGGATTATATGTTTTTTTAGCGATTTCCCGGCCGTCCGGAGCAGAAATCATAACGTTGAATCCGCCGTGATATTCATGCAGTTCAGCAATTTCCTGCAAGGCATTTTTTATCATATGTCTTGGAACGGAATTGATCGCAGATTCTCCGACAGGCTGGTCAAGCCCCGGTTTTGTGACAATGCCGATACCCTGACCGCCTGAAATTTTAATTTCTTCAGGAATCAGAGATATTTCCGCAAGAATCAGGATACCGTTAGTCACATCAGGGTCATCACCGCTGTCTTTGATCACGGAACAGATTGCAGAATGTTCCGTCAGGCGGCTTTCATTGACCGGAACAGAAAGTCTTTCACCGCCGGGGAGCAGAATTTCAGCATAACTGCCTGCAGTTCCGGTCAGAAGCAATTCCGCAGCCGCTTTTGCGGCAGCAGCAGCACAGGAACCTGTTGTATAGCCGCAGCGTAATTTTTTTGTTCCTTTATAGATATATCGTTCCATGCCGCTGTCTCATATCCTTCCCTGCATTGATTCTTGAATGAACATTTAGATTATAGCATACTTATCCGTTATTGTCAAACATTTTTTTCACAGGTATTTTTATTAAATAGCCTGATATAGATTTGAATAATAATAATAATTTTAGAATCTCTGCATTTCCTGTTCCAGACGGAATAAAAATTCTTCCAGTTCTTCCGGTGCAGTCAGATGAGAAAGACTGATTCTCCATGAACTGAATGCATTTTTTCTGTCATGTGTCAGAGCCATGACAGCCCGTGAAGGCGTATTCGGCACAGCACACGCTGATTTCACAGAAATGCAGACATTCTGACTGCTGAGCCGCCGGTGCATTTCTTCTCCTTTGATACCGTTCACGGAAATGTTCAGAATATGGGGGACAGCATGTTCCGGACTGTTGATTCTGATTCTGGAATTCTGCAATAATTTTTCACGCAGAAACTGATTTAATTTCCGGACATGTTCCGTTCTTTCCGGAAGTTTCTGCACAGCCAGTTTCAGAGCCTCTGCACAGGCCGCCGCCGCAGGGGTATCCGGTGTACCGCTCCGGTAAAGTGTGGTGCTTGCTCCGCCGTGAATCAGCGGTTCAAGAATGCTGTTTTGTTTTTTGATCAGAATTCCGCAGCCTTTCAGCCCATAGAATTTATGCGGTGCAAAGCTGATCAGATCGGCCTGCATGACGGCCTCAAGCGGAATCTTTCCGGCTGCCTGTGTTGCGTCCACATGAAAACAGCAGTTCGGATATGATTGCAGAAGCTCTGCAATTTCTGCAACAGGCTGTATGATTCCAAGTTCACTGTCCACGGCACAGACAGAACAAAGAACAGTGTCTTTTCGCAAGAGCTTTTTCAGATGATTCAGGTCTGTTCTGCCCTGTTCATCCAGATGAATCATATCAATTTCCCAGCCCTGCTCCTGTAAGAATGTCAGTGCACCGCTCACGGAAGAATGTTCCAGAAACGTTGTGACAATATGTTTTCCCCGTCTGCGTGAGGAAAATGCAAGACCTTTGACAGCCAGGTTATTTGCTTCGCTGGCACTGCCGGTAAAAATAATTTCTTCCGGCCGGATATGCAGAAGCTCTGCAATTGTTCCGAGCGATACACGCATGATTTGCTTTGCCTGTTCTCCTGCCGGATGTACAGAATTCGGATTCGCAAAACAGGAAACGGCAGTATCTGCATAAATCTGCAATACACCGGAATCCGGCGGTGTATCGGCACAGTAATCAAGATAAATCTGTTTCATGATCTTCCTCCTGAAAATTTTCGAGAAAATGATGATATTCTTTTCCGATATGATACGAAATCAGCGTTTGCAGATTGACATTTTCCACACTGCGGAAAATATTCATATCGACAGCCGGATTGACAGCACGGAGTTCTTTCAGGAGCATTTTAATTTCCTGCCGTTTGGAACCGCCTCCGCCGTTGTCGCACATGGTACAGTTTTCCGTAAACCGGCAGGCACATTGGATAAACTGTAAATCATTGTACTGCTTCCAATGAATAATTTCCGGTTCACGGACAAGATACAGCGGCCGGATGAGCTGCATTCCCTGATAATTTTCACTGTGGATTTTCGGCATCATAGTCTGAATCTGCGAACCGTAGAGCATACCCATCAGGATGGTTTCAATGACATCATCAAAATGATGACCGAGTGCGATTTTATTACATCCCAGCTCCTGAGCAGTTTTATATAAATAGCCTCTTCGCATTCTGGCACACAGATAGCAGGGATGGGTATCTACTTTGGCAACAGCGTCATAAATTCCGGTTTCAAAAATCTGAACCGGAATTTCCAGCAGAGCTGCATTATCTACAATTTTTCGGAGATTGATTTCATGATAGCCTGGATTCATCACCAGAAATACGACTTCAAACGGAATTTCTGAATATTTCTGCAAACGCTTCATGCACAGAGCCATCAGCATGGAATCCTTGCCGCCGGAGATACAGACAGCAATTTTATCATGCGGCTGAATCAGTTCATAGGTTTTGATTCCTTTCAGGAATTTTGACCAGATTGTTTTTCTGAATTTCCGGACAACAGAAAGTTCAAATTCATTTTGTGACTGCATAGTTTTCCCTCGATTTCTAAATTTTAATTATTTATTTTATCTATCGGTTTACTATGTAATTATACACTCTATTTTTCATTTTGTCAACTGCAAGCGGCTGTTATTTTTATCGCTTTTCTCTGTTCTGTTTTCAAAAAATTTACAGCGGAAGACCCTGAAGAAGAACTCCCCGTTGTGGAAATTTACGAAATTCCCGAAGAAAGTTCCGAAGAAGCCCCTCCTGTCAGCAATCATGAATAGATCGTTAATATCGGCATTGACGGATAACAGAAATTCATTTGTTTTTTTGAGGTACAGACTGCTGTTTTCATCCTGCTGATTTTCTTCGAGAAACTCCAGAAGCCGGTTCATACTGTCAATGGTATTCGTCAGAAACGCCTTGAACAGTTCTTTTGTACCGGATTCCGGCTCAGATTTTTCGGCAAGCTGATTCCGGAGCGTTGCAAGTTCCTGCTGATGGGCACGTTTGAGATCATTTTGTTCCTGCAGGGATTTTTCTTGCAGAGCGTCATAGCGTTCGGCCCATTCATGGGAGACGGTCTGCATGGCATGTTTGAGATTCTGGATTTCCTGCACTGTTTCGGGGGCATTTTCAAAGACGGTATCACGGGGCTGCTGTTCGAGTACATTGATCCGGATTTCGAGTTCTGTCCGCTGATTTGTGAGGGCTTTGTTTTGAGCTTGCAGTTCTTTGATTCTGGCCTTGAACTCCTTGACGGAAACGGCATTTATATCGACTTTCTGTTGAATTTCCTCTCTCTGAGGCTCGTCCAGTTTGGCGAGAAGAGAAAGCTTTGTAACTCCAAAATGTTGAATCAATTCAACATTTTCAATTTCTGCAATGTTTGCATATTTGTAAGCCATATGACGTTTGATACCAACTTCTTTTTCGCAGTATTCCCCGAAATTCTGATAATTCAGCTCTTTATAAAGCTTATCATCACGCATTTCTTTCAGTCCTTTGCAGACTTCATAAAGAGACTCCTGAGCGATCTGAGCATGAGCCTTGATATGCTGATTCAGCTTGACAGCTTTTGTATACTCGGCACTCATGATTTCTGTTTTTAAATTCATACTTGAAAAACTCCTCACTTTCTGATGAAATTAATATCATTCTAATTGATTTTGTCATGACATTGCATGACATTTTGTTTTTCTGCCCTATCTTTGACAGAAAAATCTCACGTTTCAGAAGAATCATATTCCTGCGAATAATAATCGCTGATAACCTTTTGTTTTGCTGTTGCTGTAAAGCACGAAACAGGAATCTGACAACAATGTGCTTCATCAATGACGAATCTGGCAATATTTCTCGATAAAATATCCGACGGCGGTTCAGTGACGAGCCGCCGTTTGTTTTTTCTGTTCAAATCTTATTGCATTTTGAAATATTGTGTGTTATAATAGAAGTACGATTCGCTTATGCTAACCAAAACCAGCTTCCAAAAGCAGAAAAGAGAAGAAAATGAAAATTCATGAATTCGGTACAGAAAACACAAAAATACTTGTTTTGATTCATCCGTCCCTTGTGATGTGGGATTATTTTGAGAATGTAATTCCGCTGCTGGAAAAGTACTATTATCTGATCATTCCGGCACTTCCCGGCTATGACTCGGACAGCCGGGGCGACTACACAAGTGTTGAACAGATCGCAGCGGAATTGGCTGACTGGCTGCTCGCACACAATCACAGAGAACTCTGCGGCGTGTATGGCTGCTCGATGGGGGGCAGCATTGTCACCCGGATGCTGACAGACCGGAGAATCCGCATTCAGTCTGCGATAATAGACGGCGGTATCACGCCTTATCAGCTTCCGCATATTATCACGAGAGGCATTGCTGTGCGGGATTTTCTTATGATTTATATAGGCAAGCTCGGCGGAATCAAGCTGCTGGAAAAGGCATTTTCTGCTGACGAGTATTCTGAGGACGATTTGCAGTATATCGCCAATGTCCTCCGCATGGTCAGTGCCAAAACCATCTGGCAGACATTTGATTCCTGCAATAATTACTCGATGCCAGATCCGGTCATGACAAGCTGTCAAAATATTGAATACTGGCTTGCCGAAGCAGAAATCAAGGCAAGAAAATGGGATATTGCCTATATCCGGAAACACTTTCCTGATGCAAAAATACGCAGATTCCGGAATATCGGACATGGCGGACTTGCGGTACTGCAGCCGGAAAAATTTGCAGAGGCGGTCAGATTCGTGACCGCAAAACGGGGGCAAGGCCATGAAACATGAAGATTTCAATTTCAGACAACACGGCTTTGTCGGTCATCTTGCAGAACCAGACGGCGGAAGCGACAGAGCTGTGATTGTCATTATGGGCGGAGAACAAAGCCTTCTGCCTGGTATTAAATTTGCAGAGAGGTTTGCCGACTACGGAATTACAGGGCTTGCCGTTTCCTTATTTGGTGCAGAGGGTCTGCCGGATGCACCGAATCAGATTCCGCTTGATATGTTCATTCCGGCAGCGGCATATCTGCGAAATACAAAACATATCGAACATATCAGTGTGTACGGTCAGTCGATGGGTTCCATCTTTGCGGTACTCGCTGCACAGTATATCGGCGGCATGGAAAACCTGATTATGGTATCTCCCACACATGTTCCGTTTGAGGGAACACTGAAAGATAAGAAAACCATGACCGGGCACAGCGTTGCCGTATGGCACGGAGCAGATATTCCGTTTGTCAAAGCTGATTTTTCATCCGTAAAGGCTGGAAAATATCAGAAGCATCCGGCTGTCTCCCATAAGGTTACAGGGATGTGGGCTGCGTATTACAAAGCCTATCAGAATCAGGAGACAGTGCAGAAAGCCTCTCTGCAAATTGAGCAGACCGATGCAAGAGTGCTGCTTATTGCCGGACAGGAAGATGAAGCATGGCCGGCAGCATACTCAGTCAGAACAATCGAACAGCAGCTTCGTGCAAAAGGCTATCAGAAAGACATCAAGACCGTTCTGTTTCCGCACGGCAGCCATCTGACCGGACTTATGCCGAACCGGGAACGGGAGAAAAAGCTGTACAGGATGATTCCGCTTATCGGACTGCTGTACAGAACATTCGGCAGATATAAGAAAGAAAATCTGGCATATTTTGCACAATCGGAGAAAGCAATCATTGACTGGGTGAAATGTTGAGGACAGAAAGAGGAATTGCCATGATATATACTATTGCCTTCGTCTGATTCGGGTTTCGATATTGATTTTATCCGTTCAGGCAGGTGCTTTTTAGTACATTCTGCGGAACAGGACAGATTCTGAAATATCATAAAATCAGACTGTACCGTGATACGGAATTGATTCAGGAGGTCTACGGCATTGACCTGCAAATTTCCGATTTGCAAGGAAAGCCGTTTGTTCTGCTCCGGCTTGGCATTCCTGCTCAGACTCTGAAAAAAATTTTTGAAATCTGGAAAAATATCACAGAAAGTTCAAAAATTTATGATAAAATAGAGTTATCTCAGACTAACCGAAAGGAGAACTTGTATGGAAAAAATATATATTATTTCTGGGATTATCGGAAGTTTGTGCTTTGCACTGGGTGATATTCTTCTTGGCTATGTTGACCCGACTCCGTTAGGAGAAGGCTCCGGCGTGATTACCAGAGGACACGGAAAAGGCTATCCTCAAAACCGTTTTACTGTCACGCTCGGCACTGCTGCAGTCGGGATTGTATTTCTCTATCTCGGCATGACACATATTGGGGACATTGCGGTGAATGAAGTATGGAAACAGTGGATTTCCCTCGGCTTTTCAGTGATGGCATTTACATGGATGATGGTGCATATTCTTGTGACGGTCTGTGCGTTTGTCTACCACTGGACGGCTGAAAATGTTTCCGAAGAAAAAGCAGTGGAAGCCCTGAAACAGACAAGAACTATGTTCATGCCAATGATGGCAGTTTCCTATCTGCTGATGTTTGCGGGAGATATTCTGATAATTGCGGCGATTGCTCTCGGCAGAACAATTCTTCCAAAATATGATATCGCATTCACACCGCTGATTGGTGCAGCAGTCATGTC
>JAFUWN010000067.1 GCA_017483465.1 Oscillospiraceae bacterium
AAGCCGGATCCTGTATAGGGACAATTTGAAAGAGATGAAGCAGCAACACCGGAAGTGCAGGCATAAGTTCCGGCAGTTGTGTATAATCTGTTCCTGCCAGTCCATCAGCTCGAACTTCTTTCCGTACCATTCGCCTTTTGTATGGCACAGACATTGAATAAAATTCACAGCAAAATCAGCTTTTTTCTTATCATAGTGAGAGTTCTCGGCCATAAATCTGGTAGGCACATAGTTTTCTAGTTTACGCAATTTATCACCTGAAAAATTTTTTTTATTTTTTCTAAAAAAATTTCAAAAAGCCATTTACAATACGCATAATACGTGTTATAATAGATGCAGGAGATGAGAAAATGACAGCAAGAGAAATTATTAAAATTCTCCAGTCTGATGGTTGGATGAAGAAATCACAAATCGGTTCACACAGACATTTCGTACATCCGATTCATCCCGGAGATTTAGATCCCAAGACTGTGAAATCCATTCTGAAACAGGCAGGGCTGAAATAAGCCCTCCTGCCTGTCATTTTCTCACTTAAAAAAGGAGGTATTTTTATGAAACTTGTTTATCCTGTATGTGTATACCCCGGAGATGTCAGCGGATATACTGTAACTGTTCCGGATTTACCCGGCTGTGTAACAGAGGGAAAAGACATTGTAGAGGCTCTGGAACAAGCAGTCGATGCTGCTTCCGGATGGGTTCTTGATGAATTGCAGGACGGAAAGCCCGCACCGCCTGCTTCTGATGTTGCTTCTATAAAAGCAGATGAATACGCAAACGGATTTGTCAGCGTTGTGATCCTGGATATGGATTCTTATGCTGAAAAATACGGAAACAAATCTGTCCGTAAAAACTGCACAATTCCGGCCTGGCTCAATACCGCTGCTGAAAATGCACATCTTAATTTTTCACAGATTCTTCAGGAAGCTTTACAAGAACAGCTTCACCTCAACTGAGTCTCTTCCTGCCGCCTTGCAGAAATGCAGGGCGGTATTTGTTTACATACTAAGAAGCTGTTCCATCGGATCGCTTCTGCTGTGAAATTCTCCGGAACTGTTTTCTTTCACAATCTGACTCATCTGTACATACGGTGAAGCAATCGTACCGCTTGTTGTAGGATGTCTGGCAAGAAATCCGCTTGCCGAGAGTGCCTTTTCGCATTGAATCCAGCGTGCTACACTCATGACATACTGTTCAATCAGCAGATGACTGACCAGATTTTCACATCCTCTGGATTTGAGCCACTGGAAAACTTCCGCATAGACAGAGCCACAGCATTTACTAACTAAAAAATGGTAATTAAATTCAATCCCTAAAAATCGGGATTTTATTAGCTTTACTGCAATTTTCCGGTAAAAGAATAGGGAGAAAATTTTAGGTTAAAGCAGATATTTACTTCATAAAAATCAATTCTTGGTGCCGTTTATTGAGATTTAACAATTTTAAATGGCTGTATATAGCTAAAAAGTAAAATTGTTGAAATTTCACAAATGATATAAAATTAGGAATTTTAAAGGAATTGTGTTTACATGATGTATGAAAAATGATAAAATAGGGATATGAGTATAGAAGCATTAAAAGGTCAGATAAAAAATATCCATGCTGAAATTCCTGCTGATTTTCCTGTGTCTCTGTCATAATAATCACGCTCCTTATTTTTTATTTTTCAGATAGTGGTACAGATAGGCGGCCAATACTCCGGTTGAAATCATCGGAACAATGTCCAGAATCAGAATGATAATTGCCTGTTTCATTTTCGTCACCTCTTTTTTCTTGCAGGAGGCTTGACAATGCACGGATTCTGTGATATACTTTTAGTAACC
>JAFUWN010000068.1 GCA_017483465.1 Oscillospiraceae bacterium
AATATCTGATTGACTTGTTTTCTCATCCTCCCGGAACTATTCTTCTGCCCTGGAATGAATCCTAATCTCTCGCCGTATGATTCGGCGAGATTTTTTGCTATCTGGGACGCATTTTATTTTACGCTTACGATTGAGCAACTTAAAGTCGAGATTCAGCCAAACGCTCTGTCAATGAAACTGAATGTCAATGCAAGCAAGCTGTACCATAAATATTATATCTGGTACACCAACAAACGCACACACAAGGGCAGAATGATTCAGCTCCGCTATGATGTCAATCATCCGATTATGATTCAGCCGACTACACCTGTGAGCGAAATAACTGATAGTTCGCTCTCGTCTGACGAAATCACACCAATGGAAGAATCTGACAGCGATTCTGATGCGTGACGCACCGTGACGGTCGTGACGCTGCTTTTGAGGTCACGAAAAGACCGTCACCATCGACACACATCGTCACGCTAAAGTAAGTTTTAACCTCAGTCGTTAAAAGGGAGTGCAGAGGGAACGGCTGCCGCCATGTACTTGTGATAGATGCCCTCCGTGGCAGATGTCACAAGTACTATGGCGTTACAATCGGCAATTATGCCGTTTGTAAATCCGGAGTCCTCTCTGGTTTTCGGCTTTGCGATGTCCCTATCGTTCAAAGCCGATTATTAAAAATTTAGTTCTTATGATAGGAGAGAGTTATTTGAAAGAAAAGAGAATATCATTCAGTCAGGGGCATGGTTCGCTGTCCCACAACAACAGAGAGTTCAGAGCCAATAATGTTGATGCAAGCCGAACCTGTAACAACATCACATTCATCAGCCAGCCGATTGCTGAAGCTTATGAACAGCTTTTCGGTGAATCTACAAGGCGATATAATGCCCGTCAGAAAAGAAATGACCGGAAAATTCAGGGGAGTTACTATGAACATCTGTTTCATTGCAAGCCGTCCAATTCAGTGGTCACTGCTTCTGATAAGCGGAACAGTTTTTATGAAGATGTCATGCAGATTGGTAAAAAGGAAGATTCTGGAATTGGCACGGAAAATGCCGAACTTGTCGCAGAGTGTCTGAAAGAGTACATGAATGGGTTTCAGGCAAGAAATCCGAATTTCTATGTTTTCAATGCCGTTCTGCACATGGATGAAGCAACTCCGCACCTGCATATTGATTATATTCCGGTCGGTCATTATTCCAGAGGTCAGGACACACAAAATGGAATTGCTCAGGCACTCAAAGAAATGGGGTTCGGTATTGGGAAAGATGCCATTGCCAGATGGAGAGCCAGAGAAATTGAGATTATCAATCAGATTTGCCGTGAACATGGAATTGAGCCGTTACCGCCTGAAACGTCTAGAGGTACACTCGAAATTCCGGAATACAAAGAACAAATTCACAAGACTGAGCAACTGAAAAAAGAAAATGAACAGGCAGAAACTCAACTCGCTGAAATCAGGAGTGAACTTGAACAGAGTGCCAAAAAGAAACGGAAAATCAAGACAATTGATGAAGTCAAAACTGGTAAAACTTTGACCGGAAAAGTTGTCCTCAGCAGAGAAGATTATGACGAAATTTCGGGACTTGCCAAAAAACAGGTTGCGACTGAAAAACATGAAACCAAAGAGAAAAAACTCACTGAGGCACTCAAACAGAAAGATTCCCAGATTGCACAGCTCACCAGTGAAAATGCCGAACTCAAGGCGAAACTCAGTCCGAAAATGGGATTCATGTCAAGGGAACAGCTCAAAGCCTCTGCCAAAGATGCTGAACAGCGGAATTATAAGCGTGAAAACCAACAATTACGAGCGTTTATCGAAGATATGGGACTTTCTTTTCAGTTAAGCCACTATTTACATCATCATAATGGAGATTTGGAATAATTATCCAGAAACAACAACTCCAAAGGCTTCTCAAATCAGAGGTCTTTGGAGTTATTTTGATAATTCAGGAATGTAATATCAATATATTGCTCCTAACATTTTCTGCTCTATTCGCAAGGTTACGAGTAAATAATAAAGGTCATCAGCTTCAGACAATTTATTTTCATCAATAGCATCTATTTTTCTATTCCACTCTTCCAACTTTGAGAGCATACTCATATAATCGCTCATCATATCCATTAAATTCCCTGATTCAGTATATTTTTTCATGAAGGCAATATATCCATCATAAAATGCTTCGTAGGCATCCATTGTTTCCTTAAATTCAGGAGTTACAAGCGAATAATCGCCATTTTCAATTGCTTGTTTTATTTCATCAGCAGACTGCGTGCTTATTTCGGGAATTTCAGATACCTCATCGGTTTGTTCCTCCGAAATTACTTCGGAAATTATTGTTTCAGGCATAGTAGTGGTCGTTGTTTCAGTTTCATAAGTTTCAGATTCAGTTTCTGATATGATAATACTTGAATTTTCATTATAATAACTGCGGTTCTCCGGAATACGATTTCCACCACTGTTTTGATTGAAAAGTGCTAAGACAAGGTATACAAGCCAAGCGACAGAAATAATCCCACAACGGAGTTTATTGGTCAAAGTATTATTTCGTAATATAAGCACTGTAAGAGGTATAGGAAAAATAAGTATCCAACCCAGTACCCAAATCCAGACATGTTTTTTCTGCGGTTTTCCACCATAATGGGACTTTGTCTCATTTATGCTCTCCATAGATTTTCCTCCTAAAAATTGGTTGACGTGCAGATACTTTTGTGGTATAATTGAAAAGGAAGTTAATCAATCCAACAAAATTCTCATTACTGATATTTATGAATCCAATAATTGGTTAAGTTTGGTGCATATTTGAGAGCAGTTACCATTACTAAAGCCCAGCAAATATATTTTACAATAGAAACCACATTTTCCTCAGATACATGAACACTAAGATTGCCTCTTTTTAGTGCCTCGCTTAAATTTTCCGCAATCTTCATGAGCTTTTCTACAAATTTATTTTCCATAATTCATACCCTCCTGAAATGTATGATTTGTTTGTGTGTATTTCTATTATATATCATCATTTCGGAAATGTCAAGTAATTTTAAAAATAATAATTTACTTTTTAGGTAAGGTGAAATTGAATATGCAGTATTCTTCAGAAATAATTGGTAAAAATATAAGGATAGAACGAAAAAAGCTATGTTATTCGCAAGAAAAACTTGGACAGAAAATTGGCATTACTGGAAAACAAATTTCAATTTATGAAAAAGGGAAAATTATCCCTCCTCTTGATATACTATTGAGACTATGCGAAATATTCGGCTGTGAACTTGGCTATCTTCTCGGAGAAAGTAGCTATGCAGAGGGAACGAAACTCCTTACTGCTATTTCAAACTATACTGGTTTATCCTCAAAGGCACTCAAGCAAATCGTCAAAATTACAGGTCAAACAAGAGATTGTATTCATTGGGGATATCATTCTGATGAATATCGTGCTGTGTTAAATAAACTGCTTACATCTAAATATTTTATTGAATTTATTGAAACAATGAAAAAGTTGGACGATGTATATTCTAAACGAAAAGAGGAGATGCAGAAAATTGACCAATCCTTTCCTGAAATTACTGATAAAATTCGTGAATATATAGGAAGTCATTTCGAAAGTTTAATTGACCAAAAATATTCTATTGATACAGATTTTGAATACAATATGAAAGTTTACCGTTTTGATTTGCAAGAAAAGTTCATACTTTTGCTAAATGATTTGTATAAGACGGATGAATGATTATTTCGATTTTTTTGGCAACACAATGGCAACAAAAAATCAGGTAGTCCAAATCTGATAGATAACACGAATCATAGAAATACCACAAGCAATATTTCTTAACTGAATCTGTTTAAGGTGACAGTTTAAGGAGCGAGTGGGAATAAAAAACAAGATTCCAGAAATGCAGTCAAATCGGCATTTCTGGAACATCAAAACCAATTCTGATAACAGGAAGTAACTGATAATTATTCTTCGTCAACAGTGGGTGTGGGGCTATCCTGCCATTCTTTTGACGGTTGATGTTTACCGCAGTCGTCAGTAGTCTGCGGTCAGTTGAGCTTTCATTCTGTATGTTTGACCTTGCTGATTTTACTATCAGCAAGGCCTTTTTTATGTTTTTCATGCTTTATCAGCAGTCTTGTTATTGTGTAAGTAATAGGCTAATATGGCAGACATTGAGTAAACGATTGGGAATGCATATCTTGGGTGCTCCTGAATAACAGGTGCTGCAACTACGATACCAGCACTTAGCAGAAGCGGGAACATAGCAAGCAGTGCACGCCATGATTTCTTATTTATCGCAAACAAGATCAGGAACAGCAGGGCTATACAGTAAGGTGCCGGATGAGAGAACATTCCGATGACCGGCAGAGAGAAACAGCTTTTATAAAGACCTCTGATGATCATTTTAGCTTCCTGAAGCCCTTCGACTTCGGAAATTCCCAAGTCACCATTGACTGTACCGGTGAAAAATCCGCCGATTCCTTCAGGAACCGTTTCTGTATAGATTACATCGTAACCGCCATCGTTCTCCACAAAGGGATAGAGCAGATAGTAGTTCTGATTCATTGTAGCCTCGACATATACTTCCGGATGCTTCAGGAACATCTTAAACCAGACTCCCAGGTATCTGGTGAAATCTTTAGTGGTTGAGTCATTTTTAAAGGTGTTCTTTACAGGGTCGGCAAACCTCGGGTCGTAGATAACAGGCAGGGCATCGTATTCAATCAAAGCACGAATGGCCTCCGCCTCCTCATCAGTGACCTCGTCACCGTATTTGGAAACGTAGCGTGCAGTCTGCTGGAATGGCAGCGACATAGCCTCACGGATACCGAATTGCTCAACATTGTATGTCTTTATTATTGCTGATGATATCAGATTTGCAGTCACGACAGGTATCAGCAGACAGAGCAGCGGTCTGATAAGCGGCTTTATGAAATTCTTCTTATCATATTTTCCCGCAGCAGACAGGAAGTATATCAGAAGGACTATAATAGTCGGATAAAGAACGTATTTTCCGTTGTTTCGAGCGAGCATTGTTCCGATAACTGATACGGCTAAAAGGAGTATGTGTTTAAAGTCCTTGAAATAATCGTCTGTTTTTTCCAGCATACATATAAGTTCAAGAACAAAGAGCAGGAAGAATACCGAGTAAAAAGTGTCCTTTATTTCTAATACGATATAATCTGTATAGAAAGGCACCAGAACCATTGCTGCAAAGGACATTATCCTCAGCCATTTGGGCGAACGCCATTTTTTCATCAAAGTAAGGCTGTAAGCCATTATCAGAGCTGCTGTGAGAGTTTGAAGTATTATCGAAATGTAGACACCTGCATTGACGTGCCCCATTTTCAGTCCAAGTTTTGTAAACAGTCCCAGAAAGACTGTATGTGCAGGGGGCTGATGAGTGGTAAAGCCTATCTTTTCATAGTACATACACAGCTGATACCATGCATCATAGCAGATATAGCCAGGATAGGCGATTATCAGATGAGGAAGCCAGCAGATCATTATGGCAAAAAAAGAAAACCAGAACGGATGCTTGTGGTAGAACTGTGACAGTTTTCCGTGAGGCTCTGTGTTAGTGTCAGACTGATTTTCCAGAAAAAAGAACATGAGCTGTCCAAGCTCATAGATCAGATAGGTCGATCCTGCAAAATAGCAGATCGACTTTACTATCTGCCCCGCACTGCTGCTCCAAAAATCCAAGGTATTATTGATGCGGAAGCTGACTCCCATAAGCCACACTAACGCTGTCAGAAAGCTCAGCGGAAGCAGGAAACGGGGCGGCTTGCGGCTTTCCTTAGTACGCTGCACCATTAGTCCAAGACCCATAAGACATCCGAAAAGCAGTGTGGAATTAACGCTTGTCCCTTGCAGACTGTTACGGAAATTCCATACGATCTCTGTTAAGGCGTTTACCTTTTGTTCGTCAGGCAGCTCAGGCATGGAAAAGTTCATGCTCAGTGCCAAAGATCCACAAAAAGAAAAAAAGATAATTGCTGCCAATTTCAATTGCGTTCCGGACTGCTTATTTGTTTCGATACTCAATTTATTTTCCGTCCTTTCTTACAAACAAGAGTAATAGTGATAATACTTGTTACAGCCGCATTATCAGTGAACTGGCCAAGTACCCTCATTTTCAGCATCAATTATAGCATACCCTGGATGAAAAGTCAATAGCGGTTATATATTTTTAGTTACTCCATTTTTGTTAATCAAAGCACTTGAAACCAGCTATATTTCATCTAATAGAAATACTGCAAGCGATATTTTTTAACTAAATCTGTTTAAGATGATAGTTTAAGGAGCGAATGGGAATAAAAACACAAGCATAAATTTCTGTTATTCTGATAAACACTATTTTTTAATTGACTATTTTGAAAAAAAGTGGTATAATATAAACATAATTACCAGATATTTATAACCAGTATTATTATAATTTGTTTATTAATTTCTGGTTCTCTACTTAAATACGCAGAAAGGATTTATTATTATTATGAAGCTAACAGTTTACAAAGGATTTCAGACTGAATTTTTGTCAGCATTGAAAGAAAAACCACTTATTAATAATGAGATCAGCCAAAAAATTTCTGTTCTTAATTTTGATAAAGCTTACCGTAAAAAATTGGATATTGCACTGATTTCTCTTCAGGATGACGATGAAGTCTGGGCAACATACGAAGAATTTTCTTTAATAAAAAACCGTGTGGATGATGCCATTGAAGAAGATGGATTAGAATTAGTGATTATCAAAAATAATCTGTATCCGGATTACTATCCGATAGAATTTGAATTGCCGGATGATCTTGCTTCGGAAATTATTCCTATTCTGAACGGAGATTCCAATGCTGCTCCCGGTGATCTTTGTCAGCGTTTTTTACTGATATACAATACACTGGTAGATGTCAGCGGTTCTTTTTTCGGCAGTTTTTATAATTATGAATATGAATATGACCATACGGATAAAGTAAGTTTCAAAGATTATTATCCTACAGCTTTGGAGATTGATGATACACAGCAGCAAAGTGATTTTGATTTATTTATCACTGAAGATATAGATACTTACCTGAGAAATTTTGAACGTATCAAAAAAGCAAATCCCCGCATCATTGCTGTGAAATCTACAGGAGGCGACAGTGCGAAAAGAATAGAGAATTCTTTGAAAGCATACTGTCTGCTGCATAACATCCGGCTGATTTATTTTTTTGAAAAACTGCCGGAAGATATCACGCTTGAAAACGAACTGCTTTCCATTGCTCAAAATGATATAAAGCTCAAAAACTTTCATGATTTCAGGAAAATAAAATTTTATAAATCTCCTGATATGAGCAAAGAAGTAATAGAGCTTTCTCAGGCTCAGATTATACAGGAAATCATCCATCAGGCGGAGCGTTCCTACGATCCGGAAGAAGGCTATGCTTTCAGAGATATTTTCATTACAGCCTCAACCGGTGCCGGAAAATCTGTCATGTTTCAGATTCCGGCGGTATATCTTGCGAAGAAATATCATAAACTCACAATTATTATTGAACCGGTCAAGGCACTGATGCAGGATCAGAAAGAAAAGCTCAATAACAATGGATTCATGCGGGTAGAGACATTCAATTCTGATCTGATTTCACAGGTGGAAAAAGAAGCCGTCCTGAACAGAATCAAAAGCGGTGATGTCGATCTGCTGTATTTAAGTCCTGAAACTTTATTATCCTATTCTATTGAAACGATTATCGGTGATCGTGACATTGGACTTCTCATTGTGGATGAAGCACATATTGTCACGACATGGGGTGTAGGATTCCGGCCTGATTACTGGTATCTGGGCAGTTATATCAACAGACTGAGAAATCAGATTCAGACATCCAGAGGCCTTAAAAGAAAAACATATCATTTCCCGATATGTGCATTTACCGCCACAGCTGTCAACACCGGCATCGATGATTCTGTCAGTGATACTATCACAAGTTTATACATGGAAAACCCTGTCAAATATCTGGGATATGTGAAGCGGAATGATATCAGTTTTGAGATTGTTCATAAAAACACGGCGAAGAAACTTCCTAAAAATGATTATGAAGCGGCAAAAACAAAAGATCTTGATTCCCGTATTGCTCAGTGGCTGGATAACAATGAAAAGACTATCGTATATTTCCCATATGCGACCTTAGCCGGTGAAGCTTCCAAAGGACAAAAAGGATTTGCAGGAATTACGGTTGATAAACGAATCGGCACATATACAGGCAGAAATATCAACGAAGTGAGTACAGAAGCTTTTAATAACTATAAAAAGACTGTCTTTGAAGATTTCCGGAAAGGAACCAAGCCTGTTATGTTTGCTACCAAAGCATTCGGAATGGGTGTAGATGTTGATGATGTCAGCAATGTCTATCATTATGCTGTCACAGGAAATCTTTGCGACTATGTTCAGGAAATAGGCAGGGCAGCAAGAAAAGAAAATATGACCGGAAAGGCAATCATTGATTATTATTATAATGACATGATGTTTATCAATACTCTTTTCGGTATGTCCCAGATCAGACCATACCAGATCAAACAGGTGCTTGCAGGTATTTACAATACTTATCAGAGTAAAAATAATGCCCGTAATTTCCTGATCTCTCCCAGTTCTTTCACATATATTTTCAAAGGCAGAAATGAAGATGAGTGTATCAATAAATTAAAAACCTGTCTTTTAATGATCGAAAAAGATTTTGGGGATAAATATACGTTCAGAGCTATCATCTCACGCCCCCAGAGTGTATTTACCAAAGCATATATCTGCATATCCAAAGAGCATGAAAACATGGTCTTGTCTTCCAGATACGGCAAATATATGAAATTTGTCGAAAAAGGAAGAGACAAGGAGCTTCAGGAAGACGGAACCCGCTGCAGCGATGTGGGGGATATCTACGCAATTGACCTAAAAAGCATCTGGGAAGAATGCAATCCCAATATCTCATTCCCCCAGTTTAAATACTGGTATTTCAATACAAATTCAAAAGCAAAAGACAGAGTGGAAATTATGCCGTCCATCCGTGAGCATATCTTTCCCAGACAGCGTGTTACTGTTGAAGCACGGAAAGATCTGCTGCTGTCCGAACTGAGAGAACGCATTCTTGATGATTTTGAATATATTGCAGATACGCTCTACACAAACAAACGGAATCAGTATTTTACTACTGAAGAATTTGCTATGCTGATGAAAGACAGATACGGCATGACCAAGGCAAGAATTATAGCCTATTCTTTATTTGACCTGGTTGATTCTACAGGCAAATGTGTGAAAAACAGAACTAACGATGCTAACGAAACAACCTATATACTTTCAAACGGCAATCTGAAAGAACTGATGCGGCAGGCAATTATTAAATCACGCATTATCCGTGAGATTAACAGATCAGCAAACGATTCTGTTTATTCAGGCTATATCAAACTTGTAGCCGAGGACAGTTCCAGCATTGCTCTGAAATTATTGTCTGTATTTGATTATATCACATATGAAATTGCAGGCGGTGAAGAACCTGAAATCTTTATCCGTATGAATGACCCGAATAAGATTAAAAATATTGTGCTCGGCAATACTTTTTATTCAAACAAGTATGTCACGAAAGCAAAGCAGAAACATGAAAGAGATGTGGCTGTTCTGCTCAAGTTTTTCAATGATTTGAAAACCGACGAAGAACGCTGGAATTATATAGAAGAATATTTTCTTGGCTATGATGTTCTCAAAAACACAGAAATAAACAATACACCCGTTTTTGTCAAAATGAGCAGTGCAATTGATAAACAGCGTTCTTATAGTACAAACAGTCTGCTTTCCTGGAATAAAATTAAAACTTTCTTTGATGATGGAGATCATGGTATTATTGACAAGCTGGCTGCTTGCAATATTGCAATACCGGAATATCTTGGAACTGTAATAAAAAAATCAGATGAGGGTAAAGATATTTTAATGTCCTGGCCTTCCAAAAATGTCATAATCTGTAAAGCCGAAACCAGTGACAGAAGACTTGAATATTTTTCCAATAAAGGATGGCATGCCTATCGGTCATATGAAATTGATTACGAAAAAATAAAAGGAGAATTACAGTAATATGGCATATATTTATCCGCTGAAAGAAGAGTTAAAAGATGTTCCCTATTCTGAACGCATAGTTTATGATTTACTTAAAGATCTGGAAAAAGATTTTATAATATTTCATTCCGTGCAATGGGTAAAAAAAGGAAGAAGATGGAAATCCACATGGAAAGAAAATGATTTTCTGATTCTGAATCCTAAACTTGGAGCACTCGTTCTGGAAATAAAAGGCGGAGATATTATTTATCAGGACGGTGTGTTTCATCAGATCAATACAGAAACAAAAGAAGTGGCTGTTTTAAGTCCGACAAAGAAAAACGACCCTTTTTCACAAGCCATTGACGGTGTATATCATTACCGCCGGCTGTTAGATCAAATTTCTCCTGACCTGAGCGATCGCTTTCCGATAGAACCGGCTGTCTGGTTTTCTACCTGTGATATTAAAGAAAAACGCAGAAGTTTCCCCTTGCAATATCGGGAAGCCTCGGGGGCTGTTCTGGGAAATGAAGATTTTTCCAAACATGGAAAGGCAATCCATGACATTTTTGATTTTTATGCTTCGCAGGGCAAAACAGCTGTCACAGAAGAAGAATATGCTAAAATAATAGATGCCATTGCTCAGGATTTTAAACTGATTTCTGCTCCCGGTGTCAAAAAAGGCGAGTTGGATTATGCCTTTTTAAAACTGACGAATGAACAGACCGGTCTTCTTGATTATATATCTGAACAAAAAAATGCAACAATTCAGGGCGTTGCCGGAACCGGAAAAACATTGATTGCCAAAGAAGCAGCACGAAGACTGGGGGCTGAAGGCAGAAAAGTGCTCTTTCTTTGTTTTAACAGATTTCTTTTTTCGCATTTGCAGCATATGTATCCTTATAAAAACGTCACATATTATAATATTCATACTTTTATTTCCAGATACAGACCAGGAGAAGACACGTCTTCCGGTGAGAAACGGGTAGCTGAACTGCAAAAAATAGACTGGGATTTTCTGGACTATGATGATATTATTATTGATGAAGGACAAGACTTCTTCAATGATGAAATTATCTATTTCAAAGAATATATGATACTGAAAGACGGTCATTTCTGGGTATTCTATGATAAAAATCAGCTGCTTACCACACAGGAAGTTCCGGAATGGATTGAAAAATCAGAATGCCGGCTGCTGCTCACGAAAAATTGCAGAAATACTTATCAGATTGCACTGACTTCCTATAATGTCATTGACATTGAAATGGACCCAAAAGTTATGATGATAAACGGAGACCCTACATCTATAAGTTTTGTAAACGGCGAACCCGTTTCAAAACTTGCCAGATTGTTAAAACAGCTTACCAATGCGGAATCCGGCTATGAATATTCTGATATTGTAATTCTTTCCCTGAAAACAGAAAATAATTCTATTCTTCAAAATACTGTTAGAATAGCCGGCATTCCGATCATGCATGAAAAAAACAATTCTTCCATATTATTTACGACTGCAAGCAAATTCAAAGGGCTTGAAAGCCGTATTGTAATTATCATTGATATAGACGAAAGCTGTTTTACAGACGAAAACAAAAAGCGATTGTTCTATGTTGCCTGTTCCCGTGCTACGCAGAAACTGGCTCTGTTCATCAATGGTGATAACAAAAAAATCGAAGCAATTGCCAATGCTATCGACAATGAAAACCGTTTTGCCGCTAAAGGCTGTATTGCAATGAAAACAAAAGCAGACCCGCTGGAATTATAAAATAAAAATTTTTATTTATGATATTTGAATTTAAACGGCTGTACTTCCAGGTACAGTCGTTTTTAATGCAAGCAGATTTTGAATGATACAGTACTTGACAAAATCATAAATTTATGGCAAAATAAAACTAATCTGAAAACAGGAGAAATTTTTATGAAGAAAATAAAAATCATGAATTTGGAATTAGATCAGACTGCCTCTCTCGCTCCGATGGCAGGGGTTGCCGACCGAGCCTATCGGCAGTTATGTGCCGAAATGGGAGCCGTTATGACCGTCAGTGAAATGATTTCTGCAAAAGGATTATGCTATGACAGTAAAGGAAGTGCCGAACTCTGCCGGATTTCTGAGATAGAAAGACCAATGGGATTACAGTTATTCGGAAGCGAACCCGAATTTATTTCCAGAGCAGTAAATTTAATTCAGGAATATCAGCCCGATTGGATTGATCTGAATATGGGCTGTCCTGTGCCGAAAGTCGTCAATACCGGAGCAGGTTCGGCCTTGATGAAAACTCCTGAACTCGCCGCTGAATGTATTAAATCTGCTGTGAAAGAATCATCCGTTCCGGTATCGGTCAAAATGCGGATCGGATGGGATGAAGAACATATCAATGCTGTCGAATTTTCCCGAATCTGTGAGGATTCCGGTGCTTCTTTCCTGACGGTTCACGGCCGGACAAAACAGCAGTTATATTCCGGAAAAGCCGATTGGAGTATTATAAAACAAGTGAAACAAGCTGTAAAAATTCCGGTCATCGGAAACGGAGATGTCAAATCTGCCGTTGATTGTCAGAAAATGTATGAATCGACTGGTGTCGATTTGGTTGCTGTCGGCCGTGCAAGTTATGGAAATCCTTGGATTTTTAAAGAAATATCGGCATTTTATGAGAATCAAGAGTATACACCTCCGACTCCGGAAGAGCGAATGCAGATAATGCTCCGGCATATCCGGATGATACTGGAATACAGTGAAAAACCGCCGCATTTAGCCATAAAAGAGGCTCGGAAACATGCATCATGGTATCTGACCGGAATGAAAAATGCCGCTGTTTTCCGTGCAAAATGCTATCAGTTGAATTCTTATGAAGAAGCTGAAAAAATGGCAGAAGATTTTTTAAAAGCCAATTTGTAAAAAACTTCCTGTTCTGAGAGGACTTTTTTGTACAGAAAACAGATTTTCTGATGAGTTTTTCAAAAAGTATTGTATTTTTTTTTTTTTGAGTATAATTAAATTATCAACATTTCAACGTTGAAAACTAATTTTCAACATTTTTTCAACAAACTTTCAACGTTGAAACTGTGGAAAATTTTAAAAGGGAGAATATTTTATGAAACTCAAAAGATTTTGTGCAGTTTTATCTGCTTTGTGTATGGTGTGTACAGCTGTTCCAGTTCTGCCGGAATTGGTTCAGAGTACTCCTGTGATTTCTGCAAGTGCAGAAGAAGAATATACATATGAGACTTATGAAATTTGGTCTTATAAAAAATATGCCGATCATATAGAAATTTACAGTGCAGAAGATAAAGAGAATATCACAGAAGCAAATATTCCTGCTGAAATTGAAGGCTTGCCTGTGAAATATATTCGTAGTTTTGCATTTACGAGCTGTCCTAATCTGACTTCTGTTACGCTTCCGGATAGTTTGACAACTATTGAACAAAGTGCATTTAAGGACTGTCTTACACTGACTTCTGTTACACTTCCTGATGGTCTGACAACTATTGGAGGTCTTGCATTTTTTTCGTCTGGACTGACTTCTGTCACTATTCCGGAAAGTGTCACAAGTATCGAACATAATGCATTTCGAGTTTGTTCCGAACTAACTTCTGTCACAATTGAAAATCCAAATTGTGAAATAGGTGATATGGCATATACTATTTGCAATGAAATGGATGAAAATAATAATCCTTATTTTAATGGCACAATCTATGGCTATGAAGGCTCTACTGCACAGGCATACGCTGAAAAATATGACTACAAATTTGAACCTCTTGACTCTGCTCCCGAAACATCTGAAACAGAATCAGAATCCACAGCAGAAGAAATTAAGCCCGATGATTCCTCCGGTGACGGAAAAGTAGATATTCTCGATGTCATCACAATCAATAAAGCGGCTATGGGTAAAGAAACGCTCCCTCCCGAACAGCTCAAAGCAATTGATTTCAATCAGAACGGTAAACCCGATTCTGAAGAATCTCTTACTTTATTAAAATATATTGTCGGTCTCATTGATGACCTGAGTGCATAATTTCAGAAAATCCTGCTCCGGCAGGATTTTTTTGTATGATATGTCATAATCAGGAAAATACATTTTGTGCAGACAGCAGATTTTTTCAAAGATTCTCAAAAAATACTTGTCTTTTTAGTAAATATCTGCTATGATAAAATTAATACTATTTTATTCAGATAATCAAGGAGGATTTTTATGAAAACTAAAAAATATCTTGCGGCTTTACTGATTGCAGGGGCAATGTCTGCCAATGTGATCAGCTATCCGACAATGCTGCCGCCGCAGCTGCTTTCTGTGCCGATCACAGTAAATGCTGCTTATGAAACAGAACTCAGTCAGCTGATTGAACTTGTGAACAATGCCCGTACCCAGAACGGTCTTGCTCCTGTAACAAGATCTCCAAAACTGATGGAATGTGCAGCAATCCGAGCCAGAGAACTGACTACAAACTTTTCTGATGAGCGTTCTGACGGCTCTCCCGGTCTGATGACGCTGGTAGAAAAGGGAGTGGATTTTGATTCGGCACAGGAAAATCTCTCCATGGGTTACAATACTCCTTCTGAAGTTATGTCAATATGGATGGGGGGAGGCAGCGAACGGGAATGCATTCTGAGTTCAGAATTTCATTTTATCGGAGCCGGTGTTGCTGAACAAAACGGTGTACTTTACTGGGAAATCTGCTTGACTGATAAGACAGGAGAATCCATATCCACTCAGCCGGCAGAGACGACTACAACAACTCCGGAAACAACTACGACAACAACTACCACTACTACAGAAACAACTACAACTACGACTACTACCATTACTACAGAAACAACTACAACCACGACTACTACCACAACAACGACTTCCACCACTCCGGAAACAACTACCACAACAACGACTTCCACTACTCCGGAAACAACTACCACAACAACGACTTCCACTACTCCGGAGACAACTGCAACTACAACTTCTACTACTCCGGAAACAAAAGTGATTCCGATTTTAGGGGATGTCGATGAAAATACTGTTATCGATGCAGTAGATGCTTCTAAAATCCTGATAGAAGCCGCTAATACCGGCGCCGGCAATCCAAGCATTTTGAATGATAATCAGAGAAACCGTGGAGATATCGACAGAAACTGGGTAACCGATGCTGCTGATGCCGCTAAAATTCTCCAGTATGCTGCTTATTCCGGTACAGGCGGTACACAAACTATTGAAGAATATTTTAATATCAAACTATAAGATAAAAAGCAGGGGGGTTTTTTATGAAAATAAAACATATGATTACTGCATTCCTTTCTGTTGCAGTATGTGGAATTTCTGCAATTTCTTTGGTAACTTCTGCCGCAGATCAGTATCAGGATAAAAGAGACGAGGTAATTATGCTTGTGAATGAACAGCGTACCGCACTGGGAAAATCTGAACTTTATGAAGCAGAATTGCTCAATCAGGCCGCACAGCTTCGGGCAGAAGAAATTATTGATAATTTTTCTCATATACGTCCTGACGGCAGAGCAGGCTATACTGCTTTTACAGATCTAGGCGGTGTGTATATGGCTGTTGGTGAAAATATTGCCTATGGCTATCCGACAGAAGCTGATGTCATGAACGGCTGGATGAATTCTGACGGTCATCGTGGAAATATCCTGAATGATGCCTATCATGCAATGGGGGTCGGTGTTGCTGCCAAAGGAAATGTGCTCTACTGGGTGCAGCTGTTCAGCGATGGCAAAAATCTGCCGCCGTTGTATTCTAAAGGAAATATCAACAGAGATAATAAAACAGATTCTACAGATGCCTCTGCAATTTTGATAGATGCCGCTCAGAAAGGTGCCGGAATGTCCGGCATTCTGAACAGAATGCAGATCAGTTTTGCAGACCTGAACCGCAATCAGCTGGCAGATTCTGATGATGCTTCTCTGATTCTGCGTTATGCTGCCTATGCCGGAACAGGCGGAACAGAAAGTATTGAGAGCTTCTGCGGTTTGTCCTGATTGTTTTCCTGACGAATTGATACAGAAAAATTGTTCATAAAATTATAGTAAAAAAAGTCCTGCTCCGGCAGGGCTTTTTTGTGCAAAAAACAGATTTTTCTGACAAATTTTCCCGATTCTATTGCATTTTTTTTTTTTGAGTATAATGAGTTTTAAACATTCAACATTTTTGGTGTTGGAAAATATCTGAAAAGGGGAAATTTTTATGAGTGAACAGGAAACAAAAAAATCAGGCGGCGTGAAGGCATTTTTTAAGTCAGGAATATTCAAGGGAATTCTGATTGCTGTTCTGTATATTATCGATTATGCAATTTTGAGTAATCTAGCTAAATCTTTTGCTGACAATCCGAAACCGATGCTGATTTATTATGTGGTTTGTGCTATTCTTAGTGCCAGTACCCTTATCGCCTTTCACAATTCCAGTACGGAAGCAGTCAGAAAAGCAAAAAGCAAAGGCCCCATCCGTATTATGAGTGAACGGCAGTATTATGATGAAAAATCGAGTGAAGCCATCACACATATGATACATATGCTTTTTTTCACTATTATGGTCGCACCGTTTGCAGCTCCGGTCAATCTGGGAAAACTGATTCATAGTGTGCTTTGTAAGGTTCTGAAATAATGCCGTACAGTTTCATATAAAAAGCCTTTTTTGATGATTTGTTAAAAATTTTGTGTAAAGGGTAACAAACTATTGACAAATTTTTCAGTTTATGATAAAATAAAAATGTCAGAGAAATGACAAGTGTATTTCTCAGAAATACATATAAATCAAGGAGGTTTTTAACTATGGCATTAGAAGGTGCACTGACTACTAATCAGAAGGTTCTGGACTGGGTGCAGGAATGCATTGATCTCTGCAAACCTGACAAGGTTGTATGGATTGACGGTTCTCAGGAACAGCTTGACAAACTTATCGAAGAGGTGACTTCTCTTCCCGATGGTGACCCCAATAAAATGTGGCATCTCAACGAAGAAAAGCTCCCCGGCTGTCTGTATCACAGAACCGCTGTGAATGACGTAGCTCGTGTAGAAGACAGAACTTTTATCTGTACTAAGACAAAAGAAGATGCAGGTCCTACTAACAACTGGCTGGATCCGCAGGAAATGTATGCAAAACTCCGTCCTATGTATGACGGTGCTATGAAGGGTCAGACAATGTATGTCATCCCTTACAGCATGGGTCCGGTTACTTCTCCGATCTCTAAAGTCGGCGTGGAACTCACTGACTCTATCTATGTTGTTCTGAATATGAACATCATGACCAGAATGGGCAAAGCCGCTTTTGATAAACTCGGCGATTCCAATGACTTTGTAAGAGGTCTGCACTCCAAGGCTGATGTTGATCCTGAAAAGCGTTATATCGTACAGTTCCCGGAAGATAATACAATCTGGTCTATCAATTCCGCTTACGGCGGCAATGTTATTCTTTCCAAGAAGTGCTTCGCTCTGCGTATTGCTTCCTTCCAGGGCAAGAATGAAGGCTGGATGGCTGAACATATGCTCATCTTAGGCGTTCAGAAACCCGACGGCGATACAAAATATGTTTGTGCTGCCTTCCCGTCTGCCTGCGGTAAGACCAATCTGGCTATGCTCATTCCGCCGGAAGTATATACCAAGAAGGGCTATAAAGTATTCACTGTCGGTGATGATATTGCATGGCTCAAGCCCGGCAAGGACGGCAGACTTTATGCAATCAATCCGGAAAACGGCTTCTTCGGCGTTGCCCCCGGTACTAACGAAAAATCTAATTATAATGCTCTGGCCGCTACCAAGAAGAACGCTATCTTCACAAACGTGGCTCTGAATAATGACGATAATACTGTATGGTGGGAAAAACTCACAAAAGAACCTCCGGTAAATGCTACCGAATGGACCGGCAATAAAGTAAACGGCGTTGAATATACGAACGAAGTTGACGAAAAAACCGGTAAGAAAAAGACTCTGGCTCATCCGAATTCCAGATTTACTGCTCCGGCTGAAAACTGCCCGTGCCTGTCTCCGGAATTCAATAACCCTGACGGTGTGCCGATCTCTGCGATCGTATTCGGCGGCAGACGTGCTTCTACTACTCCGCTGGTATATCAGTCCTTTGACTGGACTCACGGTACTTATATGGGTTCTGCTGTTTCTTCTGAAACAACTGCTGCTGCTACCGGTGCTGTCGGTGTGCTCCGTCATGACCCCATGGCTATGAAGCCTTTCATTGGCTATAATGTCGGCGATTACTGGACTCACTGGCTCGAAATGGGCGAAAAGCTCGGTGATAAGGCTCCGAAGATCTTTAACGTTAACTGGTTCAAGCAGGACGAAAACGGCAACTTCATCTGGCCGGGCTTCGGCGATAACATGAGAGTTCTTGACTGGATTCTCAAGAGATGCGAAGATGCTGTTGATGCTGATGAAACTGCTATCGGCTATCTGCCTAAGAAGGGCGATATCAATACAGAGGGTATCGAAGATGAAGTGACTTCCGAAATCATGGATAAGCTCCTCGATGTGGATGCTGATCTCTGGAAGAAAGAAATTGCTGAAATGCGCAGATATTATGATGAAGACATCGCTGCTAAGGGCGGCCGTGTTCCGCAGGCTCTCAGAGATGTTCTGGATAAGATCGAAGCTAATCTGAATAAGTAATTCTGTTTTCAAATTTTTCAGAAAAGTCCTGTTCCGGCAGGACTTTTCTTTATAAGGAGAATGTTGTATGAAATTCAAGAAAATAATCGCTGTTATATCTGCGTTCTGTATGATGGGTGCTGTCATGCCTGTTTTTCCTGTGCAGGAAACGGCTGTGATTTCTGCTTCTGCGGAAGAGGAAGAATATGCAGAGGGCATTTATGAAAATCTGACATATAATAAATATGCAGATTATATTGAAATTACAGGCTATGTAGAAGAGCCTACAGGAGAACTTGTCATTCCGGAAGAAATTGACGGCTTGCCTGTAAAGTTTATTGAGCAGGGAGCATTTGAAAAATGTGAGAATATTACTTCTCTGACAATTCCTGATACAATGACAACTATTTCAAAATATGCTTTCTTTTGTATCATGCGGAGTGAAAACACATCTTCTACTTTAGCTAGTGTTCGTATGTTTGATGATGAAAATTCTATTAAAACATCCGCTTTTTTTAATTGCGTAGGTTTGAAAAAAATTTACGTTTCTGATACGCATCCGACTCTTTCTAGTGTAGACGGTGTGTTGTTTGATAAAAATAAAACAGAATTAATTCGTTATCCTGCTGAAAAAGAAGACAGTTCCTATATTATTCCGGAAACTGTTACTAAAATTTTTCGTTTTGCTTTTTCCGGCTGTACAGAGTTGAAATCTGTTACAATACCTAAGAGCGTAACAAGTATTGAAGAAAAAACATTTTATCATTGTTCTTCATTAACTTCCATCACGATTCCGGACAGTGTAACCAGTATTGCAGGCAATTCGTTTAATTTCTGTAAAAATCTGATTTCTGTGAAGATTGAAAATCCGGAATGTGAAATTTATGATGATAGATATACTATTTCAGAAACAGCAACCATTTACGGCTATGAAGGCTCAACAGCTCAGGCCTATGCCGAAAAATATGACAGAAAATTTGTATCTCTCGGCTCTGCTCCGGGAACATCAGAAACAGAATCCGAAGAAATTATGCCCGGCGATGCTGACAGCAACGGCGTGATCAATATCTTAGATGTAATCACTATCAATAAAGCCGTTCTGGGGAAAGATTCCCTGTCAGATTCCCAGCTCAAAGCCATTGATTTCAATCAGAACAGCAAACCTGATTCCGAAGAATCACTCACGATTCTGAAATATATTGTCGGTCTGGTCACAAGCATGACTGCATGATCTTTAAAAAGCCTCTCTGCTTCTTCACAGAGAGACTCTTTTTTGTGGAGAGTGCCGAATTTTTAAAGCTGTTTTTGTCTGAATTTTACAAAATCGCCGGAAAGGATTGCAATTTTTCATCAGCTGTGTTATAATAAATTTAATAAAATTTTGAAGATGCAGGGAAAACTTCTGCATCCGTATGTAAAGGAGTCCAGAATATGGCACAGAAAGTTTGTTACAGCTGCGGCGCAAGACTGGCAAATAATCAGCTTAGCTGCAAAAACTGCGGCGCTCATCAGTGGCGCAAAGGTACAGATAAAATGAGCGTGGATAAGCTCAAAGAATTGGCCGATGAAGAATATCGTCAGGGCAGACTCGGCACGACAGAAGAACATAACAGACATATGGAAAAATCTATGTTCCTGTATTCGATCATTGTCGAGAAAATTGCATATATGGCACCTAAACTGGAAGCCATCGAACCGATGGAAAGATGTATTCATATGCTTGATTATATCCTCATGCAGGAACGCCGTGCAAGCTTCCTCGGTGACGAGAGAAGACAGGCCCGTTACAGAGAACTGATGAATCAGATTACCAATGCAAAAGATAATCTCGTTTATGAACGTATGGAAAAAGCCCATGCTACGGAAAAAGCCAATGCTCCGGCAGCTGCTCCCGCTCCGGAAGCTCCTGCACCGGCAGCCGCTCCGACAGATGCTGCTGCTCCGGCGGAACAGCCTGCACAGCCGAAACCTGCTCCGGCTCCCGTCCGGGATAATCTGGATGATCTTGTGGATTATGCCATCTTCACCGTTTCCGAAATGGACGAAATGGGTAGCTGGACTTTCTTAGGCAAACCCAGAACTAAGAATTATATGATCAGTATGCTCAGCTTCCTGCGTGAAATCAAAGGTCAGATTGATACTCTCGAACAGAAAGAACGTGAAGTGCTTCTGCATGTGATGTTCCAGGTTGCCGACAGCTATAAGAACGGAACTTATCCGTTCCCGCAGAATCCGGACAGAGCTATTGCATGGCATACAGAGGCTTCTGACAGAGGTCTGGTGCTGTCACAGCTTGCGATCGGTGAAATCTATCTCAACGGCAGCGGCGGTATGCGTGCACAGCCGGAAAAGGCTCTCGAATGGTATCAGAAAGCCCTTGTTGCCAATAGTTCTGAAAAAGTCAATGACTATGCTCAGGCCGCTATTGAACATATCAAGTATACCATGAATCAGAAGTAAGATAAAATTCAGGCACTCCGGAATTGTAATGCTCCGGAGTGTTTTTTATCAGTCGAAATTTCATTTAATCAAGGGGGAATCAGCAATGCTTTGTCCTTTCTGTAATCAAAAAATGCAAAAAGGTGTTATGTCATTCAATGGAAGAGACGGTGTTACTTGGAAGTTGGGAGAAGAAAAAACAGGTTTTATAAAAATCGGAAAAATTACTGCTGTAAAACATACACTTTTCGCTTATTCTGTAGAAACTTATTATTGTGATTCCTGTAAAAAAATGTTATTTGATACTGATGTACAGTTTTAAATTCTATGCTAAAAAGGAGTATTTTTTATGACCGAAAAAGAAAAAATGATCGCCGGAAAATTATATGATGCCTCCGGTGAGGAATTAACCCAAATGCGGAAAACTGCTCATAAATTGTCAAAAGATTATAACGATACTTATGAGGATGAAATTCAGAAAAGAAAACTGATTCTGCAAAAACTGCTCCCCCATGCCGGAAAAGATTTGTATCTGCAAGGGCCAGTTCAGTTTGATTATGGTGTGTTTACGACTTTCGGTGACAGATGTTATGCAAATTTTAATTTTACTGTCCTCGACTGCTGTCCGGTGACGATCGGAGATGATGTTTTCTTTGGCCCTAATTGTACAATTGCGACTCCGGTACATCCGCTCTTAGCTTCTGAAAGAAATATGAAATATCGTCAGAATGGCGATCTCTATGATCTGGAATATGCAAAGCCTGTTATTATTAAAAATAACTGCTGGATTGCAAGCAATGTCACTGTCTGCGGAGGGGTCACAATAGGGGAAGGCTCTGTCATCGGAGCAGGCAGTGTCGTCACAAGAGATATTCCGGACGGTGTATTTGCCGCCGGAAATCCCTGTCGTGTCATAAGGAAAATTACAGATCAGGATTCTGTTTCTCTCAAAAAAGAATTGTTCTGAAGTTATTACTGCACTGTTACAGTCAGACTGATTCTGATTTTCATATTTTTTTCCGGTTTGATTCCGGAATTCTCTAATAAATCCTGTATGCCGATCACATCCGCTTTTGCAGAAAGCATTTCATGAATGGCAGATTCACATTGTTTTTCAACAAGTCTTTGCAGAGTCTGATTTAATTCCGGTGTTCCTGTCCGGATGATGACATGATAAAATAATTCCTGATTTTCGGCTTGTTTTTCAATTCTGCAATTTCTGATTAAAATATCCTGTTCTCCGTCCGGAGTCTGGAGTGTCATTGTAAAACTTCCGGAATTCTGCCGGAGCCAGTACAGGCCTTTTCCGGCAAAATCGGATAATTCTGTACATCCACCGTCTTTATGAAGCAGAATCAGAGCCGGAACGCTCTGATCTGCTTTTTGTACCGGAAGTAAGGCAGTTTCCCAGATTCCATGCCATTCGTTCAGGGCAGTAGCTAAATCTGTTTTGCATAACAGGCCGTTTTGTTCTGACATGCGGATCATATGAATGACAGAAATATTTTCAGGATTCTGAAAATATTCTTCCGGCTTCGCATACAGAATCTTACATGCCGGAGATAAGCCTTTTTCAAATAGTAATTCTTCGGCCGGATTCAGTGTACAGGTTCCGTCAAGGCATAATAATTCCGTATGGCCGATGAAAACTTTTCCGCCGTTCTGGGATTCTTCCTGTCGAAGTACTTCGGTTATGCTGATTCCCTCTACAGGCGGATTCACTTCCTGATTGAAATTCTGCGTATAAAAACTTAATTTTCCGTCACAGGTCAGTCCGACAGCCTGTGTGTATAATCTGTCGGAAATGGTTTCTGTACTGCATCCGGTCAGAAACAGACACAGGCAGGGAAGCAGAATTTTAAAAAACTTCATGGGAATACTCCTTTTTCTGAATGCTTTTCATAAACTGCCGGATTCTTAAAGACAGAGGAATGATGAAAATTAAAACCGGAAGAGAATAGAATATCATAGTTTCTAAAATATCGCTCTTGAAAAAATAGGCCGGAATCAGCATGAAAATCAAAGAAACCGGAGCAGACCATTTTTCAGCAATCGGATAAATCTGCTCGGCAATGTGCTCAATGATTCCTGTCTGTAAAGTCGTATGCATGATATGCAGCATGACAAATACTAAAATATATAATGCATCGGCTCTTTGTCCCTGCAAGGGCTGGGATAATGCGGTGAGTGTAAAAAACGGATAGCCATTCAGATACATCAGTCTGCCGCCTGCTGTGATGCTGAAAAATAAAATTAAAATACAGAATATCGCTTTGGCTATCAGATAACTGTTTACTGCTGTATTTTTATGATTCCGCACAGAATCTGATAAAATCCAGACAGCGGCCAGCTCACCGCTCAGGGAAATATACATCCGGATGCTTGGCAGAAAATTTGTTGTCTGAAAAGAAATCCGGCTCATATCAACTCTGTTCCATGCACCCAGAATCAGAACCGCCAGAGAAATAATAAATATGCCCATCACGAGCGGTGCGGCTCTTGCCGTCGCTCTCAGGCCGGCAGAACTGGTATAAAAACAGGTGAGGGCAATCAATACAGCGGCGGTCAGCTTTCCGGAAGACGGCAGCAGCTGCGGCGGAGCCGCTTCCCATAACTGTGAAAATCCGTTTGCTCCGCAGATCAGGAAAAATAAAATATAAATGATTCCAAGTGATTTATGCTTCTGAATCTGACGGGAAAATGTTCCTGTCCGGAGTGCCAGCATCGGCAGACAGCACAGAATCTGTATCAGACAGGCGACAGCTGTGCCTAAAATCTGACCGTTTCCGTACAGTGAGGGAATGCAGATTACTGACCATGCACCGGATAAAAATAATATCGCCGTCAGCTGATGATTATGAATTTTGTTCATGATATTCCTCCACTGTGAAATTACCGTACTGCATTCGATGGAAATTCACTCTTGTTGCCACATCCCGCATTGCTCTGCCGTAGAACGGGGCAAGCGGTGCCGTTGCCGGAAAGCCGAATGTCTCTGTAGCACAGAGATTATATAATACAATCATACCAAGCAGGCCGATTCCGAATAAGCCCCATAATCCTCCGGCGATGATGAATAATAACCGCATGACAGTAACAGGAGCATTCAGATCAGGGGTTACAAATCCGGCGATGACAGAAATTGCTGTCATTGTCAGCATAGGAGTGCTGATCAGACCAGAAGAAACAGCCGCATCACCGATGATTAAACCGGATACAATGCTGACCGCTCCGCCGACAGCTTTCGGCAGTCTCAGACCCGCTTCACGGATGATTTCATACATAAGAAGAACAAAAATTGTCTCCGTCGGAAGTGACAGAGGTGCTTTCTGTTCGGCATCGGTCAGAATCAGCAGCAGAGTACTGTTCAGTAATTCCGGATGATGCATACTCACGGCGATATATAAGGCCGGTAACAGGACGGCGATAAAAAATGCTGCGTATTTTATCCATCGGCTGAATGCCGCATAATAGGGCTTATGCTGATAATCATCCAGAGTCTGAAAGCTTTCAATCAGTAATTTCGGAATCACAATGGCAAACGGAGAACCGTCGATTAATAAGACAACTCTGCCTTCCAGCAGTTTGGAACATAAGACATCCGGTCTTTGACTCAGACTCACACTGTCAAACAGACTGCCACGGCATTTTTCAAGAAACGGCTGTAAATAGCCGGAAGACAGGATAGTATCCAGCTTGACAGCATTCAGCTCTTTTCTGATCTGCCGGAGCAGCTGCGGCGGCACTCTGTCAGTCATATAACAAAGACAAATATCTGTCTGGCTCAGATTTCCTGCTGTGGATAATTCAAATTTCAGTAAAGGTGTTTTCATTCTCCGCCGAAGCAGAGACATGTTTGTCCTGACTGTTTCTGTCAGGCCGTCATGTGCTCCGTACAGGTTTGCTTCTCCGGACGGTTCGCTGACACTTCTTTTTTCATAGCCCTGTATGCCGAATCCTAATGCTGTCTGCTGATCTTCTGCGAGAATCACCGCAAAACCGGAGTAGAGAAATCGGAACAGATCATCAAAATTCCGGATAACCGGTCTGTCAAGGGATAATAACAGATTCTTCCGGAGATATTCATAAAATGCTTTGCTGTCAGCCTGGACAGGCATTTCCGTCAGAGGCTTGATAAATAATTCTGTCATGATTGCAGTAGAAAGCATTCCCTCACAAGTCAGAACAGCACAGGAAATGCCTCCTGCTGTAATGCGGTTGATCAGAAGATCTGAACTGTTTCCGCTGATCTGACGTATCCGGGCGAGAATTTCTTCCAGTGAGCCGGAGATAGTTTCTTGCTTCATCTGCTCACCTCCTGGTCTTAACATGCCCGTTTCGCAGAGTTTTTATGCAGAATTTCAGATTAATCTGAAAAAATTGTTGCATTTTTACGGATTTTGTGGTATACTGATATTGAATCATAAAACAGAATTATCAGAAAGGAAATAACTATGAAATTCAGAAAAATAAATCTGCTGCTGACCGCCGCCGTTCTGAGCGTTTCTCTGACAGGCTGTGCAGAAAATACAACAATATTGCAGCCGGAAGAAAAAACAGATCAAAATTATGTGATTGATATTGAAAGCATCGGTATTCCGGAAACTACCGAACCGCCTACCGAACCGGCGTTCCAGCCTGTCGATCTCACCTTTGCGGCTGTGGGAGATAATCTGATTCATTCCTGTGTCTATAAAACTGCTTATCAGCATTCCGCAGACGGCATTGTCTATGATTTTCATTATTGCTACCGCAATATTGCTGACAGAATCGCTGCGGCTGATCTGGCTTTCGTGAATCAGGAAACATTGATCTGCAACGGAAAATTAGAGCTTTCCGGTGCGAATCTGAATTTTAATTCTCCTGTGGAGCTTGGCTATGATATGGCTGATGTCGGCTTTGATATTTTTAATATGGCTAATAATCATGTGCTGGATAAGGGTGAAGAGGGAATTACACTTACGCTGGATTACTGGGATGAACTTCAGGAAAATTATAGTAATGTCTGCGTTCTGGGAACTTACCGGAACGAAGAAGATATGAATCAGTATCGGATTATTGAGAAAAAAGATCTGAAAATCGGTATGCTCGGCTATACAGAACATACCAACGGCTATTGGCTTTCGGAAGATTCTGAACTCGTAATTCCCTATACGGATGATGAAGCTCTCATGCAGAAACAGATTCAGGAACTCGCCGCACAGACTGACTGTGTTGTGGTTTCTCTGCACTGGGGGGAGGAAGATACCCATGAAGTATTGGATTCCGTCAAGGAACTCGCTCAGAAAGTCATCAACTGGGGTGCTGATGTCATTATCGGCACGGGGCCTCATACACTACAGACAATGGAATATCTTACCCGTCCGGACGGAACAAGAGGCTTTGTCTTCTATTCGCTTGGAAATTTCATTTCCGGTCAGACCGATAATTTCAATATGGTCGGCGGTCTGGGAGAATTTCATATCTGCCGTGATACAGAAGGTGTGATTACAATCGAAAAGCCGACTCTGACTCCTGTCATCACACATTATGAATCTGATATGACCAATGTCCGGAATTATCCTTATGATCTCTATACTGACGAACTTGTCGAAGAACATTTTATTCCCTATTCTCCCAGCGGTACGGCTAAAAGATGGAGCTGGGATGTGATTGATACTATCGTAGAAGAAAATGTTCCCGAAGAATACCGCAAGAATTTCACACCGCATTCTGATACAGATGACGATGATGAAGATGACGGCGATTATGATGATTATGATGATTAACCGCCCCTGAAATCAGCTCCCTGTATCTCTGAAAAAAGGTTGAAAAAACCTTAAAAAATCCCAGCCTTTGTGAGAAAGCTATAATTGCCGGAAAGAAATTTGTGTAAAACAATGATTTTGAAAAAATCATAAAAAAACTATTTACTTTTTAAAAAAAATAGTGTATAATAGGAATTGCAGAAGAGAGTTTCAGAATCTAAGGAAAACGTTTTATATAGGTCTATATTAAATGTGCAGAATTCTGCCGCTGTTCCGGCAGAAATTCCATCAGTATTGTCATATTGCACAAAGACTGTATCTTGTTTTTAGCGATTTGTACAAAATATAAGAAATTCTCTTGACTTATGTGATATTTTGTCCTATAATAACAATAAGTAGATGTGGGGCAGTCCTGTCACAAAATATAATGGGGTGAATATAAGATCCACCTGTTATATATGCGTATATTTATTTTTATTCCATTAACATTCCCAAACAAATTAAAGGAGGAAAGACAATTATGAGAGTAAGGAAGATTGCTGCCGTTATGGCTGCTGTTTCCATGTTGGCAGCTGTTTCAGCACAGGCTGCTTTCGCTGCTGATTCTGTTACCGTAACTGCCGAAAAGGTGAATGCTGAGGCAGGTGCTGAGTTTACTTTAGCCGTTAAGCTGAGCGGTGTTCCCGCTGCCGGTGTCAATGCTGCTGAATTCGAGCTGACTTATGATGCTTCTGCACTGACAATCACCGGTGCTTCTGCCGGCGATATTGTCAACAGCGATGCTTCCGGCAAAGAAGGCTTTGACGGTGTGACTGTATTTGATGCTGACTTCTCCGAAGCCGGTACAGTTACTGTAACTTACGGTGTGGCTCTGGATGATTCCGCTTACTGGGTAACCAAAGACGGTACATTCCTGACAATTTCCGGTAAGGTAAACGATGGCACAGCCGATGGTACTTATGCAGTGGATGTTAAGGCTATTGACCGTGAAACCTATGAGGGTTCCGGCACTCCGAACGCTGAAATCTTTATCGGCAACATGAATTCTGAGGGTACAATCACAAACTATACAGTAACTGCTAAAGCAGGTGCGGTTGTTGTTGGTACAACTCCGTCCGAATCAGAAACGGAAGCTACTTCTGAAACCGTAAAGCCCAGTGAAAGCGGCGATATCCTCAGAGGTGATGCTGACTGCAATGGTGTTGTCAATATCGTTGACGTTATCACCATGAACAAGGCTATCATGGGTAAAGAAAACCTGTCTCCGCAGGGTCTGAAAAACGGCGACCTGAACGGCGACGGCAAGCCTACTTCAGAAGAATCTCTCCAGATCATGAAGAAGATCGTCGGCCTGATCGCTGAACTCTAATTCTTAATTAAAAATGTCCGCCAATTCTGACATCTTTTGTTGAGACATCATTGAAAAAATTTTAAACCCGGGCAGGCGGCGACAAACGCCTGACTACCAAAACAGAAAGGAATTAATTAGTTATGAAGAAGGTAATTTCTGCACTGACAGCTGCCACAATGGTAGCAAGTATGTCCGCAAGCGTAATGTCTGCGTTTGCTGTTTATTCTGAGAGCGATATGGCATTTGCCCTCAAGGTAAATCCGGATTCTTATTATCTCCAGAATGGTACTCCGGACGATCCTCAGCTTTCCTATGAGGCTCAGACTGCTAAGTTCACAGTATCTGACGACGGCAAGACAATCACATTTGCTACTAAAGAAGATGCTGCTGGTGCAAAGTTCGGCGTTGATTTCTATTTTATCGCTGATCCGACAAAGGCAGCCGTTCAGATGATCGGCGGTATGCTCCAGACTGATAATGCAAGCGTTCATCTCCAGCAGGTTGGTGCTGACTTAAAGGCCAGTGCTACCAATGAAGCTGAAAAGACCTATACAGCTGCTACATGGACAGTTGAAAAGGATGAAGATGACAATGCTGTATCTGATTTCACACTTGGTGCTGAAACAACAGAATTTACAGCTTCTCAGTTCGTTAACACATTCGGCTATATCAAGAGAGGCAGCTACAAGCACAACACAGGCGATATGTCCTACTCTCACAACAGTGAATGGGCATGGGCTTCTACTTATACAGGTCCGGAATCCCTTCTTATTCAGTGGACATATGGTCTGAATAAGAAGGAAGGTGCAAACTCTGCCAATACTGCTGCATTCCTCGGTGCAAAGTCTGATGATTTCCCGCTGACAGAAGTCACTGTATCTCTGGACGAAAATATTGCTGACGGCGTTTACAACGTAACATTCAGCGATACTTATGAACATGCTGAATACGGCACAACTGTTGTTTCCTTCGTAAACGGCGACGGTAAGACCAAGGTTACACCGGCTACTATGGAAGGTATCAAGATCGTTGTCGGCAGCGAACCCATTGAATCTGATACAGAAACAGAAACAGAATCTCAGGAAGTTCCGAGCGATTCTGAAACTCAGCCGACTGAAACAGAAACAGAATCTCAGGAAGTTCCGAGCGAAACTGAAACTCAGCCGACTGAAGCTACAGAACCTGAAAACTTTGACAGCTACACATGGAAGATCGCTGATGTAGAATATACTCCTCAGGATGCTGATGACTATTTCTATGTACCGATCACTGTTTACAATGACAAGGGTCTGAACGGCTTCCAGTTCAAGATCAAGATCGACGGCAAGAACATCGAAGATGCTGACTGCCCGTTTGCTGTTGACGAAATCACTGACGAAAACAGCTCCTATAAGTTCGGCCAGTTCCAGGCTAACGTTGACAACGGCTTCATTGCTGGTACAGCTTCCGGTGAAGGCGACCAGACAATTGAAAACGGTGCAATCGCTCTGGATTATATTCTGGTTCCCACTAAGGACATCTCCACATATACTCCTGGCAGCGTTTACAAGATCGAATTCGTAACAGACGATCCTGACAATGCTCCTACATTTGCTAACTTCGCTAAGGAAACTTACGATGATGTTGTTCTGGCTGCTGGTTCTATCACAATTCCTGGCGGCGAACCTGTTGAATCTGAAACAGAAACAGAAACAGAATCTCAGGAAGTTCCGAGCGAATCTGAAACACAGCCGTCTGAATCTGAAACACAGCCGTCTGAATCCGAAACTCAGCCGTCTGAATCCGAAGCTCAGCCGTCTGAATCTGAAACTCAGCCTGGCGATTATCTGTACGGCGACGTTAACGACAACGGCACTGTTGAACTCGTTGACATCGTAATGCTCAACAGATTCCTCACCAAGTATGACAATCAGGCTCTGAATGCTCGTCAGGTTGAAAATGCTAACTGCTATGAAAACACCACTCCTGGTGCTTCTACAGAAGCTAACCTCGATGGTCTGGATTCCGTTGAAATCCTGAAGTACCTCATCGGTCTGATCAGCAACCTGAATCCTGGTCACTAATTCATCACACAGGATTTTTCTGAAAAAGTATAAGCTGTGTTCAGGCGGTTTCCGCCTGAACACGGTTTTAAAGTCCTGAAAAAAATATTTCAGAAAGGAAATATGTGCAATGAAGAAAATTTTATCTGCATTGACAGCACTGTGCCTGTGTGCTTCCATGACTACAGGGGTTCTTCCGGCTTCTGCTCTGAGTTCCCTGTCGCCGGCTGATGCAGTCATTGCAAAGGCAAATGGCTATGAATGGTATATTCAGGACGTTGAGTATACACCTTCTGCCAATATCAATGATGATTATTTTGAAATGCCGGTTAAAGTTAAGAATGACCCGGGCCTGAACGGTTTCCAGTTCATGATTAAAATTGACGGCAAGTCTATTACTGATCCGGATTGTCCTTTTATTGTAGACGAAATTACAGATGAGGGCAGTGCATATAAATTCGGTCAGTTCCAGGCTAACGTAGATAATGGCTTTATTGCCGGTACAGTAACCGGTGAAGGCGACCAGACCGTTGCGGATGACAGCGTAGCCTTGACATATGTCTTTGTGCCTAAGGAAGGCGTTACGTATGCCCCCGGTTCTAAATATGAAGTTTCTTTTGCTACGGATGATCCGCTGAATGCACCTACATTCGCTAATTTCGTAAAAGATACTTATGATGATGTCATTCTGACTTCCGGTTATATTATTATTCCCGGAGAGTCTACAGAATCTGAAACTCCTGAAATTACAGAATCTGAATCTGTAACTGAAAAGGAAACCGAAAAAACAGAACCGTCCGAAACAACTCCTGTTGTTGACGGCTATACCTGGGATATTCAGGATGTGGAATACACACCCTCTGCAAATCCCAGTGATGATTATTTTGAACTGCCGATTACGGTTACAAATGATCCGGGTCTGAATGGTTTCCAGTTCAAGATTATGATCGACGGCAAGGGAATTGATGACCCTGACTGCCCGTTTGTCGTAGACGAAATCACTGACGAAGGCAGTTCGTATAAGTTCGCACAGTTCCAGGCTAACGTGGATAACGGCTTTATTGCCGGCACTGTTTCCGGCGAAGGTGACCAGACTGTAGCAGATGGTTCTGTTGCTCTGAAATATATCTTCGTTCCCAAGACAGGTGTAACTTATACGCCTGGTACGAAGTATGAAGTGGCTTTCGTAACGGATGACCCGCTGAATGCTCCGACATTTGCTAACTTCGCAAAAGATACTTATACAGATGTTAATCTGCTTTCCGGTTATATTATTATTCCGGGTGAAGAAGAGTCTTCTGAAAGCGAAACACAGCCGACTGAAAGTGAAACAGATGCTACTGAAACGTCTCCTAAGTCTGACGGCTACACATGGGATATTCAGGATGTGGAATACACACCTTCTGCAAATCCCAGTGATGATTATTTTGAACTGCCGATTACGGTTACAAATGATCCCGGTCTGAACGGCTTCCAGTTCAAGATCATGATCGACGGCAAGAAGATTGAAGATCCTGACTGTCCGTTTACCGTAGACGAAATCACTGACGAAGGCAGTGCATATAAGTTTGCACAGTTCCAGGCTAACGTGGATAACGGCTTTATTGCCGGTACAGTAACCGGTGAAGGCAACCAGACTGTAGCAGACGGTTCTGTTGCATTGAAGTATATCTTCGTTCCCAAGACAGGTGTAACTTATACTCCTGGTTCTAAGTATGAAGTTGCTTTCGTAACTGACGAGCCTCTGAATGCTCCGACTTTTGCTAACTTCGACAAACAGACTTATGATGATGTTACTTTGCTTTCCGGCTATATCACTATTCCGGGTGAAGAAGAATCTTCTGAATCAGAAACGCAGCCCACTGAAAGCGAAACACAGCCGACTGAAACTGAAACACAGTTCGTAGAACAGCAGAAGGAAGTTGATGCTGAATGGGTAATCGATAATACAACAGTTGCTCCCGGTGAAGAAGTTGTTCTGAATATTTATGTTACCGGCAATACAGACGGCTTTAACAGCTATATTGTAAAACTGGATGTTGACAGTAATGTTACTGTGAAGAATGCCGGCAACCGTATGGATGCATTCAACTTCCAGAAAAATATTGATAATGCAACATTTGGCGGTACATCCTTCACAGCTGGCAGTGAAAATATTGTAGGCGACGGTAATGTACTGGCTGTTAGATTCGTTGCTCCGACTGAACCCGGCAAGTATCCGATTAATTTCGATAAACTCGAAGTTTATAATGCTGATATGGTTAAGCTGATTCCGAAGCAGACTAATGGCTGGATTGAAGTTATTGCTCCTGAAACAGAAACTGAATTTGTTCACAACAAGAAAGATACTTCTGCTAAGTGGGTTATCGGCAAAGAAGAAGTAAATCCTGGTGATACTGTGAAAGTTCCGGTATCCGTTCAGGGTGATACTGACGGTCTGAACAGCTATACTGTTAAGATTACACAGGATGCAGGCCCTGTTGCTACAGGTGCTTCCGCAGGCTCGGCTTATGCTGAACTTGGCCTGCAGTCTAACCTGAATGGCAGTACCCTCAACTTTGGCGGTACAAACTCCAGCAAGGCTGAAAATATCATTGCAGCAGACGGCGATGTATTCTATATGGAATTCAAAGTTCCGGATGATGCTGCTCCTGGTACACTGTATAACCTGAAGTTTGCTGATATTGATCTTGAAGATATCAACATGACTCAGCTCGTTCCGCAGACAGAAGACGGCTGGATTAAGGTAAAAGACGTTAAGACTCCTGATTCCGCCGGCAAGTGGGTAATCGGCAAGGAAACTGTTGAACCCGGTGCAACTGTTACGATTCCTGTTACTGTAACAGGCGATGTGAACGGTCTGAACAGCTATATCATGAAGATGGGTGTTGCTGAACTCAACGGCGTTTCCCCGACAGCTACCAGTGCTGCTAACGGCACAGCTTACGGCGAACTTGCATTTGTAGATAATATCACTAACATGTCCTTTGCAGGTACAAACAACAGCAAGGGTGAAAATCTTGTTGCTGCTGATGGTGCTACAGTATTCAATGTAACATTCACAGCTCCGACAGAACCCGGCAAGTATGATCTGACATTTGCTGGTCTGGATGTTTATGACATCAATATGTCTGCTCTGACTCCTGAGACAGAAGACGGCTGGATTGAAGTTGTTGCTCCGACTGAAACAGAAACAGAATCTGTCGTTCCGGATTCCGCAGGCAAGTGGATTATCGGCAAGGAAACTGTTGAACCTGGTGCAACTGTTACGATTCCTGTTACTGTAACAGGCGATGTGAACGGTCTGAACAGCTATATCATGAAGATGGGTGTTGCTGAACTCAACGGCGTTTCTCCGGTTGCTGTTAGTGCTGCAAACGGCCAGGCTTACGGCGAACTTGCATTTGTTGATAATATCACTAACATGTCCTTCGCAGGTACAAACAACAGCAAGGGTGAAAATATCGTTGCTGCTGATGGTGCTGTAGTATTCAATGTAACATTTACAGCTCCGACAGAACCTGGCAAGTATGATCTGACATTTGCTGACCTGTCTATCTATGATATTAATATGTCTGCCCTGACTCCTGATAAGGAAGATGGCTGGATTGAAGTTATCGCTCCGTCTGAATCCGAAACAGAATCTGAAACAGAAACCGAAACCGAGTCCGAAAAAGGAACAGTACCGATTCAAATTGATGATGCTGGTATGTGGATTATCGGTACTGATACAGTAGAACCCGGTGCAACTGTTACCATTCCTGTAACTGTAACAGGCGATAAGAACGGTATCAACAGCTACATCATGAAGATGGGCGTTGCTGAACTTAACGGTGTTTCTCCGGTTGCTACAGGTGCTGACAATGGCACAGCTTACGGCGAACTCGCATTTGCTTCCAATATCGAAAATATGACATTCGGCGGTACAAATAACAATAAGGCTGAAAATATTATTCCGGCTGACGATGCAGTTGTATTCTATGTAACATTCACTGCTCCGACAGAACCCGGTAAGTATGATCTGACATTCGAGGGTCTGGATGTTTATGACATTAACATGTCTGCTCTGACTCCTGCACAGCAGAATGGTTGGATTGAAGTTATTGCTCCGTCTGAATCTGAAACAGAAACAGAATCTGAAACAGAAACCGAGTCTGAAACAGAATCTGAGACAGAAACTGAGTCTGAAACAGAAACAGAATCTGAGACAGAAACAGAATCTGAGACAGAAACTGAGTCTGAAACAGAAACAGAATCTGAGACAGAAACTGAGTCTGAAACAGAAACTGAGTCTGAAACAGAAACTGAGTCTGAAACAGAATCTGAGACAGAAACCGAGTCCGAAACAGAAACTGAGTCTGAAACAGAATCTGAAACAGAATCTGAAACAGAAACCGAGTCCGAAACTCCGTCCGAAACAGAATCTGAAACAGAAACCGAGTCCGAAACTCCGTCCGAAACAGAATCTGAAACAGAAACCGAGTCCGAAACTCCGTCCGA
>JAFUWN010000069.1 GCA_017483465.1 Oscillospiraceae bacterium
CTCGAGAATTCTTCCGGTCAGCTGAGCCTGTAAAAGACCCTGCGGACTGGAAATGGCTGTCTGATTTTCGGGTGTGTCCAGAAGTGCCCCTTCCGGACAGAAATGTTTCTGATACATGTTTTCGACCTCCGATTTTTATTTTTAGGAAAAGTCCTGCTGTAATATATGCCGGATTGGTTTGAAATAGAACCTTTCAGATTCCGCTTACAGCAGAGGACTTTCTGACATCCGGCAGATTTTCATCTCTTTCATGCTATCATATTTTTGAAGATTTGTCAAGTAGATTATTGTGTATTTTCATGTTATTTTTATTAGAATTTGGTAACAAAACGGAAAAATTTCATGCAGGATGGATTTGCATGGCTCCGAGTGACTGCATAATTGCAGAAACTTCTGCTGTTTTCTCCATCGGACAGATCACAGTCAGTTCGGCTGTTTTTCTGTACCAGTGCTCCGGCAGAGAAGAATCACTCATTTCGGAAACCAGAACATCGGTTGCATAATTTTCCATTCTCAGATTTGCCGGCAGCATAGTGAACCGTTCCCGCCCCTGCATAGAGGGCATAGCTTTGCCCAGTTTCTGAATCCGCAGACTCCGGATATTTTTGATAGTTCTCTGAATACGGCCGGCGGCCAGTTCTGCCAGTTCTTCGGAAGCGAATTCGCCTTTGATTCGATAAAGTTTCATAATATCAAACACCTGCTTCTATATTTTAAAAAAATACAGCAATCTGTACAGGACAGCTCTGTTTTTTTTATTATGATTGCACAAATTCGCAAAACTATGTACACTAAATATTGCCTTTTTAAAAAAAATGAGTTATAATAAAATATGACTGATTCTGATTTGCTATCAAGAGAAAGAAAGGGAGAAATTTGCAGAATGGACATTCGTGTCAATGACAGACTGGTGATGAAAAAACAACATCCCTGCGGTGCAAAGGAAATGCTCGTGCTCCGGACGGGTATGGACTTCCGGCTTCGCTGTGTCAAATGCGGAAGGGAATTTCTTGTACCCAGACTGAAAATTGAAAAATATATTAAACAAGTGACACATCAGGAAACTCAGGACGGTGAACAGCATGTTTGAAAAATTACTCGCTATGAAAGAAAAATATCAGCATATGAATGCACAGCTTGCCGATCCTGAAATTATTTCCGATCATGAAATCTATGCGGCTCTGATGAAAGAATATAAAATACTGACACCTATCATGGAAGTGTTCGCAGTTTATCAGAACGCCCGGCAGGATGCCGAAGAAGCCAGAACCCTCCTGAACGAATCCGGTCAGGATGCCGAACTCCGGGAAATGGCACAAATGCAGCTGGAAGATGCAAAAATTCAGCTCGAAGAAACCGAACAGGAACTCCGGATTTTACTGCTTCCCAAAGACCCGAATGATGATAAGAATGTCATTATTGAAATCCGTGGCGGTGCCGGCGGTGAGGAAGCTTCCCTGTTTGCAAATTCGCTGTTCAGGATGTACAGCATGTATGCGGAAGCCCATCGCTGGAAACTGGAAATTTTAAATGCCAGTCCGACAGAACTCGGCGGCTATAAAGAAATCAGCTTCTCGATCGACGGCGAGGCCGCTTATTCCAGATTAAAATATGAAAGCGGTGTTCATCGGGTTCAGCGTGTGCCGGAAACGGAATCACAAGGCAGAATTCATACTTCTACTGTGACGGTCGCTGTTCTGCCGGAGGCTGATGAAGTAGAACTGGAAGTCAGTCCGGCTGATCTTAAAATAGATGTCTTCCGTTCGAGCGGTGCAGGCGGTCAGCATATCAATAAAACAGAATCTGCCGTCAGAATCACCCATCTCCCGACAGGCCTTGTGGTCGAATGTCAGGATGAGAGAAGTCAGCATAAAAACAAAGACAAAGCTATGAAAGTTCTCCGGGCAAGATTATTTGAAATCAAACAGCAGGAACAGAATGATAAAATCGCTTCCGAACGAAAAATGCAGGTCGGCACCGGTGACAGATCAGAACGGATCCGGACTTATAATTATCCGCAGGGCCGCATGACAGATCACAGAATTAACCTGACACTCTACCGGCTCGAAAGCATTCTTAACGGTGATCTGGACGAAGTGTTCGATGCACTTGCTACGGCAGATCAGGCAGCAAAATTAGCGGGGCAGAATTTATGAAAACTACAAGATTACTACAAGATACACAAGATGATTTAACTATTGCCGCACAGCTCATCCGTGACGGCGAACTCGTTGCTTTTCCGACAGAAACTGTCTACGGCCTCGGAGCCGATGCCAGACGGGAAAACTCTGTCAGAAATATTTTCAAAGCCAAAGGCCGTCCGGCAGATAATCCCCTGATCGTGCATATTGCCGGTCTGGATATGCTGAATCAGATTGCTTCCGAAGTGCCTGAAATTGCCTTCCGGCTTGCAGAAGCCTTCTGGCCCGGCCCTCTGACGATGGTACTGCCGAAACAAGACTGCATTCCGTCTGTGACCTCCGGCGGATTGGATACTGTCGGAATCAGAATGCCTTCTCATCCGGCCGCCAGAAAACTGATTCAGCTTTCCGGCTGTCCGATCGCCGCTCCCTCAGCGAACCGCTCCGGACTTCCCAGCCCCACAACCGCAAAACATGTCATGGATGATATGAACGGCAGAATTGCCGCTGTTCTTGACGGCGGTCAATGTGAAGTCGGTGTGGAATCTACTGTGATCTGCTTTGATACACCCGAAACGATTCATATTCTGCGTCCCGGTCTGATTTCAGAAGAAGATCTCCGGCCTTATGCCAGACAGGTTTATGTAGATCAGGCCGTGTTTACACAAATCGCTCCGGAGGCAAAAGCAGCTTCTCCGGGGATGAAATATAAGCATTATTCTCCGAAAGCAAAAATTCTTCCTGTAGATGCTCCGGATTTTGAAGCATTCCGGGATTATGTACTGCATCATCAGCAGAAAAATCTTTACTGTCTGCTGTTTGATTCGGATTCTGAAATAGACGGCATCCCCTGTCTGCATTACGGTGACAGCGGTGCGGAACAGGCTCATGACCTGTTTTTCCGCTTCCGGGAACTGGACGAACTCGGAGCAGAACTGGTCTATGTCCGTATGCCCCGGCAGACAGGTGCTGACCTGTCTGTCTATAACAGGCTGATGCGTGCCGCCGGATTCGAGGTGATTCGCTTATGAGTCAGGAACATCATACGATCGTTGTCGGTCTGACAGGCCAGACCGGAGCCGGAAAAAGTACAGTTTCTAAAATTTTTGTCGAACATGGCTTTGCTCTGATCGATGCCGATCAGATTTCTCATGAAGTCGTGGAAGCCGGTATGCCGTGCCTTGCGGAAATATTTGATTATTTCGGTGATGCTGTCAGAAATCCGGATCATACACTGAACCGGAAAGCTCTTGCTAAGATTGTTTTCAATGACAAGAGAAAACTGGAAAGCCTGAACAGTATCTGCTATCCGTTTATTACAGAAGAAATTTTCAGGAGAATCAATGCATATGCCGGACAGGGCTGTCATTTTATTCTGCTTGATGCTCCGACTCTGTTTGAAAGCTGTGCTTCTGATTTCTGTGATATGATTATTTCCGTTGTTGCAAATCCGGAAGTACGCTGTGCCAGAATTATGGCCCGTGATTCCATGAGCGAAAAAGCCGCCCGTGAACGCATGGGTGCTCAGCTGGATGAAAATTTTTTTATTCAGCATTCAGATTATGTGATTCATAATAACGATAATCTTGAGCAGCTGTCCGATTTATCCGGAGAAGTTGCCGATAAAGTCAAGATATATTTATCAAATTAAAATATAATTATTTTTTAGAAAGAAGTGTTTATTATGCCTAAGAAAACCAAAGATGAAGTACAGATTCTCAAAGAACAGCTGTTCTCTGAAAACAAACATGCTGTCCAGAGAATGTCAGAACGTGAATTGCAGGATTGTGATTCCTTCTGTGAAGCGTATAAAGCCTTTATGAATACGGCTAAGACAGAACGGGAAATTAACAGTTTTGTGATCGCAGAACTCGAAAAACAGGGCTATCAGCCGTTTCAGCCTGGTATGCAGCTGAAAGCCGGAGATAAAATTTATCTCAATAACAGAGGCAAGGCCGTAATTATGGCAACAATCGGAACTGCTGATATTCGAGAGGGTGTCAGACTCTGTGCGGCTCATATTGATTCTCCCCGTCTTGATCTGAAACAGCATCCGCTGTATGAGAATCAGGAAATGGGATATTTCAAAACGCATTACTACGGAGGAATTAAAAAATATCAGTGGCCGACCATTCCGCTTTCTCTGCATGGTGTGATTGTCAGAAAAGACGGTTCTGAAGTTACCGTCCGTATCGGTGAAGATGAAAATGACCCTGTTTTCTATATTACGGATCTGCTTCCGCATCTCGCTGACGAACAGATGAGAAGACCCTCTCCGCAGCTCATCAAGGGCGAGGAATTAAATATTGTCATCGGCTCTCTGCCGCTCAAGTCTGATAAGGGAAATGAACTTGTCAAGCTCGCTCTGATGAAATTGCTTCATGAAAAATATGATATTACAGAAGATGATTTCATCTCTGCCGAACTCGAAGCAGTTCCGGCTTTCAAGGCAAAGGATGTCGGCTTTGACCGGAGTCTGATCGGTGCATATGGTCATGATGACAAAGTATGCTCTTATCCGGCTTTCAGAGCTTCTCTGGATGTCTCTGCTCCGGTACATACCAGCGTTGTGATTTTAACAGACAAGGAAGAAACCGGAAGCGACGGCAATACCGGTCTGAAATCTTCGTATCTGAAATATTTTCTGGAAGATCTTGCGGAATGCTTCGGGGCAAACGGCCGGGCTGTCATGCGGGCTTCCAAATGCCTGTCAGCCGATGTCAATGCCGGATTTGATCCGACTTTTCCGGAAGTACTGGAGAAAAACAACTGTGCCTATCTGAATCACGGTGTCTGCGTGACAAAATTCACAGGTGCAAGAGGAAAATCCGGCACTTCTGATGCTTCTGCCGAATTTATGGGCGAAGTCAGAAGAATCCTCGATCAGGGCAATGTCATCTGGCAGACCGGAGAACTCGGCAGAATCGACCTCGGCGGCGGCGGTACAGTAGCCGCTTATATCGCTAATCTGGATATTGATACGATTGATATCGGCGTTCCGGTGCTGTCCATGCACGCTCCGTATGAATTAGTTGCAAAAACAGATGTCTGGGCGGCTTACAGAGCCTTCAGAGTATTTCTGGAATCTTAACACCGGTGAATTTTTATGGGAAATTACACAGTCAGTTTCTATGACAAAGATATGAACCGGATGTTCTTCCGGCATTTTGAAAATGTAATCATTCAGGAAGCAAATCATTACATCCGGATTCTTGATAAAGATGAAAATCTGCTGATGCTGATTTCCGTCTGTGCCAATACGGTCATTATCGAGTCAGATAATGCTTATTTAAATTAACTATCAGAAAGGACTTGTCCTGATGAAATTGATTTCATGGAATGTAAACGGTTTCCGTGCAAATCTGAACAAGGGTTTTGAAGAGCACTTCAAAGCCCTTGATGCAGATCTGTTCTGCATTCAGGAAACAAAAATGCAGCCGGAACAGGTAACTACAAAATTTGACGGATATGAACAGTATTTTAACAGTGCGGTAAAAAAAGGCTATTCCGGAACGGCACTGTTCACTAAAATAATTCCTTCAGAAATTAAATTCAATTACGGTGTGCATACGGATGAGGGCAGAACAATTATTGCCGAATATGAAAAATTTATTTTAATCAATATCTATGTTCCGAACGCTCAGAGAGAACTGACAAGGCTCGGCTATCGTATGCAGTGGGAAGATGATTTCCGGGAACTGGTGCAAAAATTAGATCAGAAAAAGCCTCTGATTATCTGCGGTGATATGAACGTTGCACATCAGGAAATTGATCTGAAACATCCGAAAGCCAATATCGGCAATGCCGGATTTACAGATCAGGAACGGGGAAAATTTTCTGCATTGTTATCCGCCGGATTCACTGACAGTTTCCGGTATCTGCATCCGGAGCAGAAAGATGCCTATACCTGGTGGTCGTATATGAAACAGGCAAGAAGCCGGAATATCGGCTGGAGAATTGATTATTTCTTAGTATCAGACCGAATTGCTGACAAAATCAGCAAAGCTGAAATTTATCCGGATATGATGGGCAGTGACCATTGTCCGGTCGGATTGGAGATTAATTTATGAATACACAGAATCAGGAAGACAAGACAGATAAAATTTTATATATCATCGGCAGTATTGTGCTCACTGCTGCTTCGGCGGTCATCATTCCGGTATTGATTCATAAAGGAACCAATATTGCCTATCGTCTTCTTTATCCCAAAGAGTAAAAAAATAATTTATCATACAAGGAAGTGAGTTTTTATGGAATATCATCCCGAACAGCTTGCAGCAAAATGCATTCAGGAAGTCAACAGGAAAATCCGGAATCTCAAAAAATTGAATATTGTGATTCTGGGAAAATCCGGTGTCGGAAAAAGTACGCTGATCAATTCCGTATTCCGTGAGAATCTGGCCGAAACAGGCATCGGCAGACCTGTCACACAGGAGATCAGAAGCTATACCAAACCGGATTTTCCTCTGACAATTTATGATACCCCCGGTTTTGAACTCAGCAAAGAACAGCAGGATAAAACCAAACAGGAAGTGTTAAAGCTCATCCGTGACGGTGCCGCTTCGGATGATGTCAACAAAGCCATTCACTGTATCTGGTACTGTATCAATGTCGGCTCGAACCGGACATTTGACAGCTTCGAGGAAGCATGGCTCAGAGAATTTACAGAAGAAAATAAAATCACCAAAGTCCCGATTTTTATTATTCTGACACAGGGCTGTCCTAAGAAAAAGGCTGCCGAAATGCAAAAACTTGTCGAGGCAGAAAATTTTCATGTCAGCAAGGTTATTCCTGTTCTGGCTCAGGATATGGAACTTGATGAAGATTATATAATTAAATCTTACGGTCTGGATACGCTGATTGAACTCATGACACAGGTGCTCCCTGATGATTTGCAGGATACACTTCAGAACGTCCAGAAAGCTTCTCTCGAAGCAAAAAAAAAGAGAGCACAGGCCATCGTCGCCGCTTCGGTCGCCGCCGCTTTTGGTGAGGGTTTTGCTCCTGTACCGTTTGCCGATGCGACTATGCTGGTTCCGACTCAGGTGACCATGCTGGCAAGCATTACGGCAGTATTCGGCATGAATGTCAGCAAAAGCCTGCTGACTTGCTTTGTCTCTTCGACAATCGGTGCAGGCGGTGCGACTGTCCTCGGCAGGACGATTGCTTCCAATCTGCTGAAATTAATTCCCGGTGTCGGCACGGCTGTCGGCGGTACAATTTCCGGAGCTACGGCCGGACTTCTGACAACGGCTCTCGGTGAAGCGTATATTAAAATTCTTGAAATGATCTATAAAGGCGAGATGAAACAGGAAGAACTGGACTCTCCCGAAGGACAGAAAAAAATGAAAAATATTTTTCTGGATATGCTCAGGAAGAAAAAATAAAATAATCATACAAGGGTGATACTATGCTGCTGAAAGCAGTTAAGATAAATAAAATTTATAACGGCGTGAAATTATTGTCGGATATTGATCTGCAAATTGAAGATACTGACCGAATCGGCCTGATCGGTGCGAACGGCTGCGGAAAATCCACACTGCTGAAAATTCTGCTTGGTCAGATTCTTCCCGATCATGAGCAGGAGGGCGACGGACAGATTATCCGTGCAGCAAAGACTTCTGTCGGCTATCTGGCACAGTCTGCCGCTCTGGACTCCAGTCTGACCGTATGGCAGGAAATGCAGAGCGTTTTTTCTGAACTGCTTTCCGCTCAGGACAGAATCAAGGAACTCGAACAGCAGCTTGCGAATCATAATTCTGAAATTCTGGAAGAATATGATAAAATTTCGGCATGGTTTCAGATGAACGGCGGCTATGAAATTGATGTGAAAATCAAAAGTGTCCTGTTCGGCATGGGCTTTACAGAAGAAGAATTTCACAGGACTGTTTCCGGATTCAGCGGCGGAGAAAAAACAAGACTTGCATTATGTAAATTATTACTGGAATCTCCGAATTTATTGATTCTAGACGAGCCTACCAATCATCTGGATTTTGAGACGATTCAATGGCTGGAAGAGTATTTAAAATCCAGCCGGAGTGCCCTTCTGATCGTTTCGCATGACCGGTATTTTCTGGATAAGCTTTGTACAAGCATCTGTGAAATCGAACGGGGCCGCCTGACAAGATTCAAAGGCAATTATTCTGATTATACAGTCCTGAAAGCCGCCGCTGTCGAACGGCAGGCCAAAGAATATGCCTTACAGCAGAAAGAAATTGCCAAACTGGAAGATTATGTCGCCCGCAATATGGCACGGGCCTCGACTTCCAAAAGTGCCAAAAGCCGTCAGAAACAGCTGGATAAAATGGAACGTATCGAAAAGCCCGTGACCGCTCAGAAACGTGCCGGATTAAGTTTTACTTATGAGACGGAACCCCCGCAAGAAGTTCTTGAAATTAAACATGCAGATATTTCCGTCGGTGAGGGGGCAAACCGGAAAAAGCTTCTTGATGAGATTAATCTGACTGTCCGCCGAGGTGAAAAATTAGGCATTATCGGCATAAACGGCATCGGAAAATCAACATTTCTGAAAGAAATTCTAAATATCCTGCCGCATGAGGGCATGATTAAATTTAATAAAAATATCCGGACTGCTTATTTTGATCAGGAAAGTACTAACCTGAATCCAGATAATACTGTAATAGATGAACTGCATGACAGATTTCCGGCTATGCTGGACGGAGAAATCCGGAATCTGCTCGGACAGGTGCGTATCACCGGAGAAGATGTGTTCAAGCCGGTTTCTGCTCTCAGCGGCGGTGAACGGGCAAGAGTCTGTTTCGCTCTGCTCATGCTGGAACATGCCAATGTCATGCTTCTTGACGAACCGACCAATCATCTGGATTTGCCGATGAAAGAAGTGCTGGAAGAAGCTCTGGATGATTATACGGGGACACTTTTATTTGTTTCGCATGACAGATATTTCCTCAAAAAACTGGCAACCCAATTGCTTGAACTCACCCCCGACGGAGCGGTTTTCTATCCTTATGGATTTGAAAAATATCTCGAAGAAAAAGCCAGACAAAAAGCAGAAGCTCAGGCTCAGGAACAGGCCCGGCAGATGGAAGCCGCAAAACAGGCAAAACAAGCCGCTGCTGTCTCTTCTCACAGATCAAAAGCCCAGCGAAGTGCCGATGCCGCCCGCCGGAACCGCATGAAAGAACTCGAAAAACAAATCGAATTACTGGAAATTCAGATTGCCGAACTGGAAGAAAAATTAACTCTGCCTGAAATCTGTACAGATTATCAGAAAATGCAGGAAGTCTGTGCCGAAATGGAACAGGCTAAAAATCAGTCCGAAGCTTGTTTCGCAGAACTCTGCGAACTGGAAGAAAGTTCCTGAGCCTGATATTTTGTGAATTGTTACAGTTTTCCGATAAAAGCAGAAATAAAATTCAGCCATTCCGTATATTGCACTTTTTTGTAAAATCGTGTATGATTAAATTATGCTGAATTAATTAAAAAATCTATGAAAAGAGGATTTTAACTATGAAAATGAAAAAATATCTTGCCTGTCTGACAGCCGCTCTCATGATGGGTGCTGCTTTTACTGCCTGCGGCGGTTCTTCTGAAAGTACACCGGCTGCTGAAAATTCCAGTTCTGAAGTCGTTCAGGAAGCTCCTGAAACTTCTCCGGTTGCCGCAAACGGCGATGCCGATGCCAGCCCTGCCGAAGCCGATGCTCCTGCTGAAGATTCTGCTGCCGATGATTCTTCTGACGGCGGTGATGCTTCTTCTGAAGGTGCTCAGGAAGTCACACAGAGTCAGGATGTAGAGTTTGAACCGGCTATGACCGCTCAGCCCGGTCAGGCTTATCTGGCTATTGTTGACGGTCAGTGGTGGATTCAGTATTGGGGCAGTGCAGAAAAAGACGGCTATATGCTTTCTTATAATGCCGGTATTGCCGATATTCAGGGTGACGGTTCCTATACTGTCAGCGTGACTGCCGATACAAACGGCTTCCGTTATGATACCACAGGCGATGCCGCAGATCAGTATACGCCCGAAGGCCTGAGCTTCCTGTCTGTTATGATTCCGGAAGGTGAATCCATGTATCCGGGTGCAGTCATCACAATTGACAGCATCAAAGTAGACGGCAATGAAATCGAAATGAGTGCAAAGAATTATACTTCCAGTGATGACGGCTCAGAAACCAGAACCAATATTTATAATACATGGGTCAGCACGCCTTCTGATGATGCCCGCTGCATTGACGGCCCTCTGTATGATGCCGATAAAAATGCACTGGATATCTGCAAGGATTATTCTGCACAGCTGATTGATCCTTCTGCTTTCTCCCAGTGGACAACTGTAGAAGTAAACTTTACGATTACAGGTACAGACGGCAGTCTTGCTCCGGCTGATGCCGGTGACGATGCTGATGCAGATGCTGATGCCGACACAGATGCTGAATAAGCATAAAATAATTCATAACGTCAAAACTATTGCAGAGGTCATAACACAGGTTCTGACCTCTGTTTTCTCAAAAACAAAACAGAAAGGATTTTTATTATGATAATAACTCTGAATCAGGAAAATTTTCAGGAGACAATCCAGGGCGATACCCCTGTTTTAGTCGATTTCTGGGCAACATGGTGCGGCCCCTGTATGATGCAGGGCGAAATTCTGCATCAGCTCGATGAAGAAAATCCGGCACTCAAGATCGGCAAAGTCAATTCTGATGAATGCCGTGAACTGGTTATGCAGTTCGGAATCTCGGCAATTCCTACGCTGATTTTATTCCAAAACGGCAAGGTGCTCGAACGTGTCACCGGTCTGAGAAATGCCGGCCAGATTAAGGAACTGTTCAGAAAACACGGAGTTTCCTGCTGATGGTACGGCTGAATGAAGATAAAAAGATTGTCGATATGATTCGTGAAGGTCTCAAACAGACCGGCGGTTACTGTCCGTGCCGGATAGAACGGACACCGGAAACCAAATGCATGTGCAAAGAATTCCGTGAACAGATCGCTGACCCCGGTTTCGAGGGCTATTGCCACTGCCTTTTATATTATAAAGATAATCAGAAATAATATCACTCTGCCGGAATTTTTGTTCCGGCAGTTGTTCTGACAGAAAGGAACACAGAGATTATGGGTATTCTGAATCTATTTCTGAAAAAGAAATATCAGCTTGACAGTCCGGTAGTTTATAAAGAAAAAAAAGCTTCTCCGGAACTCGCCAGACTGAACGCTCTGCTGAAAAGAAAACTGCCTGCCGATGTCAGAGAACAGGTTTCACAGGATATACAGCATTGCAAATCCGGAGAATACGGGGAAAATCAAGTCAGATATACACTTGAAAACAGCTATATGCCGATGTATATTCTGCATGATGTTTATCTGAAAGAAAAAACACTCTCCGCACAGATTGATTTTCTGGTCATTACCAGAAAGCTGGTTCTTGTGATTGAATGCAAGAATTACAGTTCTGATATCCGGATTGATCAGAGCGGTCAGTTTATTATTCAGAAAAAAGACGGCTCCCGGCAGAGTATTTCTGACCCGACAGAACAGAACCGCCGTCATGCCGATCTGATTCAGCATCTCTGTCCGGAATTGAAAAAACGCTGTGTTCCGGTGGTAGTATTTACCGATCAGAAACGGATTCTGAATACTGATCATGCTCCGAAAAGACTCCGGAATCAGGTGATGAAAATTGATAAGCTGGTTCATTTTATCCGGAGTCAGCACGAGAATCACAAAGTTTCTGAATTTTCTGATAAAGATATGAAAAAATATGCTGATTTTTTCCTGAAAAAACATCAGGAAAATCCTGTGGATTATACAGCGAAATATCAGAAATATCTGAAAAACAGCTTCTCCCCTGTTCCGGCAGAAAAGCCGAAGGTAAAAACAGAACGCAAAGCAAAGCTTCTCTGTCCGAACTGCCGGAAAGAAGTCAGAAAAAGTGCTTACGGCTGGTACTGTACCGGAAAATGTGATATGAATTTTTATTATATCTACGGAAACAAACTCACAGATGAACAGGTTTCCTCGCTTCTGAACGGGAAAACTGCTTCCTGCCGTACCAAAGCAGGAAATACATCTGTTCTCCCTGAAGCTGTGAAAAATACTTATCAGGGGAAAACATCCCATCAATGGAAAACCAAACTTTCCTGAACAGAAGAATCAGCCTTGTTTCAGGCTGATTTTTGTTTGATTTTTCTTTTTTCTTTGTATTCATATATTTTTAAAAAAAAGCAGTTGAATCGTACATGAGTCATTTGTTATAATAAAAGCAATTATTTAAATTTATTCACATAAGAAATGAGGACGGAAAATGCTTGATTTTCAATTAAAGATTTATCTTGGCCTTTATGACAAGGCCGTTGAAAAGGCTGTCAGAGACATGAATATGCCGGAAGGTGTGCAGGCTGAAATTGCGTTGTTCGCTGATTGTAAAAATACCATTCCGGAAAACATCACAGCTGTGTTTATTACAGATAAAATTTCGCTTCTGCGTTCTGCATTCGCACTCCGGAAAAAGAATCTGCGTGTTGTCTACTGCGGTCATGCAGAGGATGCCGGAAAATCTGTCAATAAGCTGGAAGCTCTCTGGCCTGCCGGAGAAAGCATTGAAATTATCAAAAAGCGGTTTATGATTCTGATTAAAAATCTGAAAAATGAATTCTATGCATGGTTTTATCAAAATGCTCTGCTGACAACAGTCAACAGTCTGCCGGATATGCTGTGGTATAAAAGAACTGACGGGATTCATGTGCTTGTCAATGACATGTTTACAGAAACCGTGCATAAACCGAAATCGGAAATTCACGGAAAAGAGCATTTTCAGATCTGGAATCTTCCCTGTAATACAGAAGCTGAAGAAACTGCTGTCCGTACCGGAAAAACTTGTATCTGTGAGGAAACGCTCAGAACTGATGACGGCATCAAACAATTTATGACGTATCAAACACCTGTCTGTGATATGTACGGTAATGTATTCGGCACAGTCGGGATTGGCCGTGATATCACCGACTGCGTACAGTTTTCTGATTTTATTGAAAACTGGCCGTTTCCGCTGGTGATCTTTTCTCCTGACTGGAAAGTCATCAGAATCAGCCGGGCTTTTGCAGAAATTTCCGGTATCAGCAGACAGGAAACAGAAAATTTTCATTATCAGGACTGGAAAAAAGAAAATCTGATTCCGGTGAATTCTGAAAATGATTATCGCATAGAAAAAAACGGAGAAATCAAATATTTCACCATCCGGGAACAGGAAATCCGGAACGCTTCCGGGAAGATTTCCGGCTATTTTCTGACCATGCAGGATATTACCTGTCAGAAAGTCATGACAGCAGAATAATATCACTGCCAATGGATCAGCAGGGGGGCAATATGATATGTTAAACCAGACGGAGTATCTTCATGCTTTGGAAAAGTTTCTGCATGACATGGAACAGCTTGAAATCAAAAGTGCAGAGGATGTCGGAAACGCAGCAGCAGATTTATGCCATATTCTTCATATCGGCCGGATTACCATGGAATATCTGTATGATATCGGTATGCCGGAGGCCGAAACTAATGTCGAGTTTTACCGTGCAGAAAAGTTTTATAACGGCAACAGCATAGGCATAAAAATGATGCCGCAGAGCGGGCCTGAAATTCTTTATCAGGCATTTCCGGAAGAGGAAAATTCTTTCACAGAAGAAATAAAAGAAAAAGCAGAACTTCTTCTGCATACCATGTCTGCACTGAATTCCCGGGTTAAATTAATGCAGGTAATGACCCGGCTTCTGTATCATGATGATGATGTTGATATTCCGAATGTCAGATATTTCAGCATGTATATCGGAAAACTTCTGAGAGCCGGAGCCGATTTGTCAGTTTATACTGCTGTATTTCTGAATCTGAAACATTTTTCTGTTATCAATCAGCAGATCGGCCGTAAACTCGGCACACTTGTCATGAAACGGTATGTTCATGAGATCAAAGCGGTTCTGCCCGAACCGGATGAATTTATCTGCCGGATAGGGGGCGATAATTTTGCTGTCTTTCTCAGACATGAGCATCTTCCTCAGGTGATACAGATTATCGAGGGAATCGGCGTTTCTTATAACAATTTCAGTGACCGGGTGCTGGTAACGGCAACAGCCGGTATTTATCAAATTCAGAAAGAAGATAAGATTCAAAACCCTTCGGATATTCTGGACAGGTCTAACTTGGCCTGCTATACGGCAAGAGCACCGGGCAGTCAGGATATTGTAAAATTTCATCACAAAATGCTGGATATCAAGAAAAAGAACGTAGAAATTGAAAACCTGTTCCCTTCTGCGATTCAGAATGAAGAATTTTTAGTTTATTATCAGCCTAAAATTTCTCTTGACGGTTTCCGGATTGCCGGTGCAGAGGCTCTCTGCCGCTGGATGCATAACGGAAAGCTGATTCCTCCGATTGATTTTATTCCGGTTCTGGAACGGGGCATGGCCGTGTGTACACTTGATTTTTATATGCTGGAGCATGTGTGCCGTGACATTCGCCGCTGGCTTGACGAAGGCCGGCATGTTGTCAGAATTTCTGTGAATCTTTCACGCCTTCATATGACAGATATGGACTTGCTGAAACATATTCTGGAAATTATCGACCGGAATCATGTACCGCATGAATATATTGAAATTGAACTGACAGAAACTACAACAGATGTGGAATTCAAGGACATCAAGCGAGTCGTTCACGGACTTCAGGAAGCAGGGATTTCTACTTCTGTGGATGATTTCGGAATCGGCTATTCTTCGCTGAATCTGATTAAAGAAATTCCCTGGAATGTCCTGAAAATCGACAAGAGCTTTCTGCCTGACGAATCTGATGCGGATAAGCGTACTAAAAAGGCAATGTTCCGGCATGTAGTGGCAATGGCACAGGAAATCGGCCTGGAATGCATTGCCGAAGGTGTGGAAACCAAAGAACAGGTAGATCTGCTGTTATCCAACTGCTGTAATCTGGCACAGGGCTTTCTGTTTGACAAGCCTCTGCCGGTGGCGGATTTTGAAAAACGGCTCAGCGATTATCAGTATCATTATCCTGAATAATCAAAAAATCACAGCGGAATGCTGTGATTTTTTTGATTTTTATTTTTCATCCCAGAGGGTTTCAAACTGATCCAGCAGCTGACTGAACATTTCAACTGCACTGTCAAACGCATCTGTTTTTGTCATATCGACTCCGGCGATTTTAAGAGATTCGATCGGATTTTTCTTTGTGCCGAGTTTTAAAAATGCGAAATAATCTTCCAGAGCACCCGGCTCATGATTCCGGATTCTCTTGACGATATGGCTTGCAGCTGTCAGACCGACTGCATATTTATAGACATAGAAATTATAGTAAAAATGCGGAACACGCATCCATTCCATAGCAATTTCCTGATCTAATACCACTTCATTGCCGAAATATTTTTTATTTAATGCATAATACTGATTGCACAGTAATTCTGCTGTCAGGACTTCTCCCTGTTCGGAGAGTTCATGCGTCAGTTTTTCAAATTCTGCAAACATGATCTGTCTGTAAATCGTTGCTTTGTATAATTCCAGCAGATGATTCAGAATCGAAAGTTTTTCCTCACGGGTCTGAGCGTGTTCCAGTCTGTAATAGGCCAGCACCAGTTCATTGACCGTAGAAGGCACTTCGGCAACAAAAATTGTATAATCCGCATACTGGAGCGGATTGTATTTTCTGGTGAAATAACTGTGCATCGAATGTCCGGATTCATGTGCGAGTGTAGAAACATCTTCTTCCGTATTCTGGAAATTCAGCAGGATATACGGATTTGTCGTAGCACATCCGCCGGAGAACGCACCGCCGACTTTGCCTTCATTCGGATAGACATCCACCCAGCCGGAGGCATAGCCCTGTTTCAGAATCGCAGCATACTCATCACCGAAAATTTTCACGGCAGAGAGTACTTCTTCCACAGCCTGTTCATAAGTGTATTTTTTTTCAGAATCCGGCAGCATAGCAAGATAAATATCATAAATATGCAGTTCTTTCAGGCCGAGTACTTTTTTCTTTAATCTGTAATACCGGAATAATACATCCAGATGGCCGGAAATACTGTCAATAATATTCTGATAAATCTCCGGAGTCACATGATCTCCGAACAGGGACATCTGCAAAGCAGAATCGAAATTCCGGACTTTAGCGATCACCTTTTCGGCTTCGAGCTGACCGGCATAGAGAGAAGCAAACGTATTTTTATGCGATTCATAGGCAGCATATAATTTTTTAAATGCCATTTTTCTGACAAGTCTGTTATCGGAACGCAGAAACAGTGTATAATTTGTATCTGTTAATTCTACCGATTCGCCCTCTTCGTTGAGAATTTCACCGAATTTCAGGTCAGCAGATGTCAGTGTTTCATACGTGTCGGAAGCCGTTTCCCGTTCTTTATGAAATGCGGAAAGCAGTTTTTCTTCCGGTTTCGAGAGAATATGCGGCTGCCAGCGGCAGGTTTCCAGGAGCAGAATTTCATATTCTCTGAGCTGTTCGTGCTGATTCAGAAACGCTTCCAGCTGATCAGGCGTAAGCCGGAGCAAATCGGTATTGAAAAAAGCAGTTGCTTCCGAATAAGCTGTCAGAAGATTCTGAGCCTCGCCCATGAGTTTTTTAGAATCCGGATTGGTAGTATCTTCGGAATATTTCAGATGTGCATAGGTATACACCCTGTTGACCTGTTCACCGGTTTCGATGATCTGCCGGGTAGTCTGATATAAATTTTCAGCAGAATCCAGCATGTTTTTTTCCAGTTCGGGGAAAACAGAAAGCTGCTGTTTGGTTGTCAGAAAAGCCTGTTTCCAGCTGTCCGCATCCGGATAGACTGTTGATAAATCCCATTTATCTTTCTGATCAATTTCGTTTCTTTTCATGGCATAAATCCTTTCATAATGATATGATATTTATTATGATAATAGTATAGCATATTTTTCAGAAAAATGCAATTTTTTATTTCAGCAGTTCTTTTTTCAGGCTGACGAAATCGAAAATATTCGTAATACCGTCCTGATTGACATCAGAAACTGCATACTGCTCCTGTGAAAATGTTTCACTTGCTAACAGATATTTCTGAAACAAGATCACATCCGTCAGGGAAAGTGTACCGTCAAGATTGACATCACCAAGAAGAATTTCAGGCAGCTGCGATTCGGATTCTGTAACGGGTTCCGCAGATGTGATTTCTGCAAGACTCGGCTGACCGTCGCCCCACCATGCCCAGACATCGCCCTGACGATACTGATCAACACGCTGATCGCCTGTCCATGTGAAGGTATTGTCATATAAATGATTTTCTTCATAATACCATCTGGCAAGGGCGATAATCTCGTCAGGATAGTTTTTATAATACCCGTCATCTTCTCCGGTATACGTTGCCCAGCCGGTATTGAAGCCTTTCAGGGCACCTCTGACAACCTGATAGCCGGTCAGACCTTCGTCTGTCATGCCGACATGTACAAAATGCATAATTTTCCGGATTCCCATATGATCGGAAATAATCGCATCATAGAAATTGGATTCTGTCAGGGAATACTGATACATTTCAGGAACGTCTTCTTCTTTCATGAATGTCGGATCGGCATCGGCAAAAGCTGTGACAGCTGTCTGCAATGTTCCGTAGGCATGAGCGGAGCTGACTCCGAAGCCCTGTGACTGAGCCGTTTCAATATCGGCACCGTCACCGTTTCCGCCGAGGGTAGATTCTCTTGTGCCAATGCCTAAAAATAATGCGTAGACCATTTCCCTGTTCTCCTGTCCGAGACGGACGGAGATTAAATCCCAGTGTTCGTCGATTTCTTTATATAATGCATATTTGACTTCCTGAACGCTCATAGCATGATTCAGTGCTCTGATTTCCTGTGTGGAGGCATCCGCAGGGGTAAAGCGTTCGCCGTAATTAAACGGATTGCCGACACCTTCGGCCTGTACATCACGGGCGGCATCGTGAGCGATTTCAGAACTTTCTGCAAAAACAGGCAGCGTCTGCACTGCAAACACTGCCCCCAGCAGAACAGCAGAAATCTTTACAAGAATTTTCTTTCTGATGTTCATAATCATTTCTCCTTATACTTATATATGATAAATTCTGTTGCTTAACAGTCTTTTTTCAAACTCGTCATGCGGCAGAGGCTTATCAAATAAAAAGCCCTGTGCCATATTACACTGGATATTTCTGAGAAATTCAGCCTGTTCCTTAGTTTCCACACCCTCGGAAATAATTTCAAGCTGCAAATCCCGCACCAGATGGACAATATTCTGAATTACAATTTTATCACTGACCGCATCCGGCGTTTCCATGGCAATTTTATCGACAAAAGATTTGTCTAATTTAATGACATCCATATGAAATTCCCGGAGCATATTCAGTGAAGAAAAGCCTGTGCCGAAATCATCAATAGATGTACAGATTCCGTAATCACGCATTTTCTGTAAAAATACAAGCATAGCTTCTCTGTTTTTAGCTTCGGACATTTCGGTCAGTTCAATTTCGATATAGCGGCTTTCAATATCATATTTCTGCATGATATTCAGAATTTCTTCTGCTAAGAAAGGATTTCTCAAATGCTGCTGAGAAAAATTGGTTGAAATCCTGACAGGTTCGACCCCCATATCAATCCAGCGGCGAAGGTCGGAACAAACTTTTTCAAAGACATAGAAATCCAGATTGCAGACTGTGCCTTCCCGTTCGAGGACAGGAATAAAATCCATCGGCGGAACATTTTTTCCCTGATGATACCAGCGGACAAGTGCTTCACAGCCGCATAATTTCTGATTTTCCAGCAGAACTTTCGGCTGATAGTAGACTGAAAATTCATTATCGGCAAGAGCTTTCGGGAAAAGCTGGGAAATCTGCTTGTCATGCATGATTTTATCCATCATATACGGAGCATACCAAAGCTGATCGACACCCTTTCCGGAGTGCTTGACTTCATTCAGGGCAACTGTTGCGAAGTCCATTGCATCGCTGATATTGTCATTTCCGTTAATCCGGTAAATTCCGACATTGGCTGAAATTCTGTAAGTTCTGTGACCGCTTTCATAAGGAACAGTAATAGGGATTTCCTGTAAGAAATGCAGGAACATCTGTGTACGTTCCTTACGAATCAATACAAAAAAATTATCTCCGCCGGGACGTGAGACTTTTTCGCTGGGGAGCAGAAATCTCTGTAATGTATGACAATATTTAATTAAAATCTCATCGCCTTTTTTCTGGCCGACAGTCTGGTTGATATATTTGAAATTTTTCAGATTCATGAATAAGCCGTCATATTTCACAAGTTCGTCCTGCTGTTTAAGTTCTGTTCCGTAGACAGTCATACCACGGCCGTTCATAGCACTGGTCAGAAAATCACATGTGCTGACTTTCGAGAGCAGCTGTCCCATTCTGATTCGTCCGAAACGGACAAAAATGCATTCCAGAAAAAAATGAATTTCTTTTCTTTCATCTTCATTCCATTCATAATTTCTTTCCGGTGCGGTGCTCAGAACGCAGACTCCATCTTCCGGCGTAATAAATTCTACATTCCATATTTTTTCGGATTCATAATCAGCTTTATAAATTTCAGCATGGACATGCTTTCCGTGCGGAGCAAGGGAATTTGACGGAGCATCAAGATGTACAGCAATATAGCCAAGGTGCATTTCTTTTGCCAGCGGTACAATTTCTTTGGAAATACTTTTGCTGAGTGCGTCCGGTGATTTATAATATTGATTCATCAAATGAAAAAAGCGAAAATACGCCTCACTGCAAATATGATATTTTTTTGCTTCATTCTCCTGATTTCTGTTCAAAGTACATACCTCCGCACTGTTCTTATTCTGAAATATCATCTGTTTTTATTATTTTATCACATAACTATGAATATGTCAAGATATTTTTTTAACCTGAACCAAACAAAAATACTGAGAATTTATGAAAAAACTCTTGACAAATCTGAAATCCTGTAGTATAATATAATATATACTCATAAATGCGGTGATGGGAAAAAAATTTCAGATTTTCTGTTTGCAGAGAGCTGTCGTCCGGTGCAAGACAGCAGCAGGACTGGAACATAACTCCTCCCTGAGCGGATGTGCCGAATCGTTTCAAGTAAGCACATACGGGTTCTCCCGTTACAGAGATATGTATTTTCAGATACAGAAAGCGGATGTGTTGTTATAACTCACATCAATAAGAGTGGTACCACGGAGCTTGCTCTTCGTCTCTTTTATGTCACAGAATGGACATGAAAGAGTTTTTTTATTTTATTTCCAAGAAAGGTGAATTTTATTATGAAAAATTATCAGAAATACACAAGGCAGTACTTCCCTGTGAAAGACGCTCCTATGAGATGGACAAAAAAAGAATATATCGACAAAGCCCCGGCCTGGTGCAGTGTCGATCTGCGTGACGGCAATCAGGCCTTGATTATTCCCATGAGCCTCGAAGAAAAACTCGAATTTTTTAAATTGCTGGTCAAGATCGGCTTTAAAGAAATCGAAGTCGGCTTCCCTGCTGCTTCTGAAACTGAATATGAGTTCTGCCGTGCCCTGATCGAACAGGATTTAATCCCGGATGATGTGACTATTCAGGTGCTCACACAGTCCCGTGAGCATATCATTGCCAAAACTTATGAAGCTCTGAAAGGCTGTAAACATGCGATTGTGCATTTGTATAATTCGACTTCTGTAGCACAGCGTGAACAGGTGTTCAGAAAAAGCAAGCAGGAAATTATTGATATTGCCGTATTCGGTGCGAAACTCTGCAAAGAATACAGAGAGAAAACCCCCGGCAATTTCCAGTTTGAATATTCTCCGGAAAGCTTTACCGGTACAGAACCGGAATTTGCGGCCGAAATCTGCAATGCAGTCATCGACATCTGGCAGCCCTCTGAAAATGATAAAGTCATTATCAATCTGCCTGTTACCGTTTCGCATTCTATGCCGCATATCTATGCCAATCAGGTGGAATATATGAATGATCATCTCAAGAACAGAGAAAACCTGATCATCTCTCTGCATCCGCATAATGACAGAGGCTGTGCGGTTGCCGATACGGAATTAGGTCTGCTCGCCGGCGGTGACCGTGTAGAAGGTACTCTGTTCGGAAACGGTGAAAGAACCGGTAATGTTGATATTGTAACACTGGGCATGAATATGTTCTCTCAGGGTGTCGATCCGGAACTTGATTTCTCCAATATGCCGGAACTCACGGAACTCTATGAAAGAGTCACCAGAATGCAGGTCTATGACCGTCAGCCCTACAGCGGCAAACTTGTATTTGCAGCATTCAGCGGCTCTCATCAGGATGCCATTGCAAAAGGCATGAAATACCGTGAAGAACATGACCCGAATCACTGGAATGTTCCGTATCTGCCGATTGACCCGACCGATGTCGGAAGAGTCTATGAAGCCGATGTCATCAGAATCAACAGTCAGTCCGGCAAGGGCGGTATCGGCTATCTGCTCGAAACGCAGTTCGGTTTAGATCTGCCGAAATCCATGCGTGAAGAAGTCGGCTATCTGGTCAAGGGTGTTTCCGATCATGCTCATAAGGAACTGCTGCCCGATGAAGTCCATGAAATTTTTGTGAACACTTATGTGAATATCAAAAAGCCGCTGGAATATCAGGAAATTCACTATGTACAGAAAAACAACGATCAGACATTTATTCAGGCTTCTCTGACACTCACACAGGACGGCGAATCCTATACCATCAAGTCTGACGGTGCAAGCGGCCGTCTGGATGCGGTCAGCAATGCTCTGAAAGCCTTTACCGGTGTAAAATTCACAGTACAGACCTATAACGAACACGCTCTGACAGCTACTTCCGAATCCGAAGCCGCTGCTTATGTTTCGATCAAGGCAAATGATAAAACCTACTGGGGTGTCGGCATCAAGAAAGATATTTCTGAAGCTTCTGTTGCGGCTTTATTCAGTGCTCTCAACAGATGCCTGAATGACAAAAAATAATCAGAAAGGATTTGCTGATTCATGATAACAAGCATCAATCTGCAAGGCACATGGCAGTTTTTCGCTGATGAAGAGAAAAACTATTCTGCTCCGCCGGAAATTTTTTCCGATACGGTGCAGCTTCCCGGCACGACTGCCACAAATCAGAAAGGCAAATATAATACCAAAAAAGAAACGGGCTGTCTGACAGAATTATATCCCTATTCCGGAAATGCGTGGTTTCAGAAAGAAATCACGCTCCCGGAAGGCTGGGCTTCTGATCAGATTGCAATGGGAGAATTATTCCTTGAACGAACCAGAATTACTAAAATCTGGATTAACGGCGAATATCTTGGTACAGAAAACAGTCTCTGCACTCCGCATCGCTATGATATTTCTTCTTATATCGGCAAAACATTGAAAATTACAATCTGTGTCAATAATACAGATTATCCGATCAAGGGCGGTCACATGACCTCTCCTGATACGCAGACGAACTGGAACGGCATCACCGGAGAAATTTCTATCCGGTTATGGCGGAAAAATCATATTTCCAGAATCAAGGCGATTCCGGATTTGCAGAAGCGTCAGGTTGTATTTCAGTTATTTACAGATGATTCTTTCAAGCGTGTGCAGGTTCAGGGCGAATGGTTTGACATCAACGGAAAAATCACTGATATTATTCCTCAGATGCTGACTGTGACATCTCAGGAAAACGGCTGCTGTGAAGCCGTATTTCCGTTAAGCGATAACGCTCCTGTCTGGGATGAATATCATCCTGTATTATGCAGATTATATTTCGCTCCGGACAGTCCCTATAGTCTGGATGATAAAACAGAAGTCTGCTTTGGTCTGACGGATTTCAAAGCCGATGGTCTCGAACTCAAAAGCCACGGCAGACCTGTTTTCTTGAGAGGCAAACATGACGGCATGATCTTTCCTCTGACCGGAGCCGCTCCGACAACTGTCGAAGAATGGCTGAAAATCTTACAGATCTCGAAATCATACGGAATCAATCATTACAGATTTCATACCTGCTGTCCTCCGGAAGCCGCTTTCAGAGCCGCTGATCTGTTAGGTATCTATTTTGAACCGGAACTCCCTTTCTGGGGAACTCTGCAAGCTCCGGATGAAGAGGGCTTCAACGAAGAAGAACAGAATTATTTAATCTCCGAAGGCAGAAAAATTCTTGAAACGTTCGGGAATCATCCGTCTTTCTGCATGTTCTCGCTCGGGAACGAACTCTGGGGAAATCCTCGCAGAATCGCCGGAATTATCGCAGAATACAAAAAATCTGAAAAAAGAATCCTGTTCACACAGGGCAGTAATAACTTTCAGCATTTTCCGAATATCCAGCCGGAAGAAGATTTCTTTGTCGGAGTCCGGTTAAGTCATGACAGATTAATCCGAGGTTCTTATGGTTCCTGTGATATGCCTTACGGTCATGTTCAGGCAGAACGCCCCTCGACAATGCATTGCTATGATTCGCAGATCATTCCGGAAGCTTCTGCAATGCAGTCAGATTCTGCATCCGCTCCGAAAGAAATCGAAATCCAGTACGGCACGGGAGTCAAAAAAGTACAGGTTAATCAGTCCGTTGATGGTCTGATTCCGGATAAGCCTGTGATTACTCATGAAATCGGTCAATACTGTACCTACCCGAATTTTGAAGAAATTCCGAAATATACCGGTGTGTTACAGGCCCGTAATTTTGAAATCTTCCGTGAACGGCTCGAACAAGCCGGTATGGCAGACTTAGCACAGGATTTCTTTACCTGTTCCGGTCAGCTGGCTGTACAGTGCTATAAAGAAGAATTGGAATCTGCTTTGAGATCAAAATATATTTCCGGTTTCCAGATTCTGGATATTCAGGATTTCACCGGACAGGGTACGGCTTTAGTCGGTATCTTAGATGCCTTCATGGAAAGCAAAAAAATGATCTCTAAAAAAGAATGGAGAGGTTTCTGCTCTGATTCCGTAATCTTAGGGCAGTTCCCTGATTATGTCCTGACGAATCAATTAAATATGAAAGTCTCGTTACGGCATTACGCTCCGAATCCCGTCACAGAACCATTACAATATGTCGTTCAGCGCGGAAATGCGATTCTCGCAGAAGGTGAAATCCCTGTGAATATTCATGGTCAGGGATTATTTGAACTCGGTGAAATTCATCTTGATTTAAAACCTGCTTCTCATGTGCATAAAATCAAGGTTACTCTGAGTCTTCCGCATACGGAGAATTTCTACAGATTATGGCAGTTCCCTGCCATTCCGATGCCGTCACTTGAAAGCACGGAAAATCTGTGTATTACTTCCAATAAAACGGAAATGCTCTTCATGCTCAAACAAGGCCGGAATGTCCTGTATTTTCCGAATCATATCAGAAATAAAATTGACGGCTTTTATTGTTCTGATTTCTGGTGCTATCCGATGTTCCGTGATATTTCGCTGAGTATGGGGAAAACTGTTCCGGTCGGAACGCTCGGCCTGAATATTCATAAACATCATCAGGCTTTAGGAGAATTCCGCTGTGAAAGATGGTCAACGCCCCAATGGTATGATATTGTGACTCATGCAGACTGTGCGATCCTTGATGGTCTGAAAATTCATCCGATTGTACAGATGATTGATAATTTTGATCGGAATCATAAGCTTGGAATCTTATTTGAATGCAATGTCAGTGAGGGAAAATTACTCGTCTGTACGTCACGGCTGTATGAAATTGCTGACAGACCGGAAACGGTTCAGTTCGCACAGAGTCTGATTGACTATGCTTCTTCCGAAGCGTTTTACCCGAAAGAATCTCTGACATTTCAGCAGATTGATGAGTTATTATAAAAATCAGAAATGCATATCCCCTCGGAAGGGATATGCATTTTTTCTGATTATCTGTAAGGAAAATTTTAGTAATACGCTTATTCAGAAATTTGTACGGATTCCGCCATTTTCAGGAGTTCTCCGGCATACCAGAGCGGAATGCCTGTTTGGTAGGGACTTGTTTTATAATCCGGGAAAATAAAAAAGCTATAACCGTCCTGATACCATGTCATATTGACAATGCTTCCGTTTTCATTGACTTTAAAATAACCATAATTTCCGTTCACGCTGACGGGATAGAATGTCAGATTATTTTCTGTAACTTCCTCCAAATCTCCGGTTTCTTCATTGGTAATTGTTGAAAAATTAACATCTGATGTCATAACTATCATATCTACTAAGAATTTAACAGATTCATCTTCTGAATAAAATCTTTTTAAAAATGAAACGGAACGGCCGTCATCATTTGAGGTTTGTCTTTTTTCTTCGCCTGTAATTAAATTAGAAGAGATATAATTCAGATCAAAGCGGGTTTCTTCCGTAGGAAATCGTGGAAATGTTCTTAATTCAGGGGCATTATCAGGGAATCCGGCAGGAGTAATATCATAAGTTCCTGCTGCCTGAAGATATTTCAGATAGAAACCGGGAATCACCGGCAGACCTCTTTCATCCAGCGGAGCGGCCTGGAGTTCGATTTCAGCAAATTCCGGAACGGGTTCAGTTTCAGGAATGAATTCTGTTTCGGGTTCGGGAGCGATTGTCTCCGGAGTCTCCGGAACGGTTTCCGGCTGAACTTCCTGTTCTAAGGCGAGAATTTCGGGAACGTGTTGTATCATGACTTCTGTTTCCGGAGGTTCTGTCTGAATGATAGCAGGTTCTGTTGTGACTGTCTGTGTTTGTTCGGAGTGCTTAGTTGTTTCGGAAGATTTCACAGAAGTTTCGGTTTCGGTCTGTATGGTAGTCTGTTTAGTTTCTGTAGTCACAGATTCCTGTGTTTCTGTAGTCATCACAGTTGTCTGCATCTTTTTTGCAGCGGAGGCTTTTGTTTCGGTCTGCGTTTCTGTGATCACAGCAGCAGGTTCAGAAGATTCGGTTTTTGTTTCAGCGATTTCAGCGGACGGCATTTCCGTCAGATTCTTTTTCTGATGCAGACTATAGATACTTCCTCCGGCGACGCCGATACACAGAAGCAGACAAGCCGCCGCTGTCATGAGATTGCGATACGTATGAATTCTGGGTTTCTGTTCGATTTCAGAGCTTTCCTGAAAATCCTGATTCTGTTGTTTCATAGTGATTCCTCCTTTATGAACTGTAAAATTTTCGGCTTCTTTGATATAAGATTCATCAATAGCTGTCATGGATTTGAGTAAATCCTTTCCGTTCATAGGAAACGCCCCTTTCTTTGAGATATTTTTCTAATTTCTTACGAATCCGGAACAGAGTCGTTTTGATTTTACTCTCCCGACAGTGCAGAGCTTGTGCGATTTCAGCAATACTGTCTCCGTACCAGTACCGCCGGATGAAAATCATTCTTTTTTCTTTCGGAAGCGTTTTGATAAAATCATTGAGAATTTCTGATAATTCTGTCTGTGTTTCTTGAATGCTATCATCCGGAATGCATTGTTCCAGTTCGGCAGTCAGCTCGACAAGTACGGCATTCCGTTTCTGAGCCTTGCGGTAATCAATCATATTGAAAGCGGTATAACGGCAGATCTGCATCAGATAAGCGGACAGATATTCCGGTGTCTGTGTCCGGAGTGTATTCCATGCTTTGAAATAGACATCATTGACACACTCTTCGGCATCGGCCTCGTTTCCGAGAAACTGGAGAGCTAATCTTCTGAGCTTTGCTCCGTACCGGATTTCGATTTCTTTCAGAGCCTGTTGATCCTGATTCCGGAAAAGTTCCAGGATTTTATTATCATCCATTCTCTCACCCCTTTCACTTTAATAATGGGATTTTCTATATAAAAAGTTACAGCTTTTCAAAAAATAATTTTTTATTTAAAATTCTTATTTTTTCAAAGCCAGGATTCGCAGTATTGACAAAGGCGATAAAATATGATAAAATAATAACATAAATTTTAAATTCTGACAAGGAGCTGTGTAATTTTATGAATGAAAAAAATCCGAAAATTCCGTTTATTACCAAAGAACAGGCTGAGGAAATCGCCAAGACCTATCCTACGCCGTTTCATATCTATGATGAAAAGGGCATCCGTGAAAATGCCCGTCTGGTAAAAAAAGCATTTTCCTGGAACAAGGGTTTCAGAGAATATTTTGCAGTCAAGGCGACTCCGAATCCGTTTCTGCTGAAAATTTTTCAGGAAGAGGGCTGCGGTGTAGACTGCTCCAGCTTTACAGAACTTGAAATGAGCGATGCCTGTGGATTTTCCGGCCATGATATTATGTTTTCTTCCAATGTAACGCCGGCACAGGATTATCAGCTTGCTTATCAGCTGGGAGCGTATATTAATTTAGATGATATTACGCATATCGAATATCTGGAAAAACTGACAGGCATTCCGGAGACAATCTGCTGTCGTTTCAATGCAGGAGGAAAATTCACAATCTCAACGGAAATTATGGACAGTCCGGAAGATGCCAAATACGGCTTCACCCGTGAACAGATGTTTGAAGGCTTTAAAATGCTCAAAGCCAAGGGAGCAAAATATTTCGGCATTCATGCATTTTTAGCATCGAGTACACTCACAAACGAATATTATCCGACTCTTGCAAAGCAGTTATTCCAGTTAGCAGTTGATCTGAAAAACGAAACCGGTGCGGAGATTAAATTTATCAATCTTTCCGGCGGTGTCGGCGTTGCCTATCATCCTGACCAGACTCCGAATGATATTCTTGCGATCGGTGAGGGTGTACACAAAGTATTTGATGAAATTCTTGTTCCGGCCGGTATGGGAGATGTTGCTATTTTCACGGAAATGGGCCGTTTCATGGCAGCTCCTTACGGACATCTTGTCACAAGAGTTCTGCACAAGAAGCATATCTATAAAGAATATGTCGGTGTTGATGCCTGTGCAGCAAATCTGATGCGTCCGGCGATGTACGGAGCCTATCATCATATTACTGTTCTGGGAAAAGAAAATCAGCCCTGTACTTACAAATGCGATGTGACCGGCGGTCTCTGCGAAAATAACGATAAATTCGCTGTTGACAGAATGCTGCCTCCGGTTGAGATCGGTGATCTGCTTGTCATTCATGATACCGGTGCTCATGGCTTCTCTATGGGGTATAATTACAACGGCAAACTGCGTTCAGCGGAACTTCTGCTCTGTGAGGACGGTTCTGTGAAGATGATCCGCCGTGCGGAAACTCCGGCCGATTATTTTGCAACGTTTGATTTCTGCGATGTTATGAATAAATATCTGAAAAAATAAAGCAATAAGAGAGTCTGTCTGTTTTTCAGGCAGACTCTCTGGAGTATATCGTGATGAAAAAAATAATAAAAGCTTTTGGAAAATTTCTGCTGATTCTTTTCGGGATTCCGATTTGTCTGCTGATGATACTGTTACTGATTGACAAAGCAAAAGAATCAGCTGATAAATCTCATAATCAAGAGAAAATCACGCTTGCAGAACAGAATGCTGCAGAATGGATACAGAAGAAATATGGCATTTCGGCTCAGGCGGTTTCTGCGGAAGTGGATGTCGATGACAGCGGTCTGTTCTATACAGACTATCTTGATGAGGTCACTGTTGTCATGCAGGCCGGCGGGAAAAATTTTGATGTCCATATCAGCGGTACAAAAGAACATGCACAGGGTGCTGATAATTATCAGTATGACAAAATCTGTGCAGGTATCATGGAACTGATTTCGGAAGAAATTCCGAATGGAACGCTTGCATATTTCAATTATGGGTATCTTAATCTGTGTCAGGCATATTTTGACGGAACTAATCTGAAAGAAGTTCTGAGCGATACTTCTTCCGTACTGTATGTGGGATTTGTCAATACTGATTTTTCAGAAGATCTGCCTGTATTTGATACTCTCATGAAAATGAATATAAAAGCCTCTTTTACTTCTTTTGCCTCAGAAGAAATTCTGAGAGAAGCACTTGCTTTCGATACAGGAGGCACTGCATTTGAGAAATATGTTAATTATTTTGCTCCGTACATCACGAATCAGCGATATATTGATTATCCTAAAAATGAACAGCGTTTTTTTAAGCTGAATACACATGATAATTTTTTGTATTATCTTCCGTATGAGAATCTGTTTTCTGATGACTGGGCATTTCAGAAAACGGATTTGTCATGGATTCAGGATAAAACTTCTGTTTTAGCTGCTTATCAGATTACCGGAACTTGTCCGCATATTGTTATTTTTTATCCGATTTCCGAGATTTCTGATGAAATAAAACAAAATCTTCAGTTTACTTATACCGAAACTCTGCCTGATGATACAGAATGGCAGCAATGCAGTGAAATTTCAGGCTGTCATCACTGCGGAGAATATGCCGCCTTTGAATTGCACTATGGTCATCATCTCCGTTTTGCTTTTTTCACATGAAAAATTTCTGATTCTCTGTTGATTTTGTGAAAAAAACGACAAATTTTGATTTTTCAGCAATAAGCATTGACAAACCTGCCGAATCATGTTATAATTTTTATATACTTTGAATTCATAATGAGGTGTTTTTATGAATATCTGGCATAATATCAGCCCGAAACGCATCAATCCTGACGATTTTGTTGCCGTGATCGAAATTCCGAAAGGCAGTAAAATCAAATATGAACTCGATAAAGAAACCGGCTTCATGAAACTGGACAGAATCCTGCATACTTCCACACATTATCCGGCTAATTACGGCCTGATTCCCAGAACTTATGCAGACGATTCCGACCCGCTGGATGTGCTTGTCATCTGCTCTGAGGCTCTGTATCCGATGACTTTGGTAAGATGCTACCCGATCGGCGTGATTCGTATGATCGACAACGGAAAACATGATGATAAAATTATTGCCATTCCGTTTGATGACCCGAATTATAACTGCTATCACAGCATTGATGAACTGCCCAAGCATATTTTTGAAGAAATGTCGCACTTTTTCAGAGTCTATAAAGAACTGGAAAATAAAACCACGGCCGTGAATGAAGTCGAAGATGCTGACAGTGCAAAAACGATCATCTCCGAGGACATTGACAGATATATTGACAAATTCTGTAAATAATTTTTTTGAGAGGTAAACATGTTATGAGCGAAAAAGAAACCAATGAAATTTTGTTTAATCACAAGAATAACGTTGCACCGCTGGGCTTGATTGTCATGGATAATGCAAAAGAACTCGGTCAGAAAATTGATGACTATCTTGTCAAATGGGCTGCGAAGGGCGGTTTCATGACAGATTCTTTTATTCTCGAAAGTGAATGCCCCCGTTTCTCTTCCGGTGACGGCAAGGGGCTGATCAAATCTACCGTAAGAGGCAAAGACCTGTTTATTATTACAGATATGGGCAATTACAGCTGTACTTATACTTACTTCGGCAAGGAAAATGCCATGTCTCCGGACGATCATTTTCAGGATCTGAAGCGTATCATTCAGGCCGCAGGCGGCAAGGCTCACAGAATCAACGTGATTATGCCGAATCTCTACGGCGGCCGTCAGCACAGAAGAAATTATCGTGAATCTCTTGACTGTGCCGTTGCTTTGCAGGAACTTGAGAGAATGGGTGTTTCCAATATCGTCGCATTCGATGCCCATGACCCCAGAGTACAGAATGCTGTACCGCTGATGGGCTTTGATAATGTGATTCCGTCTTATCAGGTTCTGAAGGCAATGTTCCATAATATCAAGGATTTCCATATCACAAAAGATAAATTCATGGTAGTCAGCCCCGATGAAGGTGCTCTGAACAGAAATATGTTCTATGCCTCTGAACTGGGTGTTGATCTGGGTATGTTCTATAAGAGACGTGATTACTCTAAGATTGTCAACGGCAGAAATCCGATCGTTGCTCATGAATATCTCGGAAACTCCGTAGAGGGAAAAGATATTTTCATTGCAGATGATATTATTTCTTCCGGCCAGTCCGTTCTGGATATTGCTTATGAACTCAAAAAACGCAATGCAAAGAGAATTTTTGCATATGCAACTTACTCTATTTTTACAAACGGCCTTGCAGAATTTGACAAAGCCTATGCAGACGGCTATATCAGCGGTGTATTTGGTACAAATCTGACGTACTGTCCGCCGGAACTGCTCCAGCGTGAATGGTTCAATTCTGTGGATGTTTCCAAATATGTCGCATATTTCATTGCTTCTATCAATCATGATGTTTCTATCAGCACAGTGATTGACCCTCATGAAAAAGTGCAGCAGCTGCTTGAAAAATATAACTAAATGGAGTATATGGAGTATGTTGACAAGCTGATTGAAGCCGGCAGACCGGAATTAGCTCAAAGCCTGAAACAAGCTTGGAAAAATGCAGTTATCTTCTGTGAAAAAGAAGAGTTAAAAAACAAAGAAATTCCAGTCGGTGCAAGCAAAATCGGCGGATTTCCGGATTTGCCTCCTGAAATCGCATATCCGGAAATGTCAGGCTTCAAAAGGACGTGGCTTCGTGGTCACATGAAAGGTGAAGTGGAAGTCGTTCCGGAATCGGCAATGCAGTTAATGGCACAGATTAATCTGTATGAATTAGCTGATTCCGGTGCGGATGTTGAACAGATTCTGCCGAAATCCGGAATGTTTTATTTCTTCTATGGACATTATGGCTGTGATGTGTTTGCAGAAGATAACAGCCCTGAACCGTATGATAAAATAGAAGTCGATACGCCTGAAAAAGCACAGATTGATAAAGTAATTTACTGGGATGGCGATATGACTTCGCTTCGCAGGACAAAGCCGGAAAAGCCCTATTGCTATGGCATTATGCCCTGTCTGGAAGTGGAAACGGCAATTGCTTTTGATTACGAAGATAACTATGATATAGAATCGCTTGACGATTACGAAGAAATTCTTGAAATACTGGAGATTGATAAACATGATCTGCTTCCGGTCAGTGATAAACTGCTTGGTATTCCGTGGACAGTGAATCCGCCGGATATGTCTGATGATGAAATCAATCTGTTGCAGATGGGTGATGATGAAGGCTCTGTTGTTTCAGATTTCTGGGCGATCAGTAAAAAGGATCTTGCTGATATGAATTTTTCTGCCGCAAGATTCTGGGAAGATGTTGATTAATTTCATAAAAAGCCTGATTCCGGAGCTTTCCGGAGTCAGGCTTTTATGCTGTCTATATTATGAAAAACCGCACTGTTCTGAACAGTGCGGTTTTCCGGAAAGGATGATTTTATGGAGAAAATGAAAGCTTAGTTGACAGAACGCTTTACATAGCTTGTATGCAGCGTCTTGTGGGACTTGTGTCCGCCGGGTCTGCCGAGATATTCTTCATAAAGCTTCTTGACATCTTCGTTCAGGTGAGACAGACGCAGTTCCTTATTGGCATCTTCGTCATAGAGAGCCTTGGCACGGAGTACACGCAAATCTTCAAAATTGCGTACACTTGCCGGCTGCTGAGGCTGACCGCCGCCGTTGACACAGCCACCCGGACATGCCATGATTTCGATAAAATCGACTTTTTCTTCGCCGCTCTGTACTCTCTTGAGGAGTTCGCCGGCATTTGCCAGACCGGAAGCCACAGCAACACGAATCTTAGTACCGTTGATATCAATTTCGGCACGCTTGATGCCGTCTGTACCACGAATTTCCTTGAATTCGACTATTTCGTCTTCCTTGCCGGTCAGTTTGCAGTAAGCAGTTCTGAGAGCCGCTTCCATGACACCGCCGGTTGCACCGAAGATGTCACCAGCACCGGAAGAAAGTCCGAGCGGATTGTCGAAATCTTCATCCGGAAGTGCAGTAAACTTGATACCTGCACGGCGGATCATTCTTGCCAGTTCTCTGGTTGTCAGTACATAATCTACGTCCGGAACGCCTGCGGCATTCTGATCGTCACGCTGACATTCAAATTTCTTGGCAGTACACGGCATTACGCTGACAACGACAATATCTTTCGGGTCTTTGCCGATCTTTTCAGCATAGTAGGTCTTAGCCATTGCACCGAGCATCTGGTGAGGAGACTTGCAGCTGGACAGATTGTCAATCAGATCAGGGAAATAATGTTCACAATATTTTACCCATCCGGGAGAACAGGAAGTCATCATCGGGAGTTTTCCGCCGTTCTGGAATCTGTCAAGGAATTCATTGGCTTCTTCCATGATTGTCAGGTCAGCACCCCAGTCGGTATCAAATACGTTGTCAAAACCAAGACGATGCAGAGCAGCAGCCATCTTGCCTTCTACGTTGGTGCCGATCGGATAGCCGAATTCTTCGCCCAGTGCGGCACGGACTGCCGGAGCGGTCTGCACAATTACATACTTGGAATCATCAGCAATTGCCTTGAATACGGCATCGGTATAATCCTTTTCAGACAGAGCACCGACAGGACATACTGCAATACACTGACCGCAGGAAACACAGCTTGTTTCACCGAGACCCATCTCAAATGCACTGCCGATAAAGGTCTTGAAACCTCTTTCGTTTGCACCGATCACGCCGACACCCTGCCATTTTTCGCAGACTGCAACACAGCGGCGGCACAGAATACACTTGTTATTGTCTCTGTACATGTGTACAGCGGAATTATCAATTTCATAGACAGGCTTTTCGCCTTCATAGACATCTTCATGATCAATGCCCATTTCGTTGCAGAGAGCCTGTAACTCGCAGTTACCGCTTCTGACACAGGATAAGCACTTCTTGTCGTGTGTAGAAAGAATCAGTTCGAGAGTCTTTCTTCTGGAATCCATTACTTTCGGGGAATTTGTCCGGATTTCTGCGTTATCCACATTCAGCGGATAGACACAGGATGCCACAAGACGGAAGCCTCTGCCCTCGTTGATTTCTACCATACAGATACGACATGCACCGATCTCGTTGATTTCTTTCATATAGCAGAACGTCGGAATGTCGATGCCTGCCGTGTGTGCGGCTTCCAGAATGGTTGTACCCTTGGGAACAGTAACCGGAATACCATTGATTTTTACATTAATATCAGCCATGATAATTAGTTCCTCCTCCTCTGATTAGCCTCTGGTAATAGCGTTCGGACGGCAGTTGCTCATGCAGACACCGCACTTGATGCACTTGGAAGCATCGATTACAAATGCAGCACGCTTCTTGCCGGGTGCAATATAATCGCCCTGAGAAATGGCATGTACAGGACAGTTCTTTGCACACAGTCCGCAGCCGACGCACTTTTCAGCATTGACAGTAAACTGCAGCAGATCTTTGCAGACACCGGCAGGACATTTCTTTGCTACGACATGAGCTTCATATTCATTACGGAAGTTCTTGAGTGTGGAAAGTACCGGGTTCGGTGCTGTCTGACCCAAACCGCAGAGAGAATTTGCCTTGATATAATAGCAGAGTTCTTCGAGCTTGTCCAGATCGGCAAGTTCAGCCTGACCCTTGGTGATCTTGTCCAGCATTTCGTACATACGCTTGGTACCGATACGGCAGGGCGTACATTTGCCGCAGGATTCGTCTACTGTGAATTCCAGGAAGAATTTCGCAATATCAACCATGCAGTTATCTTCGTCCATAACGATCAGACCGCCGGAACCCATCATAGAACCGATGGCAATCAGGTTGTCATAATCAATCGGAACGTCATAATTTTCGGGAGAAATACATCCGCCGGACGGGCCGCCTGTCTGAGCAGCCTTGAATTTCTTGCCGTTCGGGATACCGCCGCCGATTTCTTCGATGACTTCACGCAGAGTCGTACCCATTGGCACTTCTACCAGACCGGTATTCTTGATCTTGCCGCCGAGTGCGAATACTTTCGTACCCTTGGATTTTTCTGTACCCATGGAAGAAAACCATTCTGCACCATTCAGGATAATCTGCGGCACATTTGCGTATGTTTCCACGTTATTTAAAATAGTCGGCTTCCTGTAGAGACCTTTTTCAGCCGGGAACGGAGGACGGGGACGGGGTTCGCCTCTGTTGCCTTCGATGGAAGTCATCAGGGCAGTTTCTTCGCCGCATACGAACGCACCGGCACCGAGTCTCAGATCAATATCAAAGCTGAAATCAGAGCCGAAAATATTCTTGCCGAGTGTACCGTATTCACGAGCCTGTGCAATAGCAATCTTCAGTCTTTCTACCGCAATCGGATATTCTGCACGGACATAGATATAGCCCTGTGTGGCACCGATAGCATAACCGGCGATAGACATAGCTTCCAGAACGACATGCGGGTCACCTTCGAGAACGCTTCTGTCCATGAATGCACCCGGGTCGCCTTCGTCAGCGTTACAGCATACATATTTCTGATCGGCATCCGGAACGATAGTTCTGGCGAGTTTCCACTTCATACCTGTGGGGAATCCACCGCCGCCACGGCCTCTCAGACCGGAATCCAGAATTGTCTGGATAACATCTTCCGGCTTCATTTCGTTTACTACTTTTGCAAGAGCTTTATAGCCGTCTCTTGCGATATATTCGTCAATATTTTCGGGATTGATGACACCGCAGTTTCTCAAAGCAACACGGTGCTGCTTCTTGTAGAAACTTGTTTCGTTCAGGGACTTGATTCCCTCGTCAGTTACTGTTTCATCATAGAGCAGTTCCTTGACCGGATTGCCTTCGACCAGATGTTCTTTCACAATCTGCGGCACATGCTTTGCCTTGATTCTGGAATAGAACGTGCCTTCCGGATAGACAATCATAATCGGGCCAAGGGCACACAGACCGAAACAGCCGGTCTTGACAACCTGAACTTTTTCCTCCAGACCATTGGCGACAAGTTCCTTTTCCAGAGCATCGGCAATTGCCATAGAACCGGAAGAGGTACAGCCTGTACCGCCGCAGATGAGGACATGTTTTTCATATTTGCTTTTTGCTTCGGAAGAACCCTCGTGACGGAGTTCGAGTTCCGGATGCATGGTTTCACAAATCTGCTGAATTTCCTGCAACGACTTCATGTATTTATTCCTCCTTGTATGTAATCTGCATTACTCGTATTTATCCAGAATTTCTTTTACCTTGTCTGTAGTCAGACGGCCGTAAACGTCCTCGTTGACAGTCAGAACAGGTGCAAGACCACATGCGCCGATACAGCGGCAGGCTTCGAGAGAAAATCTTCCGTCAGCAGTACATTCGCCGTCGCCGATGCCAAGAATTTCCTGAAGCTTGTCATAAATATCTCCAGAGCCTTTTACATAGCAAGCCGTGCCAAGACAGACGGAAATATTATACTTGCCCTTCGGATACAGTGAGAACTGTGCATAGAATGTCACAACACCGTAGATTTTTTCAAGCGGGATTTCCATTTCATTGGAAATAATTTTTTGCACTTCAATCGGCAGATAACCGTAGATTTCCTGTGCCTGCTGCAATACGGGCATCAATGCACCGGGATCGGATCTGTGAGCATCGATGACTTCATGCAGTCTTTTTTCCTGTTCGGCAGTACCATTGAACGGAACAGTAGTTTTTGTAGCCATTTATGAATAACCTCCTGATTTGAATTGCATACAGTTCTGAGCACTGTACGCTTAAAGATATTATAACACGAAGCGTCAAAAAAATCTATTCGTAAACTCAACTAACATTCAACACAATATTTGTGAATTTTATACAAAACTGATACTGTAAGTCTATCGAAATAGTAAAAAGAAATTTTTCTTTTTACATAAACCACTGGACAAACATAGGAAAATATGCTATACTTGTAATAGTGAAAACGTTTCTGAATATGAATAAAATTTGATTACGAGGTGAATTTTCATGGGTTTATTCGATATTTTCAAGAAAAAAACATATTATTTTGATAAAAAAATTGCACCGTCGTGCAGTTACTGTCAGTTTGGCAAGCGAACCAAAGACGGCGGCAGAATCCTGTGCGACAAACAAGGGCTGATGGAAGAAACCCAGTCCTGCAAGCAGTTTATTTATGCTCCGCTGAAACGCATTCCGACCAAGCAGCTCAAAATCGAAGGTGCTCTGACAGAAGAAGAAATGTATCTGGAACTGCCGCCGGAAATTATTGAAGAACTCGCTCTGCCGGAAATGCCGGAAGATATGCTTGCTCCGGAAGTGCCGGATGCTCTGAAAGCTCCGGAAGCTCCCAAATCAATCAAAGATTCCGAAGTGCTGGATATTCTGAATCAGACAGAAAACAAGCCGGAAGAAGCTGCTTCTGCTGTACCGGAAACGCCGGATATTCCGGCTGTACCGGATTCTCCCGATGTGCCTGCCGTGCCGGATGTTCCGGATGTGCCGTCTGTACCGGAGACACCGCCTGTTCCGGATGTTCCTGCACCGGAAATTCCTGAAGTTCCGGATACCGAGAGTTTTTAATCCATGCCGGCTTATTTTTCTGTCACGCTGGAATTTTCAAGAAAAAATATTGCTCCGGATTTTATGCAGAAGTTTTATCAGGTTCTTGTTTCTTCCGGACTGGTTTTCAAAAGCGGTTACTGGGGTTCGGAACAGGATGACCTGCAGACAATCCTGCAATGGAATCAGAAAAAACTGGAACAGGATTTCAAAATCGGCTATTCTGAGCATTTCAGTCATGATTATAAACAGATGTGCTTTGCTCTTGAAAATTTTCAGGAAGTCCGTGGCTTCTGGATGAATCAATATCCGGTGCAGGATGAATTTACATTTGAAATCATCATTCCGGAATATGAAATCTTCGGAGATGAAGTGTATTCCAAAAATCAGGCCTATATTCCGGAGAAAATGCAGAAAATTCAGGAGATCGCCTGTCAGATATGGGAACGGTTCTCCCCTGTGATGAGTATCCAGACAGAACTGGAAATCATCGGGGCATGTGTTCCGGAACAGGCAGTATTATCCGGACAGAAACTGCCGTCAGCCTATCCGTTTGCAATTATATCAGAGAAAACGGCTCAAAACAACAATTTTATACAGTTCCGGAAAATCAGCCTCGGCAGAAACGGCATGTTATTACTCTCTCAAACAAATTAAAAAATTTCAGGAGGTCTCGCCTATTATGAAACGTGAAAATTATATCAGCTGGGATGCCTATTTTATGGGAATTGCCATGCTCTCGGCTCAGAGAAGCAAGGATAATAACACACAGGTCGGTGCCTGTATTATCAATCAGGATAAAAAAATTGTCTCTGTGGGCTATAACGGAATGCCTACCGGCTGTGATGATAATGCTATGCCCTGGGAACGTGAGGGCGATTTTCTGAATACGAAATATCCCTATGTCTGTCATGCGGAATTAAATGCGATTCTGAACAGTGCTTCCGTCAGTCTGAAAGGCTGTACTTTATATGTCACACTGTTCCCCTGCAATGAGTGTGCAAAAGCAATTATTCAGTCCGGAATTAAAAAAATTATTTATGCCGAAAATAAATATGCTGATTCTGATGCAACAAAAGCTTCTGAAATGATGTTCCGCATGACAGGTGTCGAGCTTGAACAATACCAGAAAACCGGACAGGAAATTTCTCTTAGTCTATGACAAGAAAAAAACAGCAGAAATTAACCAGAAAACTACTCCGGAAAAAACAGAAAGAAATTTTGCATCAAAAAACATCCGTATTGAAAAAAGAACGGATTAAGAAAATGATGACTCATATTTTGGCTATTATGGTTGGAATCATCTTTCTGGCAGAACCTCTTGCGGAGCTTATCAATTTATTTTGGATATTTTTTAAAATTATCATGAAAGGATAACGGGATTTTATGCGAATCAGATGCAAACCATGGGCAAGACCCGAACTAGAAGCGACAAGCTTTTTTATCGCTGAACCTAAAAAATATAAAAATCACTGGAGTGAAATTTTTCAGAATCAGAAGCCGGTCTATCTCGAACTAGGCTGCGGAAAAGGCGGCTTCGCAAGTCAGGCCGTTCTGCACTGGCAGGATGTCAATTTTATTGCAATTGATATCAAAAACGAAATGCTTGTCCTTGCCAAACGCAAGATTGAACAGGCTCTCGAATCTGAAAATCTGACTCCTGATCAGGTCAGAATCATGATTCTGAATATCATGCAGATTTCAGAAGTGTTCGGTCAGGAGGATAATATTCAGCGGATTTTTATTAATTTCTGCAATCCGTGGAATAAGCCGAAACATAAAAAACGCCGTCTGACACATCCCCGTCAGCTTGTGCAGTACAAAGAATTTCTCAAAGGCGAAATCTGGTTCAAGACGGATGATGATCAGCTTTTTGAAGAAAGTCTGCAATATTTTCAGGAAACAGGCTTTGAAATCAAATATCTCACAAGAAATCTGCATGATTCAGATTTTACTGAAAATCTTCAGACGGAACATGAACGCATGTTCACTGAAGAAGGCAAAAATATCAAGTTTCTGATTGCAGTACAGGAGGCAGATACCAATGGCGAAAGAAATTACAATTGACGGCTCCAAAGCCAGTGCAAGAGATCAATTCCGTGGCCTGGGCTGTGTCACCGGAAACGGTTCTTCCCGGCTTCTGATGGACTATAAACGGAAAAATCCGGATGCGTATCAGGAAATTATGAAACTCCTGTTCAAACCGGATTACGGTGCAGGTCTGGTGCATATCAAAATCGAATTCGGTGCGGATGTCAATTCTTCTTCCGGTACAGAGCCGTGTGTAAAACGCTTTCCGGAAGAAAGAGCAGATGTCACCAGAGGAGCAGGCTTTCAGTTCGCAGCAGATGCGAAAAAAATCAATCCGGAAATTACAATTGATCTGCTTCGCTGGGGAGAACCGCACTGGGTTTCCTCTGCGTTTCAGGAGAGTAAGAAAGCAGGCTTTCAGGCCCGCTACAGATGGTATTATGAAACACTCAAAGCCGCTTATCAGGAATACCGGCTGAAATTTGATTTTATCAGTCCGGATGCCAATGAAACCGATATGCCTGATACAGAATGGCTGATCTATTTTTCTGAAAGACTGAAAACAGAAAGACATGCTCCTTATGATTTTTCTAAAATCAAAATTGTCGCTTCGGATGAAGTCGGCACAAGAAATATTGCCGCTCTGATGCGTGAAGATGAACGTCTCCGGAATGCCGTGGATGTCATCGGTCTGCATTATACAGCACAGGGCGATGACAATACACGCTATCTGCATGATTTCTATGAAAAAGAAATCTGGTACAGCGAAGGCATTGCCCCCTGCAACGTATCGGAACTTTCCAGACGTGCTGACGGTACAGGCATTACCGGTTCAAACGGAGCGATTAACACAGCCGTCCGGATTATTAATGCGTATGCCAACGGCAGAATGAATCTGTATGAATTTCAGCCGCCGGTATCGGCCTATTATGACGGATCATGCTATTCTCCGAAACAGCTGATTACTGCCCGTTCTCCGTGGTCGGGCTATTATACAGTTGATGTGGGATTATGGATTTCTGCACATTTTATGTGGTTTGCTGCTTCGGACTGGCAGTATGTTCCGGAAGCCTGCTTCGGTGACGGAGATGAAAACCAGACGATCTGGAATACAAATGATAATTATATGACGCTGATTTCTCCGGACAAGAGAAATTTTACCATGCATTTTGCCAATGATACCGATTCTCCCCGTTCTTATCAGGTCAGACTTGAAAATATGGACGAGCTTCCTGATCTTGTTTCCTGTCTTCAGACAGCCGGAAGTCCTGCCCCTGAGCCGATAGATAAAAATTGGTTCCGGGTTGTGAAAGAAGTTTCTCTGCATCATTCTGAATCAGGTTCTTTTTTCAATATCACAGTCAAGCCGTATTCACTTCTGACGGTTACGACTCTCCGGACAGACGATATTGTCGGCACAGAAAAGCTCAGTCCGATTCCGGAAAACAAACGCCTTGCCCTGCCCTTTGCTCTGCCGATGCAGACGGAAGAAGAAAGAACCGGCTATATGCCTCTCTATACAACCGATCAGGGCGGAGCGTTTGAGCTTGTCCGTGCCGAAAATAATAAAATCTATCTGGAACAGAAAATTACAAAAAATATTCTGCCGACAAACTGGCGGTTCCGTGGCACGCCTGAACCGCTGACCTGTTTCGGTGATGATACCTGGACAAATTATCAGGCAAGTACAATGGTTTATTTTGCCTCTCCGGATGAGGAGAACTATGCCGGAGTCGGAATGCATTATAATTCCGCTGTGACCTGTCCGGAAAGTTCGGCCTGCGGTCTTCAGCTGAGACTGTATGCCGACGGCAGATGGGAACTCCGCTATATGGATGAAATTCTCAAAGAAGGCCAGACAGAAGATTATATTTATGAAATCGGCCATAAAATCAGCATTGTTTCAATCGGTATTTTAGTATGCTGTTTTATAGACAATCATTCTGTATATGAAATGCAGCTGGACAGCAGACCTCTGGTACGTTCCGGCAGAATGGCTCTGTACAGTGCCTATTATCAGAACAGATTCTATGATATCAAAGCCGAAAAACTTGCTCTGCCGTTCCCCTGCTATGTTTATCGGCAGGACTGCCTTGCACCGGCTGTGAAATATCTCCAGAACGAAGAAAGTGAATGGAAACTCAACGGCATGATGGGCTATCAGTATTATCACAGAACCTGTGCGACCGGAAAAGAAAATTCTGAAATGAAAATCCGGTTTTACGGAAACAGTATCTATCTGCTTGGCCGGGTACGTTCGGCAAGCATGATGTTCTGGATTGATAAAAAATTATATACGGAAGAATATTCCGTCAGCAGCAGCAATTACCGGGAAACTTTCTTTGCTCTGGAACATCTGCATACAGGCTGGCATACACTCCGGATGCTGATCACAAAAGGCTCTGTGGAATTTGATGCATTTGAAATTCCCACTGATGATGAATCTACAGAATACAAAATTGAAAAATTTCCGGAAGATCCTGTCAAAAAATCCGGAAAAGTCAAAAGCAGAAAAAAAGAAGACCAGAATTCTGATCTTGCCAAAACTGTGATCCCGGCGGCCGGTATTGCAGCCGGAACAGCAGCAGCATTTACAATCGGCAGTATTCTCAGAAGAAAGAAAAAGAAAAATAACGATGAATAATCATAACAAAACTGCTGTACAGCTTATTTGTACAGCAGTTTTTAATTTCTTTTATTTAGGTGCATGGAGCATCATAATCGTAAAGAAAATACTGGGAATCAATACAATGATCGTATTCCTGATGATGGCTCTTTTCAGCCGTCTCCACTGTTTTTCATTGATCTGGCCGATTTTCGGGATTTTCAGAACATCCAGAATCACAACCGCTGAAACAAAAATAAAATAACAGTTTACAATAAACAGATAAGCCGCTCCGGAGAGCATTTCCCATTCTCTGTTGGCGATGGAATAGCCGCATGTGCAGACGGGCGGCATCAGAGCCGTTGCAATTGCCACACCGGGGATAATATTATTGGCCTTATCCGCTCTGGTACTGCCAATAATTCCGGCAAAACCGCCGGCTGTTGCAATAATGACATCATAGAAAGTCGGCTGTGTTCTGGCGATAATTTCGCTTGTCGGTTCTTTGACCGGAGAAAGCAGAAAATAGACTGTTGCGACTAAAACGCTGATGATCAGCTGTAAAATAAAGCCATAAAAATTTTTTAATAACTGCGATTTATCTGCCGAGGCAACTCCGAAAGCCATTGCCAAAATACTGCCCATCAGCGGAGAAACCAGCATTGCACCGATAATAACCGCTGTTGAACCGACATTCAGTCCGACGGAAGCAATCAGGATGGCACAGATCAGAATACACATATTGGTTCCTGTGACTTGTCCGCCGCTGATGATTCTTTTCCGGATTTCTTCATGACTTGCGGTATCTTCTGACAGAGAAAACACACGGCTCAGAATATATTTGAATTCATTCACTAAGTATTTCCTCCTTTGTTCTCAGAATCCGGAAAGAAAAACCGCTGATTTCAATTTTATCTGTGCAGAGTTCTCCGGAAACAAGATCTTCATACACCTGATCAAGATAAATTTCATTGACAGATTCTGCATAATTCTGGATAAAAATAATTCTTCTGTCCTGATCGTCCTCACGCCATGTCACGGAACAGCCCTCCGGAACGGTAGTTTCCATAGCTCTTTCTATATTTAACTGAGGAATCAGCTCGGAAAAGAAATCATCAAAGAATGATTCTTCTGCCGAAGCAGCAATATGATAAGCAAGTCCCCTGCCGAATGCGTTGAGCGTGAGTGCCGGAGTATTTTTATAATAATCTTTCTGATAAGTTCCCAGTATTTTACAAGTCGTCGGATGCAGAATTTCACATAATTCTGATAATTGATATTCCCTGTCATGATAAGATAATAGATTATGTTCCTGATCATAGAGAGCATCGGTTTCTTCAATCCAGAATCCCATGACATCACTGAGTTTTTCTTCTGTTGCCTCTCCGAGGAAGCACAGATCTGTTTCGTTCACAATTCCGGAAAAGACGGTTGTCACGAGTGTTCCGCCGTTTTCTACGAATTTTCTTAATTTCTCCTGAATTCCGGAACGGAACATATATAACATCGGAGCAATTACCAGTTCATACCCGGAGAAATCGGCAGTTTCATCAACAATATCTGTATTGATGCCGTTTTTCCAGAAATAGCGATAGCATTTCTGAATCGCTCCGAAGTAATCAAGACCGGCATTGCGGGGGCCTTGAATCGCATCGAGTGCCCATTTATTTTCCGTATCGAAAATGATTGCTGTTTTGACCGGGGTGGATGTGCCATAGACGGCAGAATCTATTTTTTCGAGCATAGCACCTGTCTGAGAAACTTCACGGAATGTTCTTGTATTTTCGGTTCCGGTATGGGAAATCACGGCAGAATGGAATTTTTCACAGCTTCCCCGGCTCTGGCGAATCTGGAAATACATACCGGAATCCGCACCGTGAGCGACGGCATTTACAACAGATAATTCATGCATACCGGGCTTTTTCAGCTTGCTGATACTTCTCCAGTTGGTAGTATTCGGCGTACACTCCATTAATAAAAACGAACGCTGTTTCAAGGCTCTGGACATATCATGCGACAGGCTTTCAATCAAAGCAACATTATGATTCCCCCAGAGTGCGTGCCATTCCGGATAGCAGTCCCAGGAGATGACATCCAGTTTCCGGCTCATCGCCGTATAATCAAGCCCGTAGGCATACATGCCCATAAAATTCGTTGTCACCGGAATCTCCGGATTGACGGCTTTTACAGCATCGATTTCAGCATTCATGAAATCTGTGCTCTGATCCGTCACAAAGCGTTTCCAGTCGATTGTCAGGCCGTGAACGGAATTTTCTCCGATCGGAGAAGGGCTGTGTATCTGCTTCCAGTCGGTGTAGGTATGTGACCAGAAATGTGACCACCAGGCATGATTTAAATTCTCTAAATTCTGATATTTTTCTTTCAGCCAGTTCCGGAAAGCATTCTGACAGAGTTCACAGTGGCATTCTCCGCAGAATTCGTTTGAGATATGCCAGAGAATCACAGCAGGATGTGAAGCATAGCGTTCTGCAAGTCTGGTATCTATGATTCTGACTCTCTCCCGATAGGCCGGAGAAGTATAGCAGTGATTTTCTCTCTGACCGAAAAAGGCTTTTCTTCCGGTATCATCCGTGCGGAGCACTTCCGGATATTTTTCAGCGAGCCAGTGCGGTCTTGCACCGGACGGGGTTGCCAATACAGTATAAATCTGATTCTGATATAACTGATCAATCACATGATCTAAAAATGCAAAATCGAACTGATTTTCCTCGGGTTCGATCTGTGCCCATGAAAAAATTCCCAGACTCACACAGTTGATATTTGCTTTTTTCATTAATACAATATCCTGTTCCAGTACATCAGGATACGCTTTCCATTGCTCCGGATTATAATCCCCCCCATGGAGCATATGCGGAAATTTAGGTGTCACAGGTATGTGTTTCATAAAATAAAAACCTCCGATTCGTCTTTTTGAACATTTTACCATAGATTTATGTTTAAAAGCAATTGGCAGATTTCACAAAATTTGAGCTAGATTTTATTGATATTGCCAATGCATTCCGGTTTGACTTTCAGATTAAAATCTGTTATAATAATAACATGAAAGGAGTGAGCCTATGAAAGATAACATAATACGCTGGCTCGGCATAGATAAAAAATCGCCGTATGTCCGGGATTATTTCTATGCGGTCAATATGCGGGCGAGTATTTATATGTCCCTGATTGTCGTCGTGCTGGAAATCTGGATGATCATCCGCATGACAAAGACAATTCTGGAGCTTCCTCCGGATGTGGTCAAGCCGTTTGCATATTATTTTCAGAAATATTATCTGAATTATCTGATTCTGCTTGCCGCAGGAAGCTGTATGCTGATATTTGCAGTAAGATTTGTCAAAGGCAGGAAAGATAATCCTGTGATCGGAAACGTGATCAAATGGATTTTTTCGTTTGTCTGCATTTATTTCGGAGAGATCATTTCTTATAATGACTATGCCAAAGGGGAACAGATTCTGACTTTTCTCACAATGGAATTATTTGTTGTCTGCCTGCTGATCTGGCGGCCGTTGATTTCATTTTTGATTTTATCAAGTTCTTATCTGATTTTCTATTTCCGGATTGATATGATTCCGCCGCCGAACAGTACAGAAATCGGCACGACTCTTGCAACACAGATTAACATGTTCACAATGTATCTGTCTACTTTGTTATTCAGTTTTGCGAATTATACAAGAACGCTCTCACAGGCCAGAAAAGACGAAAATCTGGAACAGCTGAATGAACATCTCAGCCGGATTTCTGTCGAAGATGAACTGACAGGCATTCATAACATGGTCTATTTCCGGAGCGAAGCTGAAAAAATGATGAACTATGTCACAACGGATAAAGAAAATATTGTATTTTTATTTTTCGATATTGAAAATTTCAAATCCTATAACGAAAAATATGGTTTCCATGAAGGCAATATTTTATTAAAGAAAATTGCTCACCTGATAGAAGAAGCTTTTGAAGGTTCGCTGGTATCCCGTTTTTCAGATGATCATTTTGTCGTCCTGACAAGATTTCATGACTGTCAGAAAAAGATTCAGCAGCTTTCTCATGAAATCAAATGCTGTCAGGGAGAAGTACATCTGGAGCTGAAATGCGGTGCCTATAAACCTGACGAAACCGAGAAAGACCCCAGTCTTGCGTGTGACCGTGCCCGGTTTGCCTGCAACAGTATCAAGAAACATTATGACTGCTATTATCAGCTTTATGATAAATCCCTCGAAGACCGGTTTCATCTCAAGCAATATATCGTCAATCATATTGATACTGCCATTGCCAACGGCTATATCAAAGTTTTCTATCAGCCTGTTGTTTCCACGGAAAACAGTCAGGTCTGCGGTCTGGAGGCTCTTGCAAGATGGCAGGATCCGAATTATGGATTGCTTCCGCCGGGGGCATTTATTGAAATTCTGGAAGAATACAGGCAGATTTATAAGCTTGATCAATGCATTATCGAACAGGTCTGCCGTGATTATCAGAAAGCTAAGGAAAAACAGCTGCCGTTTGTACCGGTTTCCCTGAATTTCTCAAGACTTGATTTTGAACTCTGTGATATTGTCGGATTTGTCAGTCAGATGTCTGAAAAATATCATGTACCGCATGAATTCTTAGATATTGAAATTACAGAAAGTGCCCTGACCGAACAGCAGAATCTTCTGACAAATGCTGTCAGAAAACTGCGTGAAACCGGTTTCAAAGTCTGGCTTGACGATTTCGGAAGCGGCTATTCTTCTCTGAATGTTCTGAAAGATTATCAGTTTGATGTTCTCAAGATTGATATGAAATTCCTCTCCGGATTTCCGGATAATGCCAAAACACAGCCGATTCTGACAAGTATTGTAAATCTGACCAAACAGCTTGCCATGGTTTCTCTGACAGAGGGCGTGGAAACACAGGAACAGTTTGAATTTCTTCGTTCGATCGGATGCAGCCGTGCTCAGGGCTATTTATTCAGCAAGCCCGTACCGCTGGAAATTCTCCGTGAAAAGATCCGGTCAGGAGAGTTACAGATTTTGCCGGAATATCTGAACATTTAAAAGCAAAAACAGTCTGAATTTCTTACAATTCAGGCTGTTTTATTTTTTAGTTTTTCAGAATTTCAAGAGCCTGCTGATATAAATCCTTTGCTGCCTGTTCAGATGTTTTCTTTTCATACAGCACGTCATTGCAGGCATCTACAAAATCAGAGAGAATTTCTGTATTTTCCATAAACGGGTCTATCTGGGAAAGTTTTGAATTTGACTCCATTTTCATGGCCGCTTCATACTGTAAGCCTGCAAGCATTCCTTCTTCTTCGAGATAAGTTCTTGCAGAAGTACTGAGCGGAATGCCCTTTTCAATTCCCTGAAGCAGAGCCATTTCTTCGCTGTTCAATAAAAAATCCAGTAAGATGGCGGATTCTTTCGGATGATCTGTATTCACACTGACTGCATACAGTGTAGCCGGTTTTGCATACCAGCCCTCACCGCTCTGCTCCGGGGAGAAAGCGGTATAATCTGCGACAATGACAGTATTTCCGTTTTTGATGGCATTGCCAAGATAATTCATGGCATCGCTGACCCAGGCAACCGTACCGCCGTAACCGCTGTTATCAATATTCAGCCTGTCGAAATACTCTACCTGCGGCATGACATTTTCCTGAATCATCCGGACATATAATTCCAGCATCAGCTGAAATTCCTCCGGTTTGAAATTCAGTTTTCCGTCAGAAGTCAGAATGGATTTGCCGGACTTCTGCTCGGCATATGTAATAAAATACAGCCATACGGATTTGGAAGCCGCTCCGAACGGATAAACACCGTCTTTTTTCATAATTTCAGCGGCTCTGAACAAATCCTCCCATATCTCCGGAACGGAAAGACCATATTTTTCATAGAGTGTCTGATTGATATATACAGTTTCTGCATTCATAGCGATCGGAATCGCATTGAGAATGCCGTTTCTCCGGCCGTAGGCGAGCATATCTTCGGAAAAATTGGACAAATCCACATAATCTGCCAGCTGTTCTATATCATAATAGCCTGTTCCGTCAGGAGAATACTGACTCAGCCAGCTGAAATTGATCTGCATGACATCGGCTTCCGTGGCAGAAACCATCTGCACACGGCTTCTTGCCTCATAGCCTGACCATTCAGAATAATTGCACTTGACTTTGATATCCGGGTGCAGTTTCTGAAATTCCTGTACGGCTTCGAGGGTATATTCTGTTCTGGTATCATTACCCCACCATGAGAGTGTAATTTCTGTCTGTTCTGCCTGTGATTTGACGATCTGCCTGTCACCGCAGCCGGTACACAGAACGGGAAGCATACAGAACAAAATCAGCTTATTCAGATTCCGGCGTTTCTGCTGTTTCTGTTTTCTCATGATTTGATTCCTCCTGTTCCGGAAGTTCCTGACTAAAGAAAGTATACGTATCTTTTCCCTGATGTTTGGAGAAATACAGAGCCTTATCCGCCTGTGCATAGAGTTCCGGGAAAGTACTTCCATGATCGGGGAAGAACGCCACGCCGAGACTTGCGGAAATTTTATAGTTTCCGTCATCGCCTGTATAGTGATTCCGGAAGCCTTCACAGAGTTCTTCGCATTTGATTCTGACATAACCCTGATAGTTAATGCTGATTTCTGTCGGCAGAGAATTAATAAATACTGCAAATTCATCGCCGCCGATTCGTCCGAGATAATCGGCTTTCGGGAAAGTATTCCGCATCAGTGTACCGATATCTGCAAGTACTTTATCGCCGTAGGCATGTCCGAGCGTATCGTTAACGCCTTTGAAATTATCGACATCAATCAGAATCAGTGCATGATTCTCGATTGTCAGAGAGTTGGAGAGCCTGTTTGCAGTATATTCTTCAAACGAGAGCTTGTTTAAAATGCCTGTCAGCTGATCAATATGGGCTTTGGTATCCAGAGAAGAAACAATATCTGTCACAGGTTCGGCAAGTTTTACAGAAAGAACCGCACCCATTCCGATTGCCAGTACTGCCGCAAAGAGTGCAATCATATAGATATACAGCTGCATTTCGTTTTTTTCGCTGAGAATAATTTTTGTAGGAACCGAGCTGATGACATACCATTCGTCACCGCAGCTGTTTACAGAAACGACATACTGATTATCAATGACTGTTGCAGAACTTTGTGCCTGTATGCGTTCGAGCAGATAATCCTGCAAAGGCTGTCCGACCTCGCCGGTTTCCGAAGAATAAATAATATGATAATCCTGATTTGTCAGATAAATTTTCATGCCGTTGAGTGTTTCCGGATTATCAAATACACTTTCGAGTTCTGTTGCATAGAATGAAATTACGAGCAATGCATTTTCGTGAATCTGCTTGACATAGTAGATTCTTTTGAAATTATCCTGATAGCCTGCCGACCAGCCGTCTTTGGTACGCTGACGGGAAACGATCAGACTCAGATCTTCAAAAAGCCTGTCTCCGAACAAGGTCACTGTACCGTTTGAAATTTTCCCGACAGTATGATTATTCCGGTATACAATGCCATAATCCACAAAATTTTCCATAATACACAGACTATATAATTTATCAGAAATAATTTTTTCTGTGTTCAGAGCCTCATATTCGTCATTAGTCGGATCAGTTGCATCATATGTATAGGCTTCTTCGGCAGCAAAAGCCAGTGTTCCTATTGTTTCCATACGTGACAGATAGCTGTTGAAATTCAGTTTCATCTGCACATTCAGAGAAGAGACCATGGAACTGACTTTATTTTTCAGAACAGTATCTGTTTTTTTCACGGCCAGTATTGATACAAAAACGACTGCAATAATCACAATCACCGCATAGCCGGCAATCAAAGAGACTTTCAGCCAGCGGACATTTTTTATATCCGGTTTGACATCCTTCTTTTTGGTCATGGAAATACTCCTTTCCTGTATGATGTAATATTATTATAGCATATTCTCACAAAAAAATCAATGTTTATTTTATGAATATTTACACAAATACTGCTCTGCTGTGATCTTTGCAGATAAAAAAATAAAGTTCCGGCCTGATACCGGAACTGTTATTTTTAATCATCAAAATATAGAATTCTGCCGCCCATTTCATCAAAAATTGTCTGGAATACAGATTGTTTCATTGTCTGGGAAGAACCTGTGTTCGGGTCACGGTAAGTCAAAGTATCTGCATCATGACCGCAGACAACAACGGCATGTTCTCCGGACGGCCACTGGATAAATTCGCCTGTTTCGTAATCATACCAGCTCCGGCGGTAAGTAATACCCTTTTCCGGGTTAGAAGCATACCAGACCATCACGGGTGTTCCCTGATTCAGAAGCAAAATCACTTCTTTCAGAGAAGCTCCTTTTTTGGTATTCACACCGCTGCGGAATGCGACTGCTGTAGAAGCGATCGGTCTGTTGAATACGCCGTAAGAATTGGAATCGCTCGGATGACCGACAAACTCCCGTTCAGGATTTGCCCCGTATAATTTTCCGTTTACTGTATAGGGCAGAGGGCCTTTCGGCAGAACTTCCACAATCTGTTCCATGCTGACATTGACATCATAGTAATGCAGGAGCATATACAGAGCCGCACTTTCACAGCCTGTCGGCCAGTCCGGATGCTGATTGAATTCCGGAACATCCAGTATCACTTCTTCGGGCGGATAAATCATTTTCTGTTTCAGCAGACAGAGATCAAAAATATTAACAGTATGATCATGATTCAGATCTGCTGTCTGATATTGCTGATAATTGAAATTTATTTTTCCATGAAGATAATCTTTCAGAAGCAGAACATCTTCTGTATGCAGTTCGCCGTCAGAGTTCAGATCGCCGAGCAATTCCGCCTGTGCATGAAGCGGACTGCATAAAAGAATCAGAGCCGACAGCACAGCAAAAATTTTTATTTTTTTCAAATGACATTCCTCCTGTATTTACTATGACGGTTTCAAATGCCGGAATGTGACAGCAATTGATATAATTTCTGATAATATTTCTGTATCTTTTCTGTTTCTGCAAGGCCAGAGACCGAACCGTCACCGGATTCCAGAATTTTCCATGAATGATCAGATAACTCAGCAAAATCGAGGGTATAATAATTACTGTCCAGATTCTGATATTTTTTAATCAGATTTTCAGGCGGAACGGGAGCCGTTTCCTCCTGTCCGGAATTCCGGCAGACTGACAGGATTTCATGTCCGGCATAGAACACTCTGTATTCGTTTTTATGATTCTGATAGAATTTCAAATCCAGATATTTTTTGATACAAATACCGCCTGTCAGCAGATCGCCACGATACTGATAAAAATTCTGCATATAATTTTCAAAATCTTCCTGACTGGTATTTTGATCAAAATAATTCTGAAATCTGGGGTCTTTGAGCGATTTTACATAATCTTTTATCATAAACTGCTCAAATTTTATATCCCTGATATTTATCTTTTCATAGAGAGGATACAGCAGAATTTCTGCTGTATCCTCTTTGAGTTCCGGATAGATTTCAGGAAACAGATGCATTCTCTGATACTGTTCCGGTGTGTTGAGTAATTTAATTTTATATTTCAATAATTCCTGATAAAAATGCTGATACTGTTCCGGCTTCATCATCCAGCCACGATAGATGCCGATTTCCGGATTTTCCGGTTTCTGTGATAATCTGATCTGATTTTCATGGAAAAATTTTTCATAATCAAATAAAATTATCTGATATAATTTTAAATTTTCAGCAGTCTGATATTCTTCTTTCAGATCGGCATCCACCTGATTTTTATCAAAATAATCCGACGGAAACAGTAAAATCATGCGGATTCTCCCTGACTCTCTTTACTGCTTTTCATCATTCCTAAAAATTGCAGACCGATGATAATTACACCGCCGATCACAAAAAATACAAAACTGAATGTCGAAAAACTCAGCGGTTCTAATCCGAGAGGATTCTTATCCGCATCGGTAAGAGTCGTTGCTCCCATTGCTACCGGATATAACGAGCCGATCATCATGCCGATGATGAAAAATACTGTCGCACTTCTCCATTTTTCGAGAGCTGTCCGGATTAATCTGACGATCGAAACAATGCCGATAATCACACCAATTCCGAATGTAAACAAGATCGGAATATATTGCAGATTCAGATGCAGTGTTTCTTTAATCGCACTGATAATCGGGATATATAATCCGAATACCAGCAGGAGTGTCGAACCGGATATGCCCGGCAGTACCATAGCACAGATGGCAATTGCTCCGGCAATGAATACATAAAGATAGGTTCCTGCTCCGGCATGTTCGAGCGATACTGCCGTATTTTCTCCGCCTGTCGTGAAGTAAGTCAGTGCAAAGACTCCGCCGGCTCCGAACAGAATCATAAACATTGTCCAGAGCTTTTGTTTCAGGCATTCCCGTTCTTCGTAGATCACGACCGGAATGGCAAATAAAATAAAGCCGATAAACAGTGAAGAAATCTGATAAATATGCTTTTCAAACACGGCTGACAGCACCAGCACGGAGGATAAAAATCCGATTACCCAGCCTGCTCCCAGCTTGACTAAATATACCAGAGCTTTTTTCTTTGCCTCCAGATTTCCTGTCAGAAGATCATTCAGCGAGCCGATAAAATTATCATAAAATCCCATTAAAAATGCAACTGTTCCGCCTGATACTCCCGGCACACTGTCCGCAAGAGCCATGCAGAATCCGTCAAACATTGTCATGATAAGCTGTTTTGCTTTCATGTCATTCTCCTTTCTTTCTCTTAACTATCATTGTATCACGCTCCACATCAGAAGCAAGCCTGCCAGACCGAGGCCGGCCATCAGACTGAAGACAGGCAGTCCCACGGCAATGACTATCACACTGTACCAGTCAAGCAGAATATATTTTTCCGGATCTTTCCTGCTTTTCCAGATTCTGATTTTACAGATTTTGCCCTCGTGATAAATTTTATCAACAAACATGATTTCTGCCGGAAAAGAATTATCATACTCTCTGTCATCCATCCAGTAGACCGCATGTGTGCCTACACCCTCGTTCGGGTCGATTCTGAGATATTTTGCTTCTGTGGGTTTTGTCATCATGAGCAGAATCAGACTGATGACAAAAAACAAAGCCATCAGAAGTAAAAACAGTTCCACTAAAGACAATGCTCCGAGTACAATCATCATCGGCGGAACACCGAGAATCAGAAGTAAAAGAATAATCACTGCTGCTCCGATGATAAATTCCATTTAGTTCACCTCTGATTCAGATAATAGCTTGCTAAATACAGCGAACCGCAGATCACGACCGCTCCGTGAGAGCCTTTTGCCCATTTCAGGGCATACGGCAGAGCCTCTTCTAAATTCATTTCAGAAGCCATTGCATGTTGACGGATAAACGCATCCCGAAGCTGTTCTTTTGACAGAGCGTTTGGCGTAAAGCCATCCACACACAGAACTTTGCTTAAAACAAGAGATAACTGGAATGCGGCCGCATCAGCATCTTTAGTATTTGTCATTCCGCAGATGCCGATCCAGTTTTCAATTCCGGATTCGCTGAGCAAATCCGTCAGAACTCCGACACCATCCGCATTATGACCGCCGTCCAGAATCACTACAGGATTTTTCTGTAAAATCTGGATTCTTGCCGGAACGGATGTTTCTGAAAGTCCTGATCTGACGGCTTCTTCCGGAATTGCAAAGCCCTGTTCTCTTAATGCCTGAACGGTTTCGATCGCAGTCAGAGCATTGTCAATCTGATGCAGACCGCCCATTTTAGTTTGATATTCTGTATTCTGATAGCCGAACCGACAGCCTTCTATGCCAAATTCTTTTCTGTCGCACTGCGATTCTTCAGGAATAAAAATCTGACAATGCTTTTCTTCGGCAGTTTTTCTGAAAATCTCCTGAGCTTTATTATTCGGTGAGATAATCACAGGGCAGTTATTTTTAATAATTCCGGCTTTCTGATAAGCGATTTTCTCGATCGTATCGCCTAAGATTTCCATATGATCTTTTGATACAGATGTCAGTACAGAAGCTAAAGGCTTTTCAATGATATTTGTCGCATCGAGCAGACCGCCGATTCCGGTTTCCATTACAACAATATCTGTCTGTTCCCGGACGAAATATAAAAATGCGATTGTCAGTGTAATTTCAAACTGAGAATAGCTTTTTTCTGTAATAATCTCCTGTAAGCCCTCACAGATTTCACAGAGTATTTTTTCCGGAATATCCTGCTTGTTAATTCTGATTCTGTCCTGATAATGCCGGATATACGGAGAAGTCAGCGTTCCGGTTCTATAGCCGGACTGGATTAAGATATTTGTCAGATATTCCGCTACAGAGCCTTTTCCGTTTGTTCCTGCAATATGAATAAATTTTAAATTTTTCTGCGGATTTCCGACCTGATTCAGCAGACCGGCAATCCGGTCAAGATTCCTGACCGGTTCACCGCTTTTTGTAAAACTGCTGATAAACTGCATTGCTTTCTCGAATGTCATATACTATCACCTGAATCAGCTGTATGCCTTGATTGACTGCATAATCTTATCCATTTTATCCTGAGCTTTGGCGAGTTTAGCCTTTTCTGCTTCGATCAGCTTTTCGGGAGCTTTGGATAAAAATCCCTGATTATTCAGCTTATTGCTTAAGAAATCAATATCTTTCTGAACTTTCTGTCTTTCTTTATCGAGTCTTGCGAGTTCTTTTTCTTTATCAACAAGTTCATTCATGGGGATGAAGATTCTTGCGGCGGCTGTGACTGCTCCGGCAGAATCCGGAATCTCAAATTTTTCACCGATTTCGATTTCAGAAGCAGAAGCTAATTTTTCAAAGAATAATCCTGCTCCGGAGAATAATTCTGTATCTTTGGTTTCGATATAGAGTTTTGCCTTGACAGACGGCGGAACATTGAGTTCTGTTCTTGTATTTCTGACTGCTTTGATCGCAGCGATGATTTTTTCAAAAGCCGTTTCTTCTGCGGAGAAGTTCAGTTTTTCATCATAAACAGGATAATCGGAGAGCATGATCATAGAACCGTCATTGACGAGCACCTGCCAGATTTCTTCCGTAATAAACGGCATGAACGGATGCAGTAATTTCAGCATACCCTGCATTGTCCAGACAAGAACTGCCTGAGCGGATTCTTTTGCTGTTCCGCCGGCCTGAATTCTGGGCTTAGTTAATTCAATATACCAGTCGCAGAAAACGTCCCAGATGAAATCATAGAGCTTCGAGCAGGCAACACCGAGTTCAAAGGCTTCGAGATTCTGATTGACTTCTTTTGCTAACTGATTAAATTTAGAAACGACCCATTTATCTTCCATAGTGAGATTTTCCGGCAGACCTGTGAATCTGAAATCTTCCGGCAGATTCATCATGATAAATCTGGAAGCATTCCAGAGCTTGTTTGCGAAGTTACGGGCAGCCTTGACTTTATCATCAATATAACGCATATCATTGCCCGGAGCGTTGCCCGTTGCGAGCATGAAACGGAGTGCATCTGCACCGTACTGTGAGATTACTTCCAGAGGGTCAATGCCGTTTCCTAAAGATTTCGACATTTTCTGACCTTTGGCATCTCTGACAAGACCGTGAATCAGAACGGTATCAAACGGCACTTCTCCCATGTTTTCCATAGCGGAAAACATCATTCTGATGACCCAGAAGAAAATAATATCATAGCCGGTTACAAGCGTATTGGTCGGATAGAAATATTTCAGTTCTTCGGTCTGTTCCGGCCAGCCTAACGTGGAAAACGGCCACAGAGCAGAGCTGAACCAGGTATCCAGTGTATCAGGGTCTTGTCTCATAGGCTTTCCGCATTTCGGACAGTTGCAGGAAATTTCTTTTGTAACGGTCATTTCATTGCAGTCATCGCAGTAGAAAGCCGGAATCTGATGACCCCACCAGATCTGACGGGAAATACACCAGTCTTTGATATTTTCAAGCCAGTGATAATAAATTTTATCGAAACGCTCCGGAACGAATTTTGTTTTCTTATTCTTGACAGCATCAATGGCAGGCTGAGCGAGGGGCTTCATCTTAACGAACCACTGTGTAGAAACTTTCGGTTCTACAGTAGTACCGCATCTGTAACATGTGCCGACATTGTGATTATAATCTTCTGTATAGACAAGAGCACCCTCTTCTTCGAGGTCTTTGACGATTGCTTTACGGGCTTCATATCTGTCCATACCGGCATATTTCGGATAATCGTCATTGATTTTTGCATCGTCAGTCATAACGTTGATGACTTCAAGATGATGACGTTTGCCGACTTCAAAGTCATTCGGGTCATGAGCAGGGGTGATTTTTACGACACCTGTACCGAAATCCGTTTCAACATAGTCATCAGCGATGACGGGAATTTCTCTGTGAACCAGAGGCAGAATCAGCATTTTGCCGACTAAATGTTGATATCTCTTATCCTCCGGATTGACTGCAACAGCCGTATCACCGAGCAGAGTTTCCGGTCTTGTCGTAGCTAATTCGAGATATTCATCAGAATCTTTAAATTTATATCTTAAATGCCAGAAATGGCCTGCCTGGTCTTCATAGTTGACTTCTGCATCAGAAAGCGAAGTCAGGCATTTCGGACACCAGTTAATAATTCTCTCGCCTCTGTAGATCAGGCCTTTTTCGTAATACTTGACAAACACTTCCTTGACAGCTTTGGAACAGCCTTCGTCCATCGTGAATCTTTCTCTGTCCCAGTCGCAGGAAGAGCCTAATTTCTTGAGCTGTTCGACGATACGGCCGCCGAATTTCTCTTTCCATGCCCATGCACGTTTCATAAAGGCTTCACGGCCGATTTCTTCTTTTGTGATACCCTCTTCACGCATGGCAGCGACAATTTTCGCTTCTGTCGCAATGGCAGCATGATCGGTACCGGGGAGCCACAATGTGCAATAACCGGACATTCTTTTCCAGCGGATCAGAATATCCTGTAAAGTTTCATCAAGGGCATGACCCATATGCAGCTGACCTGTGATATTCGGGGGCGGAATTACGATCGTATAGGGCTTTTTTTCTCTGTCAATTTCGGCATGGAAGCAGCCGTTTTTCATCCAGTTCTGATAGATTCTGTCCTCGAATTCTTCGGGGGCATAAGTTTTTGCGAGTTCTTTCATAAAATAAATACTCCTCCTGATTTTCTTGATTCCGGACAATAGAAAAACGCCCTGAAAAAATTTTTCAGGGCGAACAGATTTTGTCCGTGTTACCACCTGAATTCAGATAATAAAAACTATCTGCACTCAACTACCCGATAACGGGAGTACCCGTCAGGAACTAATTTATAAAAATTATATTTCATCCCTGAAGCTCCGGAGCTACCTTCGGCCATTCTGCATACGTCCTTTCAGCAGCCGGACGCTCTCTGCAATGCAGGAAACAGCTTACTCCTCTCTTTCACAGCCTTTGATAATATATTTATTATATCGCATTGCACAGAATTTGTCAAGAGAAAAATCAAATAAATTCTTGACAGCATTTTCAAAGCCTGTTATAATAAAATTAAGATATTTCTGAATGGAGTGAATTTTCATGAATCGAATCAAAAGCAAAACAATCGGGATTGCTTTCGGCATTATTCTGCTGATCATTCTTCTGGTTGTTCTGATTTATAAAGCCATCGAGGGCAGTGCCCCTGTTTCCATACCGCCTGTATATGTCACCGATTCTGCCGATATTACTGACGGTGACATCCGCACGGATGTTGTTCTTTGTTTTCAGTTTAAAGATGATGCAAAATATCTGCTCAATCTTTCTTATCAGAAATCTACAGGCTGGCTGGATGATTATTCGGCCGAACCTTTCGAAGCTTATGACATCCGGCCCGGAGATTTTGCAGAAATGACCTATCAGGCTGAATATTCTGTCGGCGGTGAAGACGGTCATAATCAATGGATTAAAGAATTAGGCGATTTTAAACAGATTTATGCGATTGAAGCACTTTCTAAGCGAAATCTGACATCTGTTTCCGATATCTGGCATACTGTCAGAGAAGCCGATTCTTATCCTGTCCGGATTTATCAGAATCCTTATGCCGATTTTGTTATGATTCCGGCAGATGAGAAATATAAACTATTCCTGCCCGATCAGGATAAAGCCGTCAATTTTGACGAATACAGACAGATTACCAAAGATCTGTCAATCAACGGTGAAACCAAAACGCTCCGGATATGGGTGCTCTGTAATTCTTCTGTCTCTGATGAGGAAATTTTTAATGCTCTCTATACAGCCGATGTTACGGAAAATCCTGATATTTTCTTTGTCGGCTATGATTCGCCTTATCCGTTCTCTTTCACGGCCAACGGCATGGAGCAGAACTGTTTATATCATGCCCGGAAATTTGTAATTTCAAAAGATTCTCCGGAATCCTGTGCTTATCATTTTATGGCTCAGGAGCTGGAAAATCCGGAAGTATTCACGACTCTGCCGGAAGAGATTCAGCAGGAATTAATCACCGGCTGGAATCATGCAGATGATGTTCTGCTGTTCGGAGGGAATTATGACGAATCATCAGAACTGACTTTCAATGACAATAATCAGCTTGCTTTAATGCCGGGAAATGAAGAAGCTTCCGGCTATGTGCTGATTTATCTGGAATCCGGCTTTTTTGAGAATATCTGCTCGAAAATTGCAGAATAATAGCTATGAGGTGAATATTTTATGATTTTAAATCTTGATCAGATTATTAATTTAAAAAATCAGCTTTCTGAAAATTTTAAAATCACTCTGCATCTGCATGATGCCTGCGGAAGTCAGTCTTTCTCGTTTGATATGCCCGTCAGCGATGAGATTCAGAAATATATCTCTGATTATATTCAGAATCTCGGCGGAAATGTGCAGTTTTCTCAGTCCGGTATGCAGTTTATTGTAAAATGATACAGAAATATCTCTGAATTTTTATGCAAAATTTCCCATAAAATTCAGATTCTTAAAACGTATCATCATAAAAGCAATCTGAAAGGGGAAATTTCTCATGAAAAAAAGAAATCTTATTATCACAGCTGTCTGCGGAATCTTAGCAGTTTCGGCAGTATTCGGTGTGAATGCCTATGCACAGCAGCAGAGAAAATATCTTATGCCTGCATGCACTTCCGAAAATACATTCGAGGATATGACGGCTGTGATCGCTTATTGTTCAGGCAATCATGGAGATGATTATCTCCTGAATCTGGCAGATAATGAATTTGTCGGCCGTCCGGATACGTACCAGATCAGCAGACAGGCAGAAAAACAGCTTGAAAAATCCGGTATCCAAGCCGGAAATTTCGCTGAAATCACTTTTTCCGGCTGTGCAATTATCGGCTGTGCCGGAACAAGCGTAACAGTCAATGAAATTTCATCTTGTCAGAAGCTCGCTCCGACAGAGGCTCTTGCCAAGCGGACACATGAATTGATTCCGTCAAATCCGGCTTTTACAGAACAAGTTCAGATTCAGATCTATCAGAATCAAGAGGCTGATTTTGTGATGTTTCCGGTAAAAAATCAAATTTATGCCTATACGCCCGATTCTGATGAAGTCCTGATTTTTCAGGATGTTCCGGAAACTCTGCAATATTTTAATATTAACATTCCTGAACCTACTGACCCTGAACTGACTTGCCCTTATACGATAGAGGCTCATTATTTCAAATCCGAACATAAGCAGAACATGAAACAACGCTATTCTTCTCTGCTGAATCCGGAGGAATATCAGAGAGATAAAAATTCTATGCCGCAGGAATTACAAGATTTTATCGAATCAACCTGGAACGGCTCTGACGGTATGTTCATCATGGAACGCAATTCTGATTTTGATCTGACGGATGAAGCAACGATCTATTACCCTCATGATTACAGCGGATTGTTTAACTGCTGGGAAGGCCACGGAAATCCCGTCGATTATGCCGTTTTGTATATTCCTGCTGATGAGTTCAAAATCATGGAGGACAGATTTTATGGAAGAAATTAAGAAGAAGCTTCATGATCATAACAGACAATGGATTTATTGCGGATTAAAAAATCCGCTCTTGACAATTGATTTCTGATATAGTATAATAATAACAGATCCGTCACATGCCGGTGCCGGAAAATCTAAGAAAGAAGTGATTCAAAAATGCTGAAGAACAGCGAAAAAAACATGGATAAAATCGTCAATCTCTGTAAAGGCAGGGGGTTTGTCTATGCAGGTTCTGAAATTTACGGAGGTCTTGCTAATACATGGGATTACGGCCCTCTTGGTGTGGAACTCAAAAATAATATCAAAAATGCATGGAGAAAAAAATTCATTCAGGAATGCCCCTATAACGTAGGCCTCGACAGTGCCATTTTAATGAATCCTGAAACATGGGTAGCCTCCGGACATCTGGGCGGATTCTCTGATCCGCTGATGGACTGTAAAGCCTGTAAAACCCGTCACAGAGCCGATAATCTGATTGAAGACTTTGACGGTACGAATCCGGCAGGCTGGAGCAATCAGCAGCTGATGGATTATATCCGTGAAAAACAGATTCCCTGTCCGAAATGCGGTAAGCATGATTTTACTGACATCCGTCAGTTTAATCTGATGTTCAAGACATTCCAGGGTGTCACAGAAGATACAAAATCTGAATTATATCTCCGTCCGGAAACTGCTCAGGGTATTTTTGTCAATTTCCAGAATATCCAGAGAACGACCAGAAAGAAAGTTCCGTTCGGTGTAGCACAGATCGGTAAATCTTTCAGAAATGAAATTACTCCCGGTAATTTTATTTTCCGTGTGCGTGAGTTTGAACAGATGGAACTCGAATTTTTCTGCAAACCCGGTACTGATCTGGAATGGTTCCAGTACTGGAGAGGCTATTGTAAAGATTTCCTGCTTGGCTTAGGCATCAAAGAAGAAAATCTCCGTCTGAGAGATCACAGTGCAGAAGAATTATGCTTCTATTCCAAAGCAACAACTGACTTTGAATATTTATTCCCGTTCGGCTGGGGCGAACTCTGGGGCGTTGCTGACAGAACAGATTATGATCTGACACAGCATCAGAATCATTCCGGCAAGTCTATGGAATATTTCGACCCGGAAGATAATTCCAAATATATTCCGTATGTGATTGAACCGTCTCTCGGTGTGGAACGTCTGTTCCTGAGCATTCTCACAGAAGCTTATGATGAAGAAGTTCTGGATGCTGAAAAAAATGATGTCCGTACCGTGATGCATCTGCATCCGGCATTAGCACCGTTTAAAGCCGCTGTTCTGCCGCTGTCGAAGAAGCTTTCTGACGAAGCAAGAGAAATCTTCACGAATCTCTCTAAGAAATTCTTAGTAGATTTTGATGATGTCGGTGCCATCGGCAGAAGATACCGCCGTCAGGATGAAATCGGCACACCGTTCTGCATTACTTATGATTTCGATACGAAAGAAAAAGATCAGTGTGTAACTGTCCGTGATCGTGATACAATGGAACAGGTGCGTATGCCGATCATAGAACTTGAAACATATCTCGAAGAAAAACTTGCTTATTAATCAATTAATTTTATCATGAAAAGTCCCCTGCCGGAATCCGGCAGGGGCTTTTCTGAATATGGGAGACAGAGAAGAATTGATTTTATGCATTGAGATTCAGCAGTCCGACAATATGTTTCATGATCATCAGAGAATCTGTAGAAGTCGGCGTACCATCACCATCGACATCCGCATTTTTACGGCCCTGTTCTGACAGGGATTCTTTACCGAGGATGGCTTTATTCAGTGTGATAACATCAAGAATATTAATCACGTTATTGCCGTCAGCATCGCCGAGGAGCATTTCTGCAACAGGTTCTGTTTGTGATTCTGTTTCAGGCGGAAGTGTTTCTGTAGATTCTTCGTATGTTTCTGTTTCAGTGGGAACTGTTTCTGTTTCGGTCTCTGTGGGAACAGTTTCTGTTTCAGCAGTTTCTGTCTGTGTTTCGGTTTCAGATTCTGTTTCTGTCGGGTCTATATGACTGAACTCACGCAGAAAAACAGTATAATTCACGCAATAAGCAGACTGTCCGTTAGAACCGAATGTAATAGTTTCACCAGAAGCAAAATTCTGCTGATAGATCACAAAAGTCACATCATTAGAAGATTTCGCTGTCAGATCTGTTTTTGTCCAGTCTGTCAGGAATGCAGGAGTATTCTCAACTCTGGAATCGACAGCTACATAAACTGTAATATCTTTGACAGGAACAGCTGTAGCAGCAATATCACCTGTATAATTTTTAGAATCGCAGGCTGTCAGAATCTGTTCTGCACCGTTCAAAGCTTCCGGAAGTTCTGTAAATGTGAAATCTCTGTCGCCGAATACGAAAGAACCAACTCCGGCATTTTCAGCAAATTTCCAGTCAGAACCGTTTTCCGTATCGCTGACAAGCAGATTTTCTGCTAAGATACCATTCACCGGAACGGCTTCTTTATCGAATTTGAACCAGTTCATATTGACAAGATAGCCCTCTCCGCCTGTGAACTTGATATATAAATTATGCTTGCCTGTGATTGCCGGAATATTGAATGTGACTGTTTCCCATTTGGAGAAGCTTCCTGTTCCGGCATAGGAAATCTTTGCGGCAGGTGTATCTAAACTGTCAAGATATAATTCAATTCCTGCGGCATTGCCGGATAATCTTGCAGTAAAGCTTTTTGCACCGTCCTCGAAATCAAGCCGCTTATACATGAGATAATCGCCGTTCTCGACAAAGCCGATATTCTGATTTCCGGACTCATCGGAAGTATCTTCGGTTCTGATACCCTCCTGAGCGGAGAAATCTTCTGCTTCGATCTGTTCAAAAGGCGAATTGTATTCCAGTGAACCGGTTTCCGGAGAAAGTTCTACAACACCTTCAGGGAATGCATTGACAGTCAGGTCATTGATATAATATTCAATATTAGTATAGCCTAATCCGCAGTAGTCGCCGTTGATATCAGTCGGATCGTTCGGATTCAGGCCTCTGAGTTCTTCCCATTCGTCATCCATGCCGTCATTATCGTTATCAGTAATTTCTTTTGTTGTCACAGCTGACGGATAAGTATATGTCACACCGCATTCGATATGATATTTATCAAGATTTGTCTGAGAAGAATCATAAGCAGATGTACCGCTGCAAGAGCCTGTACCATTTGCAGTTTCATAAGCACACTGCTGATCAATCGCAGTTCTTTTATCGGAAGAAATACCGTTTCCGGCAAAGCTGATCACATGCTGGTAAGAATCAGCAGCACTCTCACAGGTAGATGCTGTTGAAACATCCTCGCCGTTGAGAGTCGTCTGGAACGGAGATGCACTGTATAAATCATCTTTTGTGATACCGATCGCTTCTTTTACAGTCACACCTGACCAGTTATCATTTGTGATACTGTTCAGACTGCCGTCCTGCATGATCATCTGATTGCCTGCACAGTAGACTTTGAAATTTTCCGGTTTCGTGCCGCTGTCGACATACATCCAGTGATAGCCGCCTGTGGTACTGTTTCCGGCTTTGAGGGTATTATTGACATAGTTCAGATGGCCGATTGTACCGTAAGCAGTCTGATACCCCCAGTCATAAATAATATTATTCGTGAAGTCAGCGGTCTGCTGCCCTTCGACTTTGCCCCGGAAGTTTCTGGAAACGTTATGAATAATCAGGTTATGATCAAAAGTCAGATAGCCTTTGCCCATCATGATTCCGAAACCGTGCAGACCTTTGGAATGTCCGCCCCAGGAATCGGCAGGGCCTAAAACAGAGTACTGTACTGTATAATACTGGTTATTAGAATACAAGCCCCATTGTTCGTCAGTTGTCCAGCCCATAGAGCAATGGTCAATAATGGAATTGGAACCCTTTGCACCGCCCCATGCATCATTGCCGGAACTGGTAGAAGCATACGGCCCCGGACGGGAACTGATAAAACGGCAGATAATATTATCACCGCTCATACCCATTTTATAATTTTTGAGCGTAATGCCGGAACCGCCGGGGGCAGTCTGTCCGGCGATGGTGATATTACTCTGACAGAGAATATTGCTTTTTAATTCGATTGTACCACTGACATCAAAAACGACAATTCTGCCGGATTTGCTGACGGCATCACGAAATGAGCCTGTACCGGAGTCGTTCAGATTAGTAACATGATAGACTTCTCCGCCACGGCCGCCGGTTGCATATTTACCTGCACCGACTGCACCGGGGAAAGCGATCAGATTTCCGGCGGCTTCTGCTTTCTGAGGGCTTTCTAAAGACAGGCCTGCCATCGGCATGACACTGAGCAGAGCCGCACAGAAAGCAGCAAGATTTTTTCTGAGTTTTGTTTTTTTCATCATAGCGAGTCATTCCTCCCAAATTATTTATTTTCTGTGAATAAATTTTATCTCTTTTTATTCTATCATATTTTGTTCAGAAATGCAATTGCAATTCTGACTTTTTTTATTGCATTTTTTATCCTGCCTGTGATAAAAAAAGTTTCCGTCATCAGACGGAAACTGAAAAGCTTTATTTTTTCCAGGGATTATTCTGATCATCTTTCCACCAGTGATTTTGTTTCTGTTGTTTTTTTCTCCGGAGAGCCATTTTAATTTTATTAATCAGATCTTTGCCAAAGAATAAAATAAAATTCAGAACAGAAACTAAAATCGCTATTTTTTCCGGTACGGTGCCGAGAATCAAAGAGAAAAGCAATAAAGCACCGTCCAGCATTCCGAGAAATTTGATCTTGACCGGAATAAAGAAAAATAATAATACTTCAAAATTGGGAAACAGCATTGCAAATGCCAGAAACAGAGATAAATTCAGATAGGTATTTGTTGTCATTCCGGTAATGATTCCGCCGATGATCGTTCCGATCACACCAATGAAATAATATACATTGAAACGAAAACTTCCCCACTGATGTTCCAGAGATTTCCCGATCAGCCAGTAAAAATACAAAGCGAATACTACAAACAGCGGACTGGAATCCGGAGGCAGAAACAAAAATGTCACAATCCTCCATACTTGTCCCTGCATGATGGCAGCACGGTCAAAATACAGCAGATCTGTTAAATAATATTCATAATTGGGATTCGCTGCTGTGAACGTATCCAGCAGAAATACTAATGCCATACCGAATACTAAAATTGTCATCAGATTGGGAATTGCATAGTTTCCGAATTTTCGTTCTAATTGATTCAGCCATTGCAAGTCATATCATCCTCTTTCCTGAAATTAATATAAATATATATATAATTAAGTATATCACAAATCGGCCGATTTGTCAAGAAACAAGCCGGAATCCTGAAATTTTGTAAAAAATAAACAAAAAAATATGTTGAAAACATAGGATAAATCTGCCTTTTTGGGTCATTGTAATTTTTTCCGATTCGCTGTATAATAGATAATAGCAAGCAAAATTTTGATTGGAGAGATAAACATGAAATTACAGCGTATTTTTGCAGCCGCACTTTCCGGTTTTCTGCTGATGGCCTCCGTTCCGGCACTGGAATCTGATGCCGCTTTCGTTCCGGATGGTGCCGTTGCCTCTGTGACTGTCAACAATGTGACTTCTTATTATTATGACAACCCCTCTTCAGGCGGTGCAGAAGCAATGTGGAATACTGCTATGACAGGCACATCCGCAACAGTTATGCTCTATGCTGATTGGAATTCTTCTTACGGCACAAGATTCGGCACAGGAGCCGGCTTTATCTATGACGGTGCTCTGAATGTTCCCAGCGGTCATGAAATCACGATTGATCTGAACGGTTACAGTATTAACCGGAATCTGGAATTTGCCGTTGAACACGGTGAAGTAATTCATGTCGCCGGAGGCGGTACGCTTAACCTGACAGATACTAACCAGGCTGTCGAAAGCGGCAGCATTACAGGCGGCAACAGTCAGAACGGTGCAGGCGGTATTTATATCGAAGCCGGCGGCACTGTCAATATGTGGGGCGGCAATCTGACAGGAAATAAATCCGAACTCAGCGGCGGTGCTGTTCTGCTTGCCGGTGAAGGCAGTCTGTTCAGCATGAGCGGCGGTAAAATTTTTAATAACAGTGCCCAGCAGTGCGGCGGGGGTGTAGCCGTTTCTGACGGTACATTCAAGCTTGCCAACGGCGATATTACCAACAATACCGGACAGGACGGCGGCGGTATCTACGCACAGGCCGGCGAGGTCAGTCTTTCCGGCGGTACTGTTGCACAGAATACCGCAGTTCACGGCGGCGGGGTTTTATTAAACGGCACTGCGGCATTTACTTTAAAAGGCAAAACTGCTGTGCAGAGCAATATTGCATCCGGTGAAAACCGTGTCGGCGGCGGCATTCTGGCAATGGGCAGTATGCCGATCAAAATCGGCGGCAAGCCGACTGTTCTGAATAACAGTGCTGACGGTGTACAGAGCAATCTGGTATTCTGGCAGGAAAATGCAGAGAGCAATACTGTACTCCCCTGTCATATCCAGAATGTCGGTACAGATATCGAAGCCAAAATCGGTGTCAGTCTTGCGGGGAATCTGAAATCTGCAATTTTTGCTCCGGACTGGTCAGGCTCTGACTGTTTTATCTGTGATGCGATGGATTATGCCCTTGAAAATCAGGATGGAAATCTTGTACTGAAACGCAGTTTAAGTTATTCTTCTGTAGTCGGCAATAAAAAAATGCTGCTGCTGATTGTCACCTGTGTTCTGATTGCACTGGCTGTCATTGCAATTCTGATTCTGGCATTCAAGAAGAATACGAAAGAAGAGGAAAAACCGAAAACGAAAAAGAAAGTTACTGCCGTCAAGGTCTCTAAAAAGCCGAAAAAAGAAGAACCCGCCGAAGAAGAAGAACTTGATGATGATGACGAAGATGAAGATGAGGAAGATGTTGAAGATATCGAGGATGACGAGGAATATGAAGACGACGAGTATGAAGATGATCTGGATGACGAGGATGAAGAGGAAGAATAATAACCTTGTCTGAAATCAGCCTCCTTTTGTCAGAACTGACAAAAGGAGGCTTGTTTTTTTATATACAGTATAATTATCTCCTTTTTTGTAGAATTGCACCCCTCTATTGCATAACAGGAGATTTTATGCTATAATAAAAACATCTGCCAAAAAATCATATACAGGAGGTTCTTTTTATTATGAACGAAAATCGAAATTCTTTCTCAAGTTCGCTTGGGTTTGTCCTTGCCGCCGCTGGCAGTGCGGTCGGACTGGGCAATATCTGGCGATTTCCTTATCTGGCCGCTAAAGACGGCGGCGGCCTGTTTCTGGTAATTTATCTGATACTTGCCCTGACATTCGGGTTTACCATGATTGTGAGTGAAACTGCAATCGGCCGTAAAACCAAACAAAGTGCCCTGACTGCTTATGGAACGCTGCATAAGCCCTCGAAATGGATCGGGGTTTTTGCCTGTCTGGTGCCGTTCATGATTCTGCCGTATTATTGTATTATCGGCGGCTGGGTGCTGAAATATGCTCTGGTTTTTGTGACCGGAAACGGCCTCGCCGCCGCAGATGACAGCTATTTCGGAGCATTCATCACGAGCTATGCACAGCCGATTCTGTTTGATATTGTCTTTTTGGCAGCAACTGCAATTATTATCTATCAGGGTGTGAATAAAGGCATTGAATCGCTTTCTAAAATTCTGATGCCGATTCTGCTTGTACTGGTGATCGGAATTGCTGTCTTCTCTCTGACGATCAAAGAAAATGAAGGACGTTCCGGCCTGGATGGTCTGAAAGTCTATGTGATTCCCAGCCTGTCCGGTATGGGTATCAAAGATGTGTTCATCACAATTTTAGATGCCATGGGTCAGCTGTTTTATAGTATCAGTGTCGCTATGGGGATTATGATTACTTACGGTTCTTATTTTAAAGATGACAGCAATCTGCTGAAATCTGTGAATCAGATCGAATTTTTTGATACACTTGTTGCATTTCTTGCCGGAGTGATGATTATTCCTGCGGTTTATGTATTCTTAGGAGAAGAAGGTATGCGTTCTTCCGGCCCGGGGCTGATGTTCAAGGCTCTGCCGAAAGTCTTTTCTCAGATGGGCTTTATGGGAAATATCATCGGAGCAGTATTTTTTATTATGGTATTATTTGCCGCTCTGACAAGTGCAATGTCTGTTCTTGAAGCCGTTGTTGCCAGTCTGATCGACTGCTTCGGATGGAGCAGAAAAAAAGCGGTTCTGATTGAAACAGCAATTGCCCTGGTAATCGGCATTATTATCTGCTTAGGCTATAATGCACTTTATTTTGAAATCACACTTCCGAACGGTTCTGCTGCTCAGATTCTGGATATTATGGATTATATCAGCAATCAGATCTTTATGCCTGTAGTAGCAATCGGGACATGTATTCTGGTCGGATGGCTGATCAAGCCGGAGACAATTATTCAGGAAGCGACAAAAAACGGTGAAACATTCGGCAGAAAAGGCTTGTTTATAATTATGATCAAATATATTGCCCCGGTTATGCTGTGTGTACTTCTGCTGGTATCTCTGGGGATTGTGTAAGCATGAAAAAATCTGATTTTCTGAAAGGCCTGATACATGGCATTCCGATTGCACTCGGCTATTTATCCGTATCATTCGGGTTCGGGATAACGGCAGTAAAATCCGGCCTGACCGTACTGGAATCGACTTTGATTTCACTCACAAATCTGACATCAGCGGGACAGGCCGCCGGAGTGGATATCATCGCTTCCGGCGGAACGCTGTTGGAAATGGTTCTGGTTCAGCTGACAATTAATATCCGCTATGCACTGATGGCATTATCTTTATCGCAGAAATTAGACAAAAGTTTCACTTTTCCGCACCGGATGGCAGCAGCATACGGCATTACAGACGAAATTTTCGGAGTCTGTGCGGCACAGACAGAACCGCTCCGGCCGGCGTATATGTACGGTATGATTTTTATCGCCACACTGGGATGGATTTCCGGAACTTTTCTGGGAGCATCTGCCGGACAGCTGCTTCCGGCAGCGGTGAGTGCAGCTCTGGGGATTGTCTTATACGGTATGTTTTTAGCACTTATTATTCCTCCTGCCAAAAAGCAGAAAAGTGTATTATGTGTCATTCTGACGGCGGCTCTGCTGAGTATTTTATGCAAATATCTGTTTCCGCAGATTTCCGGCGGTTTTGCTGTAATTCTGTGTGCAGTATCGGCCTCTGTAGTGGGAGCACTGGCATTTCCGAGAGAGGAGGAATCGGCTTGAGTACAGCAGTCTATATTCTGGTTATGGCAGGTGTAACCTATCTGATACGTGTGATTCCGTTCGGATTTTTCCGGAAAAAAATCACATCAAAATTTCTGAGAAGTTTTTTATATTATATCCCCTATGCCGTACTGAGTGCGATGACGATTCCGGCGATTTTCTACAGTACTGACAGTATTGTTACAGCCGCTGCCGGAACGCTGACCGCTCTGGTACTTGCATTTTTAGAACAGCCTCTGATTATTGTCGCATTAGCGGCATCCGCAGCGGCATTCCTGACCGGATTATTTTTATAACATACAGCCCGGAAGTCGGTCATACTTCCGGGCTGATGATTTATCATAACTGCAAAAAAATCAGCTATTCCTGCGGCTTCTGCATCTGATAGGTTCTGTGCCGGAGGATTGCAATTTTTCCGGCGGTATCGCTGATATACTCACGGGTAAAACCGGAAATTCCTAAATCATAGCCGTCATAAGTCCCTGCATATTTTCGGGAAGGCGAGACATCAAGAATATTTTCCAGTAAAACAAATTTTTCTTCTGCATGACTTTCTCCGGCAATGCAGGCATCATGTTTCAGGCAATAATCATCAAAGCACGAAGCCGAAGCCATTTCATTGCCGCCATATAATAAATAATCCATAGAAGCCTGATAAAACACACCGTTTTCGTTCAGATAGAAATAAAAAGCATAGAATTCCAGATCTTCCCGTGCTTCGATCAGATAGACATAATACATATCCGGATTGCCCTTGCTGTCAGAAGTATGGCCGATCTGTAAATTTTCAGAAGCTGTATAGGGAGAAAACAATTTCCGGATAAAAGCTTCTGCGGAACCGGTATAGAGTTCTGTCGGAGATTCCCAGCTTTCCGGTGCCGTTTCTTTGACTGTTTCTGTTTCGGAACGGAAAATATGCTCTGTATAGCTGTCATATTCTGTTGCAGAATCGCCGTCTCCTTCCAGTACACCCCGCATTAATAAAATCGGATTCATAGCAATTTCCCCCTGATGCTGATATAACACAGAGGCCATTGGAGAATAATTCTGGACAGAAACAAGAGTTTCCGGAAAGATACAGCATATTTCATTCATATAGGAACTTTTTCCTACAATATGATACATTGTCTGTTCATACGCATCTGCCCAGAGATGAAATTCAGAATCGAGAGTTTCGAGCTGTGTATCATCAGGAACAGCTGTTCCGGAGATACTCTGACAAACAGGCAGATACTGATAATATCTCTGTGCTCTTGTTCTGTCCGCACCGGAAACGGCAGTGCCGCAGCCTGTCAGAGCAAGGCATGTGAGCACAGGAAGCAGAAAAAATTTTTTATTCATAAAGCATCACCATCACAAGCCGGATACAGGAAAGCAGAATCAATAAAAATGCAGTTCCCGATACAGCGAGTATTCTTTTTTCTGTCCGGCCGAGTTTTCCTTTCTGGAACAGTGTATTCAGCCGATATTTGGCCGAAAGCTTTTCCGCAAGCAGAAGACTCCGGCTGTATTCCGGAAGATTGCGGATTCTTTCCGGGATTCTGAGCTGACAGGCTTCCTCTTTCATGTGTTCGGCAGTTTCTTGGGAATGATAATATTTTTCGAGTTCTTCTTCGCTGACGAGTTCACTCCAGTACAGCATAGCCGGAAGCAGATTTTTTTCAGGATTTTTTATTTTTTTCTCCGGATGTTCATGCCATGAGACAAAATGCAGCAGATCAGAAATTTCTGTATTATTTTTATTTTCCTGAAAAAGTTTTTCCAGCACCGGAGCAGGAATTTCTTTTTCTAAGATATAGGCATAAATATCATCTATCGTATCATAAGAAATATCATCTGTGATAAAATGACAGCCTGTATTTTCCTGCACGGCTCTGACAAATGCCGGATAGGTCAGTATGACAGAGTCCTGGTATCTGACCGGCATTTCTTTGATCGCATGATATTCCTGCTCCCATGTTTCGAGCATAGGCAGAAGCAGTTCCGGAGAAATCCGGAAACATGCAAACAGATGCAGAAATTCCCGCAGTTCTTCAATTTCATGAATTCCGTAAACCGAAATATACTTTTCTGCCATCAGGCTGACAAATCCGCTTTCTATGCCGAATCCGGAAACAATGCCGGAATCTGATTTGCTTTGTGTTTCAGAAATAAAATTATCATCCACGGACAAGAGCAGATATTCTACAGCTTTTTCAATCATATTCTGATCAAAATATTTTTCATAATTTTTCTGGACTTCCGAACCGGAAGCAAGCATGGCAATAAACTCCAGCATACTCACAGCCGGAGCACCGTACCGGAAGCATAACGCTCTGAAAATCCGGTTATCTTCCCGGAAAACAGGCAGTTTTTTCAGAAACCGGAGAGATTCTGTATCATAAATCATTTTTTTATGGCTGGTATTGAAAAATTTATAATTCTGCCGGGAATCTTCATCAATCACCAAACCGGAGATCAGATCTTCCGGCAGATGTCTGGCAAAACTCTGGAGCAGTCCGGCAGTCTGATTCTGACTATATTCAATCCGATGAAACGGCGAACAGCCTGTCAGAAAATTTTCAATCATCTGCGGCCATGCCTTATTTCTGGTATCTGAGGCAAAAACGCCGTCCTCGTTGCGGAAATCATCCACAGTATAGAGAAAGGACAGTCTTTCACCGGAATCAGGATTTTCTGCTTTCTGTACTTTCAGGACATTGCCTCTGTGGAAAATATAATACTGATGTGAAATATTTTCGCACTGCATTAATAAATCCGTAAGTTCCGAAAAGCTGTCCGGAGCATTTTTCTCCCATGCATAGCCGTCACGGGACTCAAATACAGTATACTGATAAATCATGCTTTCGCCTCCGATGCATATTGAATAATTCTGTGCAGAAGGCTGTCCACATGCCGGGGCTGGTATAATTCTGCCTGAATTTTTCCGTTTTCAGCCGGAGTCCCCAGCGGAGCAATACACATAATATCCACTTTCCGGCCGGAAATCTGATTGCAGCAGGCAATAATATCCTGTACAATTCTGTAGATTGTCTGATAGATACCGGAATTTTTCTGCTGCATTTTGGTACTGAGTTCGCTGCACATTGCCCGGAGAAGCGTTTCGGTATTATCCATAAAATGATAATTCCGGATAACTCTGAGCTTATCATGGTCATAGCTGTTTTCTTTTCCTTTCAGCGGATAGAGCATAATATTATCTGCCGTATCAGGATAGAGATCGCATTTTGTGAAACACAGGATAATCGGTTTTGTTTCGTTTCTGGTACGGCAGTGCCGCTCCAGATCAGAGAGATACTGCCGGAGTCTTTTCAGGCCGGCAGTCTGCTCGGATTCTGAAACTTCATAGACAGAGGCAATATCCAGCAGGACAATGAGCATATCCGACCAGACAGCACGGTCAATACGGATTTCTTTGGTTTCTTCTCCACGGGTATCAATAATATTAATATCCTGATTTTTATCCGTCCGGAATGTAATCGGCGGCTGCGGAGAAAGTGTAGTTTCCGGTACTTTGCCTTCCCCGAGGGCTTCTTCTGCCTGTGTGAAATGCTGTTCAATAAAGGGTTCTTCCGTCATCAGCCGGAGATGTACCCGATTTTCAGGCTTTCTCATAGCGAGCAGAAGATTAGTCTTTCCGGCCTTGCTTCCGGCGATCAGAGAAACTGTAAAATTACTTTCCTGAGCTTCGTCGATCGACTCCCATACAGTTTCCGATCCGACTGCTGTCCGGACGACATTCCGGGAAGACAAGATCAGATGACAGTTTTCGCATACCAGTTCGGTAGCGGCCATCGGCCGGAACGGCTGATAGATAAATAATGCTTTGCCGTCTATTGTAGCGGCATTTTCCAGCTCTTCGATACTGTCCGGATATTCTTTCTGGAGTTTCTGAACAGATTTTACAATAATTTTCAGACCGCTTTTTAATCTGAGTGTTTTTTCAGCAGCATCACAGCTTAATCTCTGCGGCTCGTCATCAGAAACAGAAATGCCGTAATAATTCAGTTTTGTTTTCATAATGCTGTCAGTCCGGGAACTGTCGAGGCCGATAATATCCGGAGAGCATTCAAAATAATTGGCATTCAAAGCCTCGAAATGAGCCGGAATCAGAAACCGGGGATTCGTGACATCTTTCAGACAGTGAATGCAGACACATTTGTTGATCATATTCTTACTTCCTTTCTGTCTGTTATCCGTGCAGACGGATATCCAGTTTGATTTTTACAAGTACTTCTTTCTGATTCAGCTCAGATTCGACATGATTGAACTGATGATAAAAGCTGATCATATCATGATAATGACAGGAATTATGATTTTCTTTTTCTGTAAAATCTTTTCTTGCAAGTTCAATACTCTGCTGTGTCTGTCCGGAAAATTCCGAAGTCAGTGATTTGGAAGTCCGTTCGCCGTAAGTTTTGAAAGAAATTTTCAGGCTGTCCGGGAACAGTCTTAATAACAGGCCGTCATCCTGAAGATTGCCTTCTCTCGGCACACCGAAAATATTTTTTGCTAAGCTGATATATTCGTCCGGAAGATGATTTTCCGGAAACAGGGGTTTCCAGTCAGAAACCCGGAACGCCTGCTGATAAGTGATAATTTTATTTTTACGGGAAATTCTGTCCCAGAAATGCGGATAAATTTCTTTTCGTCTGAATGCATTTTTATTCGCAAGATAATATTGCAGAATCAACGAGCCGGAATCAGGGTCTTCTGCTGTAATTTTAATTACTGCTTCAATATTTTTATTTAATTTTTTCTCATCTTTTTTGGAATCCGTACCGGAAGAAGAAAAATAAATTTCTTCCAGTGTTTTTCTGGCCGGAACTGTCCGTTTTTTTACCGGCTGAGGGCGAGGCTGTTCTTGTTTAGGAGCTTCCGGATTTTTCTGTTTCGTCTTTGTTTTTCTTTTCAGAGGCGGAACAGAAGCAGTTTCTTCCTGCTGATTCTGCGGAATAATAATCACAGTCTGCTGGTCTTCCCTGACAAGTCCGGTACGAATCAGATAATCCACACTCCGGTTAAAATCTTTCAGAGCCTCCTGAATCTGTTTCATATCTGTCCGGAGTGACTGAAAATCCTGATTCTGTGTGTATTGTTTCAGGGCATTCACAAATTTTTTAATTTCCGGAAGCAGATCGGAATGATAACAGTTTTTTGCTCTTTGTTCTTCAATATGTTCCATTCTTTCACAGCTCTGGCGGAGTGCAGTTTCTGCCGGCTGTACAATGCGATAGGCATCTACTTCATCATGACGGCGGAACAAACCGACTGCATTTTCAATTTCATGCAGATCTTCCTGAATATTCATGTCATATCATCCTTTCTGACTTCCTGATTAATCTGCTCTGCACAGGTGCGGACAGCATCCAGAGCACACTGTAAATTCTGTGTATCATGACTGCTCAGGGAAACATCACATTGTCTGTGCTGAGTTACGGAAAAGATATTCAGATAATATAAATGCCATATAAACGCTCCGGATTCCGTCTTTTTTTTCAGAGTTTCATAAGTCTGTCCGAATTTTTCCGGATAGGCGGAATCTTCCGGAAGGTACATTCTATAGGCATTCTGTATAATTCTGTAATGTGATAACAACTGCTGAAGCAGGAGCTGTTCTGTATCGGCAATACACTCGCAGAACAGGCCGGTGCATTTGTCATAGGCAGAAGCAACAACGGCATAATTCCGGAATTTTTCAAGATAAGAAAGATATTTTTTCTGTGATTTCTTATCTTTCTGTGCAGATAATTCCAGTAATTTCTGACTGTCCGGAATCCGGTTCAGAAGTGTCTGTGCCTGACTGAATTTTTTTTGCAGTTCTTCCGGCAGAGGTTCGGCCTCTGTTTCAGAGACGGCATTTTCTGCCAGAATTTCCGGATAATTCTGTATGACATATTCTGCGATAATCTGTAAATCTCCGGCAAGGACTGCAAGAGGTTCGTACATCTGTGCCAGCATCAGGCAGGTATCAGAATCATAAGGATTTTCTTTAAAATATCTGCCTGTGATGTTATGAGCCGAAACGGCTTTCAGATAGCCGTCAATTCCCGTCAGACTTTTTTTCGTCTGCTCCGGATAGCAGCGGTTGAGCAGATCGGCCGAATTTGTCAGATAGCTCCGGAAATCATGCCGGAGCATTTGAGCGAATTCCTGTTCGCTGTGAGCCTCATGAAAGGCATCACATCTTCTTGTCAGTTCCTGAAATTCTTTTTCGAGACTGCCGCACTGCCGGAGATTGGAAAAAATTTTAGTTATCTTTTCCGGCCGGAGACTCTGGGCATCTTTTTGCAGCAATTCGATCCGGCTTGCAAAATAGGTGGTCTGTGCGATAGTTTCCCGCTGTTCGGGATAATGCTCCTGAAAATAGTCTCCGGCATTTCCGCAGAGATTCTGGATATTCCGGATATATTCCAGATACTTCATGCTGCTATATTTGACAACGGCAGTATTTAAAATACAGAGCAGAAACGGAATGCCGACATAGATTTCCATCGAAGAGATCAGAAAATCTTTTGTTGCAGAAATAAATTTCCGGTTGAGAAACAAGCCGTCATCATAGAGAAACACCGGAAATTTCACAAAGCAGACATAGATCAGAAACAGTATAATCAGCAGCATATGCAGTAAGAATACAATAACAGCAGCTTTATTCCCCTTCGGAAACGGTTTCTGTTTCACTCGCATTACTCCTTTCCTGAGCGTATTCTTTATTGATAAAATAAACAATACTGTCTGTGAACTGTAAAATTTTCTCATCTTTGCTGTAAAGCGTAAATGCTTTCTGGATTTTCTTATCTTTTGAGAGAATCACACCAGTGATATATTTAAAATCTGCATATTTTTCCGGCTGGTATTTCATGACAGAAATCTGATAGTCTTTATGACTTTCAGAATGATACGCTTCATATTCAGATTTTAATCTGTTCTGTATGGATAATTCTGAAATTTCTGTCACAGGATAGTCCGGCAGAAGTCTGACTTCCCTGCCCTGCTGATCAAGAATTTTATCAATCAGCAGAGGCGTACCGGAGATACCTGAAAAAATTCTCTGTGTGATACTGTTCAGATGCAGAGGACTGATTTCAGAATCATCAGATTTTTTCATATTATCCGGCTGTTCAAAAATCAGATCAAAATCTGTTGTAAAGCAATATTTAAGAATTTTCTGTTGTTCTTCTGTTTCCGGGTCTGTTTTTGAAAATTCCGCACTCTGAACCTGATAATCAAAATATTTTTTAATTTTCTCCTGTTCTTCCGGAGCAGCATTTTGAATTGCTTCTGATAAAAAATCAGAATTCAGACAGGCTTCGAGCTGAGTCAGACCGCTTTTTTCGCTTTCTGTACTGGTAACGCTGGTTGCTGTCATGACTTCAATCTGGCCTGTCGGCAAATCCTGTATGATACAGCCGCCTTTGATATGATTGATTTCAAGTAAATCATAGATCTGCATTTCCAGCTCCGGATTCAGGAATAACTGAATATCATAGCCTGTCGGGAATTCCGGAAGCGTATCGGCAAGGGAATCCGGATTGATATTCGGCACGGCTCGCATCAGAGGAGAAATCCCCTCTGTTCCGGGGAGATCGCCGTAAAGATATTCACATACTCTGTTCCGGCTCTGTTCGTAAAAAGAAGTATATAATACAGGCTTTGTCTCAATAGAATAGATCACATCTCCGTTTTTATCCAGGAGTCTGCCTCTCTGTGCGTAGAAATTATAATCCGTATACTGAATATTATAGCTCTGAAATTCTTTGATAAGATTCTGTCTGGCATTTGCGGTCAGGTCATAGCCGTTATATTTCAGAGCAAAACTGCTTTTTGACGGAACTGTTTCTGTAGTTTCGTCTTCATAGAAACTTGTAAAAAAGGCATAGACAGTATCATAAAAAATTGTACTGAATAAAATAAAAATAAATATTAATATTAAAAAAATAATAAATAATCTGTGTTTCGGCCTTGTGAGGCGGATTTCAGATTCTTGTTTCTGATGATGTATCATGAAAACTCGCCTCCCTCAGACAATAGATCACCGGAATCAGCAGCATGAGCATAATAATAATATTCATAAAGCCATTGCTGATAAACGGCAGAGTCACACCGGTAAAGAAAATCAATCAGAAATTGGACAGCACATGCACTGCTCCGGATGAAAACAACAGCAGACAGCCCGTTTCTGCCAGGGTAAACAAAGAACTGCTGATATATTTTCTGTTTTTTAATTTATAATTATGCAGATAAATACATGACAATAACGGTACAAGCAGATATAATAAAATCAGAGCAGCCGCACCCAGTCTGCCGAATACGGAAATTAAATTCAGATAAGAAAAATCTTCGATTCTTGTATAGAGAGAACCGACCATATCCACAGCATAGGGAGTCGTACTCATCCCGGCACTGCTCTCCAGAATTGCCTGATTCATATCCCGTATCTGCTGATAGCTCTGTAAATTGAATAATCTGTTCAGAATCTCCAGAGAAACAAACTGATTCAGCACCCAAAGACTGCAATAACCGATCAGTGTCACGCTCAGGGCAATACTTCCGGCTTCTTTTCGGTATAACAGAAACAGCATCAGAATCAGAGTCAGGAGCATGACAATCATTGTACCATGTTCACCGAGGATTAACAATCCTGCCATCAGACTGACAAATAACAAGCCGAGTTCCCAGTATTTCACATAAGGTTCTGACTGTTTTTTTCGTTTCTTGTCATTCCAGAGCATCAGGCAGTAAAAATTGAAGAAAAATAATAATTTATCCAGTTCCACAACCGCAACCCGCATAGACAGATTATGATTCAGCCAGCCTCGCAGAATAAAAAACAAAGGCAGATTCAATATGAAATAACTTCCGAACAGCAATGGTCTGCCGTGAGCCAGTCTTCTGCACCAATAGCGAATGGTATCTGCATCCGGATTATGCACCGGCAGAATCAGCGTAATGCCCCATAACATCACAGCAATGCCGAACGATTCCAGTCCGGCGACTGCAAAACGTTCCGGATTACAGCCGCTGATAGTGATAAAATTTAAAATCATTACGAAAAATGCAATCACAATATATTTTTTTCTCTGATAGAACTCTTTCAGTGCATAATACAGCATCAGAAAAATACTGATCATGAGGGAAACCGGTTTCAGCAGTCCGAGCAGATATTCCACTACTGCATGAAAATTCCCCGTCCGGAAGCCGACAATATATAAATTCATAAAACAGCCGATATTCAGCATTAAAATCAGATAGGTGATAAAACTGCACTGTCTTGTATAGGTCGTTTCTGTTGCGAGCAGTTTCCGGAAAATCAGAAATTTTACACCGCACATCAGAGCAAGAAATAATGCATAAATGCCGAATACACTGCACTGATAGCTGATTTTTTCTCCGGAGGTAAACAGCAGCGGTGAACACAGCAGAAGCATCAGAACTTCCGGCAGAAATAAATTGCTTATCTTTTGCATGATCTCACCTCCGTGATTAATAATACAAAGCCTGAATCATCCGGTATCTCAGAACAGAATCCGGCACATACCGGGAAGAGACATCCAGTCTGGTGCAGTCTTCCGCAGACGGCAGGACAGTACTGTATTTTTCCTGATAAAAACAGTTCCGGTAACGGGATTCTGACAGCATCAGCGTATCATAGAGCTGTTTGATTTCTGACTGTGTCATGGTAGTCCGGAAAGGTTTGCTTTCAGATACCGGGATATTTCCCTGTACGGCAGAGGTCAGCAGAGATAATATAAATTGATTCTGCATCACAGCAAGCTGATTTTCTGATAAAATTTTTCTGTCATACTCTTCACTGGCAAGATACTGTTCCAGACCTTTCAGAATGCCGTCAGTTTCTCTGATTGTATAAATACCGGATTCCTGCCATCCGATTCCGGAACATGCCGACTGTTCCGGAGAAAGTTCCAGAGTGATACTCTGTTCCGGCGGAATTGCTGTCAGGAGCCTGTCATTTTCAAGCGTAATAATATGATCAACCGCAATTCCGAATATATCCTGAAATGCAGTTTTGATCTGACTGAAATCTTCTGTATTAAAAATATCTTTCAATAATTTATAATCAGAAGTTTTTTGAATCAGATCAGGCTGAATTGTAATAATTTCAATTTCTGCTTTTTCGGTATTTAATTTCAATAATTTTATTGCCTCGACAGCCGTTTCTGATTTTGTGATCACAAGTGTCAGAAAATTTTCATGCCGGTAAGTCTCGGCGGAAGATTCCGAAACAGCTGTGACAGAAGTTTCGGCCTGATATTTCAGAAAATGTTCCAGATTTTCAGAATTCTGCCGCAGCATGGAAACAGACAGCACCGGAATTACAAGCAGAGTGATCAGAACCGTATATAACAGATGTTCCGCACAGGGAAAGAAATGCTTTCTGTGATATGCCGATAACGGAAGTTTTCTGACATCTGCCGTACCGATCACAAGGCAGTTCTGTTTTTTTCCGTCAAGCAGATAAGAATAATTTGTAAACTGATAAGCAAAAAATTCTTCCTCCGTATCCGGACAGCGGAGCATGATAAAATCATCCGGAGTCCGATAGGCATGTAATTCTTTTTTATGCGGAAATGCCTCCGGAGATGAATAAATTTCTTTCAGTTCACAGGAAAATCTTCCGAATTTCCGGAATGAAAAAACAAGCAGTTTCCTGTCCGGCTGATATTCTGCCTCTTTATGGCAGATCAGATAAAATAAATAAAAAAAGAAAAAGGCCGTCAACAGCACAGAAAACAGCATTTTCCGATAAGAAAATGATAAGATCAGCAGAATTACAGATAAAATTCCCTCTGCTGTCAGCAGAACCGGCATTATCCGGACAGATTTTTCCGAGGCGATTCCTGTCAGAATCCATGCAAATCCTAAAATCAGACACAGAATTAAAATTAAAATACGAATAGTCATGCCGTTTCACCGCCTTCAATGACTCGCCGGAGAATCTGCTTATAGACATCTGTATAGCCGGAAGCAAATTCAGAATCCAGTTCTGTTCCGTTATGAATATACAGCGTAACAGCCCAGCCTTCAGGAATTTCGGTTTCTTCCGGTTCTTCGGATTCCGTGATGAATCCGGTCAGCAGAAACCGCTTGAAAGTCGAGCCGTCATCGGCAGTACCCGTCTTGACATAGGCAGTATAGCCATCGTAAGTATACGGCATAATTTTTTTCATGCCTGCCCATAAAGATTCTCTGTAAGCCAACGGGATAGATTCTATTTCCGTTCCGGTATCATTTTCTGAAATTTCAGCATTTTCAGAATGATTATATTCCATATCTTTGAGTTTTGCTTCTGTAGAATCGCTCTTGATTCTAAAGCGATACATATCGCCGGTTGCGACCGCACTTGTGACGGCATTCAGAAACAACGGTGAAGCATCGAAATAATTTCCTGTCGGCTGATCGTCAATAATCTGACCGTCACTGCACATGCCGATCGCCATACGAGCAATCAGGAATTCCCGTTCTCTGGCATTTTCACGGGCTGTATCAATTGCATTCAGAGAGGGCTGCCGGAGATCCATCCAGTCGCACGGATAGAGATAGCCTGTTTTCTGTGAGCCGAATTCATTAAAGCCGAAATATCTGTTCATGATTTTACAGATCGTCCGGAAGCCGTTTTCAGAATCGAGCAGTTCAGCGGCATTTTCTTTCTGAATTTCAAAATCTTCATAAAAGCTGCCTTTTGCGATGCTTTCATAGCCTGCGGCGAAGAAAGTATTATAAGAATTTACAAGAGAAGTTTCCATATTATGCCATGCCGGATAACTGCCTTTTGTATAATTATGATTAAATATATTTTTATTATAGCCGTAATTAATCACACCGGAATCGTAATAAGAAGTATCTTCAAAACTCATTCCGGCTTCCATCAGGACAATGCTGGACATCAGCTTTGCCGTACTGCCGTAGTAAACGCCGTCAGAATGATATGTCCGGCCGTTATGACCGATATACATCTTGTCAAACGGAATGATTTCATCTTCCGCACCGGAAGTATGATGCAGAATATAATTCTGACTGCTCTCATCTTTTTCCAGAAGCGAATCAAACTGTTCGTGATCGGCACTGAGTTTGAATGCTCCGTCAGCATAATACTCGATCGTATTGGTATAATCAGCAATCGCCTGAATTTTTCCGTGCATATCGCTGACAATGATACAGCCGTCAAGTTCATGCTCTTCTAAAATTTCCAGACAGTCCTGTGTCAGACCGGTATCAATATCAATTGCGTAGCGGATATCAGGGCCTATAATACCGTTATTGGTAATTTCCGAAATCAGCCCGTAGATCTGCTGACCGGTTTCGGAAACATGCCATGCTCCGTCACGGCGTTCTGATAAGATATTTCCGTCCTGATCAGTAACTTTGGTATCATAATCATATTTGGACTGTAAATCTTCCGTTTCTCTTTCCAGTTCTTCCGTACTCAGCAGATACGAAGCATCTACAGTTTCGGAAATTGTATGCAGCTGATAAGATTCTGCACTGTCTGCCTGACTGCATCCTGTCAGCACACAGCAGACTGCCAGCAATAAAAACAGTTTTCTTTTCATTTCTCACTCCTGACTGTTACTGTGAATGATCATAATAGGTATTGCGATAGGCTTCCAGGCCTTTGAATGACCATGACTCATGATTGGCAAGATATAATAATATTGCCGTATCTTCGTTATCAATCATACCGTCCTGATTCAGGTCGGCACATTCTATATCCTGTTTGGTATAGACACTTCCTTCCGGCAGATACAGTTCCTGCATTGCCGTGACATCCTCCCAGGTAATCTGAAAATCGGCATTGACATCACCGAGATACCGGCTCACCTGAGAGGCATTTCTGACCTGATAGCTGTAAAATGCATGATACGTAAAAAAAATCACAACTGACAGCAGCAGGCATATAATCGTGATAATAATCGCCATGATGACATAATTTCTGATCTGTTTCATTTTACTCTCCCCGCATCCGGAATGTGTTGATAATCCTGAGCATGGTTTCTATATTTTCGGCGGTTGATTCGACGGAAACAATTCCCGTCCCGCTCTGATGAGAATAGGCCGCATGTTCCGGAGATTCCGGAATATCAAAAAACCAGTAGCTGATCAGCCTGGTTTCTGTGCCGGTATACAGACGGAAATCCAGTCTTCTGGCCTGAAAGCCGTTGATTTCAAAAATTTCTTCATATTCATGAAAACTGTTCAGATCTGACAGACTGGCACAGACATCATGCAGATACTGCTGATAACAGCGTTCATATTGTTCTTTGAATCTGGTTTCGAGCGTAATCAGATTTTTTCCGGAACGATCAGAAAACCGGACTACACCGTCACTGCTGCCTTTGTCGTATAATTCAGCCGCTTCCGGCAGATCAACAGTAAAATATAAATTTTTATACAATTCCGGAAATCTGTCTTTCAGAGCATAATACTGATCTGACAGTTCCGGTGTCACAGAGCCGTCAGCTGTTTCCAGATATACAAGATGTTCCGTTTCTTTCTGACAGGCTGTGCAGACAGACAGGAATAAAATCAGCACAAAACAGGCTGTATATTTTATATAACTTCTCATTTCATCCCACCCTGAAAAATAAAAAAATCTGATTCTTTACGCAGTTTTCGTCTTTATTATACCATGTTATGACAAATAAGTCAAGTTCATTATTAGTTTCAAATTTTTGCAGAACAGAAACAAAAGTGACAGAATAAAAAACAGCTTGCTTTTTTCTGAAAAATATGGTAGAATTAAATAAATAAACGCAGATTCACAGGAGGAATTTTTTATTCATCATGAAAAGATTATTTTCTCTTTTGAGTTCGGTTCTGATTCTGCTCTCAGGGAATTTCAGTTTTATCGTCCATGCCGAAGATGTTTCGGACGAGCTGAACGGTATTATTTCCTATCATCTGACACAATCCGGTTCTGATTCCGTTCAGAGCTGGATTGATACGGCTCTGACTGAAAATGCCGGTATCTCCTCAGAATGGTATATCCTCGCACTGAGTCAGAGCGGAAGCTACAATTTTTCTTCTTATCAGAATGCATTACATGCCTATCTGGACAGCCATGAAATTTATTCTGCTTCTTCCAGACTGAAATATGCTCTTGTACTCGCTTCGACCGGAGAAGATTCGCCTTATATCACTGAATCACTTGCAAATTCTATTGGTCAGCAGGGCATTATGAGCTGGGTCTATGCTCTGCATCTGATGAATAACGGCTATACTTGTGAGAATTATTCTATTGACGATGTGATCAGTCAATTATTATCCATGCAGTTGTCAGACGGCGGCTGGGCTGTTATGGGAACTGTCGGCGATATTGATGTAACTGCAATGACAATACAGCCTTTAGCTGTATATTATCACAGCAATTCAGAAATTCAGAATGCCTGTGACAGAGGACTGCAATTTCTCTCGGAACATCAGCTGGATTACGGAGGCTATCAGAGTTTCGGAACAGAAAATCTTGAAAGCACTGCTCAGGTTGTGACAGCTCTTGCATCGCTCGGAACGGATGCTTTCTCTGATGAGAGATTTATCAAAAACGGAAATACACTTTTAGACGGCATGAATGTCTATCGGCTTTCTGACGGAAGCTACAGTCATACACATGACGGCATTTCTAATCCTACCGCTACGATACAGGCATTTTATACTTTTGTTGCGTATCAGAGATTTCAGAACGGCCAGAATCCTTTATATATCCTGGATAAACCCGAAATTCCGGAAATTATCCCCGAACCGGAACCGGATTTCCCTGCCAATGAACCTGCCGTTCCTGAACCGGAACCGGATTTGATTCCGGAGATTCCCGAAACGACTGTGACAGAGCTTTCTCAGATTCCGGAAACAGAAACTTCTATGACATCCGATTCCGTACAGACTTCGGTATCTTTATCAGTCTCGGCATCAGTATCAGAAACTTCGGCTGTAATTTTCAGCGATACAGAAAATACAACTGTCTCACAGACGGAAACAAGTATCTCTGCTGTTTCGGATACTTCTGTATTTTCCTCTTCGACAGAAACAAGTCTGACTGTCATCACAGAAACTTCCGTTATTTCTCCGGAATCACAGGAGATAAAAAAATCTGAACAGATCAGCCATCAAAAACTCATCATTCTTGCAGTTCTCTGGAGCATCGGCCTGCTGATTTCTCTGATACTCTGGATTCTGAAAAAAAGAAGTTTCAAGAATTTTATCTTTATCGGCATAATCTGTCTGATTGGTTCAGGCATCATTCTGTTTATCCGGATTCAGTCAGCCGAAGAATATTATCATAAAAGTCCGGTTCAGAAAGAAAATGCCATTGGTACTGTCATAATTACAATCCGCTGTGATACGCTGATTGATAAAGCCGATTCTGAATATATTCCGGAAGATGGCATTATTCTTGATCAAACTGAAATTCCTCTCTCTGACGGTGAAACGGTTTATGATATATTAATGCAGTCGGCTCAGGCCTATGGAATCCAGACGGAGCATAACAGTTCTTATTATATTTCCGGTATCAATTATCTGTATGAAATGCAGTACGGCGATCTTTCCGGCTGGATGTACCGTGTCAACGGTGAACTTCCTTCGGTGGGCTGTGCAGAATATCATCTCAAAGACGGCGATTTCATAGAATGGCTGTACAGCTGTGAAATCGGCAATGACCTGAAATGAAAGGCTTTTTATGATTTATATTCAGAATCCCGTATATCGAAATATATTAAAAAAATTGATTCCGTTTCTCTTGTTTCCTTTGCTGGTTTTTATCGGCTCTGTAACACTCAGAGGCGAATACTATCTGCCTGTTTCCATGACCGGAGCAGTACTGGCTATGATTTTATTTGCCTCCGGATTTGAGAAGAAAAAAACAGGTACTCGCCGGATGGTGATTGTCTCCGTCATGACGGCTCTGTGTTTTATCGGCAGATTTCTGCCGATTCTGAAGCCTATGATTGCCCTGACAGTGATTACAGCGATGTATCTGGGCTGTGAATCCGGATTCCTGACCGGTTCACTGACGGCAGTATTATCCAATTTCTATTTCGGACAGGGGCCATGGACAATCTTTCAAATGCTGACGTGGGGCATGATCGGCTATCTTGCCGGAATATTCGCTGAACCTCTGAAAAAAAGCAAGTTTATTTTAATTTCTTATGGTATCATAGCAGGCATTTTCTATTCTTTCTCTATGGATGTCTGGACAGTTCTCTGGTATGCAAAAGGCTTTGACTGGAATTTATACGGTTCGGCATTGATTACAGCAATTCCGTACACAATTTCTTATGTGATTTCTGATATTGTATTTTTATTGTTATTAGCTCCGGTTTTCGGAGAAAAACTGGAACGCATCAGAATCAAATACGGCATATAATAAAAAGTCCGGCATCACCGGACTTTTTTATGTTTTTCCTGTTTCTGTTCATACATAGCGGCATCGGCTTTCTGAATCATCTGGCCGAATTCTGTTTCAGCTGAGAGTTCTCCCGTATAGCCGCCGACACTGGAAGAAACTTTATATTCCAGGCCGGAATGCTGATTATATTCATCCAGATAATCATGAATTTTCTGAATAATATCAGGCACATGATATTCTCCGGCGATTACAGCAAGCATTTCATCACCGCCGAACCGGACACACAAGGCATCCAGCGGACAGGCATGTTTCAGGGCTTCGGCAGCTGTCCGGATGGCATTGTCTCCGGCATTGTGACCGAAACGGTCATTGATTTTCTTCAGTCCGTCCAGATCGGAGAGAATGACTGCCATCGGAGCAGTTTTTCCGTGCAGACTTTCTTTCAGAGCCGCAAATTCTTTACTGAAACATAATCTGTTGAGCAGACCTGTCAGAGCATCGTATTTATAAATAAATTCCAGCTGTTTCATCAGATAATGCTGATACTGCCAGTTCATGAAACCGCCCAGCCCCTGACCGATAATATTTACAAGCTGTGGAATCTTGCAATAATTTGTGAGTTCATAATTATCAAAATAGAAGCACAGATACCCGAGAGGCACACCTAAAAAGCTGACGGCATCAAAAATCAGCGGAAAGCCTTTCTGCATGATCTGTTCCAGATCCGGAACAATATCTGTCCGGCGGAAGGCTTTCTGCTGAAAGCCCAGTGCACCGGCATGGAAAAACAGGAACATGTCTTCATCAAACGGCTGTTCCGGAGGATTCTCGAAATAATTCACAGAAGAATCTATACACCAGTGATTGACGATCAGGGCAGTATCCTGAATCTGATCACAGAACAGACAATAGCCGGCGGCTTCCGGAGTGGCACAGCCCTGCATTTTTTCAGCAATTGTATACAGTACCTGTGTATCGTCCTGATAGCGATAGAATTTATCATTGAAATTAAAATTCTGTCTGTTTCCTTCGGGTGTTCCGCAGCCGCAGGAGTCATTCAGCAGAAGAACCGGTTCTGCATAATTTCTTTTCAGCGTTTTCTTATCTGCAAGACAGGCCATCACGGTCTGATAAATACTTTCTGTCAGGCCGCTGCTGACGCATTTGGCAGAAGTAATAGTCGGCACAGAAAAATAGATTTCATCAATGCCGTCAAATCCTGTTACAATCACCTGCTCCGGAACAGAAATTCCATGATTCCGGAATACAGAAGCGACATTGATTGCCATAATATCATTGGCACAGATGACAGCATCGGGCAGTTTTTCTCTATGCAGCAGCTTTTCTGCGGATTCAGCGGCAGGCTGTGCCCAGAAAAAACCGTAACTGACCATAGAGACTTCATCAAACTCTATCCCATATTCAGCAATTACTTTTTTAAATACTTCCATTCTTTCATCAGAAAACGGATTGCCTTTGATTCCGGCCATAAAATGGGGATTCCGGACATGATGTACTTCCATCACATGCCAGACAATTGCTTCAAAGCCGGAGCGATAGTCAAAACATACAGAAGAACAGTCCGGATACTCGGCATCCACGGTAATCACAGGCACCTGACTGGCATGAGCCTGTGAAATGACCTGCTGTGAAATGGTCCGGCTTTTGATTTTCTCATCCATCAGAATCACAGCATCTGCTTTCTGATAATCAATCAGATCAAACACAGAAGATTCTGCATGAAGATTATCTTCATCCCAATACAGATCTGTACTGATATGATAAATCCAAAGGCTGATTTTTTCTTTTCTGAATTTTTCATTCAGCTGCATGACAAATTTTTGATGTTCCGGATCAAATAACCGGGACATACACAGAACAACAATTTTTTGACCATTCAGCATTCCGTTTCCCCCTTGTCGGACTGACAGAATCAGATTCCGGAAAATTCCGTATAGATTTACACTATTGTCTATTATAACATATTTTACCCTTTTTGTCAAATCTATTTTGTGTTTTATTTTTCTGTTTTACTGATTGGTATTGACTGGAATAATAATCTTTCCGACCATTTTATCAAGCAGTTTCTGTAAATCTTCATTTCCGGGGTTGCCTTCTGCAATGGTAGTTCCGAACTGACTGGAAGCATCCCAGAACGGATCAGCCACATGCTGAATGTAGGCATACGGTGCTTGTTCTGCTGTCGCTGCCACTGCCGGAGAAGCCTTGACTTCTTCGGAACCGGCCGCCCGCAAATTGGCCGGACACTGACCGATCGTTTCAAAGCATTTGAGCTGTGTTTCTTCATTGGAGAGATATTCTGCCAGCCGCATTGCCCAGACAGGATTTTCAGAATAAGCATTGACACCTACAATACGATACCCGGTAAAGCTTGCCATCTGAACTTGTTCGCCGTCGAGCGTATAAGTCGGCAGTTTGGCAGCAGCATAATTATCTCCCCATGCCTGAGCGAGTTCTTCAGCGTGCCACTGACCGCTGACACCGGCAATGACATCATCGTTAGAGGCATATTCTACAAAATCGCCGTTCGGCAGATTCAGAAAGCCGTCATTGCCTGTGATATTCAGCATAGCCTGTGTGACGGCAACCCCGGTATGTTCTGTGTTAGTGGCATTCCAGTTGCAGAGATTAGCGGCTTTGTCCTCCTGATAATCCAGATTCAGCCCTGCACCCTTGAAGAAAGAAAACAGATACCAGCCGCTGCTGAAATCCATTGTGAATTTTTTACCGTTCTGAGCGGCAACAGATAATATATTATCCAGGGAAGAAATATCATCTTCTGAAAGATAGGCTTTATTATAATACAGAAAATAGCCGTTTCCGGAAGAAAGCGGATAGCCGTACAATTTCCCGTCACGCATGACTGTCTGAGCGGCTGTGGAAGTTTCTCCGCCGACGGAAGAAATTACATTTTCCTGATTTTCTGTAATTTCCAGAAGTGTTCCGCTTCTGTAAAGTTCATCTACCTGATCATTGGCAATATTGAAAATATCCGATGCCTTGCGGGGAGCTTTGACAATATCGTCTTCTTCCTGATTCTTGATAGTATAATTCAGATTGACTTTATCTGCATACAATTGCTGAAATTTTGTAATCTGCTCAACAAGGACATCTTCCGGAGCAATATCGCTTGCAATTGTCAGATGAATATTCTGAAATTTCTCTTCCGGTTCCTTCTGGCTCTGCGAACAGCCGACGGTCATCGAAGCAAACAAAGTGACTGCCAGCATCGTACTTACATATTTTTTCATAACATTTCCTCCCATAATCTGATTTTGTAAATTTTTTGTGAATTTCAGAAACAGAAGAAATTTATCTTTCTGCTTCTGCCGTCTCTGAACTGCGGATAAATTTTCTGTGAAAAATCTATGAATTCCGGAAACTGTTCTTATTTTCCCGGAGTATAATTTTTTCTGGTTCTGCGTACTTTTCTGTAATGTCTGGTCAAAATCAGGTCTCTGTCATTATTATAGCATAAAACACAGATTTTTGCAAGTCTGCCGGAATGCATAAAACAATCCGCAGCAGGAAACTGCGGATTGCTTTTCAGATTATCTTAAATTATTATACAAATTACTCATGTCATTGATTGTCTGTCTGGCACTGATCGAACTCTGTGAAGAAGGTCTGCTGCCGCTTCTTCTGCCGTCCATAGAAACATCCACACCGGAAGTACGTTCCATAGGCTGAATCAGAACAATCGCCGGATTGTTTTCTTTCCACTCGAACATATAAGATTCACCGGAAGCCTGTCCGATCAGATTTCGCCAGGACAAGTCTGTCCGGACTTCCGGATCACCGCCGATCCAGCAGACAACGGCATCCGGGTCAGCCTCGATTGTAGTACGATTCTGGGAATTGCTGAGAACCAGCGGATTGCCGTCCACCAGAATTGCCACATAAGCTTCCGGCCCTTCTCCGGTCAGCGTGGAAGTCGCAAGACCTTTCTGGGAAATGACACCCTGAGCCATAAATCTGACACCATATTTGCAGTCATGGGTAAATGCCAGAATGTTTTCGCTTTCGACAGAAATTCTCTCTCCGTTCTGAAGATGATAGACAACTACATGCTGCTGATTATTCGCATAGTATGTCACAGAATCGCCGTCAAACTCCACTTTCATCAGCGGAAGATTTTCGCCTGTGAAGCGTCTGCCGATCTGGTTCAGAAGTGCCTGACCGAAATTTTGTTCAGGGCCGAGCATAACTTTTGTAAATTTATAATTTTTGGGGCCATAGCATTCACCTGCGATAAATGCACCCATTTTCGAGAAAATATAATCTCTGCTGCCCTGACAGGTAATTTTCAGGGTCAGTTCGTTGAGTGTTTCAAATGTAATCATATAAAAATCTGTCTCCTTTCTGGAATCATCCTGCTTCGATGCCGTACATGGCACAGAATCCGGCTAAATCCCTTGCAACGCCTGAACCGACTGCATTGAATTTCCATGCTCCTTTATAGCGATACAATTCACCGACTACAAGAGCCGTCACACCGGCAGTACAGTCTGTCAGTTCGATTCTTGCCAGTTCGGTATTTTTCATCTGATCGAAAATTCTTGCCGAGACATTCTGCACCATGCCGAAGTGCAGTCTCTGCTGAATGGCTTCATAAATTGTCACAGCAAACGTGACTTTCTGAATCTGCGGGCTGATCTGATTTAAATTAATCAGCACAGAAGCCCCTTTTCCGGTATTGCCGGAATAGCGGATACTGTTATCCGGGCTGGACGGCTGTCCGTAAAATACGAACCAATCTTCACCGGGGACTTTCTCGTTATCGGCAAGAAGAAAGGCCGAGGCATCCAGATCACATTGCGGATTGATCACCTGCCAGTCAAGGACAAGTTTCAGATTCTGCGGAACAGCACCGATTTTATCTGCAACAGTGAATTTCTGTCCTCTGCGGAGCAGCGTACTGGTTGCCGGAAGCGGAGGCAGAACCGGAGCCGCATTCTGACTGACAGGTCTTTGTACAGGCGTTGCAGAGCGGGCTGCTGCCGGCTGCGGAACGGGTCTTTGCTGTACATTCTGCTGTACTGCCGGACGGACAGAAGAACCTGTATGAGAATTATTATTTTGCCGGGGATTCTGTGTTCTGGTTCCTGCCTGGCTGATATTGGCTGATGTAAATGCCGGTTTGATTATTTCCCGTCCAATGATGGTATTTTTATCCATCGCACCGGTAATTTTCATTGGAATATCTAATCCCATGCCGCCTCTCCTTTTTTTGATTTCTTGTATTTTCATTATGTACTGACGATTTTCTGGAAGTCCTCAGCTCTTTCAGGCCGAACTGTTCCATAAAATTAGCTTCTACTTCCCGAAGTGTCGGAAGATCAATTTTTTCAATGCCCCGTTCCGTAAGAATCCAGGATTTGTCAATAGGAATAATCTGTTCTGCAAGAATATACTGATCACGATGCCGGACATGCAGTTTCATATGTTTTCTTTTACGGGAACAAGGAATAATATAAATCAGATCTGAAAACAGATTATTGACATCATTTGAAAAAATCAGTCCTCTGCGGACACCTGCCTGAATATGTGTATTTCCTTTCCATTCGTCCGGAATCTGTACCCAGACGATATTTCCCCGCCGGTAAGGGAAATTTTCATCTGCAAACATTTCCGCAATTTCCTGTGCGTATCTGGATTTTACCTGTGAAGATATTTTATTCATATCATGACTCCTTTCTGTATCTCTGTATCACAATTTATTTTCTGTTCTGACGGATAAACGGAAGAAACTGCAAATAAACCCGCCGTTCCAGAGGATGAGAAAGAAATTTTTCTCTTTCATATAAAAGCTTCATCCGCTCGGCACGGAAGCGGGCTGCCTCCGGTGAAATTTTACATAACTCTGAAATTTCCTCAGCTGTACGGATTTTCATTCCCCACAGCACACAGGCAGGAGCAAGCATATCAATTGCAAACTTATCTGCGGCCTGTTCCTCTGCCGGGCGGCAGTCATCCTCACTGCGGGAAAACGGAATTTCTCCCAGATGTCCGAGCAGGAAATGTCCCAGTTCATGCATGGCAGTAAACCTCTGCCGCAAGGGCGGTTCCTCTCTGTTGATCAGAATCAGTGTTTTTTCTTCCTCATGGAAGATCATACCGGATTTTCTGCCGATTTCTTCAGAAGTCTGGTATTTGCAGCCAATGTGATAATATCTTACGATTGGTGAAATTCTGATTGGCAAAGAGCTGATCTGACAGTCAAGCAGACAATTTCATGAAGCATTCCTGGCCTGTTTATAAATTCCATAATCCATAGAACAATCTTTCTGTTATATTTTTATTCATCATCTGAGAAATCTTCTGCATTCTCGAAATCCTGTATATGCTTTGATAAAATATCAGAATCATTTTCAGAAGAATCTTCTGTATCACGGCTTGCCGCTTTCAGACCCTGTGTTTTCTGGATTGTTCCGGAGCCGGAAAGTCTGTTTACAAGAACACGGACATTACCTTTGTCATACTGTTTTAGACTGCGATATTTCAGAATGATTTCTTTTTCATCAGCAGAAACTTCGATATAGCGTTCCGGAAGAGGCTTATAAAAAATCTCATTAATAGAAACATCAAATAATTCGGCCAATTTTATCAGCTTTTCCAAAGGAATACCACGTTCTCCTCTTTCATACTCTCCATAAGTACTTAGAGGCATTTGCAATGCTTCTGCAACATCTTTCTGAATATTTCCATTTTTCTTCCGAAGTTCAGAGAGCTTATTTTCCGGATTTTTTTTTTCATCCTCTTCTTCATTCTTTTTTTTACTCATAGGAACCATTCCTTTTTTATCAGAATACAGCTTTATTATAACACAAACAGGATAGTTTGTCAAGCGACTTGACATTCCGGAAAAAATATGCTATAATATTCTGTTAATCATCAAAGAAAGGAGAGATAACGCTTTGTTACTCACAATCACTTACACCGGGCAGAACACAGCGGAACTCGGGTTTCTGCTGCATAAGAGGCCGGATAAGATTCAGAAATTTTCCCTGAATTACGGAACAGCTTATGTATTCTACCCGGAAGTTTCCGAACAGAAAACAACTGCTGCATTACTGCTCGAAATTGACCCGATTGATCTCGCCAGAGGAAAACTAGGCTCAAAAGACGGCGGCCTATTTGATTATGTCAATGACCGTCCCTATGCGTGTACTTCATTCATGAGCACAGCAATTTCCAGAGTATTCGGCACAGCAATGAGCGGCAGATGTGACAGTCATCCGGAGCTTGCTCAAACACCCCTCCGGCTGACAGCCTGTTTATCGGCACTCAAAGATAATACCGATACAGAACTTGCCGAACAGCTGTTTGCACCGCTCGGCTATGAAGTCCATACCGAACGGGAAACGCTTGACAACTCCTTCCCGGAATGGGGAGTGTCTCCGTATATCCGGCTGACAATTACCGGAACTGTCAGATTATCAGAATTATTAAATCATCTTTATGTCCTGATTCCTGTATTTGATAAACAAAAGCATTATTATATTGCTGAAGACGAAATTCAGAAACTGCTTTCACACGGCGAAGGCTGGCTTTCTTCTCATCCGTTCAGGGAAAAAATTGCCAATCGCTATTTTACGGCGAAACGCAGCTATGCCAGAAAAGCAATTGATATTCTGCTTGCTGATGAAGAACTTCCGGAAACTTCCGGCGAACTTGCAGAAAATTCTGAATCTGAAAAAATATCTTATACGCCATTGAATACTCAGCGTATGGAAACGGTTAAAAATGCCGTACTGCAATCCGGAGCTTCGAGCGTGATTGATCTGGGATGCGGAGAATGCCGTCTGACCTCTCTCCTGCTGAATGAACCGCAGATCAGGCATGTCACCGCCTGTGATGTCTCTGTTCATGAGCTGGAAAAAGCCGCTCAGAAACTCCATCTTGACAGAATGCCGGCATATCGTAAAAACAAGCTGACTCTCATGCAGGCTTCTCTGACGTATCTGGACAAGCGTTTCGGGAACTTCGACTGTGCCTGTGTGATCGAAGTCATTGAACATATCGAACCCATGAGAATTCCGGCCTTTGAGCGTGTAGTTTTCGAGTTTGCACATCCGAAGACTGTGATTCTGACAACGCCTAACCGGGAGTATAATAAAAATTATCAGTTCATGCAGGAAAATGAGCTTCGTCACGGCGATCACAGATTTGAATGGACAAGAGCAGAATTCAAAGCCTGGACGGAGCATATCTGCGAAAAATTTGATTATCATTGTGAAATCAGCGGTATCGGGGAACTTGATGAAACTTCCGGTCAGCCGACACAGATGGGGGTGTTTACAAGAAATGGATAATTACAGAATCGAAATTCCGGAATTCTGTCTGGTTGCCCTGATCGGTGCGACTTCTTCCGGGAAAACAAGCTTTGCACATCAATATTTCAAATCTACCGAAGTTCTTTCTTCTGATTTTTTCCGTGGCATGGTCTGTGATGATGAATCCAGTCAGACCGCCTCCGGCGATGCCTTTGATGTGTTATATTATATCGCTGAAAAGCGTCTCAGCAACATGAAACTGACTGTCATCGATGCGACTAACATTCAGCAGAACTCCAGAAAAAAGATCATCGACCTCGCCAGAGAACAGAATGTCCATGCAGCGGCGATTGTCCTGAATCTTCCGGAATCTCTGCTTCAGGAGAGAAATAAAAACCGTCCGGAACGGAATTTCCCGGAACATGTCATCCGTCAGCACTGCCGTGATGTCAGGAGAAGCATCCGGAATCTGAAACGGGAGGGTTTCCGGTTCGTCTATGTGATTGATTCTCCCGAACAGCTTGCACATACAGAAATCATCCGGACAAAACTCTGGAATGATAAAAAATCCGAACACGGGCCTTTTGATATAATTGGTGATATTCACGGCTGCTGTGATGAACTGGAACTGCTTCTTGAAAAATTAGGCTATCAGAAAACGGAGCAGAACTATGCCCATCCGGATGGCAGAAAAGCCGCTTTTCTCGGAGATTTCTGCGACCGTGGAAACAGAAATGCAGATGTTCTCAGAATCGTCATGGATATGGTAAAATCCGGAAATGCTATTGCTGTTCCCGGAAATCATGATGTCAAGCTTCTGAAATATCTCAAAGGCAAGAGCGTTGCCATGACACACGGCATAGACAAGACCATTGCCGAACTCGAAGAAAAAGGCGAAGCCTTCAAAGCCGAAACAGCAGGCTTTCTTGACAGTCTGATCAGTCATTATGTTCTGGATGACGGAAAGTTAGTGATCGCTCATGCCGGACTCAAACAAGAGTATATCGGCAGAGGTTCGGCAAAAGTCCGTGAATTCTGTCTCTACGGCGAAGTGACAGGTGAATTTGATTCTTACGGACTGCCTGTCCGCCTCGACTGGGCAGCGGATTACCGTGGCAGAGCAGCTGTTGTTTACGGACATATCGCCGGAACAGAAGTGAAATCGCTCAACGGTACACACTGTATTGATACCGGATGTGTCTTCGGCGGTAAACTGACAGCTTACCGCTGGCCGGAAAAAGAAATTGTCAGTGTCGAGGCCTTACAGGAATATTATACACCCGTCAAGCCGCTGGAATCTCAGGAAAATCAGAATATCGGAGATCTTCTGACAGTCGGGGATTATAATCATAAAATGCATCTGACAACAGAATTATTCCCTGCGATCAATATTCAGGAGAATCATGCTGCTGCGGCTCTGGAAATCATGTCGAGATTCGCTGCCGATCCGCACTGGCTGATTTATCTGCCGCCTACGATGTCGCCTTGTGAAACCAGTACTCTGGAAAATTATCTGGAACATCCGTTACAGGCTTTTGCGTATTATAAAAATAAAGGCATTCAGAATATCATCTGTGAAAAGAAACATATGGGTTCAAGAGCCGTGGTCATTCTCTGCCGGACTCCGGAAACGGCTCGGAACCGCTTCGGCATTACCGATCAGACCAGAGGTATTATCTATACCAGAACCGGACGGAGATTTTTTGATGATCTCCGGATTGAAACAGAACTGCTTGACAGATTGGATACTGTCCTGACAAATTCCGGTTTCTGGGAAGATTTCAATACAGACTGGCTCTGCCTCGATACGGAATTAATGCCCTGGTCAGAGAAAGCACAGGCTTTAATCCGTTCGCAGTATGCTCCAACCGGAAATGCCGGAATTATGAGCCTTTCTTCTACAGTACAGGTTCTGGAACAGCTTTATCAGAATCATATTGTCTCCGGAACAGAATCAGAAATCAGCCCTGAAGCACTTCTGACAAAATATCAGAATAAACTGCATGATATGCAGAATTATAAAAAAGCCTATCAGGAATACTGCTGGACTGTGAAAGCAACGGATGATTTCAGAATCGCTCCGTTTCATATTTTAGCATGTGAAAATAAAGTCTTTTCTGATCAGAAACATCTCTGGCATATGCAGACGATTCAGAAATATATCACCGGAACTGACCCCGTTTTCATGGCAACGCCTTATCTTTGTGTGGATACTTCTGATGAATCCAGCATCGAACAGGGTGTGAACTGGTGGCTTTCTCTGACGGCCTCCGGAGGAGAAGGCATGGTCGTCAAACCGGAAACTTATATCGCAAAATCCAACGGCTCTCTTCTCCAGCCTGCCGTGAAATGCCGTGGAGCAGAATATCTCCGTATCATCTACGGTGCGGAATATCTTGAGCCGGAACATCTGAAACGTCTGAAAAAACGTTCTCTCAGCCGGAAGAGAGCACTTGCCCTGAAAGAATTCGCTCTCGGTATGGAATCGCTTTCCAGATTTGTCAGAAACGAACCGTTATATAAAATTCATGAATGCTCTTTCGGCGTACTCGCTCTCGAAAGCGAACCCGTTGACCCCAGACTGTAAGGTGATCGCATGGCTGAATCCATTCCGAAAGAAGATAAGAGAATTTTTATTCTAAGTCAGGAAAAACCTGCAAAAGCTGTAATCCGTCTGGGTGTGCCGCTGATTGCCGGCATGTTCATCATGGTATTATATAACCTGGTCGATACGTATTTTATCGGCCTGCTGAAAGATGACTATCAGCTGGCGGCAGTGAATCTTGCTTATCCGGTCATGATGATTTCAATCGCAATTTCCAATATGATCGGAGCAGGAGCTTCTTCACTGATCGCCAGAAGTCTCGGAGCTTCTGATACAGAAAAAGCCTGTCATACACTGACATCGGGCTTTGTTCTGACGGTTCTGAACAGTATTATTGTGACACTTGCCGGATTGCTTTTTCTTCCGGCGATTGTGGCAGGCCTCGGAGCACAGACAAATACTTACGAATATACGAAACAATATGTATCTGTGATTTTATACGGCAGTATCTTTACAATGGGAAGCTACACATTCGGACAGCTTCTCAGAGCAGAAGGCTCTGTCAAGCAATCTATTGTCGGTATGATTGCCGGAACTGCTGTGAATATGATTTTAGATCCAGTTTTTATTTTTACTCTGCATATGCAGATCAAAGGTGCGGCAATTGCGACTATCTTAGGGAATGCCGTCAGTATGCTGATTTCTCTGTTATTTTATCTCAGCAATAAAACGCTGTTAAAGCCGTCTGTGAAATATATCCGTCCGACTGCCGAAATTCTGAAGGAAATTTTCTGGGTTGGTGTTCCGGCGACACTCGAAACGCTTCTGACATCAGCGGCTTATATCGTGAATAATAATTTGGCCGTAGCTTATGATGAACTGACTGTTGCTGCTATGGGAATTGCTCAGAAAATCTTATCATTAGGAAATTATGTTTATCAGGGATTTGCTTCCGGAACACAGCCGTTGATGGGCTTCAATTACGGAGCGAAAAATTATCCCCGTATGATGAGTGTATTAAAAGCCAGTATTCTGGTCACAAGCGGAACGGAATTATTTATCATGGCGATATACAGTATCTTTGCCCCTGCATTGATCGGAATATTTACAGAATCCTCGCAGGTAATCGAAACCGGAAGTATTGTATTAAGAACTATCATGTGGATTCTGCCGTTTGTCGGAGCGGTCTCCATGAGCCGGATGTCTTTTCAGGCAATGGGAAAACCGCAGTATGCGTTTATAATTACACTTGTCCGGCAGTTGTTTTTATATGTTCCTCTGCTTCTGCTTCTGAATCATGTATTCGGATTCACCGGCATGATCTGGGCACAGCCTGTAACAGAACTGATTATGATGATCGTCTCTGTGATTTTATTAATCAAAATTATTCAGAACGAACAAAAAAATATAGAAATCCGGTCATGAACGCCATGACCGGATTTTTTGGGATTCTGATTAAAAATAAGTTTTTAACTGTGTATATAATTCCTTGCTGGCCGTATCAATATCTTTGACATCATACATCACGTCATTGCAGAATGTAAAGAAATCGTCAATCATCGCTGTTTTTTCAAGTACGGGGTCGAGTTCACCGAGCGTACAGCCTTCCATTTTCTGCGAGGCTTCATACTGAATGCCGGTCAGGGTATTGTTATTTTTCAGAACTTCCTGAGCAGCAGCACTCAGCGGAATTCCCTTTTCAATTCCCTGCAATTCAGCCATCTGTGAACTGTTCATGAGATAATTCAGCAGAACAGCGGCTTCTTTGGGATGTTCGGTATTCTTGCTGACGGCATACATTGTAGCAGGTTTTGCATACCAGCCCTCACCGACATGATTGCCGTCCATTGTCGTATAGTCAGCAGCAACGATTTCACGGCCTCTGGAGACCGCATCTCCGAAATAATTGACAGCATCACTGATCCATGCCACAGAACCGGCATATTTTTCATTATCCAGTTCCAGACGCTGATAAAAATCCACCTGCGGCATAACATGTTCGTCAACCAATCTCTGATAGAACTCCATCATGATTTTGAGATCATCCGCAGTAAAATTCAGCTTTCCGGAATCGCTGATAATTTTCTTGCCTGTTGCCTGTTCTGTATAAGTAATCAGATACAGCCACATCGCCTTGGAAGCGGCACTGAGCGGATAAATATCATCTGCTTTCATGACCTCGGCGGCATGGAACAGATCATCCCATGTTTTGGGAACAGCCAGACCGTAATTATCATAAATGGATTTATTAATATAAACTGTCTGGGCATTCATTGCAATCGGAATAGCATTCAGATGTTCATTTTTCAGGCCGTAGCGGAGCACATCTTCACTGAACTGGGAAATATCCATTGCATCAAGGGTATAAATATCATAATAGCCCTCGCCGTCAGGGGAATACTGTTCCAGCCAGCCGTAGTTAATCTGCATGACATCGGCTTCCGTATCGGAGATCATCTGAATCCGGTTTCTGGTTTCATAGCCTGACCATTCTGAATAACTGCATTTGACTTTGATTTCCGGATGTATTTTTTCAAACTGTTCCACAGCCTGGATTGTATATTTATTTCTTGCATCATTGCCCCACCAGGAAAGGGAAATTTCTGTCTGCTGCACCTGTTCTGTTACAACAGGTTCACTGTTGCATCCGGCAGCGGTGAGCAATGTCAGACTGCAAAACAGAGCAGTCAGTTTTTGAAAATAACGAAATCTCATAATATCTGTTTCCTTCCTTTCTCTTCTTTGTCTTCATCATCAAGATTCAGAGCGATCATGCTGATAGGGTCAGAAAGCATGAATGAGAATGCACTTCCTGCGGCGGCAGCCAGCAGAGCAGCAATGATTGTTACAATTCTGACAGAATGTTTTGTCTGTTCTTCTTCCCGAAGAATGACTTCAGTAGGAACAGTACAGATAATTTTCCAGCCGCCGTCACAGATATTGACGGTCGTCAGATTATCTTCATCCAGAACGGCACCGGCAGTATTATCCTCAGCAGCCGGGCTGATCTCTTCCGGCAGAGGATGACCCAGCTCGTCTTCTTCGGAAGAATAAATAATTTTATAATTCTTGTCTGCAAGGCGGATTTGCATATCATTGAGTGTTTCGGGGTTATCGAACACATCTTCCAGTTCTGTGGTGTAGAATGACATGACTAAGATGGCATTGTCATGAATCTGCTTGACATAATAGACACGTTCGTAATTATTTTTATAACCGGCAAACCATCCGTCATGTGTCCGCTGTCTGGAGATCATTGCTTTCAGGTCGATAAACATGTCATTGCCGAACAGTTCGAGTGTACCGTTGGAGACTTTGCCGAGTTTGCTGTTATCACGGTAGATAATGCCGTAATCGACAAAATTTTCCATCAGACAGAGCTTGAATAATTCATCAGAAATATTTTTTTCCAGATTGAGTTTATCATATTCTTCAAGTGTGGAAGTTGTGGCATCATAAGTATAGGCATCTTCAATAGAGAAAGCGAGCGTTGCCACACTTTCCATGCGTTCAAGATAACTTTCCAGGTTCATTCGCAGCTGCACATTGAGAGAAGAAGTCATGGAGCTGACTTTTTCTTTCATAACCGTTTCATTTTTCCGGGATGTAAACATGGATACGAAAACCAGTGCCGCAATGACAATGACAGAATAGGCAACAATCATCCAGATACGCATTTTCCGGAGTTTCATTAATCCCTGAATTCGTCTTTCCTTTGGAGTCATAACTATCATTCCCCCTGTTAAAATAAATTTTTTCATACATGATAGTATTATTATATCATATACAGAAAGAAAAGTCAATAGATTGTAAAAAATAGTGATATTGCACAAAATTGGTGTACATTATCCGGACATTTATTTTTTTATTTGCCGTTTTATCTAAAATTTCTGTAAGATTACATCCGAAAATTATAATTGACAAATAAAAGCAGACATGCTATAATAATGGATGTATGAAAAAAATAAGAAAGGACTGGTCTTTCCATGGATTTCACAAGCCCGTTATTCCTCGGCAATCTGGTATCACTGATTGCATGCAGTATCTCTGCGGCAAGCGGCTATGTCAAATCGAAAAACAAAACTCTCATCATGCAGACAATTCAGCAGGCAATGAGCATGACTGCCTGTATCATTCTGCAATCCCCCTCCGGAGCGGTATTGAATGCCCTCTCTGTGCCGAGAAATCTGCTTGCCTGCAAGAATAAGCTGAACTTTCCGGTCAAACTGATCTTGTCAGTTCTCTCCGGCGGATTCGGCTTGTTTTTCGCTGTTTCCGTATGTCTCCAGCGGCAGACTTTTGTACTGGCCGGATTTCTGCCGATTATTCCGACTATTTTATATACCGTCTTTCTTGATACACAAGATCCCGTAAAATTCAAGCTTCTTGTCATTCAGATGATCACATTCTGGACAATTCATGATTTTTTAATCCAGAGCTATACATCATGCTTTTTTAATCTGTTTCAGATCATCTTCTCGATCTCTGCAATCATCCGAATCCGCAAAGAACAGGAGGCACAGCAAAATGAATCCGTCAAACAAGAAACAAGCGTTTAAAATTCTCAAAATTCTCGAAGAAGATTACGGATGTGAAGGCGTTCCGGATGACGAAGAGCCTCTTTGCCGGGTTCTTCTCGAAGATCAGAATCAAAATCAGATCTGGAAGAAAATTCCTGACAGCTATCTGACCGCTCATCATCTGAATGAAAATGATACACTCTGCCTTGATCTTTCAGAATTTTAAAATAAAAACACTGTGCTTTTTCTAAGCACAGTATTTTTATACCTGATTTCAAAAAAATAAAAAATCCCGGCATTACTACACCGGGACTTTACATGGGGTGGATAATCGGATTCGAACCGATGGTCTTCAGTGCCACAAACTGACGCGTTAACCAGCTACGCTATACCCACCATAGGACGCGCCTTGCTGGACTCGAACCAGCGGCTTACTGCTTAGAAGGCAGTTACTCTATCCAGCTGAGTTAAAGGCGCATAGTCATGATTATGAGAAAATGGAGCGGATGACGGGAATCGAACCCGCATACTCAGCTTGGGAAGCTGATGCTCTGCCACTAAACTACATCCGCAATTCTAATGGAGCGGGTGA
>JAFUWN010000070.1 GCA_017483465.1 Oscillospiraceae bacterium
ATTAAATGAATTTATGAAAAAATGCTTGACTTTTCATGGTAAAAAGAGTATAATATAGAAAAGGAAACCATAAAGGAGGAATCGTTATGAAAACAACAAGAAAACTGATCGTCGGTCTGACCGCTCTGCTCTGCTTTTCTGGTATGAGCCTCCCGGTTTCGGCAAAGTATTATGATGAATTCAGAGAATTAAAGAGCTGTTCGGATGAGGAAAATGTCATCTTCGCTGAAGAAGACGGAATAAAACATGTCTATATGACATATCCGCATCTGAAACATCAGTTCGAGGGATGTGTTGTGCAGACGGACGGTACTGTCATCACAGAAGATCTGCTCGGTGATGCGTTCGCTTCCGCTGAATCCTGGAACACCTGGAAAGAACAGAAAACTTATTCAGAGATATTTCATTATATCATCGGAGATATTCCCGAAATCGAAAACGCAGAAAATACATATATTCTGCATCCGGTCTGGGGGACTGATGGTGTTTCTGCCCTGAATGCCTATGCACAGGAACATGATTTTGTTCAGAATACAATGATTCTGTATACGAATACTTATGAACAGTCTTCTTCTATGGGCGGATTCTATATCATTGCTCCGGATGATGTGACACTCACACTCAGCGATTTCCCTGAACTCGAAGAACTGGGAGCTTACAGGCTCAGAGTTTCCGAACCGGATGAAGAAGGGGCAGATACTGACGGAGAAGCCCTCTGGAGAGTGACGGTCGATGTGCCGTCCACGGAAGACGGCCACCGTCTGCCTGATACGGAAGATTACTATTATTTTAAAAATCTCGAAAAACAGCTGAACGAAGCCCATCCGGAATATGATTTCATTGCCAATTTCTATTATAATACCGGTGCTGACGGTTCGTTTGCCGGCTATGAACTCGAACCGCTTCCGGAAGTTCCGCCCGCAGAAGTGCTCACAGGCGATATTGATCAGGACAGCAATATTAATATCCTGGATGTGATTTTATTAAACCGTGCAATTCTGGGCAAGACTACCCTGACAGAAGCTCAGAATCAGGCCGCAGATGTCAATCATGACGGAACTGCAGATTCTTCCGATTCTCTGCTGATTATGAAATATATTGTCGGACTGGTTACAGAATTCTGATCTCAAATTAAACTATCAAAAAAAGGCTGGCCTGCTTCCCGCAGGTCAGTCTTTTTTGTACAGGCCGGGAGTGCAGGGGGCGACTTCCGGCTGCAAATTTATTATAACATATATTTCGTATGTTTGTCAAGAAAGAAATTCACTTTTTGTTATCATAATCATATATTTTGCAGTTTTTATTGAAAAAAATCAACAAATCATGCTATAATATAGTAAAGAGGTGAATTTCCTATGCTGGCAACTCAAATGAAAAAATTAAGACATCAGAAAGGCCTGACCCAGCAAGAACTTGCTGATTATCTGCATGTTTCAAAAGGAACCGTCGGTATGTGGGAAACAGGCAGACGTGAGCCTGATATTGAAATTCTTTCCAGACTTGCTGATTTTTATCAGGTAAGTGTAGATTATCTGATCGGCCGGGAACAGATTTCCGATATTCAGCAAACCATGCTTGCTGAGACCATCCGTCAGATCGAAACCCTCAATCAGCTGAAAGAACAGCTGAAAGAAATCTTTCCGCAGGAATAAAAAAACAGTTCGTTTTGTAAGCCTGTCTGACAGTTTTCAGATTGTCCGGACTGCCTCTGTCAGACTGATTTTTCATGATTTTTCAGAAAAATTTATTGACATCTCTATCATAATCTGTTATAATATATACAGTACCGGTATTTTTCCGGTACTGCGATTTTTTATTTTCAATACCGGAAAGGAGGTTCTGTGAAATTTATTTTTTCACAGAAACAGATTATGGAAAACAGACAGATTGATATTACTGCTAAAAGCAATAACAGTGTCAAGCTCGGACTCATCCCCGGCCATTTCGCAACCAACCACTCTCATGTCAATTATTTTGTAGACATGACAACCATCAAGACACAGTACCGTGCTGCCCGTGAAGCGGCTCACGAGCTGGCCAAGGCATACCAGTCCAAGCAGATTGATACAATTCTTTGCTTTGAAGGCACAGAAATGATCGGTGCATTTCTGGCACATGCTCTCAGCAATCAGACAGGCACACTCAATGCCGGTCAGGATATTGCGGTTATCACGCCCGAAACCAATATGAATAATCAGATGATTTTCCGTGACAATCTCCAGAAGCATATCTATAACAGAAATATTCTCCTGCTGATGTCCTCGGTATCAACCGGAAAATCCATTGCCCGTTCTGTAGACTGCCTGAATTACTATTCCGGTCAGCTGACAGCAATTGCCGCTATTTTCAGTGCTCTTTCTGAATATCAGGGTGTTGAGATTGACAGCGTCTTCTCTCTGGAAGATCTGCCGGAATATAAGACCGCTCTGCCTTCTGAATGCGAACTCTGCAAGAAGGGTGCCAAAGTCGATGCCATTGTCAACAGCTTCGGCTATTCTAAAATCTGATTTTTATGAAATTACAGCTTCCTAAGATCAAGATCAATTCGCCGCTGATTATCTGGTATGCAGGCATTTGTTTTGTCATTCTGCTGTTCGGCTATGCCACCGGAGGCACATCTACAATGCAGCTGTTCACCTGTTACCGGACGAGCCTTTCTGATCCGCTGATGTATTTCAGGCTGTTCAGTCATGCACTGGGGCATTCTGATATTTCGCATTATCTGAATAATTTCTTTCTGATCATGCTGATCGGCCCCATGCTGGAGGAAAAATACGGAAGCAAGCGTTTATTCTATATGATGCTGATTACTGCTTTCATAGGCGGGCTTGCGAATGTTCTGGTTACTTCATCCGGTCTGCTTGGTGCGAGCGGTATTGCATTCATGATGATTGTCCTGTGCTCCTGTACTTCTGTAGAAAGCGGTTATCTTCCGCTGACAATGATTATTGTTGTGATTCTCTATATCGGAAAAGAAACTGTTTCCGGTGTGACAGTACAGGACAATATTTCACAGCTTTCCCATATCTTAGGGGGTATCTGCGGCGTAGTGTTCGGCATGTATTACAATCAGCACGGCATTGACAAAACTTCATAACACAAATGGCAGTCCGGAATGACAATCACATCCGGACTGTTTATGTATCCGGCAAATACTACAAAAATCAGAAGTCTGGTTTATATATTCTGCTGAAATTTTAAATTCACTGCACATTACAGTGTTTCTCAGCGTTAATGAAATAAAGAGCAATGCGAGGTGAATGATTATGAAAAAAATAATATCTTCTTTGATTTCCGGAATTGTCCTGAGCAGTATGATTTCTGTTCTGCCGGCCTATGCCGGAGAATTCCGCACAGCAGATGTGATTAAATTATATCAGCATCTGCACGGAAAACAGATACTTTCACAGGAAGAATTTCAGAATTATGATCAGAATCAGGACGGAGCCGTGAATATTTTTGATTTGATTGCAGTCAAGAGAGCAATTATCCAGAATCGAGTGATACAGGAAATTTATCCGGAAGATTTCCCGACAGATGAAATTACTGCTGTCCGTCCGGCGGTCTGGGAGAAAGCAATTTCTCAAAGCCGGATGCTGATCGAATCAGCAGAAGAACTTGAAACGACTCTGAATTTATATTTCCGTCCGGAAGTCGTCAGAACCTATCTGAAAATTTATACACCTGATTTTTTTGAAAAGCAGAATCTTCTGCTTGTATTCTGGTTCGGATATACACATAAGGGGACTCCCGTTTCACTGTCACGGATTCCGGCTGAAAAAGATCAGGATATTTCGGCATTCAGAATCCTGACAGAAAAAGAATTGATTCCCTGTGAATTCTTCTGTGCTGACAGGGATGATGTATTTTCTGTTTCTCATGGTGAAAATTATCTGATTGATACGTATGAGAAATATCAGAATTTTGATCTGGAATCTCTTCCGGAACCGTTCCGGAATTATCCGGAAAGTTTCTTTGAATCAAAAGCGATTTATCTGCACAGCTATGCGAATTACTATCCGTCCGGTTCGGAGAGATATTTCTATTCTGCTGAAAAAGCCGGAGAGTATCTTGTGATTACTGCAATACAGAAATCTGTCAAAAATGATCTGTATTCCCCGTTCTGCGATATTATAATTTTAAATCAGGCTGATATTCAAAATACTGAAATCATGATCAATACAATCAATCTCAAAGATGATCAGGCCGGAACAACTTTTTATTATCCGTTCCCTGAACAGTACGGCTATGGCTGTTATCTTGCTGTAAATTATGACAGCTTTTATGACGAATCACAACTGACATTCTGGAAAACTTCCAATCCGAGCGGTATGATACCGCACTCTCAATGGGAAGAACTTGCTTCTGAAAATTATGAATATCAGAATCCGTTTTCTGAACAATATGAAATTTCAGAAACTCCGGCTGGAATCCTCTATTCCGGTGACAGATTCACTTTGATCTGGTCAGAAAATTCTGTAACAGTCTGCTATCCGGATGACAGCGGCAGAATTTTACAGAAAATTTTTGAATATTAACATTCTCCTGTTCCGGCCTCCGGAACAGGATTTATTTTATTCATAAAAAAATTCATAAAATATCCATTGACTTTTGATTCGTCATATGTTATAATATTTCTGTTGAGCCGGAAGAAAACTGACGGCAAAACTGACAAATTATTTATTATCAAGTCGTCTGACGCTGCATCTCACACATAAAGCGAAAGCCGGAGAAATTTTTAATTTCATTCAGAGCAGAAATGCCCTGCCTCCGTTGATGTTCAGCACAGACTTACAGGAGGTATTTTTTTATGTATAATCCCAAATCTCTCAAAGCAGAAGAATTTATTGATCATCAGGAAATTCTGGATACACTTGCATTCGCTGACGAGCATAAGAATGACCGGGAAATGATCGAACAGATTCTCGAAAAAGCCGCTCAGTACAAAGGCCTGACTCACAGAGAAGCAAGTGTTCTGCTCGCCTGTGAAGACGAAGAATTAAATCAGAAAGTCTGTCAGCTGGCGGAGCAGATTAAAAAAGATTTCTACGGAAATCGTATTGTTATGTTTGCACCGCTGTATCTGTCGAATTATTGTATTAACGGCTGTACTTACTGTCCGTATCATATGAAAAACAAGCATATCGCAAGAAAGAAGCTCACACAGGATGAAATCCGTGCTGAAGTGATCGCTCTTCAGGATATGGGTCATAAAAGACTTGCGATTGAAGCCGGTGAAGACCCGAAAAATAATCCGATTGAATATATTCTGGAAAGTATCAGGACAATCTACAGCATTCATCATAAAAACGGCGACATCCGCCGTGTGAACGTGAATATTGCCGCTACGACTGTTGAGAATTACAGAAAACTCAAAGAAGCCGGAATCGGTACGTATATTCTGTTCCAGGAGACCTATCACAAAGAAAGCTATGAAGCACTCCATCCGACAGGTCCGAAACATGATTATGCCTATCATACAGAAGCGATGGACAGAGCGATGGAAGGCGGTATTGATGATGTCGGCTTAGGTGTATTATTCGGCCTTGAAATGTATCGCTATGAATTTGCCGGACTGCTCATGCATGCCGAACATCTGGAAGCTGTACAGGGTGTCGGCCCTCATACGATCAGCGTTCCGAGAATCAAACATGCTGATGACATTGACCCGAATGCATTTGATAATTCTGTTCCGGATGACATGTTTGCTAAGATTATTGCCTGCATTCGTGTGGCTGTGCCGTATACCGGCATGATTATTTCTACCCGTGAGTCTGAAAAAGTCCGTGCTATGGCTCTTCGTCTGGGTATCTCGCAGATCAGCGGCGGTTCCCGTACCTCTGTCGGCGGCTATACAGAAGAAGAACGTCCTCACGATACAGAGCAGTTCGATGTCTCTGACCAGAGAACACTTGACGAAGTGGTAAAATGGCTTATGGAAGATGATTTTATCCCGTCTTTCTGCACAGCCTGCTACAGAGCCGGAAGAACCGGTGACAGATTCATGCAGTTATGCAAATCCCGTCAGATTCTGAACTGCTGCCATCCGAATGCCCTGATGACATTACAGGAATATCTTGAAGATTATGCTTCTCCGGAAACAAAGACAGTCGGTGAAAAACTGATTCAGGCAGAACTGAATAACATTCCAAATGAAAAAGTCCGTACCAAGACGATCGAATATCTTGGAAAAATCAGAAGCGGCAGCGAACGTGATTTCCGCTTCTGATCAGAATCATATTTCCCTCTGCTGAAAAGCAGAGGGATTTTTATTGACAAATTCCGACAAATATGCTATAATGCTCTTTGTGAGAGAATTTTATCATACCAGAGAGGGGAATATTTTTTATTATGTTCACAAGAGAAGATACCAAAGCGGTCAAAGGCTTTGCCGTGCTGATGATGCTGTTTCATCATATGGCGGCATTTCCCGACCGTCAGCCGCCGGAATTTGAGGGATTTGTTACTTTATGGCAGCCGTTCGCAGAAGAGGGCTATCTTAAAACAATGGCAACCGCATTCCGGCTGTGTGTGGCGATATTCTATTTTGTCGGCGGTTATGGCCTGTATAAACGCTGGAATCAGAATCAATACAGTCTGACAAAATCAATTTTTGCGTTATATAAAAGCTATTGGAAAGTCTTTGCTGTATTTGTACCGATTGCCTTTATTTTCTTTCAGCGAACCGGAGAAGGCCTTCTGCCGAATTATCAGCGTTATTTTATTACAGATAAAAGAGAATTCATCAGTATGATATTAGCTAATTTTCTGGGTCTGGCAGACAGTATTAACAGTGAGTGGTGGTTTCTGACGGCTTATCTGTGTGTAATGCCGATGGGCTTGTTATTCTGCATTGCGACTAAGAAAAATAAAAGCTTTACATTCAGTATGTTTCTTGTGATTGTAATTGATATTTTTGTCCGGAATATTTTTGATGATATTGCCGATATTGAGCATTTTTCCAATTTAAAAAGCAATTTCTTCTATACGCATTTCCTGAACATGGAAGGCACAAGCCCGTTTTTTGCCGGAATTGTCTTTGCAAAGCATGATAAACTTGATACATGTAAAAATTATCTGATGCGTTTCCGGATCAGCGGTCTGATCGGTCTGCTCGGCTGTTTAGGGGTACTCTACGTCCGGAGTTTTATCCTGGGTGAATATATCGAAGTGATTCATGCGATTGTGTTTACTATTTTTGCCTCAGTACTGGCAGACAGTCTCCGGCCTCTGAAAACAGCGGTATGCTTTGCCGGAAAATACAGCACAGAAATGTGGCTGATTCATTCATTTTTCTGTTTCCATTTCTGCGAAATGGCAAGGCTGGTTTATATTACCAGAAGTGCTTTGATTGATTTTCTGATTCTCACGGCTCTGACGTTAGGAAGTGCCCTGCTTCTGGAACAGTTCTATAAAGCACTTGCGAAACTCCAGCCGCAGATGAAGAAATTTCTGCTCCGGCCTGTTCCGGAAGAGTCATAATAATATCATAAAACAGTCTGCATAGCATATACTATGCAGACTGCATTTTTTATCTGACAGTAGTCTGTGATTCCACACGGCCGTCCGTTCCGGCAGAATAGTTATCATTGGCATCTGTTCCGGAATTGGATTCACGGCGGGCAATATCATCAATGGCACTGTTGACATCTCCGGCGACTTCCCTGCCGCCCTGTACGACATCACTGACGATGTCGGCACCGTCATCTACAACATCGCCCACAACATCACCAGCATCATAATTATTATTATCATAATTATAATTATGATTCGGTCTGTCAGTCATGACAACGGTTTCCCGTGGTGCAGTGGCAACGGCATGATCATTTCTGTCATATTCGTCATTTCTTCCGCAGGCGGATAACAAAACTGCTGCTCCCAGCGGCAGAACTGTATAAATTATTTTTTTCTTCATACTTGTTGTACTCCTTTCATGCATGAATGTGAGTTTCACAACTCTGTCATAGTATTGCCGGAATCATGCAGATTATTTATACTTGCAAAATCTGTCATATTATGCTATAATAAATACAGTAATTTTAAAATCAGGAAAGGGAGAATATCATTTGAAAAAAAAATATTTTTGCCTGCTTGCTGCTGTATGCTGTGCATTCACAGCCTGTCAGAAACCGGTTGTGAATCAGAACAGCCTGAATGTCATGACCATTCCGGCTGAGGATTTTCCGGAACCTGCTACCGAACCTCCGGCAACCGAACCGGAATCAGAAACCAAGCCGAATATTCCGTTTGATTATACAATCTGCTTTACCGGAGACATCAGCATTGAGGACGGTGCCTGGACAACACAGAACTGGATTAACAACGGCCGTGATACTTATGCATGTTTTGATAAAACAATTGTTCAGCATATGCGTGAGGCGGATATCTGCCTTGCAGATAACGAATTCCCCTATACGACAAGAGGCGTTCCGACCGAGGGAAAAGATTATATCTATCGGGCAAATCCGGAAAATATTTCCCTGATGGAAGATCTTGGTGTTGATATTCTGGCTCTGGCCAATAATCATATGTATGATTACGGTGCACAAGGTCTGCTGGATACGCTGGAAACGATTGACAATACAGATATGCTGCGTGTCGGTGCAGGGAAAAATCTGGAAGAAGCTTCCGAAACGAGATTTGTTGAACTGGACGGCCTGACAGTCGCATTTATTTCCGGCACTCGTGTTGAATGGGAAGAACTTACCAAAGGTGCAACCGAAACCGAACCCGGTGTCTTCCGGACGGTTGACCCGGAGCTGATGTATCAGCGTGTGCGTGAAGCCCGTGAACAGGCGGATTTAGTCATTGTCTATATTCACTGGGGAATCGAGGGCGTGGAATATCTCGAAGATTATCAGGAAACTGTCGGAAAAGAATTAATCCGCCAGGGTGCCGATGCGGTCATCGGCAATCATACACACTGTTTACAGGGGATTGAATTCTATGACGGAAAGCCGATTGTCTATTCACTGGGAAATTTCTGGTTCAATTCCAAAACACAGGACAGTGTGTTAGCAGAACTGCATGTGACCGGCACACGTTCGGATTATCAGCCGCAATTGCAGTATGTTCCGGCTTTACAGTCGGATTGTACGATCTCTTATATCTCCGACCCGGACGCACAGTATGAATATTACCGGCATTTAGAGAGAATCTCCCGTAATGTGTCTTTTGATGAAAACGGTATCTGCCGGGAAATCTCCTCCGGAGAAGATGACGAAGAAGATAATAATAATAATAATAA
>JAFUWN010000071.1 GCA_017483465.1 Oscillospiraceae bacterium
CCTCACCGCAGCCGCAGCTTTCTGCCGGAATCAGATAACCCTTGTCAATCCTGACAGGCACAGCCTGTTCACCTGTAATCATCTCATGCAGTTTCAGAACGCCCTGAATCCCCATTCCGAAGATCGGCCTTGCATAAGTCGTCACGGACGGCACATTTTCAGCAGCTTCTTTTCCTGCATCATAGCCGACAACGACAATTTCTTCCGGTACTTTAAAGCCCAGTTCAATCAGTCTGTTGCAAAGCGTGATTGCCACCGTATCACAGCAGCAGACAACCGCTTCCGGCTTTTCAATCTGTCCTAATACAATTTTTTCTGCTAAATCCAGAGCGGCCTGTTTCCAGAAATCGCCGTAAATAATATACCCTTCCGGAATTTCCAGATGATGTGAAGCCATGGCATTTTTATAGCCCTGTGCCCGCAGTTCTGCCTGCATGTTATTCTGAAATCCTGTCAGACAGAGAATTTTTTCAAGATGATGTGTTTCAATCAGATGACTGACAATCTGTTCCGAAGCTGTGACATCATCTACCATAATACAGGCATACTCTTGATTATCTCCCTCCAGAATCATCACAGGCACATGACATTTTTCTTTTAAATCCTGTTCGATCTGTTCTCTCAGGAAATTGCTGTTGAATGCACAGGGAGCATAGATTACACCGTCAAATATCTCATAATTCACGAGATCAAAAATCCGGTTTTCACCGAGCTGATATTCTGTATGATTTTCATAGCTCATGAAAGGCGAGAAAATACAGACATCATAATTCAGTTCTGCCGCCTGTGAGAGAATGCCTTCTAAAAAAAGATGCTGATAAGTTCTGTATACGACAACGGCTGTCAGCACAGCGATTCTTCTGCGATCTTTCATAAAAATTCACCATCATTCTTATTTTGCTGTGATTATTTGCATTTATCTATTATTGTAACAGATAAATAGAAAATCTGCAATAGAAAAACTATGAACAAATCATTTTAGGTGTCAAAAAGCATATTCATTTTTTGTGCATTCTGCTGATTTTATTTCAATGTCACAACAGTGACACCGTTTTCCCCCTCGCCGTAGACACCGTTTCTGTATTCTTTCACGCATTTCATGGATTTCAGTTTCTGCTGAACAGCATTTCTTAATAAGCCTGTGCCTTTGCCGTGAATAATCGTTACTGTTCCGATATTGGAGAGCATCGCACTGGAAATAAACTGCTCTACTTCATAGACTCCTTCGTCACAGGAATATCCACGGATATCCAGTTCCATAGAGCCTTTGCGTTCGACCTTGGCAGAAACCTGATGCGATTTCTTTTTTTTCTGATTCTGATTTTGGTTTTTCCTGGAAGTATCTAATAATCTCAGACGGGAAATCTGAATTTTCATTTTCATGATGCCCATCTGGACAAAAACAGAATCTGAATTTTCATTGACATCCGAAGCAATGACGGCTTCCTGCTGAAGATCAGCGATCAGAACCCTGTCACCTTTTTTCAGAGGACGGGGAAGAACATATTCACCATTTTCATCAATACTGCCGATCACCGGATTGGCTGTTTTATACATCTCTCTTAACTGCTGTGTACTTGCGGATTTCACAGAAGAAACACGGCTTGCGAAATCGGCTTTTTCTTTGTCTTTCCTGAGCTGTTCGAGTTCATCAAGCAGAGCATTGGACTGAGCTTTTGTGGATTCGACTATCCGGCTTGCCTGAGCAGCAGCTCTCTCGATGGTTTCTTTTTCTTCTTCGAGAATCTGATTTTTTTTCTGTTCCCATTCGGATTTTAAGCTTTCCGCTTCCTGCCGGAGACGGGCGGCCTGTTCTTTTTCTTCTTCGAGTTCTTTCCGGGCCTGTTCAAATTTTTCGATGACATGCTCGAATTTTTTATTTTCTTCACTGATGAGAGATTCAGCATGTTTCAGAATCACTTCCGGAACACCTAACTGTCCGGAGATCGCAAAGGCATTCGATTTTCCCGGAGAACCGGATATTAATCTGTAAGTCGGCCGGAGTGTTTCGGTATTGAATTCACAGGAGGCATTCAAGACATCAGGAGTATCAGCGGCATAGAGTTTCAGTTCCTGATAATGTGTTGTTACCATGAGTTTTGCACCGAGCTGTTTCAGATAATCAATGACAGAAATCGCCAGGGCTGCACCCTCAACCGGATCAGTGCCGGAACCTAATTCATCAAGCAGAATCAGAGTACTGTCATCTGCTGTCTGTAGAATTTCCACGACATTGAGCGTATGCGATGAGAATGTAGAAAGATTCTGTTCAATACTCTGACTGTCTCCGATGTCAGCTAAGATGTGCCGGAAGACAGAAACTCTGCTTCCGTCCGTAACCGGAATCAGGAAACCGCACATTGTCATAGCAGTTAATAAACCGGCTGTTTTGAGTGCGACCGTCTTACCGCCTGTATTCGGGCCTGTTACGATCAGAGCGTTATGCTGTTCTCCAAGGGCAATATCAATCGGAACCGCTTTGTTTTTATCCAGCAGGGGATGACGGGCTTTTTTTAATTCTAAAATGCCGTCATCACTGATCAGCGGCTTCATAGCTTTCAGAGAAGCTGCATAATTGGCTTTTGCAAAATAATAATTCAGTTCGGCACAGGTATCATGCAGACGTTTCAGAGCATCTGCTTCTGCTCCGACTTCTGAGCAGAGCTTTTTCATGATTCTGTCGATCTCTTCGAGTTCACGGCTTTCCAGCAATCTGATGTCATTATTGGCTTCGACAATCTGCATGGGTTCGATAAAGATAGTCTGACCGCTCGAAGAAGTATCATGAATCAGACCGGAGACCTGGCTTCTGTATTCTGCCTTGACAGGAAGTACAAAACGGCCGTCACGGAGCGTGACAGTATTTTCCTGTAAATATTTCTGCATGGTCTTGTTTTTGATCATGCTGTCAAGCGTTTCTCTCAGATGCGATCTCGAACGAAGCAGTTTCTTTCGGATTTCGGCAAGAGTCGGACTCGCACTGTCAGCGATTTCTTCTTCTGATATAATAGAACGTTCGAGAGTTGCCAATAAGCTGTCATTCGGAATCAGCAGAGAAAATAAGTAATCAAGTGAAGTGGCCGATTCACTGCAATGTCCGTACCAGCTGTAAAGAGACTGCACCTGCCGGAGCAGATCGGCGACATCCAATAAATCTTTGAGAGATAATCTCGCTCCGGAGGCCGCTCTTGTTACCATATTGCAGATATTTTTAAATTCTGTAAACGGCGGTGTTCCGAACTGTAAGGCCAGTTGCAGAGCATCGTCAGTTTTTTCGATTTCCTGACGAACTTCGGAAAGATCAGTACTCGGCTTACAGTGCAGGAGCATCTGACGGGTGGTTTCGTTTGAGGCGAATTCTGCCGCCTGTGCTAAGACTTTATCTAATTCTAAAACTTGTTCAAAAGGTTTCATAAATCCTCCTTGATAGCTATTTTAACAGATTTTGAGTCTGACAAATCGAACTGCCAGACTTCATGCAGATTATTTGTAATTTCTAATTTTGTTTCATGAGATCTGATTTTGATAAACGGGTTGGCCTCTTCCCAGAATGCAAACCATGCAATCTGATTCGATTCTGAAGAAACTGCTGTGACAAAGCCGTCACCGCCATAACTGCTCTCACCGCAGAAAATATGATAATTCTGAAAATCATATTCTGCTGTGACAGAAATATCTGAAATAATGGAAAAATCCGGTTTCTGTTCCGGCACCGGAATCAGCTTTCTGTGAAAATTCTGATCTGTGATGATCTCCAGTTTCTGATAATTTCCGTCTGCATAGAAAATTCCGTCTATTACAGGAAGTTTCGATGCAGTCCATAGAGTATTGATATTTATTTCCATGTGATAAATCTTTCTGATCAAAAATCAACGAAAAGATGTGACGACAAGGCCGCCACACCTGCTATATTTTAATTTGTTTATAATATTCCAGAGCCGGAAAATTTTTATCAATATGATATTGCAGAAACTGTTCTGCAAATGCAAACAAAGGCTGCCGGCAGTGTTCTGCAATCCGGAACGAGAAAATTTTCTCAAAATCCTGCAAGATAATATATCTGATTGCCTGTAATGTTCCGGCAGGCATCAGAATGCCCTGCTGTTTGCAGGAGTCACAGAAGAAACAGCCGTCTTCAACAGAGAAATATAAATTTTCCGGCAGATAGTTTCCGCAGTTCCGGCACATGACGACATCCGGCTGAAATCCCAGCAGAGAAGCGATTCTTAATTCAAAAATAGCTTTTAATAATAACTCATCATGTTCCGGTTCTGCCAGATAGTGCAGCGTATTCAGCATCAGCCGGAGAATCTCCGGCGTTCCGGATTTCGGCAGAGCAGAATATAATATAATCTGTGCGAAATAAGAAGCCAGTGCAACAGAATTCAGATTGTTTCTTAATCCATAGAAAATATTGATCGGTGTGACGTTGCTCAGGATTCTTGCTTTATTTTTTGCATGACGATCGGAAATATCAAATTCTGAATACGCAAATAACTGCGATGCACTTCCGGATTTGCTGGTCACTTTTGCCGAACCTTTCACGACAATTTCGATCAGTCCGGTTTCTGTAAGAATATCAATAAATTTATCCTGTTCGCTGAACGGCTTCTGTGACAGGACGACTCCCTTGATTGTCATAATTTCCTTTCTGTGCGGCATATTGCAGATAATCAGCAACGGCACCGGTTTTCCGGAACTGTTCCCATAAGTCTGACATGATCAAATCACTCCGTTCTGATTTTTTTGATTACTATCTGCATTATGAAATAAATTATTCAGACAGGCCGAAACTTCTGATCAGGCCTTCTTTATTACGCCAGTCCTCTTTGACTTTGACGAAGCATTTCAGATTGACCTGAATCTGGAAAAATTTTTCGAGTTCATATCTTGCGGAACTTGCGATTTTTTTCAGCATTGCCCCGTTTTTGCCGATGATAATGCCTTTATGGGAATCTCTCTCACAATAGATGACAGCAGAAATATCCAGTAAATCTTTGTCGTCACGTTCTTTCATGCTCTCGATGGTAACGGCAACACCGTGAGGAACTTCATCATTTAATAATCTGAGAAGCTTTTCACGGATCATTTCGGCAGCAAGAATTTGTTCCGGCTGATCGGTGAATTTATCATCCGGGAAGAAGTGAACAGAGGGTTGAGCCAATGTTCCGGCAGTTGTGAGAATTTCTTCCAGGCCGTCTTTATTTTCGGCACTGACCGGAATAATCGCATACGGATGATATTTATTTTCGAGATTCAGCATCAGCGGCATCATTTTAGATTTATCCTGCAATAAATCAATTTTATTAATAATAATTATACAGGATATTTTTTTCTCTGTGATGGCTTTCAGCATAGCTTCATCCTGTTCATGCAGTTTTTTGGTACAGTCAATGACATACAGCACCGCATCGGAATCTGCTGCGGAATCCTGAGCCGTTTTGAGCATGTGTCCGCTTAATTTATTTTTCGGCTTATGCAGACCAGGTGTATCAATAAAGACAAACTGTGTATGTTCACGAGTCAAAATGCCGGTAATTCTGGTTCTTGTAGTCTGCGGCTTACTGCTGACAGAAGCAATTTTTTCACCGATCAGAGCATTTAATAAAGTAGACTTTCCGGCATTGGTTCTGCCGGAAAGTGTCAGAAAAATAGATTTTGTTTCATTCATGATTATTCCTCTGATTCTGGTGTGGTATAGGTCAGTTCTCTGGAAATGCCGAGCTTTTCGAGAACAGCTTCTTCTTTTTCTCTCATAATGCGTTCATCCAGAGAGCTTTTTTCATGATCATAACCCAGCAGATGCAGCATGGAATGTACTGTCAGAAAACCGATTTCACGGCTCAGGGAATGGCCGTAGATATTCGCCTGCTTGACAGCAGTTTCAATAGAAATGACAATATCCCCGAGCAGGACAAAACCGGTTTCGGCATTGATCTCCATTGTGCCGTCTTCGCTTGTCAGCGGAAACGAGAGGACATCCGTAGAGGCATCTTTCTGACGATATGCCTTGTTCAGTGTCCGGATTTCCTGATTCGAGACAAAAGAAACACTCACTTCTGCATTCTGTGTAAAGCCTTCTGAGATCAGAACCGCATGACAGCAGCGGCGGATCAGCAGCCGGATGCCGGAAGGAATTTTGATACTGTTCTGGTTATTTTTAATACTGACTTTGAGTTTACCTGTTTGCTGCATGAAAAAAATCTCCTTTTTAAAATATATATAAAATAAAAATTAAGACCTGTTTTTATAAAAATTTTCATATGCACGGATAATATCCTGCACTAATTTATGCCGGACAACATCTTTTTCCGTGAAACGCATGATCGCAATATCATCGATATTTTTTAAAATCTTCATGGCTTCAACCAGACCGGATTTTCTCTTTTCCGGCAGGTCGATCTGTGTGATGTCACCCGTAATGACCATTTTACTGTTTGTTCCCAGACGGGTCAGGAACATTTTGATCTGTTCGGATGTCGTGTTCTGTGCTTCATCCAGGATAATAAATGCATCATCCAGCGTGCGGCCTCTCATATAAGCGAGGGGAGCCACTTCGATGATATTTTTTTCCATATGCTTTGCAAATGTTTCCGCACCGAACATATCAAACAAGGCATCATAAAGCGGCCTGAGATACGGGTCAACTTTATTTTGCAGATCACCGGGAAGAAATCCCAGTTTTTCTCCTGCCTCGACAGCAGGACGGGTCAGGATGATTTTCTGTACTTCATGGGCTTTGAATGCCTTGACTGCCATTGCAACAGCAAGATAAGTCTTTCCCGTTCCGGCAGGCCCCACGCCAAGCGTGATGGTATTTTTCCGGATGGCATCGACATATTTTTTCTGGCCGACTGTCTTCGGACGGACGACTTTTCCGCTGGTTGTAATACAGATACCGTCATTGCTCAGTTCTTTGAGAGCCTCGGACTCGCCGTCAGACAGCATGGACATCACATAGCGGACAGTCTGTTCAGAGAGCTGCTGGCCTTTGTCGGCAAGTTCGCCCAGCATCCGGAGAGCCTGTGCGGCTTTGGCGGTGCGTTCCGGTTCGCCGGTGACGAAGACGTCACCGCCCCGCCCGGCAATCATGACCTGATATTCTCTTTGCAGGAGCATCAGATTCTGGTCATAACTTCCGAATACGGTCTGCACACTGGCAGGATTCTGAAAATGAATCTGTTCTTCTGTCAATTTTTTCACCTTTGCTTTATTAAAAATATCTCTGCTATTATTATATCATAATTTATACTGAAATTGCAATAGGAAAATAAAATTTTTATCACAAAAATCAAGCATAGACATTATCTGGGTTTGGATATAAGCGGTATCTTGGCAGACTTGCCCATTTTCCGGTAGAATCTCCTACCCAAATCTCAAGTTGTGAGCGGTCATTGTCACGATAGCCGATAATCCATAGATCTGTTGGCTGATGATTATAAGTTTTTGACTGAATCGGAATCGGGAAATTTTTTGTTTTTGCATTCAGAATATTTTTTGCCAATGCTTCATAGATGGCTTTTCCCTCTTCGTTGCCGTTCCAGTGGTAGACACCGTTCTGATTCGGCTGATTTAAGGCAGGGCTTGCACCGGCACATTTTGCAACGACATGCAGCGTATATTTTTCTTCTTTACTGGTTCCCTCATTGACCACAACATCATGCACAGTTTTATAATCCTGATGATAGTAACAATGATTGACAGTTTCCTGTCCATCTTTGCCCTCATAGGTAACATTTTCATCAATCAGCATGAGTGTGAATTCGTTATAAAGTTCTTTGGCATTTGCAGCATCGGTTCTTCTTCTTGCCTTATTGACATAACCAATCAAAGAGGGAATTAAAATCCCAGCCAGTACACCAATAATCGCAATCACAACAATCAATTCAACTAAAGTAAAGCCTTTTAGTTTTTCTGTATTGGTTTTCATTTTCATAAGTCAACACCCTCTCTTTAAAAAACAGGCTTTCTGTTAATTTATTATACAACATTTTCACAGAAAAATCAATAGCTTTATGAAAAATTATGTGAAAATCAGCAAATCGCATAATCCAAACGGTATTTTTTTGGAAATTTTGAAAAAACCTCTTGACAAATCGGAATATTCATGCTATAATATACAACGAAAACAAAGCAGATGTCTGCAAGGTCAGTGTCTCACCGTTTGACTGCAAATGCCGAAACGGTCAATCATGTAATTCTGTCACCCTGAAACTGTCAGGTGAATTTTGTGATGAGTGCTGGTTTCTGTAAGAATCTGTACTCATTTTTTGTTTTATATTTTTTAAAATTTTATGCTTGGGGGTGCTTGACAATAAGCAACAAGGAAAACAAGGACATGCAGATCAATGAAATGATCCGGGATAAAGAAATCCTGGTCATTGATGCAGACGGCAAGAAACTCGGCGTGATGTCCGCCCGTGAGGCTCAGATGCTCGCCTATGAAAAAGACCTGGATCTGGTGAAAATCGCTCCGCAGGCCAAACCGCCTGTGTGCCGTATCCTGGATTATGGCAAATTCTGCTTTGAACAGCAGAAGCGTGAGAAAGAAGCCAAGAAAAATCAGAAAGTCATGTCAATCAAAGAAATCAGAATGTTTTCTACGATTGATACCAATGACTTCAATACCAAAGTCAATCAGGCAGTCAAATTCCTGAAAGGCGGCGACAAACTCAAAGTTTCTGTCCGGTTCCGGAAGCGTGCCATCGCTCATCCGCAGTTCGGTGAAGAGCTGCTCGAACGCTTCAAACAAGCGTGCAGCGAATACGGTGTGGTGGAAAAACCTGCCAAAGCCGAGGGCCGCAGTATTGTAATGTTCATCTCCCCGAAAGCATCCAAGTAAGAAGGAGGAAGCCATTATGGCAAAAGTAAAAGTAAAAACACATTCCGGTGCAAAAAAGCGTTTTAAGCTGACCGCAAACGGCAAGCTGAAATATCAGCATACCAATAAGCGTCACAGACTGACCCAGAAAGATACCAAGAGAAAGAGAATCGCAAGAAATGCAGGCGTAGCCGATGTTTCCAACGCACCGACTCTCAAGAAGCTCGTTCCGTATCTGTAATTTTTTAGTTTTTTATTCAGAAAATGCAGAATCGCCAAAAATATATGGAGGTACAGACTTATGGCACGTATTAAAGGTGCGTTATCTACACGCAAAAGAAGAAACAAGACACTGAAACTGGCAAAGGGCTATTTCGGTGCAAAGAGCAAACACTTCAAGATGGCAAAGCAGGCCGTAATGAAATCCGGCCAGTATGCATATATCGGCAGAAAGCAGAAGAAGAGAAACTTCCGTCAGCTTTGGATTACCAGAATCTCCGCAGCCGCAAAGATCAACGGCATGAATTATTCTACGTTCATGAACGGCTGCAAGAAAGCCGGTATCACACTCAACAGAAAAATGCTCTCTGAGATTGCAATCCATGATGCTGAGGGCTTTGCAGCTATTGCTGCTCAGGCAAAAGCTGCTCTTTGATGATGTAAGAAACCATCTCAACACGCTCTTGACATACTAAGAGCGTGTTTTGTTATATTGCCGGATTCCGGCGGAAAGCAGGCAGACTATGCAGAAAATTACGGAAATCACATCAAGGGAAAATCCGGCCGTCAGGCATTATATCCGGCTGAGAGACAAGAAAAAGGCAAGACGGGAAGAAAAATTATTTGTCCTGGAGGGTCTGAGGATTGTTCTGGATGCTCTGCAATACCCGTATCTGGTACAGCAGGTGTTCATGACAGAATCCGTATCGCAGGCAGATGCTGACAAGATTCCGGAAAAAATGCAGGAAACAGGACAGATTTTTAAAATTCCGGATGCGATCGGAAAAAGCATGAGCGATACCGAACATACACAGGGTGTATTTGCGGTCTGCCGGATGCCGGAACAAAAAATTTCTCTCGCTCCGGACGGGAAATATCTGGTACTCTGTCAGCTTCAGGATCCCGGAAATATGGGAATGATTCTCCGGACATGTGATGCCCTCGGCACAGATGCCGTATTATTATCACAGTGCTGTGATCTGTACAGTCCGAAAGTCATCCGTGCAACAATGGGGTCTGTGTTCCGGGTGCCTGTCCTGGAAATTCCGGAGCCGGCTGTTTTGCTGGATTTACTGCATGAAAATCAGATCTGCTCTTATGCCGCTGTTCCGGCGGAACATGCTGTTTCTCTGACAGACTGCCGTTTTTCGGGCGGCTGTGCCGTCTGGATTGGCAACGAGGGAAACGGTCTGCCGGATTCTGTGATTTCGGCCTGTGACAAGGCAGTCACCATTCCTATGAGCGGCGGTGCAGAATCGCTCAATGCTGCCATGGCTGCCGGAATTCTCACATGGGAAATGATGAAATCTGATCAAAAATAACAGGAGAAAACTGCTGTGTTGGAAACCGATCTTATCTACTGGCTCTGGTTTGTCATGATCATGGGTGTGGCATCTTCTGATGCGTTTTCACTGGTGAAGAAATATCAAGATATCAGAAAATTATATCAGCTTATGCTTGATCCGCAGTGCCCTTTTCTAAGTCAGAGCCATAAAAAACATATTTCTCAAAATACACTGGAAAAAGCAGAGATGATTCTTGCCGGCTGTCAGCAGAAACAAATCAGTCTGATGACATGCCGGAGTGAATACTATCCGGAAAAACTGAAAAATATCTATGCACCGCCGGTATTGTTATTTTATCAGGGCAATCCGGCATTTCTTAGAAATGAAAAAATCCTGACCGCTGTGGGAACACGCCGGCCTTCAGAATACAGCATCCGGACAGCACAGAAACTCTATTCCCAGCTTGCAGAAGGCGGCTGTACACTGGTCAGCGGATTCGCTGTCGGACTGGATGAAGAGGCACATCTTGCAGCAATCAGAAATGAAAAATCGACTATTGCTGTTCTCGGCTGCGGTCTGGACTGCAATTATCCTAAGGGCAGCCGTCCGCTGAAAGAGAAAATTCTTGAAAACGGTCTGATTCTTACAGAATATTTTCCGGGAACTCCGCCTTATGGAAGAAATTTCCCCGTCCGGAACAGAATCCTGTCCGGTATCAGCGATGCCGTTCTGGTGACAGAAGCCAGCCTTCGCAGCGGCTGTATGATTACGGCAAATCTTGCCTGCGAACAGGGAAAAACAGTATTCTGCATTCCTCCGGCTGATATTTTTTCTTCACGATATGACGGACAGGCTCATCTGCTTCGTGACGGAGCAACACCTGTTTTCAGTGCGGATGATATCTTTCAGGAATTTGAATGCCATGAAATCAAGCCGGATTTTCAGCAGGATATTCAGGAAATACCGCCGGAACAGAATCCCGTCTCTGTACAGAACACAGAACCTTTGCAGGAACAGAAAAAAGAAAAAGAGATCTCCCGCTCTTTTCTTCCGGAAGAACAGGCAATTCTTGCGGCTTTGGCCGAAAGTGAAAAAAATATCAATATGCTCTGCTGCGTCACAGGAATGAAGTTTGAAACCGTTTCCATGCATCTGCTTGAACTCGAAATGATGGGCTGTATCACCAGCAGCAGCGGAGATTTTTATAAACTATCTGAAAATTATGATAAATTATGATCAAACAAGCAGTGCATGAAAGGAGTGTGTGCCGGTTATACGGCAGAACTATGTCAAATTTAGTCATTGTGGAGTCTCCGGCAAAAGCCAAGACAATTCAGAAATATCTCGGAGAAGGCTATGAAGTAGTTGCTTCGATGGGACATGTGCGTGACCTGCCGAAGTCAAAACTTGGTGTAGATGTCGAAAACGGCTTTACACCGCAGTATCTTGATATGAAAGGCAAGGAAGATGTCATAAAAGACCTCAAAAAAAGAGCGAAAAAAAGCGATTATGTCTACCTTGCCACTGACCCTGACCGGGAAGGAGAAGCCATTTCATGGCATCTTGCACAAATGCTGGATCTCGATCTGAATGCAGATAACCGTGTCGCTTTTAATGAAATCACCAAAACAGGCGTACAGAACGGGATGGCAAATCCGCATAAAATAGATCTGGATCTGGTCAATGCTCAGCAGGCAAGAAGAATTCTTGACAGACTGGTGGGATATAAACTCAGTCCGTTTCTCTGGAAGAAAGTCAAGAGAGGCCTTTCCGCAGGCCGTGTGCAGTCTGTTGCCGTCCGGCTGATTGTTGACAGAGAAGAGGAAATCAAGGCTTTTGTTCCTAAAGAATACTGGAGTATCGATGCAAAATTCAGTGCAAATGACAAACAGTTTTCCGGAAAACTCTCTTCTGTAGACGGAAAGAAAATTGAAATTCCTGATCAGACACAGGCAGATGCTTTATTAGCCCGGCTCAGACCAGCGGCTTTTACTGTGAAAAGTATCAAGAAACGCATTACTAAAAAGCAGCCGTCTCCGCCGTTTATTACTTCAACATTACAGCAGGAGGCTTCCAAACGATTGGGCTTTCAGTCAAAACGGACTATGAAAGCCGCTCAGGAACTCTATGAGGGGATTGATGTCTACGGTATGGGTGCTGTCGGCCTGATTACTTACATGAGAACCGACAGTTTAAGAATCTCTGCCGATGCACAGAAAGTCGCTGCGGATTATATCAAGGCTACTTACGGTGACAGTTATCTGCCGGATAAGCCAAGAGTTTTCAAAAGCAAGAAAAATGCTCAGGATGCTCATGAGGCGATTCGTCCTTCCATGCCGGATGTCACACCGGACAGCATTAAAAACAGTCTGACCAGCGATCAGTATAAATTATATAAATTAATCTGGGAAAGATTTATCGCCAGTCAGATGGCAAATGCCCTGCTGGATACGATTTCTGTGGATATTGAAGCCGATCACTGTATTTTCAAATCTTCCGGCTATTCTGTGAAATTCAACGGCTTTACGATTCTCTATGAAGAAAAAAATGATTCTGAAGAAGAAAATCCCAAGATGCTGCCGCCGCTCGCTGAAAATTATATTCTGAAAGTTGTCAGTCTGGACGGCAACCAGCATTTCACACAGCCGCCGGCCAGATTTTCCGAAGCGACTCTGATCAAGACCCTCGAAGAAAACGGCATCGGCCGGCCGAGTACCTATGCTCCTACCATTACTACGATCTTAGCCAGAATGTATGTCGAGCGTGAGGGAAAACAGCTCCGTCCGACTGCTCTCGGGGATGTCACGACTCAGGTCATGAAAGAACATTTCCAGCATATCGTTGATCCGGAATTTACTGCGAAAATGGAAGCCGATCTTGACAGTATCGAACAGGGCAAGGATGACTGGGTAAAAATGCTCGAAGTTTTCTATGAAGATTTCGCTAAAACACTGACTGCCGCCGAAGAAGCCATGGAAGGCAAGCATATGAAAATTCCGGACGAAAAAACAGATATTGTCTGCGAACAGTGCGGAAAGCCGATGGTAATCAAAATCGGACGTTTCGGTAAATTCTTAGCCTGCACAGGCTATCCGGAGTGTACCAATACCAAAAAAATCGTACAGGAAACCAGCGGTATCTGTCCGAAATGCGGCAATAAAATTGTCCTGAAAAAATCCAAGAGAGGCAGAAGCTTCTACGGCTGTTCCGGCTATCCGGACTGCAATTTCATGACATGGAATGTTCCGACAGAAGAACTCTGTCCGCAGTGCAATAGCACTCTGTTCCAGAAAGGCGGAAAATCCGGTAAGCTTGTCTGTGAAAAAGAAGGCTGCGGCTATGAAAGGAATCTGAAATAATGCAGAATTATGCAATTGTCATCGGCGGCGGTCTCGCCGGATGTGAAGCCGCCTGGCAGCTCGCACAGGCCGGAATACCGGTAAAGCTGTATGAAATGAAGCCTGTCCGGTACAGTCCGGCACATCATCAGGAAACTCTTGCTGAGCTGGTCTGCTCCAATTCGCTGAAAGCCTCCCGGCTGGCTTCTGCCGGAGGACTGCTCAAAACAGAAATGGAACTCATGGGCAGTCTGCTGGTCAGATGTGCCAAGGCTTGTGCTGTTCCCGCCGGAGGGGCACTCGCTGTAGACAGAAATCAGTTTTCTCAGATGGTCACACAGGAGATTCAGAATCATGAATTGATTCAGATTATCAGAGAAGAAATCACAGAAATTCCTGAACAGAACGCTGTGATCGCCACAGGCCCCCTGACTTCCGATGCACTCAGCAGGGAAATCGAAAAATTATGCGGAAATCGGCTCAGTTTCTTTGATGCCGCTGCTCCGGTCGTTTCGGCGGATAGTCTGGATATGAGTAAAATTTTCTTACAGTCCAGATATGACCGGGGAGATGCAGATTATCTCAACTGTCCTATGACCCGTGAAGAATACGAACATTTCTGGGAAGCTTTAGTCAATGCCGAACAAGCCCCTCTGCATGAGCATGACAAAGAGGCTTTTAAAGTCTATGAAGGCTGTATGCCTGTCGAAGTTCTCGCTAAAAGAGGAGCAGAAACACTCCGGTACGGCTGTCTGAAGCCTGTCGGACTCCGTGACCCCAATACCGGAAAACGTCCGTATGCCGCTGTTCAGCTCCGTAAAGAAAACAGGGAAGCAACGATGTATAATTTAGTCGGCTTTCAGACAAATCTGAAATTCGGAGAACAGAAACGTGTATTCGGTATGATTCCCGGCCTGGAACATGCAGAATTTTTACGATACGGTGTCATGCACAGAAATTTTTTCCTGAACAGTCCGGAATTACTGCAATCTGATTATTCTCTGAAAAATCAGGAAACACTGTTCTTTGCCGGACAGATGACAGGAGTAGAGGGCTATATGGAATCGGCTTCGAGCGGTATCATCGCCGGAAAAAGCCTCGCTCGTAAAATGCAGGGGAAATCGGCTCTGTTTCTGCCGGAAACTACTATGATGGGTGCTCTTGCTTCTTATGTCAGCAAAGGCGGTGCAGCTGATTTTCAACCAATGGGTGCGAATATGGGGCTTCTGCCACCTCTGGAAGAACATATCAGAGGCAAACAGGAACGCTATCAGAAAATTGCAGAACAGGCTGTCGGTATACTGACAGAATTTTTACAGAATCTGGAGTAAGCAAATTATGAAAATTATTGTTGATGCTTTCGGCGGCGACCATGCCCCGATGGAAGTCCTCAAAGGCTGTAAGCAGGCTCAGGACGAACTGCAGGTAGAAATCGTCCTCACAGGCGATGAAGCAAAAATCAAACAGGCCGCTCTGAAAGAAAATATTGATATTTCCGGTTTTGAAATTATTCATACACCGGAAGTATTTGATATTCACGCTCAGCCGCAGAGTATTATCAGAGAAGGGAAAAATACTTCTCTTGCTGTCGGATTGCAGGCACTCCGGGACGGAAAAGGCGATGCCTTTGTCAGTGGCGGCAGTACCGGAGGCCTTGTAACCGGTGCTACGTTCCTGACAAAAAGAATCAAGGGTGTGAAACGTGCCGCTCTTGCTCCAATGCTTCCGACAAACAAGGGCAGAAAAATGCTCCTCGATGCCGGTGCCAATATTGAATGCCGTCCCGAAATGCTGGCACAGTTTGCCGTCATGGGTTCGGCCTATATGCAATATGTCAAAGAAATCCCGAACCCCAGAGTTGCTCTGCTCAATGTCGGTGCAGAAGATACCAAGGGTCGTGAACTGGAACTGGAAACTTACCAGTTATTGCAGAAAGCTCCTGTCAATTTCTGCGGCAATATCGAAGCAAGAGAAATTCCGTCCGGTGAAATTGATGTCGTTGTCAGTGACGGTTTTTCCGGCAATGTCGCACTCAAGCTCTATGAAGGCATGGGAGCACTGTTCAGAGACAAGCTGAAAGGCTGGTTCAGCGGATTTTCCGGAAAACTGGCTGCTCTGCTCATGCTCTCTGATCTGAAAAAATTTCAGGAACAAATGGATTATAAATCCGAAGGCGGTGCAATTTTATTAGGCATTGCCTATCCGGTCATCAAAGCACACGGCAGTTCTGATGCAAAAGCATTTTTCAATGCCATCCGGCAGGCCAAAAAATGCGTGGATAAAAATATGATTTCTGAAATTACAAGTTTATTATCTACTATGAAAGAAGGCGAATCAGAATCATGACAGAACTTGAACAAGCAATTGCTTATGAATTTAAAAATAAAGATCTGTTGCATGAAGCACTTTCGCATTCCTCCTATGCGAATGAAAAGAAAAAACAACGGCAGAGTAACGAACGGCTTGAATTTTTAGGTGACAGTGTGCTGTCTGTAGTCGTGTCGCAGTATCTGTTTGAACACTATCCGGAACTCCCCGAAGGAGAACTGACCCGTATCAGAGCCGCTCTGGTCTGTGAAAAGTCTCTGCATAAATTTGCATTAAAAATTGATCTGGGAAAATATTTGTTATTAGGCAAGGGAGAAGAACATACAGGCGGCCGGGAACGGCCTTCGATTCTGGCCGATGCTTTTGAAGCCGTGATCGCCGCAGTCTATCTTGACGGCGGTCTGGAAGCCGCAAGAACACATATTCTGCATTTTATTCCGAAAAATATTCCGGAAAAAAGGTCAATGCTGTTCGGAGATTATAAAACGGCCTTACAGGAAGTCATCCAGAAAAATCCGGAGGAGAAAATTGATTACAGACTGATCGAAGAGTCCGGCCCTGATCATAATAAAACTTTTGTTGTGGAAGTCTGCCTGAACTCGAACGTGATCGGCAAGGGAATCGGCAAAAGCAAGAAAGAAGCCGAACAGATGGCCGCTCAGGAGGCTCTTTCTCTGATGGGCTATGAAACATAAGAATATTTCGATTTTTATTCCTCATGCCGGCTGTCCGTATCAATGTGCATTCTGCAATCAGAAAATTATTACTGCTCAGGAAAAACTGCCCCGTGCAGAAGATGTCAGAAAAATCTGCTCGCAGGCACTCTCGGAAATGCCCGATATTTCTGATACGGAAATTGCCTTTTTCGGCGGAAGCTTTACGGCCATTCCGGAAGCCTATATGCTGGAATTGCTCGAAACTGCTCAGGATTTTATCGGAAAAGATAAATTTTCCGGCATCCGGATTTCTACCCGTCCGGACTGTATCAGCAGGGATATTCTTGAAATCTTAAAAAAATATCATGTTACGGCAATCGAGCTCGGTGCACAGTCTATGAGCAACAGCGTATTAAAAGCCAATCGCAGAGGACATACGGCGGAACAGGTCGTGAAATCGGCAAAGCTGATCCGGCACTATGGTTTTGCACTCGGCTTGCAGGTGATGTTCGGTCTGTACAAAAGCTCCTGGACAGATGAACTCGAAACCGGATGGCAGATTCGTGATCTCAAACCCGATACGGTCAGAATTTATCCGGTTGTGATTCTGAAAGATACTAAGCTTGCAGAATATTACCAGTCCGGAGCATATCCGCTGTTTCCGCTTGAAGAAGCCGTTGCTTTTATCGGTCAGCAGATGATACAGTATCATGAAGCCGGTATCCGTGTGATCAAATGCGGACTTCATGCCAGTGAATTCGTCGAGAAAGATATGCTTGCCGGTTATTATCACCCGGCATTCCGGGAACTGTGTGAGAATCATATTTATTTTTCAAAAATCAATTCTCTGATGATAGAAGCCATTACAAACAAGCAGAAACTTCCGGAGATATTTGCCGTCCGTCCGGACTGTATCAGTAAAGCAGTCGGCCAGAAAAAAACAAATGTGAACTATTTTCAGAATCAATATCAGATAAGAATAAAAATCATAGGCGATGAAAATTTAGATTTATATGAAGTCAAATCAGCAGAGGAGTCAGTATGTATTTAAAATCACTGGAATTGCAGGGATTCAAATCCTTTCCGGATAAGATAAAACTGAATTTCGACAAGGGTCTGACCGCCGTCGTAGGTCCGAACGGAAGCGGAAAAAGTAATATCGGTGATTCCGTCCGCTGGGTGCTCGGAGAACAATCTACTAAAACACTCCGTGGCAGTAAGATGGAAGACGTTATTTTTTCCGGTACGGTCGGCAGAAAACCAATGGGGTTCGCTTCTGTCACACTTGTGATTGATAATTCTGAAAATCGTCTTGAAGGTTACGGCGATGAAGTCAGTGTCACAAGAAAATTATACCGCTCCGGTGACAGTGAATACAGAATCAACGGCAAGGCCGTCAGATTAAAAGATATTAACGAACTGTTCATGGATACCGGACTCGGCAGAGACGGCTATTCTATCATAGGTCAGGGCAGAATTGCCGAAATCGTCGGTGCAAAAAGCAACGACAGAAGAGAAATTTTTGAAGAAGCCGCCGGTATCTCAAAATTCAGATACCGTAAAGCTGAAGCGGAACGCAAGCTTGATCAGGCTCAGGAAAAAATGGAGCGTGTGCAGGATATTTTTCAGGAACTGGAAAGCCGGCTTTCACCGCTGAAATTACAGGCACAGAAAGCAGAAAAATATCTCGTACTCGCCAAAGAAGAAAAACAGCTCGAAGTTTCCGTCTGGATTCAGCAGCTTGCCGATCTACAGCAGAAATTAAAAATTCTGGAAGAAAAGTTTATCGTCAGCCGTACAGAATATGAAAATGCCGAACGGAATATCCGGAATCAGGAAGAAGAAATTCAGTCCTGTTATCTCAAAATGCAGGAATATTCTGTTGAATCCGAAGAAGCTCATCAGGCTGTGAAAGACCTCAGAGCACAGACCGCTCAGGCTCAGGCAGATATTGCAGTTCTCCGGAATGATATTATTCATCATCAGGAAGCTGTAAAACTCGCTCAGAGCCGTCATGAACAAGATCAGAAAGATCAGTCTGCCCAGCAGAAAAAACTGGAAGAGGCTCAGAAACAAGCCGAATCTATGATGCAGATTTTTACGGATACTCAGCAGGCTCTGACACAGGCACAGAAACGCTTTGCAGTTTCTGAACAGGCATTTCTGACAGAGGATGAAAATTCCCGTCAGACAGATGAAGCTCTGCATCAGTTATATCTGGAACGCAGTGAATTACAGTTTGCAATCCGTTCGGATGAGGAAAAAGCTGACCAGATAAGCAAAGAAATTCAGTCTACAGAAGAAGCCACCCTCGGAACAGAACAGGATTTAAAACAGGCCGAAGAAAATTATCAGTCTGCTTTGTCTGCCATGCAGGAAATTCAGAATCAGATCACAGCTCAGGAAACAGAAATCACAAAATTCCGGGAAGCTCTGAATCAGGCCAGACAGCAGAAAAATCAAGCCGAAGAACAATTCCGGCAGATCGGCTTTCAGATGCGTGATAAAAAACAGCGGCACAGAATCCTGACCGATCTGGAAAATCATATGGAAGGCTTTTCCGGCAGTGTCAAGGCCGTTATGCGGGCAGTTCAGAACGGGAATTTAAAATCTGTTTTCGGAAGCGTGGCACAGCTGATTCAGGTAGATCAGCAATACGGCATTGCTGTCGAAACGGCTCTTGGTGCAAGTGTACAGCATATTATTGTCGCAGATGAAACCGCTGCCAAAGCCGGCATTCAGTTTCTGAAAGACAGCCGTGCCGGACGTGCGACATTTCTGCCATTGACTACCATCCGTGGCAGAAAGCTCAATCCTCAGGATATTCAGGAAATCTCCAGAATGCCGGGCTTTATTGCCGTCGCAAGTGATCTGGCGGCCTGTGATGCAAAATACAGACAGATTGCCGAAAATCTTCTCGGAAGAATTATTATTGCCGATCAGATTGACAATGCGGCTGCAATCGCCAGAAAAAGCGGCTATAAATACAGAATTGTTACTGCTGACGGACAGGTCATCAATGCAGGCGGTTCGTTTACAGGCGGTTCTGTTCAGAAAACAGGCGGTATGCTTACCAGAAAAACAGAACTGAATGCTCTTCAGAATGAAATTCAGAATCTTGCCTTGCAATGCACACAGGCTGAACAGTCCGCCCGTCAGACTGCGGATGCCTGTATTCAGGCTGAAAAAAATTTGGATGCTCAGAGCCGGATTTTTGAACAGCTCCGGCAGAAATTCATGACCGCTCAGACAGATGCTCAGAAAGAAGCCTTTCCGGTTTCACAGTATCGTCAGCAATTGCAGAAACAGACTGCTCTGATGACTGAACTGAAACAGCAGTCTGCTCAGGCTGACAGCAGCCTTGCAGAAAAAAAACTGCAGTATGCAAATAAATTACAGGAAATTCAACAGGCAGAAGAAATGCTCTCCGGCATGAAAAACCGGAAATCAGAACTTCTGACAGAACGTCAGGAAGCATTTGAAAATTACAGCAATCTGAAAATCAAACTCGCTCAGACAGAAAAAGATAAAGAATCTGCGGAACAAACATTGCTTCAGATACAGAATATGATAACCAATACACAGGACAGAGAAAAACAATATCTCTCTGAACTGGAAAATTATCAGAAGCAGATTACTCAAAAAACGCAGGAAATTCAGCAGAAAGAAATATTTTTCTCAGAAACGGAACAGAAAATCAGCTCTGCTGAACAGAAAGCAAAATCGGCTTCTAAAAATCACGATGCTCAGAGCATTCAGATCAGAAGTCTGCAATCGGATTTAAATACTCTGCATACAGAGAAAGAAAAACTTTCGGCAGAAGTCTCCAGACTCTCAGAACGGCAGAACAGTATGCAGACAGAATGCGATCAGATTATTAATAAACTGCTGGAAGTCTATGAACTGACCCGCTCTGAAGCTCAGGCCTTTGCTCAGCCCGTGGAGGATATGACAGAAGCTAAAAAACAGCTCTCTGTTCTGAAACAGAAAATCAGAAGCCTGGGGGCTGTGAATACAGAGGCTATTGCTGAATTCAAAGAAGTATCGGAACGCCATGCTTTTTATTCCCGTGAAATGACAGACATCAAAAAAGCCCGTCAGGAACTTGAAAAAATGATTCAGGAGCTGACAGGCGAAATGTGCCGGATTTTCTCGGAAAATTTTCAGATCATCAATCAGAATTTCAAAGAAATTTTTCAGGATTTGTTCGGCGGCGGCCGTGCCGAACTGACTCTCACAGAACCTGAACATGTCCTGACTTCCGGCATTGAAATCAATGTCGCTCCGCCCGGAAAGGTGATTAAAAATCTGATCTCGCTTTCAGGCGGCGAACAGTCTTTCGTTGCAATTGCAATTTATTTCGCAATTCTCCGGCTTCGTCCGGCTCCATTCTGTATTCTCGATGAAATCGATGCCGCTCTTGATGAAGCCAATGTCCGAAAATATGCTCGTTATCTGAAACATTTTACAGATAATACCCAGTTCGTGCTTGTCACCCACAGACGCAGTGCTATGGAAGAAGCCAGCGTTCTCTACGGCGTTACCATGCAGGAGGACGGCATTTCCAGACTGCTCCGGCTTGAACAGCCCGAAGATATGCCCGAAGAAAATTTGAATTAATCAGGAGGATGTTATGGGATTCTTTTCTAAAATCAAAGAAGGCCTGCAAAAAACCAGAGATGCTATGATGCAGAGATTTCAGGCAATTATCAACTCATTCACAAAAATTGACGAAGAACTGTTTGAACAGCTCGAAGAAACTATGATCATGAGTGATATGGGCGTGGAAACTTCTGTGGAAATCTGCGACAGGCTCCGGAAACTTGTCAAGGAACGTGGCGTGAAAGACCCTGCGAAAATCATGGATTTAATCGAAGAAGTCATCAGTGATATGCTCGGTGAAGAAACGGAACTGGATTTATCTACCAAACCTTCTGTGATTATGGTAATCGGTGTCAACGGTGCAGGCAAGACGACTACAATCGGCAAGCTTTGTCATCAGTTCAAGAATGACGGAAAGAAAGTGCTTGTTGCTGCGGCTGATACATTCCGTGCTGCTGCGATTGATCAGCTCGAAGTTTGGACTCAGAGAGCCGGTGTCGATATTGTCAAACATGCTGAGGGCAGCGATCCGGCTGCTGTTGTATTCAATGCGATTACCGCCGCTGTCGCCCGTGAATGCGATGTTCTGATTATTGATACTGCCGGCCGTCTGCATAATAAGAAAAATCTCATGAACGAACTCGCTAAGATCAACAGGATTCTTGAACAGAAAGCCGAGGGCTGTTCAGTCGAAACGCTTCTTGTTCTGGATGCGACTACCGGTCAGAATGCCGTCAGTCAGGCGAAGTTATTCAACGAAGTGGCGAAGATTACAGGCATTGTCTTAACCAAGCTTGACGGTACTGCTAAGGGCGGTATTATTGTATCTATCAAGAATGAACTCGGCATTCCGGTGAAGCTGGTCGGTGTCGGAGAAAAAATTGAAGATTTACAGAGATTCAATAATTCTGATTTTATTAAAGCACTGTTCGATCATTCGGATGATGTGAAGATAGATGAAAAGAAAGAAACTCCGGCCGAAGAAGAATCCGCTCCGGAAATCGAACCGGAAGAAACTCCGGCTGAAGAAGAATCCGCTCCGGAAATTGAACCGGAAGAAATTCCGGCTGAAGAAGAATCCGCTCCGGAAATCGAACCGGAAGAAGTTCCGGCCGAAGAAGAATCCGCTCCGGAAATCGAACCGGAAGAAATTCCGGCCGAAGAAGAATCCGCTCCGGAAATCGAACCGGAAGAAATTCCGGCCGAAGAAGAATCCGCTCCGGAATCTGAATCCGAAGAAACTCCGGCCGAAGAAGAAAAGAAAAAGCCGTTTTCATGGCTCTTTATGGAAATCGGCCCTAAAAAGAAAAATAAGGATAACGATGAAAAAGATACTAAAAAAAGAAAAACTCTGTTTTCTTCTAAAAAGAAAGGAGAATAATCTATGAAAATTGTTATGGCTACCAATAATCAAAATAAATTAAGAGAGGCAAGAGAAATTTTCGGTTCTCTCGGAATTGAAATTCTCTCCCAGAAAGAAGCCGGCGTTTCGGTCAATCCCGAGGAAAACGGCACAACTTTTGCCGAAAATGCCCTGATTAAAGCCCGTGCTGTCTATGAGCTGGTTCATCTGCCTGTGATTGCCGATGACAGCGGTCTTTGTGTTGATGCTCTCAACGGTGCTCCGGGAGTGTATTCCGCAAGATACGCTCCTGAAAATCTGCTCTGTGAAACACTTCTCGAAAATATGAAAGATATTCCGGCAGAGCAGAGAACTGCCAGATTTATGACAGTTGTCGCATTTATCAACAAAAACGGCGAAGAAATTACCCTCGAAGGAAGCTGTGAAGGTGTGATCGGCTTTGAAAAACGGGGTTCACATGGTTTCGGCTATGATCCTGTATTTATGTACGGAGATAAATCATTTGCCGAACTCGAACCGGAACAGAAAAATGCCGTCAGTCACAGAGGTGCGGCTTTCCGGAATTTATATGATTATTTCAGACTGCATGATACACAGGAGGAAAACTGATTATGCTTACCAGTAAACAAAGAGCCTATCTCAGAGGACTTGCATCCGGATATGAAACGATCTTCCAGATCGGAAAAGGCGGTATTTCTGAAAATCTGCTCCAGCAGGTAGATGATGCACTCAGAAAGCGGGAATTAATCAAGCTCAGAGTGCTGGATAATTCCATGCTGACTTCCAGAGAAGCCGCCGATCAGATCGCAGAAGCCGTCAAAGCTGATGTGGTACAGGTCATCGGCAGCAGATTTGTCTTATTCAAGAGAAATCCGCAGGAACCTGTGATTGACCTGAAAGCAGCAAAATAATGCGGAAAATCGGATTGTTCGGCGGTAGTTTCAATCCGCCGCACCTGGGACATCTGCATCTTGCAGAGATTCTGCATGATGCACTCTGTCTGGACGAAGTGATTCTGATTCCGGCTAAAAAGCCGCCGCATAAATCAGATAAAGACTACGCTCCGGCAGAGGACAGATTCAGAATGTGTCAGCTGACGGCAGAATCACATGACTGGCTGCATACCAGCAATTTTGAACTGAAACAGGAACAGGTCAGCTATACTTACTATACGGCGAAATATTTTACAGAGAATAATCCGGAGGATAAATTTTTTCTGCTGGTCGGGAGCGATATGCTGACCAGTTTTACAGAATGGTTCCGCTGGCAGGAAATTTTACAGATGGTGTCACTCGCCTGTATCGCAAGAGAACAGAATGAATATGAAAAATTGATTCCCTATGCCGAAAACTTACGTCAAACTGGTGAAATCCTGCTGGTGAATGCGGAAAGTTTTACAGTATCTTCTACAAAAATAAGAGACATGCTAAGAAAAAATCAGAATTGTTCTTGCTATTTGTCAGAAAAAATAGTAAAATATATTAGAGAGAAAAATTTGTATACAGGAAGTGATGCAAATCATGCAGAGATACCAGGTAAAAGATAAGATTGCTTTTCTGGAAAACAGGCTTTCTCCGAAGCGGTTCCGGCATTCCTGCAATGTGGCAAGAGCTGCCCGGCAGCTCGCTCAGAAATACGGTGCGGATATGGAACAGGCCTATTTTGCCGGACTGGTGCATGATATCTGTAAAGAAATCCCGTTTGAAGAACAATATCAGCTGATGACGGCCGGAACATTTCACCCCGATCTGGCGGAACTGAATTCCAGAAAGCTATGGCACGGCATTGCCGGTGCGGAGTTTATCCGGTCAGAATTTGCAGTAGAGAATGAAGATATTCTGAATGCTGTCCGGTTTCATACTGTCGGCAGGGCCGGAATGTCACTTCTGGAAGAGATTATTTATATTGCTGATATGATTTCTGAAGAACGGGATTATAAAGGCGTTGAGAAAATGCGGCGGCTCGCTCAGAATGATCTTCAGACTGCCATGCTGGAAGCCCTGAAAGATGCCATTGCTTCTGTCATGAAGAAAAAAGGGCTGCTTTCGCAGAATACAATTGAGGCCTATAATTTTTATATTTTACAGGCACAGGAACATAAAACAGATGTGATCAAGAAATAATAGAATAGTATCAATATTGTCTGACTAAGAAAGGAGCTTTCCTGTTATGCCTGAAATCAAAAGCAGAAAGAAAAATGAAGAAATCCCCGAAGAACATGTTCCGGAAACAAAAAAGAAATCCGAAAAAAAAGCTCAGGTAATCGCTGAACATGATACAGCTGTCAATGTCTGGATTAAGATTATTTCTATTCTGATGACACTTGTCCTGATCGTGCTCATGATTCTGAATGCACCGATTATTGAATATACCGCAACAGATCATTTTAATCAGATCTCACAGATTTCTATTACCAAATATTTCAAAACCAGAAAGCCTATGCAGTATATCGAAGGCAATATCAAGCCGATGAAAAATCAGGAACTCGAAATCCGTGAAGATGTTGACAAGACTTTCAATGACGGTCTCGATCTGAAACAGACAATCGAGGGACAGTTCACAGTTTTGTTTCTGGGTTTCGACAGCACGGAAAACGGAAGCGGCCATCTGCATGATGTGAATTATATGATACAGTTCAATCTCAGAGAAGCCAGCATGAATATTCTCCAGATTCCCCGTGATACGTATATGCCGGGTTATACAAATGCCTATACGCATAAATTCAACAGTGTCTATACGTTCGGAAATGAAAAGAAAAGCAATATCCAGCGTATTGTGGACTGCGTTCAGGAAAATTTCGGCATTCCGGTCGATGCCTATGTGACAACAACCTGTGATAATATTGCCGATATTATTGATATTGTCGGCGGTGTGCCGATTGATATGCCCTATCCGATTGTATTTGAGGCTGATAAAGTCATCCCCAACGGTGAACAGGTGCTCAGCGGTCAGGAATCAGAATGGTTTTTAAGATTCCGCTACGGCTATCAGAACGGCGACATCGGACGGGTGCAGGCTCAGAGAATCTTTATGGCTGCTGCTATGAAAAAAGCCATCAGTATGAGTTCGGTGCAGATTTTCAGTGCCGTAAATAAAATCTATAAACAAGAATTAATTGCTACTGACATGAGCATGGAGGATATCAGCCGTCTGGCTGATCTTGCCGGTACAATTGATATGGCAAATGTCAATGTCTTCATGCTCCCCGGTGAGTATACCATGGCAGAGGATCAGGCGATCTGGTCTATTCATAAATCTGCCGCACTCGAAATGCTGAACAAGTATTTCCGTACCCAGCAGGTGGCTCTGTCTGCCAAGAAAAGTACTATGGTCGAATATATTCCGGAAGATGAATATCAAAGCACGGAATATGATAACCTGGAAGGCAATCTCCGGGAAATTGATGAAAACGGCGGTGCCAACCCGGAACTGAATTATAATTATAAAGATCAGTTCGACAGAGATTATGACAAGAGAAATCAGACTGAAACAGAAAGCAGTCAGGATGATGATGAAGATTAAATACTAACAAGAGGTGATTCTAATATGACAGCAGAAGAAAAAATTAAAATCGCAGTCAAAGCACTGGACTCTAAACGAGGAGAAAATATTCAGGTGCTGAAAGTCAGAGATCTGACAATCTTAGGCGATTATTTTATTATCGCCAACGGTAACAGCACCACACAGACCAAGGCTCTCGCTGAAGAAGTCGAATTCCAGCTCTCTCAGCACGGAATCGAACCCCATCATACAGAAGGTATGAACGGTTCCAACTGGTATATTCTGGATTATACTGATGTGATTATTCATGTATTCTATCAGGAAACCAGAGATTTCTACAGACTGGAACAGCTCTGGGCAGATGCCGAAAAAATAGATATTTCTGACCTGATCATCAAAGAAGGCGAATAAAATGTCAGAAACAGGCAAAAAAATTGCAATGGGAATCAGTATGTATCTGATTCTCAAACAGCTCCTGAATGTGATTCTCGGTGCAGGAGTTCTCTCGATGATACTGCCGGTTTTTATTTCTGTGTTCCTGTATCTGAATGTATGGGAATATACAAATTATGCTGCCGCTGCTCTGATTACGCTGGTTGCTCTGAGATACCTGCCGGATAATCTCAGGAATCTGCCGTCTTCATGGCTGTATCTTACCGAGGGAATTTTAGATATCGGCGTGTCTGCTGTGCTGATTCTCTCACAGGATGTCAAAGCATATTTTAATAAATCTGAATAACCAGAAAGAAGGATATTTTTCATGAACAAGTACGATTATGAGAAAATTGAGAAAAAATGGCAGAAGTATTGGGATGAACATCAGACTTTCCATGCTGAAAATGATTATTCCAAACCGAAATTCTATGCACTGGTAGAATTTCCCTATCCGTCCGGACAGGGTCTGCATATCGGCCATCCAAGACCTTACACGGCAATGGATATTGTCGCAAGAAAAAGAAGATTGCAGGGCTATAACGTTCTGTTCCCGATGGGCTGGGATGCGTTCGGTCTGCCGACGGAAAATTTTGCAATTAAGAATAAAATTCATCCGGCAATCGTGACAGAAAATAATGTCGCAAGATTCAAGGGTCAGCTGAAATCTTTAGGATTAAGCTTCGACTGGGACAGGGAAGTCAATACTACTGATCCAGATTATTTCAAGTGGACTCAGTGGATTTTCCTCCAGTTATTCAAGAAGGGTCTGGCTTATAAAAAAGAAATGGCTGTCAACTGGTGTACTTCCTGTAAAGTCGTGCTTGCCAATGAAGAAGTAGTCGGCGGCTGCTGTGAACGCTGCGGCGGTGAAGTCATCCGGAAAGTCAAGAGTCAGTGGATGCTCAAAATTACTGAATATGCTCAGAGATTGATTGATGATCTGAGCGAAGTGAATTATTTAGATAAAATCAAAGTCACCCAGACAAACTGGATCGGCCGTTCCGAGGGTGCAGAAGTCGATTTTGATACGACTGCCGGAGATACGCTGACTGTCTATACTACCCGTCCGGATACGCTCTTCGGTGCGACTTATATGGTTATCGCTCCGGAACATCCTATGATTGAAAAATGGGCTGATCAGCTCACCAATATGAACGAAATCAAGGCTTATCAGGAACTTGCCGCTAAAAAGTCCGATTTCGACAGAACCGAAATGAATAAAGATAAGACCGGTGTCAGACTCGAAGGCGTAAAAGCAGTCAATCCTGTAAACGGCACAGAAATTCCGATCTTTATTTCTGACTATGTTCTGATGAGTTACGGTACCGGTGCGATCATGGCTGTTCCGGCTCATGACGACAGAGACTGGGAATTCGCAAAAGTATTTAATATTCCCATGATCGAAGTCGTTGCAGGCGGCAATATCGAAGAAGCCGCTTTCACAGACTGTGCAACAGGCGTGATGGTTAATTCCGGCTTCCTGACAGGATTATCCGTAGAAGATGCCAAAGTTAAAATCAAAGACTGGCTCGAAGAAACCGGAAAAGGTCACAGAAAAGTCAATTTCAAACTCCGTGACTGGGTGTTCAGCCGTCAGAGATACTGGGGTGAACCGATTCCGCTCGTGAACTGCCCGAAATGCGGATGGGTTGCCATTCCCGAAGAAGAACTTCCGCTCCGTCTGCCCGATGTGGAAAGCTATATGCCGACCGATAACGGTGAATCTCCTTTGTCTACACTCGAAAGCTTTATCAATACCACATGCCCCTGCTGCGGAGGCCCTGCAAAGCGTGAAACGGATACTATGCCTCAGTGGGCCGGCTCTTCATGGTATTTCCTGAGATACTGCGATCCGCATAATGATAAAGAATTAGCTTCTAAAGAGGCTCTCAAATACTGGATGCCTGTTGACTGGTATAACGGCGGTATGGAGCATACCACTCTGCATCTGTTATATTCCAGATTCTGGAACAAGTTCCTGTATGATATTGATGCTGTGCCTTATAAAGAACCCTATATGAGAAGAACTTCTCACGGTATGATTCTCGGCGAGGACGGTCAGAAAATGTCCAAATCCAGGGGAAATGTCATCAATCCGGATGATGTTGTCCGTCAGTATGGCGCCGATACACTCAGATTATATGAAATGTTCATCGGTGATTTTGAAAAAACAGCTCCGTGGAGTCCTTCCAGTATCAGAGGCTGTAAGCGTTTCTTAGACCGTGTATGGGCTTTACAGGAAATCCTGACAGACGGCGATGCTTACCGTCCGGAAATGATGTCTAAATTCCATAAGACCATCAAGAAAGTTACCGAAGATATTGAATCTCTCAAGTTCAATACCGCCATTGCCGCTATGATGGCTCTGGTCAATGATATTTATACTTCCGGCAGTATCACAAAAGCAGAATACAGAACTTTTGTAATGCTCCTGAATCCGTTTGCTCCGCACCTGACAGAAGAAATTTATGAAATCTGCAATTTCGGCGGCGTGCTCAACGAACAGACATGGCCGGAATTCGATGAAGCTCTCTGCACAGATGAAACTGTTGAGATCGTTGTACAGATCAACGGCAAAGTTAAGATGAAACTCAATATTCCTGCCGATGCCGAAAAAGATACTGTACTGGCTCAGGCTCTCGCAGAACCCAGAATCGCTGAAGCTGTCGCCAGAAAGAATCTCGTCAAGCAGATTTATGTACAAAATAAGCTCGTGAATTTTGTGGTAAAATAACAAAGTTTGCGTAATTTGCAAAACACTCTTGACAAACAGACTGACCTATGCTATAATAAACATATGCCATTCATAAAACAGTAATAATAAAAATGTAATGAATGTAATTTGGTTCAAAACTAATTCCCGCAAGGGGTTTAGTATACTGTCTGTGATACAGACAGAACCTCTGAACAAAGGGAGGGAATAAGAAATGGCAGAAGTTCGTGTCGGCAAGAATGAATCTCTGGATACTGCTTTAAAGCGTTTTAAGAGAACTTGCGCAAGAGACGGCGTGATTGCTGAGGTTCGTAGAAGAGAACATTACGAAAAACCTTCGGTAAGACGCAAGAAGAAGTCTGAGGCTGCTCGTAAACGCAAGTATTGATAAGCTACGATGAAATGCAAGGGTGTGCCTTCCGGTGCATCCTTGTTTTTTCAGATGTGCAAGGAGGTGTTCTGTAAATGTTTCAGTCTACAGCGGCAGTACGGTCAGTCTGTGATATTACACCCGCTCTGCTCCGGAGCATGGGGATTAAAGGCCTTTTGCTGGATATTGATAACACGCTGACAACACATGATAATCCTGCTCCGGCCGAAGGGGTTACAGAGTGGGTTGCCTGTATGAAAAGATCAGGCATTCAGATGCGGCTGATCTCGAATAATCATGAGCCAAGAGTGACTCCGTTTGCCAAAAAATTAGGCATTGCATGTATCTGTGAAAGCTGGAAGCCGCTCGGCAAAGGGTTTTATACGGCAATGAAAGAAATGCATCTGCCGAAAGAACAGCTTTGTGTTGTCGGTGATCAGATTTATACGGACATCTGGGGAGCGAATCTGTTCCGGGTCAAGAGTATCTATGTCAGTCCGATTCAGCGTGAAACATGGAAAGGACATGAATTTCTGTGCGTGAAGCGTGTACTGGAAATTCCGTTCCTGCCGAAAAAATATGAATATCTTCCGGCAAAAAACAAGAAAGAAAGCAAGTGAGCTTATGAAAAAGATTTTAATTATGCATGGCCCTAATCTGAATCTGCTCGGTGAGCGTGAACCCGGTATCTACGGAGATACCAATTTTGAAACGCTGAACCGGCATCTTGCGGAGTATGCTGAAACACTCGGCATGAAAGCTGAAATTTTTCAGTCGAATCATGAGGGTGCTCTGATTGATCAGATTCATGAGGCAAGAAAGAATTTTGACGGAATTATACTCAATGCCGGTGCTTATACGCATTACAGCTATGCAATCGCTGATGCAATCAAGGCGATTAAAATTCCGGTGATTGAAGTGCATATCAGCAATATCTTCGCAAGAGATGAATTCCGGTCAAAATCTGTGATTGCTCCGGTCTGTGCCGGAAGTATTTCCGGATTCGGATTGTTAAGCTATGATCTGGCTGTGAAAGCCTTGGCGGAGATGAAAGCATGATGAAAGAACGGATTCAGAAGTTAATTCAATTATTTCAGGACAAGGCTGACTGTGCCTTGATTACGGATGACATCAACAGAAGATACCTCACGGGAATGAAGTCATCTGCCGGCTATGTGCTGGTATTCCCGGAACAGAGCTATTTAATTATTGATTTCCGGTATATTGAAAAGGCTCGTGAAGTTGTGAAACACTGTGAAGTGATCGAACAGCAGGCAGGCGTTTTCCGGCAGTTTGATGAACTGTTCAAAAAACATCATGCGAAAACAATCGCTGTCGAAGCTCAGAGTTTAACACTCCAGAGATGTGATAATCTGAAAAATCATATGAAAAATTATGAATTTTTAACAGATTCTACACTCAGTCAGGCTCTGTATGATCTGAGAACTGTCAAATCTGCTGAAGAAATCAGTAAAATCAAGGCAGCTCAGAGAATCGCAGAAGATGCCCTTCATGCTCTGCTGGAAAAACTTCATGCAGGCATGACCGAAATTCAGGTCGCTCTGGAACTGGATTTCTATATGAGAAGCCACGGTGCAGAAGATCTTTCTTTTGAAACAATTGCTCTCACCGGAGCACATACTTCTATGCCTCACGGTGTTCCGGATGAAAGAGTCATTCAGAAAGGTGATTTTGTCCTGATGGATTTCGGTGCTGTCGTGGACGGCTATCACAGCGATATGACAAGAACCGTATGTATCGGCGAACCCTCACAGAAAATGCGTGAGATCTATGAAATTGTCCGTACCGCTCAGGATACCGCCAGAGCTGCGGCAAAAGCCGGTATGACCGGAAAAGCTCTCGATGCCGCTGCCCGTGATGTGATTGCTCAGGCAGGCTACGGCGAGTATTTCGGCCATTCGCTCGGACATGGCGTAGGTCTTGAAATTCATGAATATCCTGTTGCTACTCCGAACAGAGAAAATATTCTCCCTGAAAACGGTGTGGTTACAATCGAACCGGGTATTTATCTCCCCGGCGAATTCGGTGTGCGAATTGAAGATTTCGTGCATATTACCAAAAATGGCTGTGAAAATTTGACAAATATTCCAAATAGTTTGATTTGTCTCTGATATTTTGGAATAACTATTGCAAAATTTCTGTTTTTGGTGTAAAATAAATATATATTAAAAAAATTACGGAGGTTTTTATTTTATGATTACAGCAGGCGATTTCAGAAACGGTGTTACTTTTGAACTGGACGGCAACGTGGTTCAGGTAGTAGAATTCCAGCACGTAAAGCCCGGCAAAGGTGCAGCGTTCGTCAGAACCAAATATAAGAATGTCATCACAGGTTCTGTGGTAGAACGTTCTTTCAACCCGACAGAAAAATTTCCGACTGCTTTCATTGAAAGAAAAGATATGCAGTATTCCTATGCAGACGGTAATCTGTATCACTTCATGGATACCGAAACATGGGAAGATGTTGCAATCGAAGAAGAAAAGCTCGGCTCTAATTTCAAGTTTGTCAAAGAAGAAATGGTTGTCAAGGTACTTTCTTACAAAGGCAATGTATTTGGTGTAGAACCGCCTTATTTCGTAGATCTTCAGGTAACACAGACAGACCCCGGCTTTGCAGGCGATACTGCAACCAATGCATCTAAGCCCGCTACTCTTGAAACCGGTGCAGAAATCCGTGTACCCCTGTTCATCAACGAAGGCGATATCATCCGTGTTGATACCAGAACCGGCGAATATATGGAGCGTGCAAAGTAATGGATAAGATTGCATATATGGAAGGCCTCATGAAAGGCCTGGGCGTTCATCCGGAATCCAGAGAAGGCCAGCTTTTCGGAGCTGTCTGTGATGCCCTCAAAGAATCGGCAGAATATATCAAGAAACTCGAAAGCCGTGTTGCGGAACTCGAAGAACTTTGCAGTATTCTTGACGAAGATTTAGGCGTTCTGGAAGAACTTGTAGATAATGAAGAAGTCGGCTGCGGTGCATGTCCGTCATCTGAGACTAAGATCAAGTATTATTATCCGGAAAAGGAAACAGAAACCAAACCTAAAGAGGAGAAGAAGCCGTCAGCAGTTGAAACCGTTGTTCCGGTTCCTGAAGAAATTCCGGATGAAGTAATTGTTGATTCTGATGACGAAACAGACGGCTTTCTTGATGAAGAAGAATATGAGACAATCTGTCCTACCTGCGGTAAAGTGATTCTGCTCGATGAACGGATGCTCGAAGAGGGCGAGACTGTCTGCCCGAACTGCGGCGAAGAACTGGAATTCGATTTCGATGAAGAAGAAATTGAAAATCTTGCTCCGTCCGATGATGACGGTGCAGATGAATAATCAATACTAACACCAGCACAGAACAGCGGCGGAGTGATTTCGCTGCTGTTTTCTGCATATAATCATTTCAGAAAGGATTTGAGAGTATGGCTTTTATCAAGAAAAATATCGAAGAATTACAGTTCAATCCGGTCAGCATGATCGGCAAAGAATGGTTTCTGCTGACATCCGGCACGCCGGAAGCATATAATACTATGACATGCTCATGGGGCGGTATCGGTGTGATGTGGAACGCTCCCACTGTTACGGCCTATGTCAGAACTTCCCGTTATACGTTTGAATATCTGGAAAGAAATGACAAGTTCACTGTCTGTGTCTTTCCGGAAGAATACAGAAAAGCCCTCGCATTCTGCGGCAGTCACTCCGGCAGAGAAGTGGATAAAATCAAAGAAACCGGCCTGACTCCTGTCGCTCTGGACGGCGTACCGGCATTCGCAGAAGCAAAGCTGGTATTTGTCTGCGAAAAAGTCTATGCACAGATGCTCGAAGAAAACTGTTTTATCGACAGGGAAAATCTGGAAAAGCTCTATGCAAAAGATGCGATGCATAAGATGTATCTGGGGAGAATTACGGCCGTTTATGAAAATCAGACATAAAAAAGCAAAGTATAAGGCGGCTTGCAGTCAGTGCTGTAAGCCGTTTTTTTTCAGAAAAAAAGTTTGTTTTCAGAATGCTTTACAAATCTGAAAAATCAGTATATAATATAATTTGTTATGTCAAGGAGGAATGAACATGAATTTTTCACCGAAAGAAATTCTTGATTTTGTCACGGAAAATGATGTCAAGTTTATCCGTCTGACGTTCTGCGATATGCAGGGGAATCTGAAAAATATTGCCATCATGCCAAATGAACTTCCGAGAGCTTTCTCACACGGAATTCTGCTCGATGCCGCCGGATTTTCCGACTGCTATCAGGATTTGCTGTTAGTGCCGGATATTTCTACGCTTTCTGTTCTCCCGTGGCGGCCGAAATCCGGCAGAGTTGTCAGATTTTTCTGTAGTATCAAGAATCTGGACGGCTCGCATTATGCCGGAGAATTACGCTATACACTTCAGGAATATATCCAGAAATTATATACTAAAGGCTATTCCTGCGAGTTCGGCACAAAAAGCGAATTTTATTTATTCGACTGCGACGACGAAGGCAGACCGACTAAAATTCCGCACGACCATGCAGGCTATCTTGATGTTGCCCCTCTGGACAAGTGTGAAAATGCCCGGCGTGAAATCTGCCTGTCTCTTGAGGAAATGGGTCTGAATCCCCAGAGATCCTGCCATAAATACGGCCCCGGTCAGAATGAAATTGATTTCAAGTGCAGTGAGCCTGTCACAGCAGCTGACAATATGGTGCATTATAAAACGGTTGTCAAGACAATCGCCGCTCAGAACGGCTTATATGCCTCTTTCATGCCGAAGCCTTTAAACGGTACCTACGGAAGTGCCCTGACAATCGTGATCAGCCTGAAAAACAACGGCAGAAATATTTTTGAAATGCAGAATCATCAGCTTCCGGAAGAAGGTGCGGCTTTTGTTGCCGGGATTTTAAAGCATATGCCTGAAATGACTGTCTTTCTGAATCCGATTGTGAATTCTTATACTCGTCTTCGTCACAGAGGTGCTCCGAATCATATCAACTGGTCGCTCGAAAACCGTCAGCCGATGATCCGGATTCATGATAATGACGGCGAACCCGCAAGAATTGAAATCCGTAGTGCAGACTGCTGCTGCAATCCGTATCTGTCATTCCGGTTATTACTGGCAGCCGGTATTGACGGCATTCAGAATCATCTGAAACTCTCTGACGATCTCTGTGTGACTGCCGAGAAAAAAACTTTCTCCGCTCTGCCGGAAAAGCTCTGGGCTGCTTATGAAATTTCCCGTCAGAGTGAATTTATCAAAGAAAATCTGCCGGAGGAAATCCGCAGGAATTTCTGGCGGAATGTGGAAAAACAGCTTGCCTTGTATGATGCCGCTGAGGACAAGGCTCTGTTTGAAGAACAGCAGTATTTCCTGTCTGAATAATAGGGAGATGATAATTGCATGGACAGAGCATTGATTATCTCCGGTTCTGAAAAAGGCATGGAAATCATCGCCCAGTTTCTGCATTCTTACGGATATACCAATCTGACTTCTACGGCAAGCGGAAGCGAAGCAAGACGTATGGTTCAGAATACAGAATATGCGTTGATTATTATCAACACACCGCTGAAAGATGAATTCGGTCATGAATTGTCAGTCATGCTTTCTGAAAATACCAACTCCGGTATTATTTTATTATGCAAGGCGGATATTTCTGATGATGTTGCAGACAAAGTCGGAGATTACGGAGTCTGTGTGGTTTCCCGGCCAATGAACCGGAACCTGTTTCATCAGTCGATCCGGCTGGTAGAAGCCACACGCTCCAGAATGCTCGGCCTGAAACGGGAGAATTCCAAGCTGATGGTGAAAATTGATGAAATGCGGCTGATCAACCGTGCCAAATGTGCCCTGATGCAGTATCTCAAATTCACAGAACCGGAAGCACACAGATATATCGAAAAACAGGCGATGGATACCAGATCGACCAGAAAAGAAGTCGCCCTCCGGATTTTATCAACTTATGAATTATAATTATATTATAAACAGATTCTGTTTTTTATGCAATTTGCAGAATTCTGTAAAGCAATCCAGCTTCTGACTTAAAAAAACAAAACCAGAACCGGAAAATACTATACCTGTTATGAATTATGACTGAAAATCCGGAGAGATTTTTATAAAATCATACAGGATTGCCAGTTGACAAATCCGGAAAAATCATGTATACTGATAACTGTAAACAGCAAAGACGCTGGAACATGCAAAGAAGCATGTTTCAGTGTCTTTTGTTTTTACAAGAAGATTTTCAATTTCAGAAAGGATTGAGCAAAATGGATGTGTTAAGTGATGTCATGACGAATGTGGATTCTGAAATCTTCGGAATCTGGTTTCTGATTGGTGCAGCATGGGTGTTCTTTATGCAGGCGGGGTTTGCTATGGTCGAAACGGGGTTCACCCGTGCGAAGAATGCCGGAAATATCATCATGAAAAACCTGATGGATTTCTGTATCGGTACAGTAGTATTCAGTCTGCTGGGGTTTGGTCTGCTGATGGGTGAAGATGCCCTCGGAGGATTCATCGGTCTGCCAACACTTGGAATTTTTACAGATTATGCAAATTTTGACTGGTCTACATTCGTATTTAACTTAGTATTCTGTGCTACGACGGCTACAATCGTATCTGGTGCGATGGCAGAAAGAACGAAATTTTTATCTTACTGTATTTATTCCGGTATCATTTCTGCTGTTGTTTATCCGATTGAAGCCCATTGGATCTGGGGCGGCGGCTGGCTTTCTCAGTTAGGATTTCATGATTTTGCAGGTTCCTGTGCAATTCATATGGTCGGCGGTATCTCGGCTCTGATCGGTGCAGCAATCGAAGGTGCAAGAATCGGCAAATTCAAGAAAGACAAAGACGGAAAAATCATCAAAGTCAATGCGATTCAGGGTCATAACCTGACAATCGGAGCACTGGGATGTTTTATCCTGTGGTTCGGCTGGTATGGCTTCAACGGTGCAGCTGCAACATCCGGCGGACAGCTGGCAAGCATTTTCGTAACAACGACAATTGCACCGTCAATTGCAACTTTTACATGTATGGTATTTACATGGCTGAAATACGGAAAACCGGATGTTTCCATGTGTCTGAACGCTTCTCTTGCCGGTCTGGTCGGCGTGACTGCCGGATGTGATGTTGTCGATGCCCTCGGTGCGACATGTATCGGCATTGTTTCCGGTCTGCTGGTAGTCTTCGGCGTATGGCTGTTAGATTATGTTCTGCATGTGGATGACCCTGTCGGTGCGGTTGCCGTGCATATGATGAACGGTATCTGGGGAACTTTTGCAGTCGGTCTGTTTGCGACTACTTCCGTACCCGGAAATGATACAATCACAGGTCTGTTCTATGGCGGCGGATTCCATCAGCTGGGACTGCAGTTACTGGCAATTGTAACAGTCGGTGCATGGACTGCAATCACAATCACAGGTACTTTTATGATCATTAAGAAAGTGATTGGCCTCAGAGCTTCTGCGGAAGAAGAAATTATCGGCCTTGACCTGACAGAACACGGCTTATCCAGTTCTTATGCGGATTTCGCTCCTGCTGCTGATACCATGTTACAGGTCAGCCGTCAAGCAGCCCGTCATGATGTAGACAGTGAAGAAGTCCGTCATGTCTTCGGTTCTGATGCCGATAAACTCAATACCGGTGAACTTCCTGTCATCACAGAAACCAGAAGAGAAAATACAGCTTCCAAATCCGGTGCGAAACTGACTAAGCTTTCCATTGTCTGCAAGCCCGGCAAACTGGAAGAATTACAGGCAAGTCTTGCAGCAGTCGGCATTGACGGTATTACGGTGACACAAGTACTCGGCTACGGAACACAGATGGGTCATACAGCTTATTACAGAGGCGTAAAACAGGAACTGCCTTCGCTGCATTCCAAAGTAAAAGTAGAAGCAGTAATCACGGCTGTTCCGGTTGACAAGGCTCTTGCAGCAGCAAGAAAAGCTCTCTATACAGGCAATATCGGAGACGGAAAAATCTTTATCTATGATGTCGAAGATGTTGTGAAAGTCAGAACAAACGAACGGGGCTATGATGCATTGCAGGATTCTCCTCAGCCGAAAGCAAGCTGAATAAAATAAAAAATATTTTTACAGCAGACTGATTTTCTCAGTCTGCTGTTTTTTTGTAAATTTGCTTGATTTTTGAAATCAAATATGTTATAATATAAAATATAACTAAAAAGAAGGTGAAATTCTTGAAAAAAATAGTTTTTTCTGCCCTGCTGTCAGGAATACTGTTATTGTACAATTGTCCGGTATTGGCAGTTACTGCCGAAGATTCTGATGTTTTTTATGAAGATTTTTCCGGCGGTGTGCTGGATTCTGATGTCTGGCTGACGGCTTATAAAAACTGGGGCGGTACTGTTACGGAAAACGGTGAAACAGTCGATTATAACGGCGGTGTCATCCCGGAGAATGTGAATCTGCATGACGGAAAACTGCTTCTCACTGGGTATGGAAATCAGTATACAGGCGATCTCAGGGGAATCAACCGGAACGGAACACAGCGTGAAAACGGTCAGCGTACCGGAGGGGCAATTGCTACAAAAGAGTATTTTGCTTCCGGAAGCTATGAAATTTCTGCAAAAATTCCTCCGGTGCTGGGCTGCTGTCCGGCTATGTGGACTTTTGAATATGAAGAAGACTATTCCGGTGATCATCTCGTGATTACCAATCATGAAATTGATATTGAATTTCCCGGACGTGATGAGGAAGATCAGTTCAGCTTACAGCATGTGCTGTGTACCAACTGGACCGGCGAGGGGGAAGACGAGCATCAGTCTGTTTCTGTCAGTACCGGAATCGACCCGACAGACGGAGAATTTCATACATATCGGTTCGACTGGCATACAGGTGATGTAAATCAGGAAAAACGTGTGGAATATTATATTGATAATATTTTAATTCATACGTCTTATGAACATGTGCCGGATAAAGCCGGAAGATTCTGGCTCGGCCTCTGGTTTCCGAAATATTGGGCCGGTGTGCCTGATTTCGATACGGCTCAATTTGAAATTGATTATGTGAAAATTACGCCCTTTCATGAAGCCGGTGATCAGCCTCAGAATGAAAGCTACCCCGATCACGGATGGGCAGAAGAACGCATTCAGGGGGATGTCAATGCTGACGGGGAATTTAATACACTCGATCTGATCACTCTGCACAGATGGCTTATGCATGACGGTACTGTGCTCAGTGACTGGAAAGCAGGAAATTTTCTGAATGATGAAATCATCAATATTTATGATTTCTGCCTGATGAAACAAAAATTAATCGCATATTCTGAATAATAAAAATATAAGATAATACTAGTATGATGATTCAATAAGGAGTGTTCTTTCATGCGGGAAAGACAATATTATATGCAGGATACCCAGTATATGCCAACGGAAATTATTGAGGGCTATCCTGTCCGGCCTGGACTGTATCTGCTCAACGGTGCCACACCGTTCGGAGATGCTGTGAATTTTACCATCCGTTCTGCCAATGCAACAGCGTGTTCCGTTGTGTTGTTTCACAGAAAAGAAAGAGAACCGTTCGCCGTGATTCCGATTCCGGATAATTACAGAATCGGAGACACCTGGTCTATCATGATTTTTTATATTGATATTTATGCCGTGGAATACTGTTACCGCCTAGACGGCCCTTATCAGCCGGAAAAAGGTCTGATTTTCGATAAAAACCGGAATGTTCTTGACCCTTATGCAAGAGCTGTCACAGGGCAGAGTATCTGGGGCGAAAAACAGGGAGACTATGGCTGTTATCACGGAAGAATCTATTCCGGTCAGTTTGACTGGGGTGATTTTCCGGAACAGAAAATGCCTCTCTCTGATCTGATTATTTATGAACTGCATGTCCGGGGCTTTACAAAGCATAAGTCATCCGGAGTCCGTCACAAAGGCACATTTGACGGCATTATCCAGAAGATTCCGTATCTGAAGCGGCTCGGCGTGAATGCAGTCGAGTTAATGCCTGTATTTGAATTTGATGAAATGGACGGTGTCAGAGAATATAACGGCGAAAAGCTCCTGAATTACTGGGGCTATAATACAACCTGTTTTTTCGCTCCCAATACGAGTTATTCTTCCAGAATCGAATTTAATCACGAGGGCGATGAGCTGAAAATGCTTGTCAAAAAATTAAACGAAAACGGCATTCAGGTCTTTCTTGATGTCGTGTTCAATCATACTTCCGAAGGCGATGAAAACGGCCCTGCATTCTCATTCAAGGGGCTTGACAACAGTGTATATTATATGCTGACTCCGGACGGCCATTATTTTAATTTCAGCGGCTGCGGAAATACGTTTAACTGCAATCATCCTGTTGTCCAGCAGTTTATTATGGACTGTCTCCGGCATTGGGTGATAGAATACAGAATTGACGGCTTCCGGTTTGATCTGGCCTCTATTTTAGGGAGAAGCGAGGACGGCAGTCCGATGGCGAATCCGCCGTTATTAAAAAATTTAGCATATGATCCGATTCTGAGTAAAGTAAAATTAATCGCCGAGGCATGGGATGCCGGCGGTCTGTATCAGGTCGGAAGTTTCCCGTCATGGAAACGCTGGGCAGAATGGAACGGAAAATATCGTGATGATCTCCGGAGCTTCCTGAAAGGCGATAACGGCAAGGCCTGGAGTGCCGCTCAGAGAATTATGGGTTCAAGAGATATTTATTCTCCGGAATTGAGAGGAAATAACGTTTCTGTGAATTTTATCACCTGTCATGACGGCTTTACTCTTTATGATTTATATTCCTATAATCAGAAGCATAACGAGAAAAACGGCTGGAATAACACCGACGGCGATAATGCCCATGACAGCTGGAACTGCGGTCAGGAGGGAGAAACACAGAATCCGGAGATTAAAAATCTCAGAATCCGGATGGTCAAAAATGCCTTTGCGGTTCTGATGTGCAGCAGGGGAGCAGCAATGTTTCCGGCCGGAGATGAATTTTGTAATACACAGTTCGGAAATAATAACGTCTACTGTCAGGATAACGAAACGGCCTGGCTCGACTGGTCAAGACTCGAAGAATTTCAGGAAGTTTTCGATTTCGTCAGGGATATGACGGCATTCCGGAAAAATCATAAAATACTCCGGGAAGATACAGCACCATGCAGTATGAATTTTCCGTGTATGAGCATTCATAATTCTGTGCCGTGGAATCAGGAGTTCCGGAATGATACCCATGTGATCGGAATTTTATTTGCCGGGCAGGATAAGCATAAAAAAGATGATCTGGTATTTCTGGGAATTAATTCCCACTGGGAAACACAGCCCGTACAGCCGCCCGATCTTCCGGCCGGAAAGAACTGGAATGTACAGTTCTATACAAACGTACCGCATGTCCGGAAACAGGATTATAATCCTCTTGTCCACCGGAACGGAAATATTTTCTATCTTGCTCCCCGGAGTGTGATCATCCTGACAAATTCCTGACAGCATATTATATGATAAAATATCACATGTGATAAGAAAACTGTATATTTTTACAAAATGTTCAGAAAATATTTACAGGAAAACCCTCTGATTTCGTCGGAAACTATTGACGTAAGTTTCAGAATATGCTATAATTATTATGTCATGAAAAAACAGGAGGGTAAATACTATGGCAACAATACAGGAACTGACTGAAAAACTTGGTCAGACAGAAGACAGCAAAGAAAGAGAAACTTTGTCTGAACAATTAATTGGCTTGATGAGAAAACAGGAGCTGCTGTGGGCAGCATTCTGCCCGGCTACAAAACACTATTTTCTGGCACAGGAGGAAAATCAGATTACTGCCTATCTGTTTTCCACAGAAGAACTCTGCCGGGATTTCACAGAACAGATGCGGAAACGGCATATTCTGCTGGAAGTACTCAAAAACGAGGAACAGAACAGAATGTTCCTGTTTGCAGAGCTGTTCCGGTGCGGTGTGACACAGATCGTTATTGACAGTGCCGAAAATTATTTCGCTGTGCCGCTCTCTGCACTGATTCCGATTCCGGATTACAGTAATCTTCCTCTGGTACAGCGGCCGGTGCTGAATCCCACTGTAACCGGAAAACTGCTCTTGCTGATGCAGGATATGCGCTGGGGCAGAGCGGACGGCAATACCGAACTGGATGCACTTCAGGAAATTTATCATTCTGCATTTCTGCATCCATTCAAGGCAGGTGAAGACGGTCAGCCGGAAGAGCCCGGAATTTATCAGATGCCTGACGGCGGCAGTCTGTTTATGATCTTTACAGATTTATACAGTCTGAAACAGGCTAATCCGGCAGGGTATGCACATGCTAAGATTGCCAGATTTGCCGATCTGCACAAGCTTCTGGAAGAAAATCCGGATAAGACGGGAATTATTATCAATCCGGGCAGCGGTGCTCCTATGCTTCTGGATATGCAGCTGCTGGAACTCACACAGAAAGTCGCTGAAGGCGACCTGTCAGAAATCACAGTCCGGAGTATGAATGAAAACAGCGGAAAAGTAATCGTCACCAAACCGGAAATGCCGAACCATGACATGACAAATCATATTACAGATTATGTGAAAGATAAGAATCTTATCAATCGGATCTGGCTCAGAACCATCCGGAAAGAAGAAGAAATCCGTCCGCATTATTTAATTATCATCGACTGGATGGACGGCATTGAAAAAGAACAGAGAAAACAAATCCGCCGTGAAATTTCAGAAGTCGCCCTGCCGTTTGCCAGAGGCCTGCATATTGAATATGTTTCCTATCATTATGACCATGGCAAGGCATGGACAGGCAGTTCCGAGCCGTTCTATATCTCTGAAAGCTATACAGAACCTGCCGCTGCTGAAACAAAATCCGAAGCTCCCAAGGAAAAGCCGGCAGAAGAATCTAAAAAAGAAACACCTAAGAAAAAAGGCTTGTTCAGCGGATTGTTCGGCAAAAAATCATAAATTCTATCATTCCGGACTGGTATTTTTGTCAGTCCGGAAAAATTTTCTTGTTTTTTTAAAATTTTTAAAAAAGATATTGACAATCCTGAAAGTGTGTGCTATAATATAATTGAACAATCGTTCAAATGTTCAATTGTTACTTGAGGTGAGACTATGAGAGTGATCTATCGTGTGGAACATCTGCATTGTCCGAAATGTGCCGTCAAAATCGAAGAACGGCTCAGAGAACTGCCGCAGATTGAAGCGGTCAGCCTGTCATTTCCGTCCAGTCAGCTCCATCTGACTGTCACAGATACAGAAAATCTGCTGGAACAAATTCAGTCTGCTGCCTGCGAAATCGACGAGGGTGTGAAATTTTTAGATAAAGAACATGCCGGTCATCATCATGCAAAAGATTATGCACAGGAAATGAAGAAATTCAAATGCAGCGATCCGAACTGCAAATGCTGCGACTATCTGCCAGAGCCGGAAGAAACTGTTCCGGAAACACCGGTTTCTGCCGACAGTATCAGACTTGTCTATGATGTGGAAAATATCGACTGTGCCGCATGTGCCGCTAAAATTGAAAATGCTGTCCGGAAACTGGACGGCATAGAAAAAGCAGATCTCTCCTATGCAACCGGTCAGCTGCATGTCCGTGTTTCTAAAAATACAGATCAGAAAGAACTGCTGAAACAGATCAGAACCGTTTCCCGGCAGATCGAAGAAGGCATTGTATGGCATAAGCATACCACAGCAAAACCCAGAAAATCCGAGCCGGAAACACATAGTACAGAACTGGTGCTGTTAGTCATCGGGGCTGTGATTTTCATCATCGGCCTTGTGATCGGATGGGTTACAAAAAATGAAATACTTTCCGGCATTTTCCTGATGGCCTCTTATCTGCTGATGGGTTTTGAAGTTCTCTGGAATGCCGTCAGAAGCCTGTTCAAAGGCCAGATGATGGACGAAAATTTTCTGATGAGCATTGCTACAGTCGGAGCACTCTTTATTGGTTCCTGGGAAGAAGCCGCCGGTGTCATGCTGTTTTACAGAATCGGTGAGTTATTTGAACATATCGCTGTCGAGAGAAGCCGTAAATCTGTCATGCAGGCTATTGACATGCGTCCGGAAACTGTGCAGAAAATTTTCAGTGCCACAGACATCCGTACTGTTCCGGCCGAACGTATTAAGGCCGGTGACCGGATTCTGGTCAGAGCCGGTGACAGAATTCCGGTAGACGGAATCGTCAGAAAAGGTGAAAGTACTGTTGATACTTCGGCTATGACAGGGGAATCCGTTCCGACAGCTGTCAGCAGGGGAAGCGAGGTCATGTCCGGCTGTATCAATCTCAGCGGTGTACTGGAAATCAAGGCTTCTGCCGGTTTGCAGGATTCTATGATTACCAGAATTCTTGACAGTGTGGAAAATGCCGCCGCCGGAAAACCGAAATTAGATAAATTTATTACCAGATTCGCAAGAATTTATACTCCGGTAGTGGTAGGAATCGCCGTACTGACAGCAATTATTCCGTCTCTGATTACAGGAGACTGGACACACTGGATTTATACGGCTCTGAATTTCCTGATGATCAGCTGTCCGTGTGCATTGGTGCTGAGTGTACCGCTGGCATTCTTCTCCGGAATCGGAGCAGGCTCGGCAAAGGGAATCTTATTCAAAGACGGTGTTTCACTGGAAGCAATCGAGAAAATCAAAGCTGTTGTTATGGATAAGACCGGAACACTCACCAAAGGCGTTTTTACTGTCACAGAAGCAGAAACTCAGGACTGCAAAACAGAAGAATTATTTCAGCTGTGTGCCGCCTGTGAGAGCTATTCCACACATCCGGTAGCAAAGAGTATTCTGGCATATATGCAGGAACAGGGCATTGCTTACGAACCTGCTAAAATGGTTCGTGAACTCGCCGGACGGGGTATCATCGGACAGGTGAACGGTATGCAGGTCGCCTGCGGCAATGAAAAACTGATGGAAGAACTGGAAATTGAATATCCGGAATATATCAGCTCCGGAACCTGCGTTTATGTCGCTGTAAACGGAGCTTATTACGGAAGATTAGTATTGTCTGATATGCCAAAAGAACATTCTGCCGAAACGGTAAAAAAATTCAATCAGCGTGGAATCTATACTGTCATGCTGACGGGTGACAGTCCGGAACATGCCCGGAAAGTCGCAGAACAACTGGAAATTCAGGAAGCTCATGCAGGGCTTCTGCCTACGGAAAAGCCGGAATATCTGAAAAAAATCCGGGAAGCCAGAGGAGCTGTCATGTTTGTCGGAGACGGTATCAATGACACGCCTGTGCTTTCCGGTGCGGATGTCGGTGTTGCCATGGGCAGCGGTGCAGATGCCGCTATGGAAGCCGCTGATGTGGTTCTGCTCCGGTCAGACCCGGCATATCTGATCACAGCTATGGAAATTGCAAAGCGTGTGAATCAGACGGCAAGAATTTGTATATTTTTTGCTCTGGCCGTCAAGATCATCATTATGATTGCAGGATTCTGCGGATTTGCCAATATGTGGCTGTCTGTCTTTGCGGATACCGGTGTGACGATCTTGTGTGTATTATTCGTACTGATGAGAATTCATTTTTATTACAGAAAAAAATAAATACAGAAGCACGGGAGAAGAAATTCTTCCGTGCTTTTATCTGTACTCTTTTCTCTTATTTTCAGTATGCATTTATCTGGAAAGCTGAGTGATCAGCTCCGGCAGAGCGGTTTCAAATTTGACACCATACCAGTGAGAGGCATCATCAAGTGTATTTTCAATACATTTGACAGTATAATCAGCCGCAGTTCTGGCAGCGGCAAAGGCATCCTGTCCGTGCAGATAAGCTCCGATAAAGGCCGAAGCATAGACATCGCCTGTTCCGTGACTGCCCTGTGAAAGCTTCTTATGCTGATAATATTGTATCTGATTCTGATCGGCAATGACAACGCCTGTGGTTTCCGGTGTATAGCTGATTCCTGTCAGAATAATCTGTTTTGCTCCTGCATTATGCATTTTCCGGATCATTTCAGAAATATAAGCTTCGTCATAAGATTCCTGATAGGGGGTATCTGTCAGGAGACAAGCTTCTGTCAGATTCGGGAGCATGACATCTGCATGGAAGCAGAGCGGTTTCATGGCCTCTGCATAGGCTTTGTCAAAAGCAGGGTATAATTTTCCGTTATCTGCCATAGCAGGGTCTACAAAAGTCATACTGTCCGGTCTGCCGTGTTTCCTGAAAATATCTGTGACGAAATTGATCTGCTTTTCGCTTCCGAGATAGCCGGTATAAAATGCATCGAACTGAATGTTTTCTTTCTGCCAGTATTCTGAAATCACAGGCATATCGTCCGTCAGGTCACGGCATGTGAAATTCTTGAATGCCGTATGTGTGGATAATACCGCAGAAGGCAGAATACAGGTTTCTATTCCGCAGGCCGAAAGAATCGGCAGAGCCACGGTCAGGGAACATTGTCCGACACAGGAAACATCCTGAATGGTTAAAATTTTAGGGTAAGTTTTCATGACTGCATTCACTCGCTTTCTAAAAGAATCATAACATAAAATTGCGGATAAGTCAAGTAAAAACGGCCTGTTCCTGCATATTCAACAAATAATTCACGTCAGGAAATAAAAAAGTCATTGACTTCTGACAAAAAATATGCTATAATAAAGATACTATTTTTGAATCAGAAAGGAAGTCTGTATTATGGGCTTATTAAAAGCAGTATTCAGTGCAGTCGGAAGTACAATGGCCGATCAGTGGAAAGAATTTTTCTATTGTGAAGCCCTTCCGTCCAATGTGCTTGTCACAAAAGGTCAGAAAAGAGTTTCTGCAAAATCTTCCAATACCAAAGGCAGTGAGAATATTATCACAAACGGCAGCGGCATTGCCGTCGCTGACGGTCAGTGTATGATTATTGTCGATAACGGAAAGGTTGTTGAACTCTGTGCAGAACCCGGCGAGTATACTTATGATACTTCTACAGAACCGAGTATCTTCTCCGGCAGTTTAGGCAACAGTATCAAAGAAACGTTCAAGACCATCGGCAAGCGTATCGGCTATGGCGGTGATACCGGTCATGATCAGAGAATTTATTATTTTAATTTAAAAGAAATTATGAATAATAAATTCGGCACACAAAATCCTGTACCGTTCAGAGTCGTAGACAGAAATATTAATTTAGATATTGATATTTCTATCCGATGCAACGGTGAATATACTTACAGAATTGCTGATCCTATGCTGTTTTATGCCAATGTCTGCGGCAATGTCGCACAGAGCTATACTTCTGATCAGATCGCCGCAACACTCAAAGCAGAATTTCTTACAGCATTACAGCCCGCTTTTGCACAGATTTCCGCTCAGGGTGTCAGATACAGTGCTCTTCCGGGATATACCCAGGAAATTACAGATGCCATGAATACGGCTCTTGCCCAGAAATGGAAAGAAAAACGGGGAATTGAAATTGTCTCTGTCATGATCAATTCAGCAACGGCTTCCAAAGAAGACGAAGAATTGATCAAACAGGCACAGAGAGCCGGAATGCTCCAGAGTCCCGGCATGGCTGCCGCAACACTCACAGCGGCTCAGGCAGATGCCATGAAAGCAGCCGCCGGCAACAGCGGCGGTGCAGCACTCGGCTTCATGAATATGAATATGGCTCAGCAGGCCGGCGGTATGAATGCACAGGCTCTGTATCAGATGCATGCTCAGCAGCAGCAGACAGCTCCCGTATATACAAGCGTTCCTGAAAATGCAGATACCTGGTCTTGTGCCTGCGGTGCCAAGAATACCGGAAAATTCTGTGCAGAGTGCGGCAAGCCTAAGCCTGTTTCCAACGGCTGGACATGCTCCTGCGGTCAGTTCAATCAGGGGAAATTCTGTGCCGAATGCGGCAAGCCCAAGCCGGCCGGAGTCAAAACCTATCGCTGTGACAAATGTGGCTGGAAACCCGCTGACCCGACAAAACCGCCGAGATTCTGCCCCGAATGCGGCGATGTGTTCGATGCCAATGACGAAGTAACAGAATAATTTATCATTCCAGAATTCAGAAAGGCGGTTTTGTCCGCCTTTCTGATTATGATACACAAGGAAAAGGGGAAAATTTATGTTTCATTTTATCTTAGGCGAATGCGGCACAGGAAAATCTACAGAACTGATGCACAGAATCCGGAAAGATCTGGAGCAGAACAAACAAGTTATCATGATTGTTCCGGAACAGTTCTCATTTGAAGCCGAAAAACGGCTCTATGATTTCCTGGATGTCAGATTATTCAACCAGATGAAGACTTATAGTTTCTATACGCTGTCACAGGATATTTTATTGAAATGCGGCAGTTCCGGAAGAAACTATGCATCCGAACAGGAAAAATTGTTGTTTTTATATCAGGCAGTACAGGAATGTATCCGGAAAGATGCACTGAAAATCCTGTACCGGCAGAATACTCCGGATTCTCTCATGCAGCTGCAGAAACTGGTTGCCAAAATGAGGAAAGAGGGCATCACAGCAGAAAAAATGCATGAAATTTCTCCTGTGTTTACAGACTCTGTTCAGCTGCGGGATAAAACGAAAGACCTCTCTGAAATTCTGAGTGCTTATGACCGGATTCTTCAGGCACATGGTTTATGCGATAATCTCAATGACCTGACCGGAGCGGCTCTGCTGGCACAGGAACATGATTTTTTCAGGAATCAGCATGTTTATCTTGATGAGTTCGGAGCTTTTTCAGGCGATCAGTATCAGATGCTTTCTGTCATCATGGAACAGGCAGAAGATTTTTCTATTGCAATCCGTGATACACAGGAACAGGAAAATATGATTTTCAGAAACGGACATCAGACATTCCTGAATCTGAAACAGAAAGCAGAAGAAAAACATCCTAATGCTGTAAAAATACAATACTGTAAAAAATACATGCGTTCCGGCTATGCGGATTTAAAAGCCGTCGCTTCGCAGATTTTCCGTTCAGATGTCAGTCAGAGTCCGTATGAAAATCATGTGCATGTCTTTCAGGCAGAGGATGCTGTTTCTGAAGCAGAATATATTTGTGCAGAAATTTATCATCTGTTATCTGCCGATCCGTCTTTACATTACCGGGATATTGCCATTGCAGTGAAAGAACCCTCTGTATACAGGCCTTTGCTGGAACGTGCTTTTGCAAGGTATCAGCTGCCGTATGATATTGCTGCTGAAAAATCTGTAATTCATACGGAATTAATCCGGTATTTCCTGACACTTCTGGAGATACTTGCTTCCAAAAACTGGAATACGGATATGATTCTGAAATATCTCAAGAACAGTTTTTCCGGCTGTGACGGAGAAACTGTCGCTATGCTGGAGCATTTCTGCTTCACCTGGAGTATTGACAAAGAAGACTGGACAAAGAAATTTTATGAAGAAAATCAGACGGAGCTGAACCGCCGTTCGGAACCGTTTGACGGACAGAAACTGGAAATACTCAGAAATGCATTTATCACAGAAATGCAGAATCTGAAAACTGCCTGTCAAAATGCAGATGTCCGGAAAATATGCCGGACTGTATATACTTATCTGGTACAGAAGAAAAATGCCTGTGATGAAACCAAAGAAGAAGTACTGAAACAAAACGAATCCGCAACACTCTGGAAAATGCTCGGAGAAACAATGGATACAGTCGTCAGAAATATGGGGGCTGAAATACTGTCTCTGTCAGAAATATATCAGTTATTCCTGATGCTCCTGAAAAACAGCAGTTTTTCCACACCGCCGGAAACACTTGACAGCATTCGGGTGATTGAAACGCTCTATGAAGTACTTACTGTACGGCTGAATTCTCCTGCTGCGGTATTTGTTCCCGGTGTCATGAACGGGACATTCCCGTCTGAAATGCATACACAGGGCGTATTCACAGAAAAAGAACTCCGTGAACTGGAAGAATATCATATCAGAATTGCACATCTGCTTCCGGAGCTGTATTCTGACGAACTGCTGATTATTAATAAAATTCTTGCTGCTCCGACAAAACAGCTCTATCTGACATATCCGGCAGTCAATGCAGAACATGAACCGGCAGAGCCTTCTGTTGTAATCGGTGAGATTCTGAGAATGTTTCCGCCGGAAGCCCCTGTGCTCCACCGGCAGGAGGAGTTTTCTCCTGATTATTATGCATGGACAAAACAGGCAGCTTATTTTCATCTTGTACGGAATCTGCATCGGGATGATGCAAAAACTGCTTCGGTCAGAGCCGTTCTGGAAGCTGATCCTGTTTATGCTTCCAGAATCCGGAAACTGACGGAAAAACTGCCGGAACAGTGCGGACATACAGAACCGGCAGCTATGAAGAGTCTGCTCGGCAGTCAGCTGAAACTCTCTCCGACAGGCATTGAAACGTTCTATACCTGTCCGTTTCAGTATTTCTGTCGGTATTGTCTCAAAATGTATGCTCCTGAGAAAATAACGCTGACTCCCAATCATATCGGAAATTTCGCACATTACTGCCTGGAAAAGATTCTCGGCAGTCATCCGGAAGATTTTACAGAACTGTCAGAAGATCAGCTGATACAGGAAATTGAAGAACTGGCAGAAGTCTTCAAAAAAGAAAATTTCTCTGCTTCTGTCCTGAAAAACAGCAGATTCAAATTAAGTTATCATATCAATACTCAGAGTGTTCTCAGACTGCTGAAACATCTTCAGACAGAACTGAAAAAATCTGTCTTTGTTCCGGCTGCATTTGAAGAACGGCTCGGCCCGCAGGAAGATCTGAAACCCTATTCGCTCCGGAACGGTGAGATTCTCTGTCAGGGAAAAATTGACCGTGTTGATCTGTGTGATGCCGAAGACCGGCGGCTTATGCGTGTCATAGACTATAAAACCGGAACTAAATATTTTTCTCCGGAAAAATTAGCCTATGGTCTGGATATGCAGATGCTGATTTATTTATTCGCTCTGGAACAGAATCAGGCATTCGGTGCAGAACCGGCAGGCGTGCTGTATCTGCCGAGCGGTCAGCCGATCAAAAGCGATTATCAGGATCGAACTAAAAAACCTGTCTCCCGGGAAGAATTTTTCCAGGATTTCTATCAGATGAAAGGCCTTCTGTTGGAAGATGTTCTGCCGTATATGCAGGAAGAAGCTCCTTCTCCGGCTTCCGTTATGAATCATACTGACACACAGAACCTGTTTTCTGCGACATCACAGCAGTTCAGCAGTCTGAAAAAACATGTGGAACGTAAAATCTGTGAAATGGCTGACAGACTCTATGAAGGAGATACGGCTCCGAAGCCGTATCTGTATCAGAAAAATTCGCCGTGTAACTACTGCCGTTATGCGGATATCTGCGGTCATGCAGATCTGAAAAAAATGACACTCACAAAAAAACTGAAACAAGAGGCTCTGAAAACTGTTTTTGAACAGGAAGAAGATCTCACAGAACAGGAGGAACATAAAGATGAAATGGACTGATCAGCAGTGGGATGCCATCCGCACAAAACACAGAAGCGTAATCGTATCTGCGGCTGCCGGCAGCGGAAAAACAGCAGTTCTGGTAGAGCGGCTGCTTCAGATTCTTTCTGACCCTTCTCCTGATACACGGGTTCCGGCGGATGAAATGATTGTTGTTACGTTCACCAGAGATGCCGCCGCACAGATGAAACAGCGTCTGACGAAGAAAATTTCTGAAACACTGGACAGAATGAACCGGGAGGGTCATCATCAGGAAGCCGCTTATGACTGGCTTTTACAGCAGAGAAGTGCCCTCAGCAATGCCAAAATCTCAACAATTCATTCGTTCTGTTTTGATTTTATCAGGGAAAATGCCGATGCCTGCGGAGTTTCTGCACAATTCGGCGTGGCAGAGCCTGCAAGGGAATATGTATTCAAAAAACGTGCCGTCCAGACAGTTCTGGAACGCTGGAGCAAAGACCGCAGAGATGATATTACGCTGCTGCTGAACCGCTTGTGTACAGCAGGGGATTCTGAACTTGAAAAACTGATTCTTCTGATAGCAGAGTATAAAAATTCGCTGGCTTTTCCGTCCTACTGGACAGAACAGGCAAAAAAAATCTGTCAGGAAGAAAATAATACTGTATTTCTGGATATGTTCCGTCAGACATTTGCACAGGAAATTCAGGAGTGTATTTCCCTGGCAGAAAAATGCCGGCCTTTTGCCACAGCCGCTTACAGCGACCCGAATAAAATGGTTTATGAAAATATCAGAAAAAATGATATTAAGCTTTTTGAAACTTGCAGAGAATATATACTTCATGCAGAACCGGAAAAGCTGCTGGCAGATCCTTTCAAGGCAGTCGGAAGTTTTGATGCTTTCCGGGGAGGCAGCTCAAAATCAGATTATTATGACGAGGATAATAAGGCAATATTCAAGAATATCCGTGGAATGTATCAGAAAAAATACAAGGCACTGAAAGAAAAACTGCTTGAACCTCTGGGGTACTGGAAAGACGATGAAATTGTCCAGAAGCAGATCATTCCGCTTATGCTGGAAATGACCGAAGAATATCAGCAGGAATTGTTTGAAGAAAAGAAGAAACAGAATGTTCTCAGCTTTAGTGATGCCGAACATCTGGTTTTGAATCTTCTTGCTTCGGTAGATGAAAACGGTCTGATTCACAGATCAGCCCTCGCAGAAGCCGCCGCCGAAAAATATGAACTGATCATGATCGACGAATATCAGGACTCCAATGATAAACAGGACTGTCTGTTTAAACTGCTGTCCCGAAACTGCCGTGTTTCAGAAGACGGTACGAAACTGCATTACGGAACAAATGCCTTTCTTGTCGGAGATGTGAAACAGTCAATTTATGGCTTCCGGCAGGCAAATCCCGAAAATTTCAAGAGAGCCATTCAGGAAAGTACACCCCTCGAGCAGTGCAAAGATCAGGAAATGGCCAGAATTTATTTAAATCAGAACTTCCGGA
>JAFUWN010000072.1 GCA_017483465.1 Oscillospiraceae bacterium
ATATATATATATCAAAAAGGAGAAATGACCCATGTATCTCGAAAAAATCAATTCACCTGCGGACATCAAGAAATTGGAGCTTTCCCAGCTCCGCACACTTGCGGACGAAACAAGAGCCGCCCTCATCAATAAAATCAGCAAGGCTGGTGGACATCAGGGGCCTAATCTTGGTGTGGTGGAGCTGACTGTAGCGTTTCATTATGTATTTGATTCGCCGAAAGATAAAATTGTTTTCGATGTATCACACCAGTGTTATCCGCATAAGATTCTGACCGGAAGAAAAGAAGCTTTTCTGGATGAGATGCATTTCCGTGATGTGACAGGCTATACCAATCCGAACGAAAGTGAACATGATATGTTTATTGTCGGGCATACATCGACTTCAGTATCACTGGCACTTGGACTTGCCAAGGGCAGAGACCTGAACAAACGTCATGAAAATATTATTGCCCTGATTGGTGACGGTTCACTGTCCGGCGGCGAAGCCCTGGAGGCTCTTGATTATGCAGGCGAATATGACAGGAATCTGATTATTATCGTGAATGATAATGACCAGAGTATTGCGGAAAATCACGGAGGACTTTACAAAACTCTGAAAAAACTTAGAGAATCCGGCGGTACGGCTGAAAATAATCTGTTCAAGGCAATGGGACTGGATTACCGCTATCTGGAAGATGGTCATGATACAGAAAAACTGGTAGAATTATTCCGGAGCGTAAAAGATATTGACCATCCTGTTGTGCTGCATATTCATACCATCAAAGGGAAAGGGCTTTCCTATGCGGAACAGAACCGTGAAATGTGGCACGCCGGAGGACCTTTCCATGTAGAGGACGGGACTCCGCTGTATCCGTTTTCCGGCGGTGATACTACTGTTTTCGACTGCCTGAAAGAACTGCTCGATACGAATGAGAAAGCAATTGTCCTGAATGCGGCTACTCCTATGGGACTCGGCTTCGTGCAGGGAGTCCGTGAAGTATATGCACAAAGAGGACAGTTTATTGATGTCGGCATTGCGGAAGAAAATGCAGTTGCTATGACAAGCGGTATCGCAAAAAATGGCGGAACTGCCGTATTTGGTACATTTGCACCGTTTTTCCAGAGAACTTATGACCAGATGTCGCATGATGTCTGCCTGAATGACAGCCCTGCTACTTATCTGATTCTCAGTCCGGGCGTTTACGGCATGAATTCCAATACGCATATTGCACTTTGTGATATTCAGATGTTTGCACATATTCCGAATCTGATTTATCTTGCTCCGGCAAGCAAAGAAGAATTTGTACAAATGTTCCGTTTTGCAACAACACAGAAAAAACATCCTGTCGGCATCAGAGTACCTGGTGAGTTCAAATCTTCCGGAACTGCTGATGATACGGATTATTCTGTTATCAGGAATAAAGTCGAACGCAATGGCGAAAAAATCGTTCTCGCAGCTGTAGGCGTACTTGTTCCGATGGCTCTCGAAATCGCTGATAAAGTCAAGGAACAGACCGAAATAGAAATCACTGTCATCAATCCTCGGTTCCTGAATGCTCTTGATACGGATTTGCTGAATTCACTGAAAGAAAAGCATCAGCTTGTCATTACGATTGAGGATGGCGAACTGATGGGCGGTTATGGTCAGAATATCGCTTCTTTTTATGGTGACAGCACTATGAAAGTACGCAATTATGGCATTTCCAAAGCGTTTCATACGGAATTCAAACCGGAGGAACTTCTCGCCGAAAACGGAATTTCTGTGAAAAAACTGACAGAAGAAATCAGCAGTTTCCTGAAAGGATAATCTATGAAAATAAATGAATTGAAAAAATATCTGAAAACGCTGAATCAGGAAGAAATGATAAATCTGATTGTACAGCTCAGTAAAATTGATAAGAAAAATGCGGCTTTTCTGGAATCAAAATATCATCAGGGCAGTGCGGAAACTGCTCTGGTAAACGAATATAAGCTGAAAATGCGGTATGTATTTTTCAGAGAAATGTTGCCAACCCTGAAAAAAGCAAAATCATTTATTTCTGATTTGCGGAAAGTAGCTCCGAAATCAGAATATCTGCTGGATTTACAGCTGTATTATGTAGAATGCGGTGTTGATTTTACAAATGAATATGGCGATATTGATGCTAACTTCTATTACAGTATGGCTTCGGTATTTTCTGAATTTGTACACGGTCTGAATACATTCGGCAGTAAAGAATTCTATATTTCTGTCAGGCCCAGAATCAGCAGAATTATCAGAGAAACGGATGGAATCGGCTGGGGATTCCATGAAGATTTGTGTGAAGCAGCATCGGAAATTGTATGGTGTGAATCTGAATGAAAGGACAATCGGAACATGACAGTAAAAGAAGCAGTCAGAAGCCGTCATTCCGTACGGCAGTACCAGAACAAACCGATTTCAGCAGAACATGCTGAAAAATTACAGAAGCTGATTGAAGAATATAATGCAGAAGGAAATCTGCATTTTCAGCTTATCCAGAACGAACCGAGAGCTTTTGACAGTCTCCTGGCACATTACGGAAAATTTACCAATGTAAAAAATTACATTGCACTGATTGGCAGAAAATCTCCTGATTTAGAGGAACTCTGCGGATATTTCGGTGAAAAGCTCGTCATTGAGGCACAGCAAATGGGACTGCACACCTGCTGGGTAGGCGGTACATTCAGCAGAGTGCCGGAAGCATTTCATTTACAGGCAGATGAAAAGTTAGTATGTATCATTGCGGTCGGATATGGAGAAAATCAAGGCGTTCCGCATAAATCCAAACCGCCGGAAACCGTTGTGAAAACAGAGGGCAGTTTGCCGGAATGGGTTATTCGTGGTGTGAAGTGTGCAATGCTGGCACCTACAGCACTCAATCAGCAGAAATTCTCTTTTGCAGTGGACGGAAACAAAGTAACGGCAAAAGCAGGACTGGGCTTTTTTACAAAGATTGACCTCGGAATTGTGAAGTATCATTTTGAGGTTGGTGCAGGGAAAGAAAATTTTGAGTGGAAATAAATTAAAAAATAAGAATGCGGAGCTGACTGAACAGCTCCGCACATCAATTGTTGGCACAGCTGTCACAACTGGTGAACGGCAGCAGTATCACTGCTCCGGTTCATGAGGATATGGTCTATGCGGATATTAAAATCAACCGAGATGATATCTGGAGTTTTCTGTTATTTACAGGCTATCTGAAACAGATTGGAATGAAATATCAGAATGATGAGAATTATCTGGAAATGGTAATTCCAAACAGGGAAGTGAAAATGATTTACCGCCGTACTATCCGTCAGTGGTTTGACGATAATCTCAGAAATACTTCCCGTGAAAATCTTCTGAAATCCCTGATTTCAGGCGATGTGGAAACAGTCAGTGAGATTATTGGTGAATGGCTCAGTGAAACCATCAGCTTCTATGATGAAAAAGAAAGCTACTATCATGGTTTCATGTCCGGACTGCTTTCCGGATTCAAAGGCTATAAGCTTCGTTCCAATCGTGAAAGCGGTAACGGCAGACCTGACCTGCTGCTGATGGAACGGAACGGCAGAACCGCTGTCATACTGGAATTCAAGATTGTTCCGGAAGGACACACTCTGAACGGCATGGCTGATGAAGCTGTCAGACAGATTGAAGAAGACCATTATGAAGACGGACTTCTTCATGACGGCTATCAGAATATCATCAAGTATGGCATAGCTTTTAAACAGAAAAAGTGTCTGGTAAAAATTGGATAACAAGAAATAAATCATAAATGCCCGGCAATGCCGGGCAAATCTTGTAATATGGTATAAACGTAAGATTTCTGATGCACGGAATGTACTCTGCTCTGTACTGCTTTTGACATCTGAAAGTTTGCATCAAAAATTTCCAGAAACCTTTCCGGAATTTCTCTTTTCCTATTTTTAGCTGTTTTTTATAAATAGATGAAAAAGTTGATTTTCTGCGACAAATGCACTCACAACGTGATATGCCTTATGTTCAGAGCTTTTACTGCCTCTGATTGTTTTCCCGTCTACTGCAATCACACAGCGTTCCGGAAATTCCACTGCCAGCCTGTTGTACAGACATTCTGAAAGTTCTTCCCGATTCAGCCTTTCAGACAGTCTGCGGAATGTATCACTGTCTGGTATTCCATTCGGAAGTTCCAGAAACTGATGCAGAAATTCTTCACGTTCTATGCCAAATTCCTCCATATCTGCATAGTCCTCTCCGCCGCATACCAGTGTACATAATCCGATTACAATCATGTCTTCAAGCTTATGTCTGACATTTCCATAGCTTGTTCTCCGAGGGTCACGGATATTTTTTATCTGACCTTTTAATGCTTCTATACTCATATCCCTATTTTATCGTTTTTCATACATCATGTAAACACAATTCCTTTAAAATTCCTAATTTTATATCATCTGTGAAATTTCAACAATTTTATTTGCCTATATATAGCTAAAAAATAGCGTATTCATGTGATACATAAAGCTTATAAAAAATCAGATAAATTGTATCTTCAGTTTTAAATCCGTGTCTGATTTCCGGTAACAGGCTTTTTCTGTTTTAAAATAATCAATCCGGATAATAATTGAATGCAGAAGGCGATTTTTTTCTTCGGCATCAGCCTGATGAAAATGCTCAAGTACATATTCAATCTGTGTAATACTTTCTTCCGGTGAACGCTGCGGACGAGTTTCCTCTTTCCGGCATTCGGCAAGTTGTTTCTGAACTTCCTGTTTTTTCTGATTCAGAAGCTTCATGCGTCCCAGAAATGTATTTGTATCATAGATTTCCTGTTCCAGGAAGTCATAAAGTTTATTTTGCTGTCTGATGATTTTCTCGAGTTCATGTTCCAAAGCTCTGCGAGGATTTTCTGTTTTCATTTTCTCAGGTTGTTTCTGCTGTTCTTTTATTTCTTTCAGTTCTTCGATGCGATAGTGAAGTGCTGCCAATAAAGTTGCATCTACAGATTCCAGAGAAGAACTGACAGATTTTCCTGTACACTGATGATACCGACAGAGAAGATGTTCTTTTCCGGAGGTTTTAATAAATCTTCTGCCCATCTGATGACCGCACGAACCACAATATAAAATATTATGATAATAATTACATAAATTTTTCTTTAAAGTTACCTGTGCAGCAGGATGAGAAAGCCGTTGCTCCTGTACTTTTTGAAATAGCTCCGGTTCAATAATTGCCGGATGCAGACCCTGATAACAAACATCTTTATTTTCTTGTGTATGCCATTGCAGAAATCCGGCATACACAGGATTTTTCAAGATTTTCCGGACACTCGGCAGTTCCCATAATGGTGTTTTTCTTGCCGGAATATTTCTCCGGTTCAATTCAGAGGTAATTGCTCTTGCACCTTTTCCGGCAAGATATAAATCATAGATCAGCCGAACAGTTTCCGCTTCTTCCGGAACGATTTCCAATGTATGTACTTTAGGCTCAGGGTGAATTTTTCGATAGCCATACGGGGCATCCGGACTGATATAACAGCCTTCTTTAATAGCTGCCAGACGGCCTGCCTGCATTCTTCTTTTGATTGTCTTATATTCCCGCCTGCTCATGAACAGGCTGAATTCAAAATACTCTTCATCAATTTCATTATTCGGATCATAAGTTTTGACTGGTGTGATAATCAGTGTTCCGGAATCTTTAAAGGCTTGTGTCACAATACCTTGATCAATAGTATTCCCTCTTGCAAGCCGTTCAATCTCCATACAAAGCACTCCGGTATATTTTCTGGCTTCGATGTCAGCAAGCATGGCCTGCATCTGAGGTCTGGCAGCAATGCTGTCACCACTGACAATTTCACGATACTCTTTCACGACTTGCAGGTTTCTTTGTCTGGCAAGCTCCATCAGTGTTCTTTGATGTCGTGCGAGAGTTTCGCCTTCTCCTCTGGCTTCAGCTTCTGCATCTACTCTGGACTTGCGAAGATAAATGCAATATGTTTCCAAATATATCATCTCTTTCTATATAAATTTCCGTCCGGTCTGAATGACTGGACGGATTTTTTTTATTTTACAGCAGTTCAGAAATTGTAATTGTCAGGTTTCTGTTATAAATTTCAACCGGGACAGGTGTGTCAAACGTATAAATATTTGGGAAATTGCTTTTTTCAAAGAAGTAGACAAGTGTTTTCTGATCCTGCGGACTGATAATCCAATATTCACGAACTCCGGCATTCTGATACAGGCTCAGTTTGCGGTTAAAATCATCATCCTTGTTGGTAGATGTAATTTCAATAATGAAATCCGGAGCACCGTTATATTTCTGTTTATCAAATTTGTCCGGGTCGCAGGCAATAAAAATATCAGGAATAACAACTGTATCCTTGCCAAGTGCAACATCTGTCGGGGCAGTAAATACCTGACATTTCCCGTTTTGTGAGCGGATATAGCTTTTTAGGGCAAAGAACACTTCTCCTGAAATTCGCTGATGTATGATATTTGGCGAAACCATTGCAACAACTTCTCCCTCATACAATTCATAGCGTTCAGAATTACTTTCAGGGAACATCTTGAAAAATTCTTCTGCTGTATAATATTTTTTATCTGGTATCGGCATAACACTCACGCTCCTCTCTCATTCCGGCGGCTGTTTGTGATCGGCTATGCCCCCTTTTTCATTTTATCTCTTGCAAACTGCATTGTATCTAATTTATCATCAAAATCAAGTTTATCGAAGACATTCAGAAACTCCTGTCGGATGTCCGGAGGCGGTGTTTCTGGTTCTGGTGTATCTGTTCTGCCGAGAAGATAGTCTACAGAACATTCAAGATAATCAGCAATTTTTGAAAGATTTTCAACTCGTGGCAAATATCCACCATTTTTCATGGTAAATACAGCATTTTTATTAAGTCCCAATTCTGAGAGCATTGCAGAAATTGTCACCCCTTTATCTTTTGCTAATATTTCAATTGTTTCAGCAACTTTTTGTGAATTGTTCATAATAATCCCCCTTTCATTTGTATAAATTGCCAATTTTCTAAAGAATTAAAGATTTTTTCTTTACTCTCTAAAGAAAATAAGTTAAAATAGAATCAGTTCTAAAAAACTTTACTATTATTATATCATATATTTTATCAAAAATCAATCTTGCCATTGAATTTGCTGAATGGATTTTTATTTTTCATCTTGTCTTGCAATCAATTTTTGCAGTTTCTTGTCAAATGTGCAGATTTCATAATTCTCTTCTGTATGATAAGCACAAAGCAGACAATCCACAAAATCAAGAGAAGTTTCCTGATAAAACTGTATTCCTGATTTCAGGACATTTCCGCAGTTGGTTTTTACGTTTTCAAGTGTAAGCAGTTCCAACAGAGCAGAGGCAACCGCTTTTCTGTCCAGCTTATAAAATTTTGTCATGACGAAGACAATTTCCGCAGCGACTTCCGGAAGCAGCAGAACCGGATAATTATCAATCAGACGAATCGTTTCAAAAGCACTTTCAGAATTATCATATACAAACAGCCTGATTATCATATTGGCATCAAGAATTTTCACTGTTCATTTCCTCCAGAAAACGGATATGCTTTTCGACAGCTGCCTGTTCCCATGCTGTTTTCTCCAGCGGAATCAAATCTGGATTGGCGACATCATGAAAAATACCGCAGAGCGATGCCGCAGACTTTTTCTTTTTCGGCGGTTCTTCTTTCGTCATTCCACGAAGAATTACAATCAAAGCATTCAGCTGCTCTTCGTCAAGATGATCTATCATACTGTAAGCTATTTCTCTCGTACTCATAAAGCTCACGCTCCTCTCTCGTTCCGACGGCTGTTTGTGTCCCATATGGACTGAATATTTCATGGATCACAGACACCACACGGTTCATATCCTTGATTAATCAAATCATTTCTATCACCGGAATATGTTTGCCAATGTGCATCTTCTGGATTTTTGATAGTGTGGCAAGTGGAAAGATGAAACTTTCCGCTGTCTGTATTAATCCAATACTCATGTGAAATGACAACAGGTGCCGGCGGCTGCGTAACTGGTGGTTGTGTGACCGGAATAGTAGGTGCTTCTGTAGGCGGCTCTGTCCGAGGTTGTGTAACTTGTTCAGTTACTATTGCTTCTGTTGTTGGTTCTTTTGTTTCTAATTCGGAAGTATCTGAAATTTCTATTTCAGCAAAGAGAAATGTTTTTAATTCATCAATATTTTTAATGTTATCATCGGACAAATTTTGGCTTTTATCCCAAATATGATATTCTGGCTTTATTGTATGCAATTCATCGGTTACACTAATTTCTTTATCAGATGCTTCATAAGTGAGAAGTGACAAAGTCCACACCCAATCTGACGGGTTGATTATAGTATCTTCCGGAAAGAACCAGACAGTAATATAATCTTCACTTTTTTTGTCGTGAATCTCATATTTCCACATATCATTTTCATTTCCCTCTGTAATTGTCACATCATAATTTGTCAATTTTGCTTCTCCGGATTGCTGAAAGCCCTCTACCAGAAGCGTTCCGACAGAATCAGCATAAGGCTCAAAGAAGTCTAAATATAATTGACTCGCTTGTATAATGTTTACTTCTTCTGTTTCCATTTCGGTAACTGCCTCTGTTTCAGATTCTGTAATAATTTCTTCCGTAAGTGACTCCGTTTCAGATTCTGTAACAGTTTCTTCTATGCGTGATTCCGTTTCTGTGACATCTGAAGTTGTTACTTCAAAGTCTGAACTTTCTGTTCCATCTGTTTCCATAATAACTGCTGTTCTTACTGGTTCTGATGTTTCTTTAGAGGAAACCGATGAAAATACTCCGAAAAAAAATAAGAGCGATGCAACTGTAAATTGAATACCCAGAGTAATTATAATACTTTTACGAAAAAAATTTATTTTTCTTAATTTATTTGCTAATATAGGTGATATACAAATGGCAGCTAATAAGAAATATATGCTTGCTTTTAAAGAACCAAAAAGATGGATTAAAGAGGTAAAAAGATTGAGCATCATGATAAAGCCTTCAAAAACATATACAATAATTTCACCTATTGTAAGTTTTTCTTTTTCTGGCATTGTTATGCTCCTTTCCTCATTTCGTCTATCATGACAACTACTTTTGACCGTTCCAAAAGCGGAAGATCCTGTATCATTTCAACGAGTGTTTTCGTATCATCAGATAATTGAGTGTTTCCTACATTCACATGATTGCTGTTATTATCTCCGCTGATATTGTTATTACTATCTCCAGTGGTTACGCTTTGTGCGTTTGGTGTTTCTGTTCTGCCGAGTAGATAGTCTGTTGAGCAGTTAAAATAATCAGCTATTTTCATCAAAATTTCTCCGTTTGGAATTGTGCCTTCTTTCCATTTATAGACAGCAGTTGCAGACACGCCGATTTCTTTTCCCACAGGACTGGGCTTTTTTCCAGCATCCCTGCACAGTTTTTCAAACCTATCCCAGAACATAGACTCAACTCCTCTCATACACAATAAACAAAATTCAACAACAAAAACTATACAATCAAACAATTTATGAAACCAAAGATAATTTTTATAAAAAATATGTTGACTTTTTCATCTTAAGATGATAAAATTTAACTAAAGATAACTTAGCTATTAAAAATATCAAATTTAAAAAAACTTGCGTGAGTGTATTCATGTGTAACACAATACCTATTTACTTTAGTATACACTATTTTAAGAAAAAAGTCAATAGCCAAGCTATTAAAAATCAAAAGGAGTTGAGCAGATGGCACTTTCTGAAAACATTAGAATTGCCCGTGAATCACAGGCTCTGACACAGGCAGAACTTGCACAGGCTGTCGGTATCTCACAGCCCATGGTCGCACAGTATGAAATCGCTCTCAAAGTTCCAACGGTGATTGTTGCTGTGAAGTTAGCCCGTGTCCTGAATACTACCTGTGAAGAACTGGTAGACGGCACACCCGAAGAACCACAGGACAAGACATTCTGAAAGGAGTGAGGAAAATGCAATTCACAGGAGATTACGAAAGAATCTATCTTGAGTTACAGGAAAAAAGGAAAAAAGCCCAAGCA
>JAFUWN010000073.1 GCA_017483465.1 Oscillospiraceae bacterium
CATACTGTACGATTAGACAGTAAAACCTGCTATCTTAACTTTTCAAGATACATGTGAGTGCCTTTTCTGTCAGTAACGGTTTTCTCACAAATCTGTCTGATTACAGTATAGCATATTTATTTTTATTTGTCAAGAAACGAACGGAGGGAGCGGCATTCCTCCCCGACCTAAGAGGTCGGGGTATCCTGCCGCCTATTGATGAACAAACAGAAACAGCAGATATATAAACGTCCGAAACGGACGACTTTCTTAAAACTTTTCCTGAAAAGTGCATCCTGCGGATTGCTTCTGACCGGAATTTTCGCAGGAATGCTGTATCAGATCAAGGAACAGGATATTTATAAGCAAGTCCGTGAGGAAGTGTATAGCTTCTCATCAAGAACAGTTTCCCGTCTGAGTGATGAGGAAATGACTAAGCATAGCCTGAATGCCTATCTCGGGGCATATACTTACTATAATGCCATTTTAGATGAAAATTATTTAGAAATGGATACTATGGCTCAGTATGTTCCGAATTATAGTCAGAATTGTTATGCTCTCTCTGCAATCTTGGACGAAGATAAAAATATTTTATATTCCAATAAAGAAACGTTACAGACGGTGATCAGAATTGATGATACTGAAAATTCCGGTGCATGGTATGCCTGCAATCTCGAAGCCTGTCCGGAGATATGGCAGAAATATCAGGATTATGTATGGAACAGTGACAGGTATCGTGATGATTTCAATGTAAAGCTCCACAGTGCCTATGTGAATACAAAAGAACATTTATTTGTTCCGCATGAATATGATCTGATCTATTCACATTTAGAGGGCGATCTGAATGGAACGCTCTATTCTGAACAGATTAATAAAACAGAAAAAAATTTAATGATTAATTATGATCATCCTGATTATGAACTGATTGTCTTTCCGGAAAGAGAGGAAAATACAACAGGAACGCTCTATCCCAGTGCATTCACGGCCTATTTCCGAGGCGTTTATGAACCCATTTTTGATGCGATTTACTCGCAAGCCAAAGGCTTCAACGATAATTTTGCAACATCCGGCATGTTCGGAGTCAGTCAGACCGCAAGAATTTATTATCATGTTGTTCCGATCTGGAGAGACGGACAGAAAAATTATTTTGTTACGATTTTTCAGATTGATGTCTGGAATCCCCATATTAAAAAAATTTATCTCAGAACAATCGGCATTTTCCTGCTGAGTATGCTGATTATCGCCTATTTCTGGAGTATGCATAAGAACCGGCTGAATCAGGTGATTTATCAGTATGAAGATTATCAGAGAAATCTGATTAATAATCTCGCTCATGATCTGAAAACGCCTCTGATGGCCGTCAGCGGTTATGCCGAAAATCTTCTGACTTCTTATAGAATGGAAGAAGAACCGAAACGCTATCTGCAATCAATTTTAGAAAATATTAATTATACAGATTCTATGATCAATCAGACACTGGAATTTAATAAAATGCAGGAAATTCAGAAGCTCAGAAAATCCGTATGCAGTCTGCATGAACTGACAGAAAAGGCACTCCGGAAATATGAAATCTTACTCGAAGAACATCAGATTGCTGTCACGATCAGCGGTACGGCTGAAATCATGGCGAATTATGAAACCATGACTTCTGCAATCGAGAATCTGATTTCCAATGCTGTGAAATATACCGCAGTCGGCGGAGAAATCAATATTGAAATTTCTGATAAAACATTCCGGATTGATAATACAGTTACGGGAAAAACAGAAACATCAGCCCTGCTTCTGCCGTTTGTGAAAGGCGATCAGGCAAGAGCAGGAAAATCCGGCAGCGGTTTAGGATTATCTATTGCAGATCAGGCAATTCGGGCAAACGGTTTCCGGCTGGAAATCAGCTGTACAGAATCGGCTTTCACAGCTGTGATTCATTTCTGAACAGAAATTCCGGAAGATAAACCATCTTCCGGAATATTTTTATTATATATATTCTTTCATGCAGCTTTCTTCAATGGCACGGACAAGCTTCGGATGCCGGATCACAAAATGTACAACAGGAGCATTGCTTTTAGAGATCATCACAGAATTATGATTCTGTGAAATAATCCGGATGTTCCGGAATAAAATTTTATGTTTCAGAATCAGTGTATAATTTTTATATTTTTCCTGATAAGATCTTGTCTGTGCAAGATGTTCCTGATATTCCTGATAAGTGTATTGATAACGGTTTTCACAGAAGCATTCTGTCAGCGGCAGACACAGCGGCTGCTGATGAAATTCTTCTTCAGAAATATCCGGAATAATATCAATAATTTCAGACTCCTGCAATATCATATCTGTATGGGCCTTTACTGTCTGTGCCATGTTCAGAAATCTTTCCTGTTCTGTTTCAGGAATGCCGTTCCGGGTCAGAATCGAAGAAAGAAGTTCGGCCGAGATCGTATGCAGAGGCGGTGTGGAAAGGATTGCTGTGCGTTTGCTTTTATGAAAAGCCTCCGGCCAGATGGATTCATAAAAATACTGTGTATTGGCCTCTGTAAAAATCTGCATCATAGGAGAAGAGGCTTTTAAAATCTGTGCGGCCTGTGCTTTGATGACGGAAATTTTATTTTGTTCTGTACTCAGAGAATAATAGCCGTTTCCTTTACGGACAGATACCCCTGTCATTGCCGCACTGCCGGAGAGATAAACGGCATTCTGAAACAGGTTTTTTTCTGATTTTTTCAGATAATATGGTGAAATCCCGCCTGTCATATATAATGGAATCCAGATTTTCAGCCCATGAATCAATTCTTCTGACGGCCTGTCCAGTGTATGAACCAGATTCATATGCAGGCCTCGTTTCAGGCATTTGGCAACTGTCTGCACCCATTGCTGATCAAATTCCACATCCTGTGCCAGTTCCATAAACGGCAGTTCGTCATGAATAAAAATTTCTTCTTCGGATTCTGAAAGCAGTGTCAGCCGGAAAAATTCCAGCTCTGCTTTCCGCATCTGTTCCGTGCCGATATATTCGCAGGAATATACCGGAATTTTTTCTTTTTTCGGAATCATTAAATCTTCAAACCGGAATTCTGACATATAGGCATTTAAATCAAATTGATCCAGATCTGTAAGAAATTTATCTGTACTTTCTTTTTTTGGCGGCATTTTATTCCAGAGATACTGCCGGAGTATTTCCGGAAATTTTGTAGAATCCGCCTTGCCGAATACGGCTTCCAGGTGTGCCGGTTCCGTTTCGGCCTGAAAGAAAGCACATAAGCCGTGCAGAAAGCGTTCTGTATCAGAAGGACTGCATTTCCCCAGGCGGATTCTTGATAAATAGGACGGTGTATAATTCACATAAGAAGCCAGTTTAGTAAGGTTGACGGAAAATTCTGTCAGCAGATAGCTGAAGCGTTCAGAAGAAAATTTTGTATCATCCAGTGTATGCATCAGGGTATCATAAGCTTGTTCCGGCAGAGCCGAACCGTTCCGGGAAGCTGCATGAGCAATGCCGAAAAAAATCCGTTCTGCCATATCAGCCTCCGGCAGACGTTCTCCTTTTCGGTAGCGGCTGAGGGTAGATTCTGAAATACCTGCGGATTTTGCAATTTCTTTCGCTGTACATCCGGACTTGTCAATCAACTGCTCCAATATTTCATAAAATTGCATAACAATCACGCTCCTTTCCTGAGGCTTAATTTTATTATATCATGAACTGAACATAAATTCCATGAATAATTTGTAAATTCCCGATTATGAACGTACAATATGGAAAGTTTTTTTTATTACAGTTGCTTTTTTCTGTAAAATATGCTAATATAAAAATATAAAATATAATTCAATCAATAACAGAATCACCATGGCTTATATTTTTTGACATCATCAGGGTTATGGTGTGGATTGAAACAAGGAGAATGATTTTCTATGTGTACTGTTTATGATTCTGAGTATCGTGCGGATTCTCATCGCTATGATACAATGCTTTACCGTCGCTGCGGAAAAAGCGGTCTGAAACTGCCTGTGATTTCCCTCGGACTGTGGCAGAATTTCGGCTCTCAGGGATGTTATGCCAATATGACAGATATGATTCATACGGCATTTGATCTGGGGATTGTGCATTTTGATCTTGCCAATAACTACGGACATCCCTATAACGGCACGGCAGAAAGCAATTTCGGCCGGATTCTGCATGATATGAAATCCTATCGTGATGAACTTTGTATTTCTACCAAAGCAGGCTATGAAATGTGGGACGGTATCTATGGCGATAAAAACGGTTCCAGAAAATATCTGCTCGCTTCGCTTGACCAGAGTCTGAAACGAATGCAGCTGGATTATGTCGATATTTTTTATCATCACTGTCCGGATTCTGAAACACCTGTCGAAGAAACTGCTCTCGCTCTCGATCATGCCATAAAGCAGGGGAAAGCTCTTTATGCAGGCATTTCCAATTATAACAGCAGTCAGACAAGAGAGATTCTCAAAATTTTCCGTGAACTGCATACACCTTTTATTGTGAATCAGCCGTCATATTCCATGCTGAACCGCTGGACAGAACAGGACGGTTTACATCAGCTCGCTCAGGAAGAAGGCTTCGGCCTGGCAGTATTCTCGCCTCTGGCACAGGGCTTTCTGACAGACCGCTATCTGCACGGCATTCCGGAAGATTCCAGAATCGGAAAGGGCAATACATGGCTGAAAAATCAGCTTGATCAGGCTATGCTTGCGAAATTAAACGCCCTGAACGAAATCGCCGCCGGACGTGGACAGAAACTTTCTCAGATGGCTCTGTCATGGATTCTGTCTCATGAAGCTGTGACCACTGTCATCACAGGGGCAAGCCGTCCGGAACAGATTCGTGAAAATGCAGAATGCATTCAGAAAATTCATTTCACTCCGGATGAAATTTCTGAAATCGAAAAAATCTTAGCATAAAAAAATCACCGCAGAAATACGCTTTCTGCGGTGAACTGCTTTTCTATGATTATGCTTGTGAAAAATCTGTAATCAGGCCGACAATATATTTCAGTATTGCCAGAGATTCGTCAGAATCCGGCTTCTGATTCTGATTGAAATCGACATTGGCAAGCCCCTGTTCTGTGAGAGATTCTTTGCCTAAGATTGCTTTATTGATCGTAATCACGTCCAGAATATTAACAGTGCCGTTCTGATCAGCATCGCCGGCCAGATTGTCAGCGGAGGATTCTTCTGCGGAAACTATGCAGACAGGCGGTACAAGTGTCAGTGTCTCTGATTTCGCACTGATGATGCTTGACTCTGCATTTTCCAGAGTTACAGTAACTTTGCCTTCGGCATCGGTTCTGTATTCTGTTTCTTTGCCGTTGATTGTAATCACTGCATTTTCGACAGGCAGAGTCACAGGAGTCCAGTTCTCGTCATAGGCCGCTCTGAAAAGCGTTAAATCCAGAGAATCACCCTGTTTGACTTCGGCTTTATCCTGATCAAAAAAGCTGTAAGAATCTGACCATGCTGTCAGATCAGTATAGACAAAGGCATACAGATAATCACCAGTCTGAACCGGGTCTGTCATGCTGAATGCTGAACTATGATTTACATAATAGCCATAGCTTCCGCCGTTCGCCGTACCCCATAATTTCGCAAGCGATAAGCCGTACTGAGTCTGCTCTGTGCCAAAACCGGCTTCTGCACCGCCGTCATAATAATCCTCATGTGCCTGATATAACGCATCATAGATTGTCAGTACACCGTCTCCGTCAAGATCGGTTACCCTGACAGTATCCTGTGTCATTACAAGATTTCCGTCCTTATCTGCGATTGTGACGATAATATCCGCAGAATCTTCGGCAGATACCGGAAAGCCCGTCAGTGTGAAAGCCATGGTCAGAACAGCAGAAACTGCAATTGTTTTTTTTAATTTCATCATGATGATACTCCTTCTTATGTTTATGATAATAAAAATAAAAACTTTTCTGCATCCGGCAGAAAAGTACAGCTATCCTATCTGAATCAGGGCAGATTCCGCCCCTGACGGAACAGCAGCATTCTCCCGATGTCCGAAAATGCAGAACTCTGTCAGTCTGTGTCTGCGAGCGACCCGACTGTTACGGTAGTGACGGCTGTGCCGGATTTGCACCGGACTTCCCTCAGTTCAGACGACTGTATTAAAATCATAGCATATTTTAAGCAATTTGTCAAGAACCGGAGAAATAAAAATATTAAATTATAAAATATAAAATTAAACTCTTGACAAATAAAATCAAATCTGCTATAATAAAGAAAAACTGTAAAAGCTTTGACGGAAACAGTAATGCAGAATTGCGAACATTTCAGCGAGCCGCTGACGGTGCAAGAGCGGTATCAGTAGTATCTGCATGAAAATCATTCCCGAGCCGCAGTACTGAACCTGATTTTGATCAGAAAATAAGTACTGCCGCCGCTTCAGCGTTATCAGAAGCATAGATGTCAGTCTATTGAGGTGGTTAGAAACAGATGTTCCGGGTCTGTCCTTATAACAGGACAGGCTTTTTATTTTTTTACAGGAGGTTGTTTTTTTATTATGATGTACAAGAAAGTCAATCCCGATATGAATTTCGTTCAGAGGGAAAAATCTATTAAAGAATTCTGGATGGAACAGAATGTCTTCAAAAAAAGTATGGATTCCCGTCCGGCTGAAAATTCCTATGTTTTTTATGACGGCCCTCCGACTGCCAACGGCAAGCCGCATATCGGCCATGTGCTGACCCGTGCAATTAAAGATATGATTCCCAGATACCGCACTATGAAAGGAGCTTTCGTTCCCAGAAAAGCCGGCTGGGATACACACGGACTTCCGGTAGAACTCGAAGTTGAAAAAATGCTCGGCCTTGACGGTAAAGAACAAATCGAATCTTACGGACTCGAACCGTTTATCAACAAGTGCAAGGAATCTGTCTGGAAATATAAGGGCATGTGGGAAGATTTCTCCGAAACCGTCGGCTTCTGGGCTGATATGGAAAATCCCTATGTAACTTATCATAATAACTTTATCGAATCTGAATGGTGGGCTTTGAAAGAAATCTATAACAAAGGCCTGTTATACAAAGGCTTTAAGATTGTGCCTTACTGTCCGCACTGCGGAACACCGCTTTCTTCTCATGAGGTTGCTCAGGGATATAAGCTTGTGAAAGAACGTTCTGCAATTGTAAGATTCAAGATTAAAGAGAAAGAAAATGAATACTTCCTCGCATGGACAACAACGCCCTGGACTCTGCCTTCCAATGTCGCATTGTGTGTACATCCGGATGCTGTCTATGATAAAGTCAAGGCCGCTGACGGAAGAATCTATATCATGGCAGATGCCCTGTTAGATACTGTCCTCGGAGATCTGGGCACACCGGCTTATGAAGTTCTTGAAACTTATACCGGTAAAGATCTGGAACATATGGAATATGAACCGCTGTTCGCCTGTGCCGGAGAAGCCGCTCAGAAACAGAATAAAAAAGGCTTTTTTGTGACTTGTGATACTTATGTTACTATGTCCGATGGTACCGGTATTGTTCATATCGCTCCGGCATTCGGTGAAGATGACTCCCGTGTCGGAAAAAATTACGATCTGCCGTTTGTCCAGTTCGTTGACGGAAAAGGTTTATTAACACAGGAAACCCCTTATGCAGGCATTTTTGTCAAAGATGCTGACCCGAAAGTTCTGGCTGATCTCGATAAAGAAGGCAAACTCTTTGCCGCTCCGAAGTTCGAGCATGAATATCCGCATTGCTGGAGATGTAATTCTCCGCTGATTTACTACGCAAGAGAAACCTGGTTTATCCAGATGACTGCCGTGCGTGATAATCTGATCAAAAATAATAATAAAGTTACCTGGTTCCCTGAAAACGTCGGAACAGGCCGTTTCGGTGACTGGCTCAAGAACGTACAGGACTGGGGTATCTCCAGAAACCGTTACTGGGGTACGCCTCTTAATATCTGGGAATGTGAATGCGGCTGCCGTCATTGTATCGGCTCGATCGAAGAATTGAAATCCATGTCTGATAACTGTCCGGATGATATCGAACTCCACAGACCCTATATTGATGCCGTGACGATCAAATGCCCTGAATGCAGCAAGGAAATGCACCGTGTTCCGGAAGTGATTGACTGCTGGTTCGATTCCGGCTCTATGCCGTTTGCACAGCATCACTATCCGTTTGAGAATAAAGATCTCTTTGAAGCACAGTTCCCGGCTGATTTTATCTCCGAAGCTGTCGATCAGACAAGAGGCTGGTTCTATTCTTTGTTAGCGATTTCTACACTCTTATTCGACCGTGAACCGTTCAAGAATGTTATTGTACTCGGCCTGGTTCAGGATGAAAACGGTCAGAAAATGTCCAAATCAAAGGGCAATGCCGTTGACCCGTTCGAGGCTCTGGAGAAATTCGGTGCGGATGCGATCAGATGGTATTTCTATACCAATTCTCAGCCGTGGCTGCCGAATAAATTTCATGATAAAGTCGTGATCGAAGGGCAGAGAAAATTCATGGGTACGCTCTGGAATACCTATGCTTTCTATGTGCTCTATGCAGAAATCAATCAGTTCGATCCGACAAAGCATGAACTGGATTATGATAATCTCTCTGTTATGGATAAATGGCTTCTCTCCAGAATGAATACCATGATCAAAGAAGCTGACGAAAATCTGAATGGCTATCATATTCCGGAAGCTGCTAAGGCAATGCAGACTTTCGTAGATGAGCTTTCTAACTGGTATGTCAGAAGAAGCCGTGAACGCTTCTGGAGTACCGAAGATACTCCCGACAGAACCAATGCTTATATGACATTATATCTGGCTCTGACTTCTCTGTGCAAGTGTGCCGCTCCGATGGTGCCGTTTATTACAGAAGAAATTTATCAGAATATCGTCCGCAGCGTAGATACCTCCGCTCCGGAGAGCATTCATCTGTGTGATTATCCGACTGCTGACGAGTCAATGATCAATCCGGAGCTTGAATCCGAAATGGCTGAGGCAATGGATATTGTCGTACTCGGCAGAGCCGCAAGAAATGCCGCTAACAGAAAGAACCGTCAGCCTCTGAGTATCATGTATGTGAAATCTGAAAAAGTTCTGGATGATCAGTTCGTTGCAATCGTCAAGGAAGAACTGAACCTCAAGGCGGTTGCATTTACAAATGATATGTCTGATTTCATGTCCTATCAGTTCAAGCCGCAGCTGAAAACATTAGGCCCTAAGTACGGCAAGAGCCTCGGAGAAATCAGAAATGCTCTGACTGCTCTCGACGGCAATGCCGCTATGGAGGAACTAAAGTCTGCAGGTGTTCTGAAACTTCAGATTTCTACAGGCGAAATCACCCTCATGGAAGAAGATCTTCTGATTGAAACACAGCAGAAAGAAAACTTCTATACAATTTCTGATAATCTGGTCACTGTTGCAATTGATATTACTCTGACTCCGGAACTCGAAGAAGAAGGCATGGTTCGTGAAGTGATCAGCAAGATTCAGAATATGCGTAAAGATTCCGGCTTTGAAGTCATGGACAGAATCAATGTGACAATTTCCGGTGATGCCGATGTCACAGCACTCGTGATTAAGAATGCCGATGAAATCAAGAGCGAAGTCCTTGCGGATTCTATTGCACAGGCCGATACTGTTTCCGGTAAGGAATGGAATATCAACGGCAAGCAGATCGCAATTCAGGTAGAGAAAGTATAACAGAAATAAAAAACAGGTATGTTCTTTCGGAGCATACCTGTTTTCTGTAGATTGACAAAAATAATAAAAAATAAAAAGAGCAGAAAACTGCTCTTTTTATCAGTGAGACACGAGGGATTCGAACCCTCGACACCCGCCTTAAAAGGGCGGTGCTCTACCGGCTGAGCTAGTGTCTCATTTTTTATTTTTGCTGTGTGCCTCACAACATGTATTATTATATCACACTTTCAAGCATTTGTCAAGTGTTTTTTCAAAAAAATTTTAAAAAAATTTTTTCACATAATTTTCAGATTCAGAAAGCCCCGTTTCTGTTGATTTTTTCCGGATTCTGTGATATAATACTATCAAAAGAAGGGGTGCGTATGACTCGGAAAAAGATGAAAAAAATATTAAAATGCAGTCTTGTATTATTTTTTATAGTCCTGATTTTATTTCTCTCTGTCCGGTATTTTGTTCCGCTTTGTAAAATGCTCGGTACGGAGCAGGGGAGAGAACAGCTCGCTCTGTTTATCGAACAGGCCGGAATCTTTGCACCGCTGGTATTTGTCCTGATGATGGCCTTACAGATCGTGATTGCTTTCATCCCCGGAGGCCCTCTTGAAATTACAGGAGGTTTTCTGTTCGGAGGGCTGCTCGGTACGGTTCTGACTGCAGCAGGTGCTTTCTTGGGAACACTGCTGGTTTATACTCTGGTCAGAAAATTCGGCAGACCGCTCGTCAGTCTTTTCGTATCAGAAGAAAAATTCAGTCAGTTTTCCGTTCTGCAAAATGAAGACAAACTGGAATTCTGGGTGTTTGTTCTTTTTCTGATTCCGGGCATTCCCAAAGATCTGCTGACGTATATTGTACCATTGACGAAAATTCAATGCAGACAGTTTTTAGTATTATCTACAATTGCAAGATTCCCGGCTCTGATGGCCTCGGTTCTGGTAGGCGACAGCCTGTATGACGGCCGCTATGGCATGTGTATTGCCATCGCCTGTATCAGTGCTGTGCTGGCATTTGCCGGATTTGAGCTTAAAAAACATATTATGAAGGAGAAGCATGATTCAAAATGAAAAAAATTTATTATATCTGCAATCTACAGGCAGGCAAGGCGGAACTCAGTCAGCATTTAGGACAGATTATCGACATGATGACAAAAAACGGCTGTGAAGTCACTGTCCATCCGACACAGGCCGTTCAGGATGCAACAGAAGCCGCTGTACAGGCGGCGGATTCCGGTCTGTATGATTATGTTTTCTGTTCCGGCGGTGACGGAACACTGCATGAAGTCATGGACGGATTGTTAAAATCAGAACATGCTGTTCCGGTCGGCTATATTCCGTGCGGATCGGTGAACGATTTCGCTAAGAGTATGGATATTCCGAAAGATATGCTCGAAGCCTGTGAAGCCGTTCTGGACGGTCTGCCCCGCAAGATTGATATCGGCACGGTCAACGGAAGAGGTTTCAGCTATATTGCAGCGTTCGGAGCATTTACCGATATTGCCTACGGAACACCTCAGAATATCAAGAATGTCTTAGGCCCTGCGGCATATATGCTCAATGCAATGACGAGTCTGACCAGTATCCGGCCGTATCCGATGAGAATCACCTGTGACGGCCATGTGATCGAAGATGAATTTATTTACGGTATGATTACCAATTCCGCTTCTGTGGGGAGCGTTCTGGATATTAATGATTTCTGTTTTGATGACGGCGATTTTGAAGTGACTCTGATCAAAAAACTTGCAAAGCCGGGCGATTTGGGCAGAGTACTGAAATTTCTGAAAGATATTCATGAATTTCCTGAAAATGAAACTGTCTACTGTCTGCGGGCTTCGGAAGTCAAAGTGGAGCTGCTGGAAGAAACTGATGTTCCGTGGACGATTGACGGCGAATATCTGCCGAATGCTTCGGAATTTCATATTGTCAATCACAAGCAGGCAGTTTCGTTCTTAGTACCGAGAACCTGTCCGACACATCGGTTTCAGGAAACGTTCTTATTATGGAAAATAGAGAAAAAAGCATGATATATGAAGAAATTTATTAAATTTATTTCTGATATTCTGACTTCTCTGCCGCTGTTGCTTTTAGGAAATTTTCTGGTCTTCGGGCATTCGGAATCTAATAATAAAATAAAAATTATTATTTTATTGATTTTAATTATTTATTATCTGCTTGTATTGTTCTTTCCTGAAAGAAAACAGGCCGGAAGTCATAAACTCTCCGTGTTATCGCATGGAATCAGACTGCTCCGTCAGGGATGTATCTGCTCTGTATTGCAGATTCCTGTAACCGGTAATCAGATCAGTATGATTTTATCAGATAATATGATGATTTCCCCAGCACCAAACGGGCTGAATTATGCTCTTGTGATCGGAAATTTAGTGTTATTTCTGCTAATGCTTGCCGGATTGTTTCTGGGAGGATTGTTCCGGACGGTGATCAGCTCGAAACAGGTTAAGCCGATCTGGTATCTTTTTTTGCTCTTATTCTGGTGGACTCCTGTGATCAATCTGATTTTATTTCATCATATCGGCAAAATCGCAAGAAAAGAATTCTATTTTGAACTCACTAAATCTGAACTTGATCACGCCCGGCAGGAAAATGAAATCTGCAAGACAAAATATCCGGTACTGATGGTTCATGGAATTTTCTTCCGTGACTGGCAGTTATTCAGCTACTGGGGCAGAATTCCGGCAGAACTCCGCCGGAACGGTGCAAGAATCTTTTACGGAAAACAGCAGTCTGCTCAGAGTATCGAGAAAAGTGCTCAGGAACTGCATCGGCAGATTCATATTGTCCTCGAACAGACCGGAGCAGAGAAAATTAATATCATTGCCCATTCCAAAGGCGGTCTTGACTCCCGGTATGCGATTGCTAAATTAGGAGACTCGCCTTATATCGCAAGTCTGACGACAATCAATACCCCGCATCACGGCTGTGCATGGGTGGATGATCTTCTTGAGAAAATTCCGGCTTCTGTGCAGAACCGGCTTGATCGGAAATATAACAGAATTTTTGCAATGCTGGGCGATACGGCTCCGGCATTTCTGGAGGGTGTCTATGATCTGACGGAAAAACATAGTATCGTATTTAATCAGGAATGTCCTGTACCGGAGTCGGTTTACTGTCAGTGCTATATGTCAGAAATGAAAAATGCCTTTTCCGCACCGTTTCCGCTGTGGATGAGTTACTTATATATGCATCATTTTGACGGCACAGCTAAGAATGACGGTCTTGTTACGACAGAATCCGCAAAGCTGGAAAATAAAGCATTCTGCCTTGTGAAGCCCTCCGGAAAAAGAGGAATCTCTCACGGCGATATGATTGATCTCAACCGTGAAAATATTGATCAGTTCGATGTCCGTGAATGCTATGTCGAGATTTTAAAAAATCTGAAACAGAAAGGATTTTAAACTATGAATCCAAAAACTCCGCATAAAAGACGGCTGGGTTATCTGAAAATGCCTCAGCCGGCGAATTCCAGAGAAGTGATTTATAAGATCGTAATTGATGAAATCCGGAATCAGGGCATTTTTGTCTATTTATACCTCAGCCCGGATGCAGTACGCAGTTCTTATGATGAGTATTATCCTGATCTGGATAACGCTCTTGAAAACTGGCAGGATGCTATTGACCAGCGAGGCTGGATTGCACTTCCTGAACCTCCTGCGGATGCACATGATCTGATATTTTTCTGAATCATACAAAAGCCTCTTTCTAAAATCAGAAAGAGGCTGTATTGCTTATTTTTTAAATTTCTCCGACATCCTGACCAGAGCAATGATTGTAATATTATCAGAACCCTTGTTCTGTAAAGCGAGTTCCATCAGAAGCTGTAATCTCCTGACCAGAGGTTTCGGCATAGCGAGAATTTTTTCGATTTCCTGTCTGGTGACATAATCTGACAGACCGTCGGAGCATAATAATAAAATATCGTCGTATTCGATTTTTTCATGATGTTCCCGGATGTCAAAATCAGGCTGTTCCCGCAGATTCCCCAGTACAGGGAAGATAATATTACGGCTGACATGGGTCTGGCGTTCTTCTTCTGTGATAATGCCTTCTTCGTAGAGCACCTGCACATAAGACTGATCACGGGATAACTGTGACAGCTGCTTGTCACGATAGCGATATAAACGGGAATCACCGACATTCATACTGTGCAGCATATCATGTTCGTCCACACCTAAAGCACAGAGGGTTGTCTGCATATTTCTTGTATCTTCCTGTTTGGCTCCGAGCCGGGCAAGAGCTTCATGAATGGAAGATAATTTCCGTTCCATATCAATCCGGCTGGAGAAAGAAACATTTTTCAGCATATGCAGACATGCCGAAGAAGCAATTTCTCCGGAGAGTTCGCCGGAAACTCCGTCAGCGACTGCAATCAGAAACGGCTTGGAAAGCTCACATTCTGTCACGCCGTCCGTCAGGACGGTTTTATGAATCAGCAGAGCATCTTCATTATGCGGCCGAATGCCTTTGTTGGTAATCGCACAGCAGTAATACATGATTTTTTCACACTCTCTCATGATCAGTATATCTGATTTTATTATATAATATTTGTAAGAAAATTACAATAACAGAATAAAATCAAATTTTTACAGGCAGATTACAAATTCCGGCAGGGGTTCAGATTTCATTGAAATTCCCTAAGAATTTGAAATATTCGAGATTTTCCGACAGCTCCTGTAAGAGTCCGCAGACAGCAGTATCATGAATATTTCCGCTGAAATCCAGATAGAACATGACATCAAAACTGCCGTTCCGGATGGGTCTGCTTTCGAGTTTTAACAAATTCATATCACCGATCACGAATTTGCTTAATAAATGATACAGAGAACCTTCTTCATGCGGCAGTTTCAGCATGATGGAAATTCTGTCGGCATTGTCGGGCAGAAGCAGTTCTTTTGAGATACAGATAAATCTTGTATAATTCGGCACATAATCAGAGATATATTTTTGCAGAATTTCCAGTCCGTGCAGTTTGGCACAGTTTTCCGAGCAGATCGCTCCATAAGGCTGATCGGATTCCGCAACCATCTGGGCAGCAGTCGCAGTATTGCTGTACGGCATGGGGTGCATATCATGAACTGTGATGAATCTGGCACACTGTGTCAGTGCCTGCGGATGAGAATATACTTCTTTGACATCCCATAATTTTGTTCCTTTCCGGACGGCAAAACAGTTTGTAATTTCTACTGTCGTTGTCTTGCAGACATAGAAATTATATTTTGCCATGAGATCATAAGCCTGTACAACACTGCCGGCTGTGGAATTTTCTACCGGAATAATCCCGAACTGTACATCGCCGTTCTGAACGGCTTCAAAGACATCGGCAAATCCGGCGAGAAATTTCGGCTTGCAGTTCTTGCCGAAGATCTGTTTGGCAGCAGTTTCGGCATTGGCTCCGGCCGTACCCTGACAGGCGACACTTGCGGATTCTTCCAGATTCAGGCTCTTGTATTCGTAAGGATGTACATTCTTGTGCAGTTCCCTGTACTGGAGATATTTGCTGATATCCATAATATTCTGAAATAATACAGAAGCATAGCCCTCCAGCCCTTCCGGAGCATTGTCACGGATTCGCTGAATGACTTCTTTTTCCCGGTCTGTCTGAAAGATCTGCATTCCGTTTTCCTGCTTGTACAGAGCCACCTGACGGCAGAGTTCCATACGTTCGGAAAAATCTGACAGCATTCTTTTATCAATCTCATTGATATTTTTTCTGAGTTCTTCTAAATTCATAAATCATCCTCCTGATATATTTCTGACAGTAATTTTCTGTCTAATATTATTATACAAAATTTTTTTGGAAAAATCAATACAAAATTTGTATTCAGGTATTGAAAAAGCATAGAGTTTTATGTTATAATAAAGAAGTATGCGGAACAGGGGGGAGGCACTTGAGAATTTTAGGGATTGACCCCGGCTATGCAATTGTAGGTTTCGGCATTGTAGATTATGCCGGTGCGAATTTTGCTCCGATTGATTACGGAGCGATTCTGACCGAGGCACATACGCCCTTTACAGAGCGGCTGTGCAGTATCGATACGGATATTCATGAAGTCTTCCGGAGATATGAGCCGGATTGCATGGCTGTGGAAAAATTGTATTTCACAACAAATCAGAAAACAGCAATTGATGTCGCTCAGGCAAGGGGAATCTTAATTTTAGCCGCTGCCAGGAAAAAAATACCTGTGTTCGAGTATACACCGTTACAGGTGAAAATGGCTGTTGTCGGCTACGGAAAAGCCGAGAAAAAACAGGTCATGAACATGACGAAAAATATTCTGAAATTAGAACAGATTCCCAAACCGGATGATGCGGCTGATGCTCTGGCAATCGCGATCTGTCACGGACATTTCTGCCGGGGCAGAAAATAATTTTTAATTAATTTATAAAAAGAGAGGCTTTTTATTATGTATATTTTATCACAGGACAGAAAAGTATTAATTCAGTTCGGCGGTGCAGACGGTTTCACGATGCTGAATGTTACCAGAAATTTCGGCGGAAAAGAAAAATATGCGATCACTGCTTCCGGTCAGATCATGGGCTTATATCTGGAAGAGAAAACGGCTCTGGATGAGCTTGTTAAAATCCTGACTGCAATCGAAGAAAATAAACAGACTTATATGATGAATTAACCGGAGTATTATCATGATTTACAGCTTACATGGAATTTTAATTCAAAAAGAACCAAACTTAGCCGTCATCGAATGCGGCGGTGTCGGCTATGCCTGCCGGACTACCAATACAACACTTTCTCAGCTCGGCGAAATCGGAAATGATGTCAGAGTTTATACACATATGAGTGTACGGGAAGATGCTGTGGAATTATTCGGCTTTGCTGATAAGAACGAGTTGAATTGCTTTCAGATGCTGATTACCGTATCCGGTGTAGGCCCCAAAGCTGCCTTATCAATCTTATCAGACCTGACCTCCAATAAATTTGCTTTATTGGTCGCCTCCGGAGACAGTACCGCTCTGACCAAAGTAAAAGGCATCGGCAAAAAATCTGCCGAACGCATTATTCTTGATCTGAAAGATAAATTACTGAAATCCAATCCGGTTTTGCAGGAATCTTCCGTGCAGAGCGTCTCGGCCGGTGCGGATAATTTTTCCGAAGCCCTTGCCGCTCTTGCCGTGCTCGGCTATCGTCAGGAAGAAATTATGCCCGTTCTCGCCGGACTGGAAGACTCACTTCCGGCAGAAGAATTAATCCGCCTGACACTTCGTGAAATGGGCAGAAAATCAAAATAAACAGGGGGTGCAATTATGAATCTGGATGAATTGCTGAAAAATGCAATCAATGACCCTTCCCGGAGAACTATATTTTTACAGGCACTGATCAGAAGCGATATTTTTGTGATCTGCCGGAATCCGGTAAAATTAGAGAAAAATCAGCAGGGTGTGCATCTGGATCTTGTGACAGTCCGGAACTCTGACGGAGAAGTGTTCATTCCGTTTTTTACCAGTCATAAAGAATTACAGAAATTTGTCCGGAGATATACAGAATGCTGTCAGATCAACTGTCTGAGATTCTTCGGACTGATTCAGAATATGTCTGCCGTGCTGAATCCCAATTCTTATGGAAAAGAATTCAGTTCGCCGGAAATCAGATCAGTTCTGAATATTGCTAAAAATCTGCATATCAAGGCGATTTCCTATAATGAATTTGAAACACTCAGCTACAGCAAGCCGGAACGGTCTTTGGAACATATCACAAAACCGGCATCTAAATTCTTTAGTACACATCCGAATGTGGACAGGGCTTTCATTGTGGAAATGCAGAAAGGCAATGAAAAGCCGCAGCTGCTGATTGTTGTCGATATGCTCGGAAATACCAGAAAATTATTTGTGGATCTTGCCAGATATCTTGCCAGAAGCAGTGATAACGAGAATCATCATCTGTATTTTCTCAGTTATGAACAGCCGCTCGCCAAAAAAGCAGTCATCAATATGACACCGTTTTATGTCAGAAATACCAGACGCTATTTTCAGCGATAATTATATATTACTATCAGGAGGGATTTTTTTATGATCGAAACAGGGGATTTCAGTTTTGATAACAGATTGGTTTCCGCTGAAGAAACCGAAGAAGATACCGGTCTGGAACGGGGACTCCGGCCGCTGTCTCTGTCTGAATATATCGGACAGGATAAAGTAAAAGAAAATATGGCGATCTATATCGAAGCCGCCAAACGCCGTGAAAGTGCTCTGGATCATGTGCTGTTATACGGCCCCCCCGGACTCGGAAAAACAACACTTTCGGCAATCATTGCCCGTGAAATGGGTGTGAATCTGCGTATTACCACAGGCCCTGCCATCGAACGGCCGGGCGATCTTGCCGCTATCCTGACCAATCTTTCTCCCGGAGATGTTCTGTTTATTGACGAAATTCACAGACTTAACAGATCGGTAGAAGAAATTCTCTATCCGGCTCTGGAAGATCATGCGATTGATATTATCGTCGGCAAAGGGCCTTCTGCAAGATCGCTGAGAGTCGATCTGCCGGAATTTACGCTTGTCGGTGCGACTACCAGAGCAGGACAGCTTTCTGCTCCTCTGCGTGACAGATTCGGTATTGTACAGCGGCTCGAACTCTATACCCCCGAACAGCTGACGGATATTATCCGCCGGAGTGCTCAGATTCTGGAAATTCCCTGCACGACAGACGGTGCTATGGAACTCGCCAGACGTTCCCGGGGAACTCCACGTATTGCCAACCGGCTGTTAAAGCGTGTCCGTGATTTTGCCGATGTACTCGGAAGCGGAGAAATTACACAGCAGATCGCCAATCAGGCTCTGACCCGTCTGGAAATTGATCAGCTCGGCCTTGACAGCAATGACAGACGAATGCTGGATATGATTATCAAAGGCTACGGCGGAGGCCCTGTCGGTCTGGAAACACTCGCTTCTGCCCTCGGAGAAGAAGCCGTGACTCTGGAAGATGTCTGTGAACCGTTCCTGATGCAGTTAGGATTCTTATCCAGAACCCCCAGAGGCCGCTGTGCAACACAGCTCGCCTATCAGCATTTAGGCTATCCGATACAGGGAACACCTGTTCCCGATGACGGACAGTTGTTGTTAAATGACAAGATATAAGCAAAATTTCTTAAACTTAAAGGAGAGAAAACATTTGAGAGCAGCAGAAAATTGGAAATCTTACCGGATTCTTGATACTTCCGACGGCGAAAAACTGGAAATCTGGAACGGTGTCACACTCATCCGGCCTGATCCGCAGGTCATCTGGAAAACCAGGAAAGAGCAGAAACTCTGGTCAAGAGCCGATGCCCATTATCACAGAAGTGCTTCCGGCGGCGGAAAATGGGAATTTCATGCCAATCTGCCGGAACAGTGGGAACTGCCTTACGGAGATTTGCAGTTCAGAATCCGGCCGACAGGCTTCAAACATACGGGATTATTTCCCGAACAGGCCGTGAACTGGGATTTTATGAGCCAGTTAATCCGGAATGCCGGTCATCCTGTGAGTGTCCTGAATCTGTTCGCCTATACCGGCGGGGCAACACTCGCCTGTGCCAATGCCGGAGCTGCTGTATGTCATGTGGATGCCTCCAAAGGCATGGTACAGTGGGCAAGAGAAAATGCGAATTTATCCGGCTTGCAGGACAAGCCGATCAGATGGATTGTAGATGACTGCGAAAAGTTTACGCTCCGGGAAATCCGCCGGGACAGGCATTATGATGCTGTCATCATGGATCCGCCCAGCTACGGCAGAGGCCCGAACGGAGAAGTCTGGAAGCTGGAAAATTCTATCTATGATCTGGTTCAGAACTGTGTGAACGTCCTGAGCGAAAAGCCGCTGTTTTTCCTGATCAACAGCTATACAACAGGGCTTTCTCCGTCCGTGATGGGCTATATTCTGAACAGCTTCATGATCAGGAAATACGGCGGTCATGTGTATTTTGATGAAATCGGCCTTCCGGTCGAACAAAGCGGCATGTGTCTGCCCTGCGGTGCAACGGCAGTCTGGTGCAGTGAGGATGCAAAGGAGCTGTTCTATGGAAAAAATCATTAAGGCAGAACATATTGTCTTCCGCTATCCGGCCGATACGGAGGAAAATCAGAAACCTGCCGAAAATCCGCCGATTCTCAAAGATATTTCTCTTGAAATAGAAAAAGGCAGTTTCACGGCGATTCTGGGTCATAACGGCAGCGGAAAATCAACATTTGCCAAGCATATCAATGCCATTCTTTTGCCGGAATCCGGTAAGATGTATGTGGAAAATCTGGATACTTCTGATGAAAATCTGCTGTTTGAGATTCGGCAGAAAGCCGGTATGGTCTTTCAGAATCCGGATAACCAGATTGTTGCAACTGTAGTTGAGGAAGATGTTGCTTTTGCTCCGGAAAATCTGGGCGTTCCGCCTGCCGAAATCCGTCAGAGAGTGGATGATGCTCTCAAAGCTGTCAATATGTATGAATATAAAAATCATGCTCCGACACAGCTTTCCGGCGGTCAGAAGCAGAGAATCGCCATCGCCGGAGTCATCGCCATGCAGCCGGATTGTATTATTCTGGATGAACCGACTGCAATGCTCGATCCGCAGGGTCGTCAGGAAGTCATGCAGACAATTCAGAAATTAAATCAGGAAAAGGGTATCACGATTGTATTAATCACTCATTATATGGAAGAAGCCGCTCTCGCTGACAGAATTGTCGTCATTGATGACGGAAAGATCATTCTTGATGATACGCCCAAAAAAGTATTCTCTCAGGTCGAGCAGATGAAGGCTCTCGGCCTGGATGTGCCGCAGGTTACAGAACTTGCTTATGAACTCCGGAAAGTCGGCTATCCGGTTTCGCCGGAGATCATCACAGAAGAAGAATGTATGCAGGCTCTGGAAGCTTTATTATAATTATTAATCATGAAAGGTAAGGAATGAAATGGCAATTCTGAAAACCGAAGGTCTGACCTATACTTACAGTGCAGGCACTCCGTTTGAAAAAACAGCAGTTGACCATGTGGATTTATGTATCGAAGAAAATAAGATGATCGGCGTGATCGGACATACCGGCTCAGGCAAATCCACGCTGATGCAGCATTTCAACGGCTTGTTGAAACCCACTTCCGGAAAGATGCTTCTTGAGGGGGAAGACATCTGGGCAGATAAGGCAAAACTCAGGGACGTGCGTTTCAAAGTCGGACTGGTGTTTCAATACCCGGAATATCAGCTGTTTGAAGAAACCGTTGCAAAAGATATTGCATTCGGCCCGAAGAATATGGGCCTGAGTGAAGCCGAAATCCAGACCAGAATCCTGGAAACTGCCGATATGCTCGGCATGGACAGGGAATTGCTGGAGCGTTCGCCGTTTGCTCTGTCCGGCGGTCAGAAACGCCGGGCTGCTATCGCCGGAGTCATGGCCATGCGGCCGAAAGTGCTCATTCTTGATGAGCCTTGTGCCGGACTGGATCCCAAAGGCAGAAATCTGATGCTCAGTCAGATCAGGAACTATCAGAAAAAAACACAAAGTACGGTTCTGCTTGTCTCGCACAGTATGGAGGATGTGGCAGAATTTACAGAAAAACTGCTCGTCATGAGCAAGGCAAAATTATTCTGCTATGAAGATACTTATCAGGTGTTCCGCAGAGCAGAAGAATTGAAACAGCTCGGCCTGAGAGTGCCTCAAATTGCCTCTGTCATGCAGTCACTCCGGAAAAAAGGCTATGACCTGCCGGAAGATTTATATACAGTCGAAGCGGCAAAGAATGCCGTGCTTGCACTGTTGGGAAAGGGGGCAGTGCAATGCTGAAAGATATTACACTCGGACAGTATTTTCCCATTGACAGTGTTCTTCACAGATGTGACCCCAGATTTAAAATTATCTATACGCTGATTTTTATTGTCATGCTGTTTTCCGGGACTCATTACTGGACACTGCTCATCGGTGCTGTATTTGTGATCATGGCACAGTTGCTCTCCAGAGTACCGCTCAAAATGAGCTGGAAGAGCATGAAGCCTCTGCTGCCGGTATTAGTATTCACAGCCGTGCTGAATCTGGTATTTATCGACAGCGGAGAGGTGCTGTGGGAATGGAGATTTCTGAAAATCACACAAGGCGGTGTGAATACCAGTATTTTTATGATATGCAGGATTATATTATTAATCGTCGGGTCATCGCTTCTGACTTACACGACTTCTCCGATTCTGCTTACCGATGCGATTGAATCTCTGATGTCGCCGCTCAAGAAAATTAATTTTCCGGTGCATGAAATGGCGATGATGATGTCGATTGCTCTGAGATTTATTCCGACTCTGCTTGAAGAAACAGATAAAATTATGTCTGCTCAGAAAGCCAGAGGAGCAACTCTTGACAGCGGTAAGATGATGGAGCGGGTCAAAGCTATGATTCCGATTCTGATTCCGCTGTTTGTCTCTGCGTTCCGGAGAGCTGAAGAACTGGCCACAGCGATGGAGTGCCGCTGTTACCGGGGCGGAGAGGGAAGAACCCGTCTCCGTCAGCTGAAAGCCGCCGGAAGAGATTATATCGGACTTGTGATCTGTCTGCTGTTCTTGGCACTGACAGTCACACTGAATATTATTTTATCATAAGAGGAAGGAATTCGATTATGCAGAAAAATTCAACCCCTGTAACAAAGAGCTGGAAAGAACGGCTCGAAGCTATGTATTTCTGGGAAATACTCGCTTTTGTCATCCCGTTTCTGCTGATGGGTTATGCATTCAAGAAAATTGAAATTCACCCGTTCGGTGACAGACAGATTTTAGTAACCGATGCATGGCATCAGTATTATCCATTTTTTCAGTTATTATTTGAAAAATTAAAAAACGGCGAATCGCTGTTATATTCATTCCGGACAGGGATCGGAACCAATTTCCTGTCACTGATGGCATATTATGCGGCAAGTCCGCTGAATTTCCTGTCAGTGTTCATGAAGCAGGAAAATCTTCGTGACGGCCTGACAGTGATTCTCCTGCTGAAATTTTCCTTTGCAGGATTTTTCATGGCGAAGTGTGTGAAATATCTGTTCGGAAAAAATGATATTTCTGTCACAATGTTCGGTGTGATGTATGCACTTTGCAGTTATATGATGGGATATTACTGGAATATTATCTGGATTGATACTGTCGCACTTCTGCCGCTGGTCATGACCGGATTGGCAATGCTGGTGCGGGAAGGGAAATACAGACTTTATGTGCTCTCTCTGGCACTGGCATTGTATACGAATTATTATATTGCCTATTTTATTTGTATTTATACAGTACTGGCATTTTTCTGCCTGTGTCTGTATGAAAATCTGAATTTCAAGAAATTCATAAAGCGTTTCGGTATGATCACAGGCTGTTCCCTGCTGGGAGCCGGGATTTCGGCATGGATTCTGCTTCCGACGTTCTTTGCCTTGCAGCTGACTTACAGTGCCAATAACAAATTCCCGACAAGTATTAAATTCTATGAAAAATGGCGGGATCTTATTGCCAACATGATGGCTTACACAGAACCGACAACCAAAACAGGCCTGCCGAATCTGTACTGCGGTCTGCTGCCGGTGCTGCTGCTGGGAGCGTTCCTGATTGCTAAGAAAATCAGAATCCGTGAGAAAATTACTGCCGTGCTTTTATTGGTATTTTTAATTTTAAGCTGTAATATTAATTATTTAAACTTTATCTGGCACGGTTTCCATTTTACAAACATGATTCCGTATCGTTTTTCATTCCTGTTTTCGTTCACAATGCTGATTATGGCATATCGGGCATATCAGGTATTACTGGAAGAAAAACTCAGTCTGTGGCAATGGGGAGCGATGCTCGTCACCGGCGGTATTTTCTGCGGAATCAGCTATACTTCCGGCGTACAGGAGGATGACGGCCATAAATTCGTGACATCCTGTATTTATCTGGGAGCTGTCTATCTGATTGTGATTTTCTGCCGGAAATTCGCTCCGAAGCAGATCATTCAAACTCTGCTTGCCTGTGTGATTGCGTTCGAGATGAGCGGACAGGCCATCCGTGGTGCAGATACTGTCGGCAGTTCAGGCTATGGCTCCTATCCGGCAGACAATGCCGATATGCAGACTCTGATTGCTCAGCAGGATGACAGCGATTTATTCCACAGAAGTGAAATTACTATGTGGTATACACTCAACGACCCGTCTTTGTATTATTATAACGGCATTTCGCAGTTTTCCTCTATGGCCAATGAAGATATTTCTATCTTCTGCCGGAAAATGGCTCTGCCTGCTTCGGAGGGAAGCAACCGGTATTTCTATGCCAATACTGCTCCTCTCACACATATGATGCTGGATGTGCGTTATGTTCTCGCTAAAGACGGCTACAGTTCCGATACGTTCTCTATGCATAAAGTCGCCAATACAGATAAATGTGCTATGTTTGAGAATGATTATATTCTTGGCCTTGGTTTCATGATGCCGGAAACCATGGCAGATTATGAACTCCCTGACCAGGATGACCCGTTCCAGACACAGAATGAACTGTTTAAAAAACTCACCGGTGTGAATGAAGATTTATATACACAGATTGATATTACTCATGTCGGTCATCATGGCTTTGATGTCACCCGGAAAGCTTACGGATTTTATAATTATACAAAACAGGATGATGCAAGCGAATATTATCTGAAATATAATTATACCACTGTTCAGGACGGTATGGCGTATGCCTATGCCAAAGTCAAGAACGGCGATAACATGGAAGTCCGTGTGGATAACGGCGATCTGATTCATAAATACAGCATCGGCCGTCAGCCGTATATTACCCCCCTCGGGTCATATCCGGCCGGAACACTGATTAACCTCAAGTGCACCATGAAAGATGAGGCAAAATCCGGAGATGTAAATATCTATTTCTATCAGATGAATGAAGATGTCTGGAAAAAAGGCTATGAAGCCATTCAGAACGGCGGTTTGACCCTGACTGAATTTTCTGATACGAAAATCAATGGCACAGTCAATTCTGAAAAAGACGGTATCTTATATCTTTCCATTCCCTATGAAAAGGGCTGGAGTGTCTGGGTAGACGGTCAGAAAGCCGATCTGCTCACCATGTTCGGAGCCATGTCCGGTGTCAGAGTCACAGCCGGCAGTCATGAAATTGCTCTGAAATACAGTCCGAGAGGCTTTGTTCCGGGAATTATGATCGGCATCTGCTGTATTACGATTCTTGTGCTGTTATATTTCTATGAGAAAAAACATCCGCAGAACGAAGAAACGGAAACTCCCGAAGAAGATACACCGCAGACAGAAACTTCTGAAACCGCCGCTGTGACAGATGCTTTTATCACAACAGAAAATCCGGATACTCCCGAAACTGTACCGGAAGCAGAAGAAAATCCTGAAACTCCCGCACAGGCTATGACTGAAAGTCAGAGAATTCAGGAACAGGATCAGGATATTTTCGATTTTATTGATTCTTATTATGAGAGTAAAAAAGCCCCTGCTCCGGAAAATCCTGATACACTCGAAGATGTGGAATATACTCCTGAAAAGTTTATGAGTGACAGTTCACAGGATGAGGAAAATCATGAGTGAGGAGAGAAATTTAAAAGTCATGATGGCCTACCGGGGGACGGCCTATCATGGCTTTCAGATGCAGAATAACGGCATTACCGTACAGGAAGTCGTACAGAAAGCCGTTTCCAAAGTCCTGAATGAATCTGTTATCATTCATGGCTGTTCCCGTACAGATACCGGCGTTCATGCAAAACAGTTCTGCTTTTCTGTCAGAACACACAGTCAGATCAGAAATCAGGGCTTCGTCAGAGGCGTAAACGGCGAACTCCCGAAAGATATTTCTATTTTATCCTGTGAAGATGCTGACCCGGATTTTCATGCAAGATTCAGCTGTAAAGGAAAAGAATATCTCTATCTGATTCATAACAGCGAATCAAAAGACCCGTTTACAACAGATCTGGCCTGTCATTACCGGAGACCGTTTCATCCGGAACTCGTCAGAGAAGCATTGCCGTATTTTACAGGCACAAAAGATTTCAAGACATTCTGTGCTTCCGGGTGTAATCCTGATATGAGTACTGTCCGGACAATTTATGATTTTACACTCGAGACAGACGGCGATAAAATTAAATTTTATATCCATGGCGACGGCTTTTTATATAACATGGTCAGAATTATCATCGGTACGCTTTTAGATATTAACGAACACCGGATTCCGGTCAGTCAGCTGGATGAAATTCTGAATGCCCGTGACAGACTCCGGGCAGGGCGGACAGCTCCTGCCTGCGGTCTGTATCTGAATCAGGTTTTTTATTAATCATATTCTATCGAAAAAGGGGGCAGAGATATGGCAAATCTCAGTGATGTGATTCAGGCTCGTCAGCGAAGAAAAAAACGAAAACAACTCATTGCCGGTCTGCTGATTGCAGCAGCTGTGCTGGCAGCTCTGCTGATTTATTCCAAAAGAGAACAGATTTTCTCCGGCCTGGAAAAAATCGGCAATCCGCATTCTAATTTAAATGCCGAAACTGACGGCGGTTTTCTGCTCACTGTCTCCGGCGGTGTGGAGTACCATGCCGAATTTGTAAATCATCATCTTTTTATATTATGCGATAAATATTTATATATTTACGATATGGACGGCACACTGCTCGACAGCCGTCAACATGCCTACAGCAATGCCATTATGCAGACAAATCAGACCAAAGCACTGACATATTCACTCAACGGTACACATTTCCGTGTGGATACACAGAAAAAAATGCTCTATGAAAATCAGACCGAACAGCCTATTTTATTCGCTGTTCTCAGCGATGACGGCAGAGCCGCTGTTGTGACAGAATCAGAAACTTATGCCTGCCGGCTTATGGTCTTTGACAGCAGCGGAAAAGGAATCTATACCCGTGACTGCGTGGAGCGGCTGACAGACATCAGCTTTACAGATAACGGCTGCCTGCTTTCTACCATAGGAGCAGAAAACGGAGAACTGGTTACGGTCGTACAGTCCGTCCGGTTCGATAACAGTGATATTCAGTGGACAACACAGCCGCTTTCTACGCTTTGTATGCATGTCTATGCCCTGAAAAACGGCGGTGCGTTTGTCATTGGCGATACACAGGCCGCATATTATGATAATACCGGTGCATTGCTCAGTGCCTGTGAATATTCCGGAACTCTGCTGGATTTTGATTTTTCAGAAGAAAAAGGTGCGGTTCTGCTCAAAAACGAAGAACGCCGGCAGTCTGTCATGCTGCTGTTTTCCGATCCTTCTGCTGCACCGGTTTCAGTCATATTTGACAATATCTGCAAAACAGTAGAAATTCAGGAGAATACTGTCTATCTGCTCGATACCGGAAGAATCCGGAGCTATTCGTTCTCCGGAACAGAAATTTCTGTACTCGGCATTCAGGACGCTTATGAAAAGATTCTCCGCAGCGGAAAATATTTCTATCTGCTCGGCTATGACAGAATTGAACGTGTCAGTGCAGACGGCACCTGAACAGAAAGAAAATAAAAAAAGTTGACAAGTCCGGAATTATGTGTTATACTAAAAATACAAAAGGCGAAGAAATATTTTTTTCACGCAGGAAAGGAAGAGAAAGTATGGTTTTATGCAGCAAGTGCAAAAAAAGACCGGCCGTTGTGTTTATTTCTGCCCTCCGTGGTGAGGAAAGCAAGAATGAAGGCTATTGCCTGGTATGTGCCAGAGATCTGAATATTCCGCAGGTTTCTGATTACCTGAAAAGTCATTATATCAATGAAGATGATCTGGAAGAATTCTCTGACCGCATGATGGAAATGATGCAGGAGGATATCCCGGATATGCTGGATGAAGAACTGAATAATATGAACCCCAATTCCAATGAAGAAAACAATGAACCTGCCAACGGAACAATCGATGCAATGCCGAATTTCCTCCGCAGTCTGTTCGGCGGAATGTCCGGTATGCAGCCCGGCGGAAAATCCGCTTCTTCCTCAAACGGGGATTTCCGTGAAACACGCCGACCTGAAAGAAATCCGAAAAGAAACAGACCCGAAGAAAAAGAGAAAGAATATAAATTCCTGAATAATTATTGCACCAATCTGAGCAAGCGTGCTGAAAATAACGAACTGGACAGAATTATCGGCAGAGACAGGGAAATTTCCCGTGCAATGCAGATTCTCTCCAGAAGAACCAAAAATAATCCCTGCCTGATCGGTGAACCCGGTGTCGGCAAGACCGCAATTGCAGAAGGCCTCGCCCAGAGAATCGCTGCCAAAGAAGCTCCGTTTCATTTGCTGGATAAGAAGATCTATCTTCTGGATTTAACCGCCCTCGTTGCCGGTACACAGTTCAGAGGTCAGTTTGAAAGCCGTGTCAAAGGCCTGATTGCTGATGTCGTAAAAGCAGGAAATGTGATTCTGTTTATTGACGAAGTTCATAATCTTGTCGGTGCAGGCGATTCCGAAGGCTCCATGAATGCCGCCAATATCCTGAAACCCGCTCTCTCCAGAGGAGAAATTCAGGTCATCGGTGCAACAACTTTCAAGGAATACAGAAAATATATCGAGAAAGACAGTGCCCTGGAACGCCGTTTCCAGCCGGTGACTATTACAGAGCCTACAGTGGAGGAAACTGCTGATGTGCTGATCGGCATCCGGGAATATTATGAAAATTATCACAGAGTGCATATCGAAGACAGAATGCTGAAACTCTGTGCTGTGCTCTCGGAAAGATATATTACTAACAGATTCCTGCCCGATAAAGCAATCGATCTGCTTGACGAAAGCTGTGCCTACAGAAGCATCCGTGCCAAGGAACTCACAAAACTGGATGAAATTACCGCCGAACTGGATGAAACTAACCGGAAACTTGCCGAACTGTCTGAAAGCGATTATCCGAATTTTGAAAAAATCGCTGAAACCAAGTCCGCTTGCAGCCGCCTTGAAATGAAAAAACAGGAACTCGAAGAAAAAGCAAAGCAGATCTTCGTAGAAGAATCAGATCTGGCTGCTGTTATTGAACTCTGGACAGGAATCCCGGCAAATAAAATCGCCGAAACCGAAATGGCCCGCATGAAAGGGCTTGCAGATCGTCTCCGTGCCAAAGTCATCGGACAGGACGAAGCCGTGGATGCTCTTGCAAAAGCGATCAAGAGAAGCCGGATTCAGTTCAGCGAAAGAATCAGACCTGCTTCGTTTATCTTCGTAGGGCCTACCGGTGTCGGAAAAACAGAGCTTGTCAAAGTACTGGCTTCGGAACTGTTTGATGCGGCTGATCCGTTAATCAGATTGGATATGACAGAATTTATGGAAAAGCATTCTGTTGCCCGTCTGATCGGTTCACCTCCTGGCTATGTCGGCTATGATGAAGCCGGTCAGCTCACTGAAAAAGTCAGAAGAAAACCCTATTCTGTGATTTTATTCGATGAAATCGAAAAGGCTCATCCTGATGTCATGAATATCCTGATGCAGATTCTCGATGAAGGTCAGATTGAAGATGCTCAGGGCAGAACCGTCAGCTTCGCTCATACTGTCATCTGCATGACTTCCAATGCAGGTTCTACTGATAAATCGACAGGAGTCGGCTTTAACAAGACGGTTGAGGATATTTCCAAAGAAAAAGCCCTCAAAGCTCTGAGAGATTTCCTCCGTCCGGAATTTATCAGCCGTATTGATGAAATTATTGTCTTCCGTCCGCTGACAGAACAGGATTATGCTTCCATTGCCGGTCTCATGCTGGACGAAATGAAAGCACCTCTCGAAGAAAAGGGGATTACTCTCACATACAAGAGAGCCGCTCTGGAATGTATTGCCGCTGAAGCATTCGGCAAACGCTACGGTGCAAGAGAAATCCGCCGTGTGCTCCGTGATCATGTGGAAGATGCCATTGCTGCCGAAATGATTGATAACGGAACTGTGATTAAAAATGTCCTTGTCACAGAACAGGATCATGCTGTAAAAATTAATTTTAATTAAAATTTTATATCGTGAAACAGAGAGGAGTTGTTCTGTATGAAAAAAAAGAATCTGTTTGTTGTGTGCAGTGTTCTTGCTGTCTGCATGACCGGATGCGGTCAGCTCCGGGAAACGGCACAGGATACAACAGTTGAAAAACTGCCGGTCACACCTCTGCCGGTCAGCACCTCGGCACAGAACGATACTGCACTCAAGACAGCTGAAAACTCCAGTCCGATGTTTTCAGGCTTTGTCAGTGCCGGAAATCAGGAGTATATTATTCTGCATTCCTCTGCGGATGAAAATTCCGGTTCTGTTGCCCGGATGTATACCGGAGAAGATATTGAAATCTATGAAATGGGTGATCAGTGGTGCTATGTCAAATATGGCGATCTGACAGGATATATCTCCAAAGACGGTGTCAGTCTTTCCAAACCGGAAACAACAGCCTCCGGTTCTGCCGGTTCTCCGGCAGAACCCGCACCGGCTGCGACAGAAGCCCCCGTTGTGGCGGCTGAAGCTCCTGTTGTCAATAATGAAATCAATAATACTATCAGCATTGTACTGAAATATGATACTGACGGCATCGCTCTGCCGACTTCCTATCAGAATGCCGGATATGTTGCCTATGATTCCAAAAGAAATGCCTATTGCTCCACAACTTCCTGCTATATCTATAAAACCGCTTCGACAAGCGGCCCTAAACGTGAGGCGGATATGCTCTACCAGGGCGACCCGGTGACAGTATACGGAACATATGACGGATTTTATTATATCGGCACGGACAGCGGCAGCGGCTATGAACTGAAAGGCTATGTCCAGACAAAATATATCACAATCGGAACACCTCCGGCATCGGATAAGAAAAATTATTCCGCTACACAGGGCTATGTCAGTGTAGGTTCCTGCAATGTCAGAAGTTCTCCGTCAAAAGCAGATGATTCCAATGTCATCGGCACTCTGACACAGGGAGCAACATTCACAGTCAACAGCTTTGACGGCTATTGGTATTATATCAATTATTCCGGCGGAAGCGGCTACGTCAGCCATAAAATGGTAACAGTGTATTAATTTTATCTATCCCCCTGCAAAGGGGGATATGTTTTATCAGGAGAATTTATGACAAATAAAGAAAAATTTAAAAATTATATGCTCGCCGGACATGGCAGATGTTTCAGCTTATTAGAACATCATCAGGAAGAATATCGGGATTTGATTCTGTACGGCTGTCTGCATGATATTGCTTTCGACTTGCAGTGCGAAGATACCAGAAGTTTATTTATCTATAATTTGATTCTGCAATATGAGGATTATAGCTATTTTTTGAATCCTGCAATTCAGAAATTTTTATCGGAAGAAGTCAATACAGACTGGCATTTGATGCACCATCTGACGGATTTACTGGGATTATTCGCTTATGATTATCATGAAAAATCAGCTGAACAGGCTCTGAAAGATAAATATAATCAGATGTATGAAATTATTATGACTCGCCGGCACAGCCTGTATGTGCATGAACTGCTCCAGAATTTCGAGATTCTCTGCACCTGTCTGCTTCTGAATTCTGATTTTGATCAGGCTTTGCAGATCTTTCAGGACATCGGAGCGTATTTTATTAAAAAAAGACATGTTCCGGATGAAGATTTGCATTTCCGGTTTGAAAGTTTCTGGTTCTGGACAAAGGAAAAATATCCGGTCAGACCGCTTTACAGACAAATCCGGAAATCTGCCGGAACTTCCGGAGAACTCCGCCGTTTTCAGCGTGTGATGTACATTCCGGAAAAGAAATACAAACCAGGAAAACGCAGATTTAAACCCAGAAATCAAGAAATCCAGCCGAATCCTGAAACAGAAAGAATTTCTGCTCTCGAAATTTTAAAAAATCATTATGATGAAGATGCTCTTGCAATGCTGATTTCATACTATCAGCCGGAAGATAAAAATATTTTATTAGAGAGTTTAAATCAAGTAATCATAGACAGGGGAGATTTTCTCGGCTGGCATCATATCACGATTGAAATTCTGAATCAGGCCGAAAAAAATTCAGCCTTTCCGGATGAGGCTCTTTTCTGGATTTATGAAAATTCTCAGTGTGCCTATTGCCGTCATGATGCTGTTAAAATCATGAAAAATCGCCATATCCTGACCGATTCCATCATAGAGGAATGCCGTTTCGATGCCTTTGAGGAAACAAGAAAACTGACAGAAAAAATTTTTTGAAAAATTTTCAAAAAGCCCTTGACAAATCAGAGTATTTGTGCTATAATAGTTATTGTTGTGAGGAACAAACACAAACCGCATGCGGGTGTAGTTCAATGGTAGAATTCCAGCCTTCCAAGCTGGTTACGTGGGTTCGATTCCCATCACCCGCTCCATTAGAATTGCGGATGTAGTTTAGTGGCAGAGCATCAGCTTCCCAAGCTGAGTATGCGGGTTCGATTCCCGTCATCCGCTCCAGTTCTCAGAACAAATGACTATGCGCCTTTAACTCAGCTGGATAGAGTAACTGCCTTCTAAGCAGTAAGCCGCTGGTTCGAGTCCAGCAAGGCGCGTCTATGGTGGGTATAGCGTAGCTGGTTAACGCGTCAGTTTGTGGCACTGAAGACCATCGGTTCGAATCCGATTATCCACCCC